>DASXNX010000221.1:0-103010 GCA_036494725.1 Steroidobacteraceae bacterium
CCCAGGAGTAGATCTTCCCCTCAGGCGTCTTGATCCCACGCCAGTGCTCGTCGCCCTTGAATACGTCGGCGTAGCCCTTGGTGAACATGGCCGAATCGACGGAGGCGGCTACCGCCTGCGCGACCTCGGCGGCGCTCGGCCAGATGTCCTTGAGGTACACCGGCTTGCCGTTTTTGTCGTTGCCCAGGGGCTCGGTGGTGAGGTCGATCTCGAGGTTTCCCGCGAGCGCGTATGCGACCACCAGCGGCGGCGATGCCAGGAAGTTCATCTTGATCTCAGGATGCACTCGGCCCTCGAAATTGCGATTGCCGGACAGCACTGAGCAGGCGACCACGTCGCCGATTCTCACCGCTTCGGAAATCTCCGGCTTCAATGGACCTGAATTGCCTATGCACGTCGTACAGCCGTAGCCCACGGTGTAGAAACCGAGGCCTTCCAAGTCCTTGAGCAATCCTGCCTTGGTCAGGTAGTCGGTGACCACCCGGGAACCCGGCGCCAGGGAGGTTTTTACCCATGGCTTCGAAGCGAGCCCCCGCTTGAGCGCGTTGCGTGCCAGCAGACCGGCGGCCACCAGGACGGCGGGATTCGATGTGTTGGTGCAGCTGGTGATCGCCGCAATCAGCACCGCGCCATCCTTCACGTCGAAGCTGTTGCCGCCGATGCGAGCCGTGGCGTTACCGGTGGCCTTGGGGTTTTTCTGCGCGCGCTCCTCCGCCATCTTCTTGACGCTGCTCTGGTAGATGCTTTTGGCGTTGTGCAGCGGGACCCGGTCTTGGGGACGCTTGGGGCCCGCAAGCGAGGGCTCAACCGTGGACAGATCCAGTTCCACCACATCCGTGTAGTCCGCCGCGGGCGCGCCTTGAATCCGCCAGAGCCCTTGCGCCTTCGCGTAGGCCTCGACCAGCGCAATCTGTTCGGCGGGACGGCCCGTGAGCTCCAGATAGCGAATGGTCTCCTCGTCGATCGGAAAAATGGCGCAGGTCGAACCGAATTCCGGCGACATGTTGGCAATGGTGGCGCGGTCGGCCAACGGTAGACCCTTCAGGCCGTCGCCGAAGAATTCGACGAATTTATCGACCACGCCCTTCTTGCGCAGAGCTTCGGTGACCGTGAGCACCAGATCGGTCGCAGTCGTGCCCGGCGGCAGGCTGCCTGAAAGCTTGAAGCCGATCACCTGCGGAATCAGCATGGTCACCGGCTGGCCCAGCATGGCGGCTTCCGCCTCGATGCCGCCGACGCCCCATCCCAATACGCCCAAACCATTGACCATGGTGGTGTGCGAGTCCGTTCCGACCAAGGTATCCGGATAGGCTGCTTGTTTGGACCCTTCGCCGTCGGCGAATACCACTCGAGCCAGCCGTTCGATGTTGACTTGATGAACGATGCCGGTATTTGGCGGCACCACTTTGAAGTTGCTGAACGCCGTTTGGCCCCAGCGAAGAAACATGTAGCGCTCGCCGTTGCGCTGGAATTCAATCTCGTTGTTATGCTGCAGCGAATTGGCAGCGCCGTATTCGTCGACCTGCACCGAATGATCGATCACCAATTCGGCGGGCGCCAGCGGGTTTACCTTCTGCGGATCGCCGCCCAGCTTGACGATAGCCTCGCGCATCGCAGCGAGATCGACGATGCAGGGAACGCCGGTGAAGTCCTGCATGATGACGCGCGCCGGCGTAAAGGCGATCTCATGGCTCGGAATTCCTTTCGGAACCCACTTCAAGAGCGCCTCGATATCGCCCTTGGTGACATTGACGCCGTCTTCGAAGCGCAGCAGATTTTCCAAGAGAATTTTGAGGGAGAAGGGTAGGCGTTCTACGTTATGCGACTTCAGTGACGCGAGACTCAAAATGTCGTATTGCTGCGCGCCCACCTTGAGCGTCGTCCGTGCATTGAAGCTGTCCGTCATGATCCCTCCGCCGAAAAAAGAGAATTATAAGTGATTCCGCGCACCGCGGGTTCAAGCCCGCTTGCGTGCCTAGAATTGAAGCGCTGCGCAATGACACCGCCGCCCAGACAGCGCTCGCCCGAATAGAACACCGCGCACTGGCCGGGCGTGACCGCCCGGGCCGGATCTTGCAAGTTCACCCGCGTCTCGCCTCGAGCGCCGCGACTCACGGCACAAGCGAGATCCTTTTGCCGATAGCGGGTTTTGACGCTGCACTCGATCGTCACGGCAGTGGCCGCCACGGCAGTGGCGTCATCGGGATTCATCCAATGCACCTGCTCAACCTCGAAGGAATCGGAGAGCAGCAAGGGATGGTCTTGATCCTGAACCACGACCAGTGCGTTGCGCGCGGCAATCTTTTCCGCCACATACCAAGGCGCGGACTCCGCGCCGGCGCGTCCGCCCACGCCCAGCCCCCCGCGCTGTCCCAACGTGTATAGGGCCAGTCCTCGATGCTCGCCGATCACCTGCCCGTCGGCGGTTTCAATGGGCCCGGGATCGGTTCGCAGATGCCGGCTCAAGAATTCCTGGAAGGGGCGTTCGCCGATGAAGCAAATGCCCGTGCTGTCGGGCTTGTCGAATACCGGCAACCCCGCAGCATGCGCCATCCGGCGCACTTCGATCTTGCGCAGGCCTCCCAGGGGGAACAAGGTTTTCGCGAGCGCGGCGGGGGGCACGCTGTGTAAAAAATAACTTTGATCCTTGTCGGAATCCGTCGCCTTGAGCAGTTCCGGGTGGCCGCCCGTGTGGCGTACGCCCGCATAATGGCCGGTGGCGATCCAGGCTGCGCCCAAGCGCTGCATGTAGTCCATGCAAACGCCGAATTTGATTTCCCGATTGCACAGCACGTCGGGATTCGGTGTTCGGCCGGCGGCATATTCGCGTAGAAAATGACTGAACACGCGTTCGCGATACTGCTCGGCGAAACTCACCCGATGCAGCGCAATCCCGAGTACATCGCAAGTACGGCGTGCGTCCTGAAAGTCCGCCGCCGCGGTGCAGTAGGCGTCGTCCTCCTCCCAATTGGACATGAACAGCCCTTGCACGGTGTAGCCCGCCTTGCGCAGCAGCAATGCAGCGACGGCCGAATCGACGCCTCCCGACATTCCGACGATGACGGTGCCGGCGGACGCGGGTTCGAGAGGGGTTTCGAGCATCCGCCCATTATACGGGCTTGGACGCTCGGGGATTTACATGAGCATTTGCCGCATTTGCGATTCTTGCATGCTCGTTTGCCACACTTCATCGAAGAAGTTCAGGTAGCGGCGTACGACCGCAGGATCGTTCATGTCCGAAATTCCGTCCCAGCGGTCTGCCTGCAATCGATACACCAAGGCCTTGTCATCCGCAATGATGAAGGCACCGGCACTGGCGGGATATTCCGGGCTCATGGCACGCAGGTCGATGCAGCTCGTCAGCCGGCGCGCAAGGGAAAGAAAGCGGTTATTGTCCACCATGGCTCGCGAGGGATCGGCGAGCAGGACTCTAACCTTGGCGTAGGAACGGGCTAGTACCAGACGCTTGATCGCCTCCAGGAACGGCTCCTCGCCGTAAATCAAAGGCTCCAAATCCTGTGTAAATATCGACAGCAAGCGTTGCGCCGATTTGGCCACTTTAAGGCTGGCGTCGCGCACTTCCGGCATGGTGCTCAGGATGGTACGGGTGCCCGATCCTGCGGACGCGTCGGCACCGGGCGCAGACACCTTGTCCGCCGCCGGTTTTGAACGCTCATCCGGTTTACCCGCCATAGTGACCCCGACCCCAACTTTGAGCCTGATAGTACCGTTTGGCTGCGGAGGTTCCGTGCTAACTGCGTCACGTTTCGAGCAACCCTAAGGCCTCCGGCCGCGCAGCGCCAGGCTCGCCGCCAGTCCCACATAGGTGCTTGGGGTCAGACTTAGTAGGCGTTCCTTCTCCTTCGCCGGAAGTCTTGAATTTGTCACAAATTGCCGCATGGCGTTCTGATCCACCGGACGCCCGCGGGTATAGGTTTTCAGCTGCTCGTAGGCGTCCGGGATGCCGTTCGCACGCATGACCGTCTGCACCGCCTCACTCAACACTTCCCAGGCGCCGTCCAGATCGGCCGAAATCCGCGCAGTATCGAGCTCGACCTTCTTCAGGCCCGCCGCCAGCGATTGAAAGCTCAGTACCGAGTGTCCGATGGCGACGCCGATGTTGCGCAGCACAGTCGAGTCGGTGAGATCGCGCTGCATTCGCGACACGGGCAGCTTGTCGGCAAAGTGTCCGAGCAGCGCGTTGGCCAACCCTAGATTACCTTCGGCGTTTTCAAAATCGATCGGATTGACTTTGTGCGGCATGGTCGAGGAACCGACTTCGCCGGCCACCGGCCGCTGCTTGAAGTAGCCGAGGGAGATGTACATCCACATGTCACGCGCAAAATCCAGGAGCACCGTATTGGCGCGCATCAGCGCGTGACAGTACTCGGCAATCCAGTCGTGCGGTTCGATTTGTGTGGTATAGGCATTGGCGGCGAGGCCGAGCGACTCCACGAAGCCGGCGCTGAACTGCATCCAGTCGATTTGCGGCAGCGCCACGACATGAGCATTGAAGTTGCCGACGGCACCGTTCATTTTGCCGAGAACGGCAACCCGCTCGATAGCGCCGCGCTGCACGTCGATTCGCGCCGCGATATTGGCCAGCTCCTTGCCCACGGTCGTGGGGGAAGCGGTTTGACCGTGCGTACGCGCCAACATGGCGATGCCCGCGTGTTGGGTCGCCATTGCGTCAATCAGTCCGCTCAAGGTCTGAAGCAGCGGCAGCAGCAGCGTGTTCCGCGCGTTCTTCAGCATCAGAGCATAGGCGAGATTGTTGATGTCCTCGGAAGTACAGGCAAAGTGCAGCCATTCGAGTTGCGCCGGCTGCGCGCCCCGCGCCTGCAATTCATTGCGCAGCCAATACTCGACCGCCTTGACGTCGTGGTTGGTGCGCGATTCGATTTCCTTGATGGCCGAGACGTCGGTGATGCCCGGATCGCGCGACGCTGAGCTCAGGAACTCACGGGCCTCGAGAGGCAATCCGGAGAGTGCTTGCGAAGCCGGGCCCGCGGCGAGCGCGAGAAACCACGCACATTCCACCCGCACGCGCTCGCGCATCAGTCCGCCTTCGCTGAATATCCGGCGCACCGGTGCAAGCTTTGCCGCGTACCGGCCATCGAGGGGAGATAGCGCGTCGGTTGAGAAGTTTGACATCGGAGGGCCGGGCTGCCTGAGTGATAGAATCGGGTAATTCTACCGTAAACTGGCCGAATTTAAGCGGAGTAAGGGGCGATGACATCAACCACCCGCGTCGTGCGCGACAGCATGGGCACGCTCGATGTGCCTGCCGAAGCGCTGTGGGGCGCAGCAACGCAGCGCGCGCTACAAAATTTTCCTGCCAGCGGACTGCGCATGCCCCGCGCCTTTATCCGTGCACTGGCGCTGGTCAAACAGGCTGCCGCCGCCACGAATGCCGAACTCGGCGATCTACCGGTCGCCGTGGCCGGCGCCATCGAAGAGGCCGCCGCCGCGGTCGCCGCAGGGCATTATGACGATCAATTTCCAATCGACGTCTTTCAAACCGGTTCCGGCACCAGCAGCAACATGAATGCCAACGAGGTGATCGCAGCGCTGGCGGCGCGCTCGCTCGGCGCGGCGGTTCATCCCAACGATCAAGTCAATATGAGCCAGAGCAGCAATGACTCCGTGCCGACGGCCATCCATATTGCCGCAGCGTTGCAGCTCAATGAGCGTCTTTTGCCGGCTCTCAGGCGCTTGCGTGAAGTGCTGGGGGCGCGCATGGCGGAGTTTGGGGACGTCGTGAAAACAGGACGCACCCATTTGATGGACGCCATGCCGATCACGTTGGCACAGGAACTTGGCGCCTGGCAATCGCAGGTCGCGGCGGCCGAATCGCGCTTGGAATCGGTGATGCCGCGGCTGTACGAGCTCGCGCAGGGCGGCACGGCTGTCGGCACCGGAATCAACGCCCGGCCCGAATTCGGTGCGCTATTTGCCCGTCATCTCGCAGCCCGCACCGGGCTTGCGTTTCGGCCGAGCGGCAACTACTTCGCGGCCCTGTCGAGCCAGGATACCGCGGTCGAACTGTCCGGACAGCTCAAGGTGTTGAGCGTGAGTCTCATGAAGATTGCAAACGATCTGCGCTGGATGAATAGCGGCCCCCTGGCGGGGCTCGGCGAGATTGCGCTGCCGGCGCTGCAGCCTGGCAGCAGCATCATGCCGGGGAAAGTGAATCCCGTCGTACCGGAGGCGGTAACGATGATCGCGGCGCAGGTGATCGGCAACGATGCGACCATCACGCTCGCCGGCCAGTCGGGCAACTTTCAGTTGAACGTCATGCTGCCGATCATTGCCTACAACCTGCTGCAGAGCATGGAACTGCTCGCCATTGGCTGCCGCAACCTGGCTGACCATTCGTTGAACGGATTTACGGTGAATCGCGAGCGGCTGAACGAGGCCCTGGCACGCAATCCGATTCTGGTGACGGCGCTCAATCCCATCATTGGCTACGAAAAGGGCGCGGCAATTGCCAAGCGGGCGTACGCGGAAGGACGAGCCATTTTGGATGTGGCCGCCGAGATGACCGGCATGGATCGCGATGAGCTGCGACGCCTGCTCGACCCGCGAGCGCTGACCAGCGGCGGAATCAAGGGTGCGGGTGCGTAAGCTAAGATGGAAGCGCTTTATTCCAAGTCTCACATCAGGGAGGCACTCGACCCGCAACCTTCCACACCGGAGGATGATATGCACTGGCTCTCCGGCGCAACGCCCGAGGTCGCGGCGCAATTTCGAGCGGCGTTGCCGGCGCGACGCACGCCCGCGGCCGTACTGGTGCCCTTGGTGGAGCGCGCTGCCGGCCTGACCGTGCTGCTGACGCAGCGTGCCACCACGCTCAAGGATCATGCCGGACAGATCAGCTTTCCCGGCGGGCGCATCGAGCCCGAGGACGCGGACGCCTGGCACGCAGCGCTGCGTGAGGCTTTCGAGGAGATCGGACTGAAGCCTGAACTGGTGGAGTTTGCCGGTTACCTGCCCGATCACGTGATCATTTCAGGATTCCGGGTAACGCCCGTGGTTGGATTCGTCAATCCTGGGTATGAGCTGCGCATCGCCGCCGCCGAGGTACACGATGTATTCGAGGTGCCGTTGGACTACATCCTGGATTCCGCCAACCACAAATCCAGGCTGCGCCGGATAGGCGATTTGACCATCGATATTCACGATATTCCGTACGGGGAGCGCAACATCTGGGGTGCGACGGCTTCGATGCTCCTCACCTTTCGGCGCTTGCTTCAAGACCGCGTGGCAAAGACACCGTGAGCTCGCGCTTGGCTGAGTTGCTCGAGATCATGGCTCGGCTGCGCGCACCCGGCGGGTGCCCCTGGGACCGCGATCAGACCTTCACGAGCATCGCGCCATTCACCATCGAGGAGGCCTACGAGGTTGCCGATGCGATAGATCGCGCGGACATGGCGGGCCTCAAGGACGAATTGGGCGATCTGTTGTTTCAAGTGGTTTTCCATTCGCAGATCGCAAGCGAAGCGCGGCAGTTCGACTTCGAGGCGGTGGCCGGCGCCATCTGCGACAAGTTGCGGCGGCGGCATCCGCATGTGTTCGGCGAGCGTGTGCACCTAAGCTCCGCCGAGCAATCGCGCGCCTGGGAAGAGATCAAGGCGCAGGAACGCGCGGCTCCCGGCGCGTCCGCCCTGCACGGCGTACCCAATGCGCTACCCGCGCTGCTGCGCGCCGACAAGCTGAGCAAACGTGCCGCGCGCGTCGGCTTTGACTTCGAACAATCAGGGCAGTGCGCGGACAAGGTAGCCGAGGAACTCGCGGAGGTTCGCTTCGCCGCGGCAGAGGCGGAAAACGGCGCTGCCGGAGCTTCGTCGGCGGAGATTTTCGAGGAAATAGGTGATTTGTTATTTGCCGCCGCCAATCTTGCCCGCAAACTGGATGTCGATCCTGAAGCGGCATTACGAGCGGCCAATGTGAAATTCGAACGGCGCTTTCGCGCCATGGAATCCCTGGCGCTGACGCGCGGCGAGGTATTCGCGACGTTAAGTCTCGCGGAGCAGGAAGATCTGTGGCAAGCCATCAAGCGTGAAGAGTGAGCGCTTCGGGTGACAGCACTGCGCGGCGCTTCGCGGCGCGTGCGGCGTCGAAGCTTCGGTTCAATCACGATCCCGACCTACCGATAACGGCGCGGCGCGAAGCCATCATGCAAGCGCTGGCGCTCGAACAAGTGCTCGTTGTGGCCGGCGACACCGGTTCCGGCAAGAGCACGCAACTGCCGCAATATTGTTTGGCGCTGGAGCGGGGCACGGCGGGTCTGATCGCTCACACCCAGCCGCGAAGGCTCGCGGCGAGGGCACTGGCGGCTCGTATCGCGGAGGAACTGGGACAGAGCGTCGGGGACAGCGTGGGATTTCGCGTGCGATTTGCGGACCAGGTGTCCGACGCCACACGCTTGGTGCTTCAAACGGATGGTCTGCTGCTGGCAGAGTTGACATCCGATCCGCTTTTGCGCCGCTACGACACCGTTATCGTCGATGAAGCGCACGAACGAACGCTGAATATCGACCTGCTGCTGGGAGTGCTCAAACGGCTGCTGCCGCGACGGCCGGACCTCAAGCTGATCGTGACCTCGGCAACGCTCGATGTAGAACGGGTTGCGCAGTTCTTCGGCGGCGCCCCCATCATCACCGTCAGCGGCCGGGGCTACCCCATCGAAGTCCGCTACCGGGAATCCGAGGATGACGAGGATCCCGATTTGCCCGCCGCGGTCCTCGATGCCTATCAAGAAATCGCGTCCGAGCCCGGAGGTATCGGAAACGGCGACGTTCTGGTCTTTCTTCCCGGTGAACGCGAGATTCGCGACGTCGGCGAACTCCTTGATCGCGAGGTAGGATCGCAGGTCGAAGTCTTGAGCCTGTATTCGCGCCTGAGCTGGGAGCAGCAGAGCAAGATATTTCAGCGCGGGGCGCGGCGCCGCATCGTGCTGGCGACCAATGTGGCGGAAACGTCGATCACGGTTCCCGGCATTCGCGCCGTCATTGATTCGGGTTTGGCCCGCATCAGCCGCTACAGCGTGCGCAACCGCTTGCAAAGACTGCCCATCGAAGCGATCTCGCGCGCCAGCGCCGATCAACGCAAGGGTCGTTGCGGCCGATTGGGCGCCGGCCTCTGCATGCGTCTGTATAGCGAGCAAAACTTTGACGAGAGGGTGGCATTCACTGAGCCGGAGGTGCTGCGCACCAACTTGGCGGCGTTGCTGTTGCGCCTGGCCGCGGACGGATTGGGAGAGGCTGAGGATTTCCCCTTCATCGATGCACCCGATTCGCGGGCGCTCAATGATGGCCATCGTCTGCTGCAAGAACTCCAGGCGATGGATGAACAACGGCGCATTACGCGCCGCGGCCGCGCCATGGCGCGCCTGCCGCTGGATCCGCGCCTCGCCGGCGCGCTCCTTGAGAGCAAACGCTTCCACGCCGAAGGCGAAGTGCTGGCCATCGCTACGGCCCTGAGCGTCCCGGATGTACGTAGCGGAGACCCGCATCAAGCCGCAGCGCCGTTCGAGGACAGCAAATCCGATTTCTCCGCGCTGTTTCAGTTGTGGCGCGCTTATCGCAAAGCGCGCGAAGGGCCGCGGCGTGAATTGCGGCGCTGGTGCAAGGAGCGCCAGTTGTCGCTGCTGCGTTTGTCGGAATGGGACGATGTCTATGCCCAGGTCGCGGACCGGGCGCGCGAACTCGGCATCGTGCCGCAGCGGCAGGCGGCGAGCTATACAGCGGTGCATCGCTCGCTGCTCGCCGGTTTTTGCACCATGATCGGCGCGCGCGGCGAGGAGGGCATCTATACCGGCACGCGCGGGGTGCATTTTCACCTGTTTCCTGGCTCGGCGCTGGCCCGGCGCCGGCCGCGCTGGGTCATGGCCGCGAGCATCGTCGAAACCTCGCGAGTGTTCGCGCGCCGCGTCGCGGAAATCGAGCCGGGGTGGATTGAGGCGGCGGCGGCCCATCTATTGAAGCGCGAGTATTTGGAGCCGGACTGGCATGATGAGCGTGAGGAGGTCGTCGCGCGGGAACGCGTCAGCTTTCTCGGCCTGGTATTGAGCGCCGGCCGCATCGTGAATTACGGCCCGATTGCCCCGGAGGAGGCGCGTCTCATCTTCTCGCGCGAGGCTTTGGTGTATCAGCGCCTGCGACGCCGCCCCGATTGGCTGTTGAAGAACGACGATGCGGTGCAAGCCGCGCAGCAAATGGAAGAGCGGCTGCGCAGCCGCGACTTGATCCGCAGCGCCGAGACATTCGTCGAATTCTACGACCAAGCGCTGCCGCGCCAGGTATCGAGCGCCGCGACTTTGGATCATTTCAGCAGGCATTTATCCCCCGTACAGCTCCTTGCCTTGGAACTGACGCCGGAGCGGATATTCGCGCGCCTGCCCGATGCTCAAGCGCTTTCGCAGTTTCCGGAGAGCTCGCGCGTGGACGCCCTGACCTTGCCCGTGGAATATCATTTCGCGCCCGGCGAAGCGCAAGACGGTGCGGCCTTGATGGTGCCACTGTTGGCGCTGCCTGAAACAACACGTGCCGCGTTGGACGCCGCCATTCCAGGTCTCGCGGCGCCGCGCGTCGAGGCCTTGCTGCGGACGCTGCCCAAAGAAGCACGGCGCAACCTGATTCCGATGGCTGACACCGCCCGGCAGTTCCTGAATCAAGCGGGCGCGACTGCGGCTGATGCCGCACACCTGAAAATCTGGCTCAAGAAGGAGCGCGGAATACCCGACACCTTGTTGCGATTCGATCTTGCAGCCGTTCCCGCGCACCTCAACGTGCAGGTGACTGTCATGCAGGACGGCCGGCAGATGGCGCGGGGCTCTGATCTCGCGGACTTGCGGCGCCGCTGCGCGACTCTGGGTCGCTCAGAGCTTAGCCGTCTTGCGCGCGAGGCATTCGCCGCGCTAGGGCCTTGGCGCCGGTTTGCGCTCGATGAACTGCCCGATCGAATGCCGGTGACCCTGGAGCAGGGGACAGTGTGGGTGCATCCCACGCTGGCGCGGCGCGAATCGATCCTGATGGTGGAGTACGAATGGTCCGCCGCGGAGGCGCAACATCGCTGGCGGGAGGCTGCGCCCTTCCTGGGCCGCCTGATGTTGGAACGCGTGTCGCGCGATTTGGCCAAGGAGATCCAAGGCAATGTGCCGCTGTTGCTCAGCGCGAGCCCCTATCTAGGGAGCGACGATCTGGCTGACCTGCTGCAGCAGTTGACGTTTCGCCATGCCTGCTTTGGCGATGAAGACGCGCCGCGGATGCGCGCGGCATTCGAGATCGCCGTGGAGAAGGGCCGGGAACATTTGCACCCACAGCTCGAGGAACTCATGACGGCGGCGGCGGGCTGGTTCAAAGAGGCGAGTGCGCTGCGCCGGGCTCTCGAGGATTCGCGCCTGCTCGCGTTAAGCGAGGCCGCCGAAGAGACGCGCCGGCATTTGCGCAGCCTGTTCGATCGCCGGATCCTGGCGCGGTCCCCTCCGGAATGGTTGCGCCGGTTGCCGCACTACATCAAGGCTGAACAGAGACGCTGGCAACGCAACGCTGCGCGCGGCAGCGAAGGCGCTCAGGTGATGAGGGATCTGCAGCTGTGGACTTCACGCTACCGGGACCTTGAAAAACAGCTCGAATCGCAGCAGCGATGGCTGCCGCAAGTCGATGAATTGCGCCTCTGGATCGAGGAATACCGTATTTCTCTGTACGCGCAGGAGTTGAAGACGCTGGGTACGATTTCCGCGGCGCGCCTCAACGAGCGAGCAGAGCAGATTGAGACCTGGCTCAATCGCTAGCTAGACATCGAAGCGGATCCCCTGCGCCAGAGCCATCTGTCCGCTCCAATTGATGGTATTCGTTTGGCGGCGCATGTACGCCTTCCACGAATCAGAGCCGGCTTCGCGGCCGCCGCCGGTGTCCTTTTCACCTCCGAATGCGCCGCCAATCTCGGCACCCGAAGTGCCCAGGTTCACATTGGCGATTCCGCAGTCGCTGCCGTCCGCCGACAGGAAACGTTCGGTGGCTTGCACGCTGTCGGAAAAGATGGCCGATGAAAGGCCGTATGAAACCGAATTCTGCAGCGCTATCGCATCCTCGATCGTATCGTAGGAAATCAGGTACAAAATCGGCGCAAAAGTCTCGGTGCCGACAACCGGCATTTTACCGTTGGCTCGAATGATCGACGGTTCCACGAAATTACCGGGTCGCTCGAGCACTTTGCCGCCGCACAGCAGTGCCCCTCCTTGGGCCTGCGCGGCTGCGATTGCAGCGGAGTATCGTTTCACCGCGCCGCTGTCGATCAGAGGTCCCATGAGGGTGTCGGGATCGAGGGGATCCCCAATGCGCACATGGCCGTAAGCGGCCAGCAGGCGCCGTTCGAGTTCGGCCGCGCGCGAGCGATGCACCAGCACTCGCCGCGTCGAAGTACAGCGCTGTCCCGCAGTGCCCACCGAACCGAAAACAATGGCCGGCACAGCGAGATCGAGGTTGGCATGCTCCTCGACGATCAGTGCGTTGTTACCGCCCAATTCCAGCAGGCACTTGCCCAGCCGCTCGGCGACACGCACGCCTACTTGACGGCCCACATGAGTCGAGCCGGTAAAGGAAACCAGTGCCACGCGCTTGTCATCGACAAATCGGCCTGCGAGTTCCGTGCCTGCGTCGATGAATATTTGAAATATCGGGGGAAGCTTCCGTTCTTGCAGCACGCGATTGCAGAGATGCTGAACGGCAAGTGCGCACAACGCTGTCTTGGGCGATGGCTTCCACACGGTGGCATTGCCGCAGATCGCCGCCAAGAATGCGTTCCACGCCCAGACCGCGACCGGAAAATTAAACGCCGAGATGACGCCCACAACGCCCAACGGATGCCATTGTTCGTACATGCGATGCTGCGCCCGCTCGGAATGCATGGTGTTGCCGTACAGCATGCGCGATTGCCCAACGGCAAAGTCGGCAATGTCGATCATTTCCTGCACTTCACCGTCGCCTTCGGCTTTGATCTTGCCGTTCTCCAGCGACACCAAGCTCCCCAACAGATCCTTGGCAGAGCGCAGCTCGGCGCCCAGCAGCCGCACTACCTCACCGCGCTGCGGCGCCGGCACTCGCCGCCACGCGGCCGCCGCCGCGAGAGCCGATGTCATGACATGCTCGTAATCGGCCGGCGTGGCGCCGCGAACTTGCGCGAGCTTGAGGCCGGTCGCGGGATTGATGGAATCGATCAACGCGCCCGTGGCGTCTTCACTCCACCCGCGAGTGCCGGACCAGGCGCCGGCGTTGATGTTCTTGAGGCCCAAGGCCTCGAGGGGATTGCGGTGTTTCATAGGGGCGGCATTTTGACTTGGGATAGCCCGCAACGCTAGCATCCGGAGCAATGACTACCACCCCGGCTTTGACAAATTGGCATCCCGCGAGCTGGCACACCCGGCCCGCGGCGCAGCAGCCGAGATATGCAGATGCGGCCGCATTGGAGCGGGCGGTCGCTGCGATGAGCCGCTTGCCGCCCTTGGTGGTGTCATGGGAGATAGAGGCGCTGCTGGCCAAGCTGGCGTCTGCCCAGCGCGGTGAGCAGTTCTTGCTGCAGGGGGGCGATTGCGCCGAGAGCTTCGAGGATTGCGAATCGGACAATATCGCGAGACGGTTGAAGATATTGCTTCAGATGAGTCTGGTTTTACTGCAGGGCTTGAAGAAGCCGATCATTCGAGTGGGCCGCTTTGCCGGCCAGTATGCGAAGCCGCGTTCGGCGGACACCGAAACCCGAGAGGGTCGAACGCTTCCCACCTATCGCGGCGACAATGTCAATCGCCCGGGCTTCACCGCCGCGGAACGCGAACCGGACCCGGAACTGTTGCTGCGCGGCTACGAACGTGCGTCCCTGACGCTTAATTTCGTGCGCGCGCTGATCGACGGCGGATTCGCCGATCTGCATCACCCGGAGTATTGGGACTTGGGATTCCTGCATCACGCACCGTTACGCGAGGCCTATCAGAAGATCGTCGACTCGATCGGCGAGTCGATGGATTTTTTTGAATCGATCAGCGGCCAGCGTGTGCATTCGGCGATGCGCGTGGATTTCTACACCAGCCATGAGGGCCTGCATCTGCTCTCGGAACAGGCGCAAACCCGCTATATCGAGCGCCAAAAGCGCTGGTATAACTTGTCGACTCATTTGCCGTGGATTGGCATGCGCACTGCCAATGTGGACGGCGCGCATGTCGAATACTTTCGCGGCATTTCGAATCCGATCGGCGTCAAGGTGGGCGCCGCCATGAGTCCGGAATGGATTCAGCAGCTGGTCGCGGTGCTCAATCCCCAGAATCAGCCCGGGCGATTGACGCTCATCCATCGCTATGGGATCAAGGATATCGAACAGCGGCTGCCGGGTCTGATTGCCGCGGTACGGGCCACCGGCTCGCCGGTGCTGTGGGTATGCGATCCCATGCACGGCAACACCGAAACCACGGCGGGCGGCGTGAAGACGCGCCGGTTCGACAACATTCTCGGGGAGGTCGAGGCCGCATTTCGCATCCACCGAGAGTCGGGCTCCATGCTCGGCGGCGTGCACATTGAGCTGACCGGCGAGGATGTGACGGAATGCATCGGCGGCGCGCGCGGGCTGACCGAGGCGGACCTGGCGCGTGCCTATAAATCGCAGGTCGATCCGCGCCTGAACGCGGAACAGGCTCTGGAATTGGCCATGCTGATCGCACGCCACGCCGGTGCTGTCTCCCGCGTCCGAAAACTCTGAGCCGACCGCGCAGATGCCCCAATTCCTGAAAGATCCTTTGCTGGGAAAGACCTCGCTGTCGCGGGTTTTTTGGCTGTATGGCGTGGTGGGCTCGCTGCTCTACGGCGCCATCGAGCTTTTTCTCAATCCGGAAAACGGCGTGTTGATGCGGATTTACATGATTGGCGGCGTGATCATCACCGCCTATGTAATTGTCGCAACGTATCAATGCGCCGGCAATTGCGAATCGCCGATGCTCGCCCGGCTCGCGCGGATCTCCGCCGTCATTTCGCTCTTGCTCCTACCGGTGCTCATCTATCTCGATGCGAGCGGTTCGCTCACACTGTCCTCGCTGGGCGTGGACCTATAAGCCTACCGAAGGTAACTGGCTCCGTTGACGTCGATCACCGCGCCGGTCATCGCCGCAGGTGCGTCCAGGGCGCAGTACACGGTGGCCTGGGCGATTTCGCCCGTACCGTTGACTCGACCCAGCGGATGCTGCGCCAGAATCTCAGGTCCCTTGGGCCCTGCAAGATGGCCCGTGGCCATCTCGGTTTCAACCCAGCCGGGAGCGATGCAGTAGAGGTAGATCGCGCTGGGCGCGAGCGCCCTGGCCAGGGATTGTGAGAGCGCGTTGAGTCCGGCTTTGCTGGCGGCATAGGCCGGTGCATCGGGTTCGCCGCGAAAGGCTCCGCGCGAAGAGATATTGACGATACGTCCCCGGCCGAAGGCCTCATTCAATGGTTCTGCGTGTGCCGCCATGCTTTGCGCGGCAAGCAGCGAAAGATTCGCAGGGGCCATGAGGTTGGTCGTCAACGTGTGTTGCCACGCCGATTGCCAAACCTCGTAGCCGGTTCGCAGCGGTGAATGATCGAGATACACGCCGGCGTTGTTGATCAAAATGTCCACGGCGTCCAGCTGCGCGATGACCTTGAACCAAAGCGATGACGCCGCCGCGGGGTCGGAAAGATCGGCGGCGAACAGGGCATGCCCATCGCCGGGAAGGCTTTGCAGAGTCTGTTCAGCGGCCCGCCGGTTATTCCGATATTGAAGGGCCACCCGCGCCCCGCGATGCGCGAGCTGGGCGGCAATGACGGCGCCGATTCCGCGCGACGCACCCGTCACCAGCGCAGTGAGAGGTCGGCTCGTCAATGTAGGCGCCATCAATTGCTACGCGGCTGCGGACCGCGATGCTGTGATGGATAGCGGTGCGTCGGCCGTTTGCGTGGGTAGTACGGAATCAACGCCACTCCTCCACCATAAGAAGAATAGGTGTCTTCCGGCTGCTCGGGCGCTTCTTCGGTTGTATAGGCCGGCTCAAAGTGTGATTCGGGCGGGTATATGCGAGCGGCAGGAAGCACTCTCGTCGCTTCCATTGTATTGGTTGGACCGACATCAAGCAGCGTCGACTTCTCACCGCAGGGATTGTTGGAAAATGTTTTGATGCCATTGGTGGTGCAGGCCCAGATCTGACCGCTTGGATCTTTCTGCGCAGCTGCCGCTTCGGGTTGGCTAATCGCCGGCTCCGGAGCCGGGGTTTGGCCGGCAACTGGCGTTATTTCCGCCACGACCGGAGCCGTAGGCAGGGCGGGTGGGGCGGGCGGAAGCAAGACCGGCACTGATGCATTCAGCGGCGCCGGCGCCACCGAAGCGGGCGCTTTCATTGTGCCCATGGTAATCGCGATCGCGGCCGTCGCTATCAACATTCCGCCCAAGATCCACGGCAGCAGGTCGCGGTTTCTTTCCATGCCGGGCATTATCCTCCGATCAACGCGCTTGCGACAAATTACCGAGGAAACATAATGCAATCCAGCAGCGAAACCCTGCGCAATCCGAGTTTGCAACATCCCGCCGAGGAGGCGAAGCGGCACGCCGAGTTGGTATCCGCCGGTGCACACCATTGCGCGCGAGGCAATAAAGGAGGACGCGCTTGCGGGCAAACGGGTCCCGAAGGGCTCGACGATATTGATCGTTCGCTGGTTGCTGCATCGTCATGCCAAGCTCTGGGACAATCCCGAACAATTCGATCCGGAGCGGTTCTCACCCGCGCGCTCGCCAAGCCGGGCGCGCTTTGCCTACTTGCCGTTCGGAGGCGGGAAACGGATCTGCATCGGGACCGCTTTCGCGTTAACCGAGGCCACGATTCTGCTGGCGATGCTGGCGCAGCGCTTTCGCTTGCGATTGGCCCCCGGCCATCCCATCGAACCTCAGGGCCTGATCACCCTGCGCGCGCGCCATGGGATGCAAATGATACCGACGCCGCGTTCCTTTTGATCGGGTTCCCTTGCACCGCGGTTAGGCGTAATTTGAGATTACATTAATAAAAACAATGTCTTAATCCCCTTTTAGCGATTTTACATAACGCGGTATGGGCAGTTTTTGAAAACCCGGCTTGCCTCGATGGCGTCAGGTGCTATTCTGCCTCTCGAACCTTTCTGACTCTTGAGCTCCACGCGGCAAGGCCGCCAAAAAGCTTGGGTGTCCCGCAAAAAATATCGAGATTGTTGAGGAATTTTTTCCTTTTTGCGGGGGTCTGAGATGTTCCAAAGCCTGGATGCTGGGCCAGTTTTCAGTTGCGCTCGGGTTAGTCCAAAGTCCTAGCGCGATCGATGGCGGGCTACGCGGAGTTTCCGCGTAGCCCGTTTTTTATTTGGCTTCGGCGTTCTGATACAACTTTATCGTATGAACCCGACATTTGATTCCGCTTGCAGACGCTGTGCGCGGCTGGCTTCATTTCTTGACTCAGTGCGGCTCGACGAGCCTCAGTATTATTGCCGGCCGGTACCCCCGTTCGGTGATGGCAGCGCGCGGATCATTATGGTCGGACTGGCGCCCGGCATGCACGGCGCCAACCGCACCGGCCGGCCCTTCACCGGCGACCACGCCGGAATACTGCTGTACCGTACCCTGCATAAGTTCGGGTTCGCGACCGAACCTGTTTCGACCTCGGCGGACGATGGTCTGCGGCTTTTGGATCTGCGCATTACCAACGCGGTGAAGTGCCTGCCGCCGGCCAATAAGCCACTGCCCAAGGAAATCAAGGAATGCAACGGTTACTTGCGGGAGGAACTGGAACAAAGCCGCGACGCCCGCGTCATTCTGGCGCTCGGCACCATCGCGCATGCCGCGGTGCTGCGGGCGCATGACTTGCCGGCCGGGCGGTTTCGATTTGCGCATGCCGCCGAGCATGCGCTGCCCAAGGACCGAGTCTTGTTGGATTCCTATCACTGCAGTCGCTACAACACACAGACGCGACGGCTAACGACCGAAATGTTCGAGTCCGTCATTGCGCGGGCTCGCGCGCTTGCGTTCGCGAAATGAACACTGACACCGAAACGTCCCCGGCGCCGTTCGACGCCAAGATGTTCGTCGATAGCCTGCCCGGCCGTCCGGGCGTTTACCGGATGCTGGATGCGCACGGCGAGATACTCTACGTCGGCAAGGCCCGCAACTTGAAGAACCGGGTCGGATCCTACTTTCAGCCGAGCAACGTCCAGCCCAAGGTGCAAGCACTGATCGCCAAAACGGCGAATATGGAAGTGACGATCACCAATTCGGAGACCGAAGCTCTGCTGCTCGAGTACAACCTGATCAAGAAGCATCGGCCGCGCTTCAATGTGGTGCTGCGCGACGACAAGAGTTTTCCCTATCTGCATTTGGAGACCCGGCATGATTTCCCTCGATTGAATTTTTATCGCGGCTCACGCAAGGAGCCGGGAAAATTCTTCGGTCCTTATCCTTCGGCCGGAGCGGTGCGCGACACACTGCAGCAGCTGCAAAAGCTGTTTCGCATACGCAATTGCGATGACACCTATTTCGCGAACCGCTCCCGGCCCTGCCTGCAGTACCAAATTGAGCGCTGCACGGCGCCCTGCGTGGGACTCATTTCCAAGGAGAATTATGGCCGCGACGTGGCCGCTGCAGTCAAAGTGCTGGAAGGGCGCAATGATGAAGTGAGCGATGATTTGGGTGCGCGCATGGAGGTGGCGGCCGCGCGCCTGGATTTTGAGGAGGCGGCGCAGCTACGCGACCAGCTGGCGAAGCTCAAGGTCATTCAGGCGCAGCAAATAGTCACCGCGGGCGCCGATCATGATGCCGATGTCATCTCCATCGCGGCCGCCAACGGCGAGTACTGCGTGGCGCTGATGTTCGTTCGTGCCGGGCGTAGTCTGGGCAGCACGACGTTCTTTCCGAAAGCGGTACTGGCCGAAATGCCGGAAGTTTTGGCGGCATTCGTCATGCAATACTATTTGGAGCGCGATCCGCCGGCCGAAATCATCGTCGAGCAGGACTTCGATGAGATGCACCTGCTGGAAGCAACCCTGGCGGAACGCGCATCGCGCAAGGTGCGAATTTGCTCGGCGGTTCGGGGCATCCGTGCGCGCTGGCTGGAGATGATGCGCAACAACGCCGAACAGGCGTTGACCATGCGGCGCCTGGCGCGTGCCAGCATCGAATCGACGCTCGAGGACATCCGCGAGGCTTTTGATCTGGAGGAGACCCCGAGTCGCCTCGAGTGCTTTGATATCAGCCACACGGGGGGTACGGACACCGTGGCCTCATGCGTGGTATTCGGCGTCGAAGGACCACTCAAGAGCGATTACCGACGCTTCAACATCAGCGGAATACAGCCCGGCGACGATTACGCCGCGATGTATCAGGCGCTGACGCGCCGTTACAAACGGGTGCGCGATGGTGAAGCGCCCAAGCCGGATGTGCTGCTGATCGATGGCGGCAAGGGTCAATTGCACGAGGCCGCCAAGGTGCTTGACGAATTGGGAATCGCGGGCGTTACTTTGATCGGTGTGGCCAAAGGCGTCGATCGCAGGGCGGGTCAGGAGCAGCTGTTCCTGGTGGGCCAGGACATGCCCATCATTCTTCCGCCGGATTCACGCGCGCTGCATTTGATCCAAAGGGTCCGTGACGAGGCGCACCGATTCGCCGTCGCCGGACACCGACGCAAGCGGGCCAAGCGCCATAACCAGTCTATACTGGAAACCATTCCGGGCTTGGGTCCGGTCAAACGGCGCGAACTGCTCAAACAGTTCGGCGGGTTGCAAGGAATTCTGCGTGCAGGTATCGATGACTTCGTGCAAGTTCGCGGACTCGGGCGAGATCTCGCACAGATAATATATGAACACCTCCATCCCGGACGCTAAAACCAAACCGCATTGGAATATCCCAAACACGCTGACGTGGCTGCGTATTGTGATGATCCCGGGAGTCGTGGTGCTCTTTTATCTGCCGTTTTGGTGGGCTCATCCCGCTGCCGGCATCGGCTTTGCACTGGCCGGAATCACCGACTCGTTGGATGGCTACTACGCGCGCAAGTTGGGGCAGACCTCGCGCTTGGGCGCGTTTCTGGATCCGGTCGCCGACAAGTTGATTGTGGCGGCCGCGCTGGTATTAATCGTCAGCTGGGATCCGCGCTGGTACATGGTCATCATGGCCATCGTCATCATTGGGCGCGAAATCGCCGTGTCGGCGCTGCGCGAGTGGATGGCGGAGATCGGCGCTCGCGGGCGCATCAAAGTATCGCTGTTGGGGAAGTACAAGACCATCATGCAGATCTTCGGCCTATCGATGCTGCTGTTTCAGCACGATTTGCTCGGTATTCCCATCTACAAGCTGGGGCAGGTGCTGACAGCCATCGCTGCTGTGCTGACGCTGTGGTCGATGATTCTGTACCTGCGTTTGGCGTGGCCCGAGTTGCGGAACAGCTCAAACCTGTAGTGGGGCGGAGGTGCCTAGATCCGCCGCCGGCGCCTTCGCATAGAGCGCGCTGACCAAGCCCCAGACGATGAAGATGACGTGGATACGTGCATGGTGAGGTGCATGGTACCGGGCGCCCCCGCAGCATGCCGGGAATTAGGGAATATCCGGTCAGTTCAAGGATTTAGGCGCACATTTCGGCCTGTAGTTCTTGACTCCCGGCAACACGGCCCTACAATTGCGCCTCTCTGCAGGGCGGGAATAGCTCAGTTGGTAGAGCGCAACCTTGCCAAGGTTGAGGTCGCGAGTTCGAGCCTCGTTTCCCGCTCCAAGATTCTTGCAAACCCCGGCAAGCCCGGGGTTTACTGTTTTAAGGGGCTAGGTGGCAGAGTGGTCATGCAGCGGCCTGCAAAGCCGTGTACGCCGGTTCGATTCCGACCCTAGCCTCCAGTCTTTTCATTGAGTTAGGAAATAGTTGCCGGTGAAGGGACCGTCCAAGTTCCACATCCGATTCAAGGAGCGCCAGGGGCAAAAGATTAGCGAGGAGTGCGACGAATACGCCGCCCTTATGCGCCGCTTCAACGATGACTTCCGGACCACTACAAGCTATGAGAAGGGTACGGCTGGCAGCCGCCGACCAACCGTCTAACCAACCGCCGCAGGCCATATCGCTATAATCGGCGGGCAAAATAACTCTAACAGTGAGCCTTAGGCATGAATGAAATCGCTGGCCCTGTGATTGCGTTCGTCATCACAGTCGCCATCGCAATTGTCGTCTTTCTGGTCTTCCGAGCAATCGTGCTGTGGTACTGGCGGGTTAACGAAGCAGTCGAATTGCTCAAGAGCATCGACGAAAAACTCGGCCGGATGAACGGCGCGAGTCCTGACGGCTGAACATGAGTAAGGCGTGTGCGTTGGTTTGCATCGCCGCACTGTGTCTAGAAAGTGCTGCGATCTCGGGATCGCCCGGCGAAAATTCGGATTCTGCTGAAAAGGACAAAACGCAGTATTTAGTCACGGGTCGGCCGGATAAATCTGGATTTCCGCTATCGATTACACGCCTGACCGCGTGCACGATACCGGGACCGCCAGCTACCAGGATAGTCGTCCCCTCGGAAGCCTACCCCGACGAGTCCAGGCGAGCGAGAGAGGCTGGGCAAGTCATCATGCGTTTCGTGTTCGACCGGGATTGGTGCGTGCGTAAGGCGACAATCATTCAGCCGTCCCGGTTTTATCAATTGGATGATGCTTCTTTGAAGTGGGCGATGACCTTGAAGTTCGATGCCTCTAAGACGAAACAATTTGAGGACGGGCAGCCGGCCATAACATTCCCCATTAATTTTGCATTGACAAGTCCGAGGGACGAGCCAACGGCGACCACCGATGCCCCTCAAGTGGTGGTACACATTGAGCCTCACTCTGATCCGCGCCATCCACTACGGATTGGGGAGGAGTTCTATCCGGACGAGGCGAAACGCCGACATGAGGAAGGCGACGTCACCGTACTGGCGACTATTCGTGCCGACGGTACGGTCGAGCACCTAGTCGTACAAAGTTCCTCGGGCTTTCCGCTCTTGGACCAGGCGGCACTCAACGCGATACGGAAGTCCAGGTTTTTGCCGGCGACCGATGATGGAATACCAGTGCGGGCAACCGTCCCGATCTCTGTGACCTGGAGACTGACGAGGTGAGCGGGGCAGGGATCAACGGCTGGCCGCAACGTGCCGACCAACCGTTTAACCAACCGCCCGGGGCCAATTGGCCCCAACTTCAGCCAACCGAGCCCTGACCGTGCCTCAAGGATTTCAACCGCTTAAAACCAAAGGCAACCTGCCGCCGCTACTACCGCCGAGCTGCCAACAACGCAGGTACCTTGGTCAGCTGACTTTCCATACCCATTGTTGCCATGCGCGTCCACTCGGGACTTTGGTGCGGTTCGACCATGATCACCATCTGAGCACTGCTGTCCGCATTTGAAAACTCCACGCGTATCCGATTCTCATAGGGTTTCACGCCTGGAACGAAATCGATGAGATGGACAAGTTCGAGGTGTTTGAGCGGCTCAATCCGTCCGAATGTCGCCCCGGTTGTTTGCGATATCGGCATGTTGAGCCTCTTCATGGCCGCGATTTCCTCGGGCGCAGCGGCGATCATGTCGTAAAGCAACCGCCCACCTTCGCGCAGCTCGAGTTTTCGAACCTCGACCCGAAAACCTTTGGGACCCCACCAAGACTCGAATCCCTCCTTCGTGGTCCAAAGATCCCACAAGTCCTGTACGGCGGCATCCTGGTAGCGCCGTTCGAATCTAATCGCGGCTTGTGTGGCGGGTGCGGCGGGATCGATCATGTTTCACTCCTCTTGCGGTCAGTCTTCGCGCGTGCGCTGCTCTTGGCCTCAAGCGCAGCACCAAATCGCTGCAGCCGGCCTTCCCACAATTCGAGATAACCCGCGAGCCACGACTCCATCTCGCGGAAAGGCTGCGGGCGCAGCGAATAGAGTCGAAGCTGCCCTTCGGGCCGAACGGTGACGAATCCCGCTCCGAGTAAAATCCTCAGATGTCGAGAAACGCCGGACTGATGAATGTCGAGTTCCTCGACAATATCGTTGACCTGTCGCTCGCCTCGCCGCAGGGCGGCGATGACTTGTCGGCGGGTGGGATCCGCCAAGGCTTGAAATGCGTCCATATGCACCATTATACATATACACGTTGGTGCATTCAACTGTCATGGCTTCGTGTCAATCGCGCTTATGCGTCCCACTCATTAACTCTTTAATAACAATAGCTTGCGCGATATTAATGATCAGTAGGATAGCATCTACTTGCTACGGAGCCGCCGCGTTGTCGCTGTCGTCGACCACGGGAATGCGCACAGGCCCCCTCTCAGAAAGCGATCTGAGCGCTTCGACTTCGCGCGCAGCGGTTGGTTCTACTTGGCCTTGTATTTGAATTTTTGCCCCCCCACCGAGGCTTCATACATGGCGCCGCCCTTCACGATCGTGAAGACCGCCATCCCCTTGTACCAATTGCCGGCCGTTGTCGCGTCCTTCTTGCCGCCGCTGGCCCCGGCGGAGCCCCCCGATGAGCCGCCGCTCGCGCCGGCTGCAGCCGTGATGGCTACCGCTCCGACGGAAGCGTCAAAGCCGAATTGGCCCGAGGTAAACTCATCGAAAGCTCTCTTATCCTGCATGAACACAATTTGGCTGTAGGCCTGGCCTCCGGCCTGGAATCCCACGCTTACCTGGGTCATGGATGAATCGCCGACGTACTTTCCCTGTACGTAGACATGCCCCGTGCCGTGCGCGCCGCCCACCACGAAGCCCCCCTTGCCAATTGTAGGAAATACGGCGTAGGCGTAGCTGCTCTTGAAGAATGCGGCGCTCTGACCGGCATTCTTAAACAACGTGGCCGTGTCGTCATACTCATCCGCCAAAGCGGCGCCGCATAGTAGTGCAGCCGTCGCCATAAACACTTGCATTGTTCGTTTCATCGCTTTTCTCCGGAAGGACTGGCGCCTCGAGGCAAACATGGAGCTATAATCGGCTGCAGGGATTTTGAAGGCAAGATTAACGATTGTGATTGGACCAAAGGCCAATTGTGTCGGCGGCCCAAGGCGCCACACAGTTCCACTGCTTTAGTGAGCCAACTCGCGTCGATTGGTGCGCTGACAAATTTCGTAAAATAAAGGATAGGAGTCCCATGAATATTTACAGATTGCTAAGTTGTGCGGCGATTGTTGTGCCGCTGTCGCTTGCCGCGCTCCCCGCCAGCGCGCAACACGTTGATACTGAAAAGCTGCCTAAGATTAACTGTACGGATCTGGTGTATAGCCACGCGTTCCTCGCCCAGTATCCCAAGGCGCCCGCGGCTTGCCTGGAAGCCCGTGTCTACAAGGGCGTGAAGTACGCGAAGTTCGGCGGCAAGGTCTATATCCCGGGAGCCGACACCATTACCGTGCAGGTTTTCAATGTCGCGGGCGATCCGCTGACCACGTTCAGCTTCAAGCCTTCGCCGAAGGCCAGACTCGTGGTCAATGGCAAGACAGAGGCCTGGTCGGAATTGCAGAAGGGTGATCCCGTAACGTTCTGGGTATCCGAAAAGCGCTTTGACTTCTATACCGGTCCTGGCGGCTCGGCGTCGCACGGCACGGCACCCGCTGCTCAGTAGCCAACTTAAGGCCGGGACGTAAGTCCCGGCCTTTTTCAAAGTCGAAGCTCGAAGAGCGAGGCTAGGACGGCTCAGAATGCCGGTGCAGCCGGTTGGAGCCGGGCATGTCAGACGATATTTCAAATTTAGTTTCGCTGCGTTCACCAAGCGCAGCCATAACGGATCTGCGCCGGGTTGGTGCTCACCCGGACTACTGGTATCCGCTGGCCTGGTCGAATGAGCTACAGGCCGGTGAAGCTCTAGGGCGACGATTTGCCGGCAATCCCATTGCTTTGTACCGCGGCCAGAGCGGCCGGGTATATGCCCTCGAAGATCGCTGCGCGCATCGACAGGTGCCGCTGCATTTGGGCGTGGTGAGCGGCGATGAACTGAAATGCCACTATCACGGCTGGACCTACAATTGCAGCGGCAAGTGCGTGAACGTGCCCTACCTAGGGGCGGATCGGCTGCCCACCGGCGTGAAGAGCTATCCGGCGCGCGAGATCGACGGACTCATTTTTGTATTCCCGGGTGATCCGGGTTTGGCGGAATCGAGATTGCCGACCGGACTCGGCTCGTCGCAGCGCAATGACTACAAGACGCGCCGACTCAATCGCGAAGTCGCGTGCCACTACACTTTCATGCATGAGAATCTCTTCGACATGAATCATCAGTTCATGCATCGCAAGCAGATGGGCTCCATCCGCGCACGGTGCTTGGGCCGCGGCCATGGGGAAAATTGGGCGCAGGTCGAGTACAGCTTCAGCCGAACAGAGGGCAAGTCGTCGGTCGGGGAACAGGTGATCGTGGATCTCATGCGCAAGCGGGGCGAGCCGAAGAAGGACTTCTCCGATCACATGCGGATTCGCACCGATTATCCAACCCAAAGCCTCAAAGTGTGGGTCGGGCGCGATATCCAACAAACCAATGATCCGGTGTTGGATGTATGGCTCGGCTACACGCCCTTGGATGCTGAACAACGCACCAACCGCACCTTCGGTTATCTATCCGTGAAAAAGCCGCAGGTGCCGGGGATCATCCATGTAGTGTGGCCATTCGTAACCTGGTTTACCGAGAATATTTTTCGCGAGGATAAGGATATCGTCGAGCATGAGCAGCGAGCCTATGACGCGCAGGGCGCGGACTGGAACAACGAAGTGTTTCCGCCGATAAGGGATTTGCGCACCGTGCTGATCCGCTGCGGCGTCCCCATGCGCTAGCTGAGGCTTGCCATTGTCTGACATCACTTCCTCGATCCCCTGGGATGCGAGATTGGCGCGGCGATTGGTTACGCCCCTCGTTAATAGCTGGGTCACGCCGAATCATCTGACGACGCTGCGCCTGATCGTCGGACTCGCAGCCGCCGCGGCCTTCGTGCCGGGCACCTACGGCTGGTCCAACATGGCCGCATTGTTGCTGGTGTGCTCCAATTTTTTGGACCACACGGATGGCGAACTGGCGCGAATGACCGGAAAGACCACCCGCCTCGGACATTTTTATGATCTCGCAAGCGATGCAGCGGTAACCATCCCGCTGTTCATCGCGATCGGCGTCGGCATAGAAAAGAATCCAGGAGTCGACATGGGTGTTCCGCCGGCACTGCTAGGAACGTTCGCGGGCATCGCGGTCGCTTGGATTTTCTATTGGCGCATGCGTATCGAAGAACGGCTCGGCAAGTCTGCCACGAGGCAGTCGTCTCGGGTTGGCTTCGAGACCGAGGACGTGCTGTATCTGTTGCCGCTGGCGACCCTGTGCAGCGCTCTGCCGCAGTTGCTGATTGCGGCGTCGATTTGCGCACCGTTATTTGCCATCTGGGTGACCGTCGATTATATGCGGGTGCGGCGCACGGAGCGGCGCGCGGCAGATGGAGTCTCGGAATAAGTGGCGACGGGCAATTTCGCCGGCTCAGGGGACTTGGCTGAACGTCTGGCGTCCCTCGATTTGCCTTCGTTGCGCCGCGACTACGCGCAGCAGGGCAGATTTCTATACATCGCTGATTTTCTACCGCCCGGCATTACCGCGCGGCTGATCGCCGCCGTGGCGGCCGTCAATACCGCGGTCAATCGGAATTATTTGCCGGGACACAAGCAGGGCGGCAGCGTCAGCCGTCACGCGATCGATGAACTGGCGCCGGATATTGCGCATCTCTACCGGTCGCCTTCCTTGTTGCACTGGCTGCAGCAGCTGACCGGCGACACGCTGCAGGCCTCGCCACCCGCCGATCCGCACGCCTATGCGCTGTATTTCTACACGCGCGCGGGCGATCACATCGGCTGGCACTATGATACCTCCTACTACGCGGGGCGCCGCTATACGCTATTGCTCGGCGTGATTGACGAATCATCGTGCCGGCTGGATTACGAGCTGCATACCCGTGAGCGCGGCGCGACCGTAGTCGCAGGCTCGATAAAAATTCCACCCGGCGGGCTGGTTGTTTTCGACGGCGATTCATTGCGTCATCGCATTACGCCGTCGAACGATGGAGAGATCCGGGTGTCGCTGACTTTTGAGTATGTGACCGATCCAAGAATGAATCCTTGGTGGAGGCTCATCTCCAATATGAAGGATGCCTTTGCGTATTTCGGTTTTCGACAGGTATTCAGGCGCTTCGCGCGCAGCAAAGACACATGACGCGGACGGCGAGCCTGCTTCTGAGCATCGGAGTCTTGCTCTTCATAGGCGTGTTGGCCTCGCAAGGATTGCCGGCGATCCTGGCGACCCTGGGGCGCGCCGGCTGGGGGCTTGGGCTGGTCGCGGCATTTCATCTTGTCCCGTTGGTGCTCGATGCCGCGGCGATATGCGTGCTTTTTGAGGTTGGAATCGGCCGCCACTCGTTGCGTGACGCGCTATTGGCGCGCTGGGCGGGAGAGTCCGCAAATAGCTTGATGCCCGCCGGGCAGATCGGCGGTCCGGTGCTGATGGCCGTGCATTTGGCGCAACGCGGCCTTGCGTCGAGCGAGGCGGCCGCCGCAATCACCGTCAGTACGACATTGCAGTCCTTTGCTCAGATCGTGTTTGCGTTGTTCGGCGTGATTTTACTCGGGGCGCACAGCGGCCATTTCTCCGAGCATGACTTGCGCACGGCGGCGTTGCTCGCGAGTGCATTCCTGGCAGTGCAGGTGGCGGGCTTCTATTTCATCCAGCGGCGTGGTTTCTTCGGCAAACTCATGTGGGCCGTAAGGCGATTTGCCGGCAAGCGCGATTGGTCGCGCTGGCAAAGTCAGGCGCAGGCAATCGATATTGCCGTACAGCGCACCTATGCGCGCAGCGGGCCCGTGACGGCCAGTTTCATGCTGAGCCTGATCGGCTGGATCGTCGGCACCGGCGAGGTCTATCTGATCGCGCTACTGCTTGGCGCGCCCGTGAGCTGGACCAACGCGCTGCTGCTCGAGAGCTTGGGTCAGGCTATTCGCGGTGCAGGTTTCGCGATCCCCGGGGCGCTGGGTGTGCAAGAGGCCGGATACCTTTTGCTCGGGCCGCTGGCCGGCCTGCCTCCGGATGCCGCGCTGGCTTTGTCGCTGGCAAAGCGCGCGCGGGAGCTGCTGTTGGGCTTGCCCGGGCTGATCTATCTACGCATCACTTCGCGCTCGAGCGCCGCGCGAATCGACGCAGTCCCGCCCTGAGTGGTACTCAGCCGTCCATTTGTAATATTCTTGACTTCAAATTGAACGAAGGGAATTTAATGCGCGCAATCATACTGGCGGCCGGAAGAGGCGTCCGCTTGCAACAACCGGAAGATGAACAAATCCCCAAGTGTCTTTTGCGCTTTGGCGGCATGAGCTTGCTGGAGCGGCATTTGCACCTGCTGCGCAGCGTCGGAGTCGAGGAAGTAGCGATTGCCGTCGGCTACCGCAGGGAAATGGTCCAAGCTGAATTGGATCGATTGGCCTGGAGCAGGCGTCCGGAGATCGTCATCAACGAGCGATTCGAACTGGGCAGCGTGCTCACGGTACATGTGGCGGGTGATGCCATGACGCGCGGCGGCGATACCCTATTGATGGACGCCGACGTGCTGTATGACGCCCGCATCGCGCGGGCACTGGCGGCGGGCGATGAGCCCGTAAACCGCTTGTTGATCGACCGCAACTTCGAAAAAGGCGAAGAGCCGGTGAAGGTTTGCATGCGCGGCGGCGTGCCGGTCGAATTGCGCAAGCAACTGCCGGCCGACATCGAGTTCGACACTATCGGCGAATCCATCGGATTCTTCCGTTTCGACGAGGCGGGTGCGCGCAGGCTGGCGGCCTTGGCTTCAGGCTACATTCATGGCGGACGCGCGAATATGCCGCACGAAGAAGCGGTGCGTGACCTTCTGCTCGAGCGTTCCCAGAAGCTCGAAGTGACGGATGTGACCGGATGCCCCTGGATAGAAATTGATTTTCCTCTCGATGTCGAGCGTGCCGCGCGCCAGATTCTGCCGCGACTCGAACCCATCTCCGAAGCCGGCAGGGACTCGCAGCGCGCGCGGCTGTCGAAGTGAGATTGGCCTGGGTCGGCGCGGCTGTAGTCGCGGGATTTGGCGCGCCATGCTGGTCCGATGTTCCGCCCGGCGATGCGGGCGCGGTGGCGCCGTCGGGGCCCATTACAGTCGCGCCGGCGGCGACGCCGCAACCAGCTTGGACCAAGTGGTTCAATCCGGAGACCGCCCCGTTCATTCCCGTGCCGCTAATTGACACTGATCCCAATGGTGGAACGACCTTCGGCCTGATCCCGACCTGGGTCAGGACCGACGATAATCATAATGTCACCCGGATCATTGCGCCCGACGTGATGTACAACGAAAATTTTGGCTTCGGCGTGCACGGACGCATATTCGCTTTTTCCACCGCCGACAAGCAGTGGTCGTTGGTGGCGGGAATCAAGGAACGGGTGGAGCGCGAGTTCGACGCCGAATACGAAATTGGCCGGCAGCGTGAGCAACGCTGGTCGATCAACTACAGCCTGATCTATGACCGCGACGGTACGCCGCGCTTCTACGGAATCGGCAATGACACGCCGGCGAGCGCAGAAACGACTTACGTGAGCAACCAAGAGTTCGCGCAGGTGCAGATCGGCCTGAACATCACACATGCGTGGCAGCTGCTGTACACAGTGCACTTTCGAGAGATAGACGTTCTGCCGGGGGCCTTGCAGGGTGTGGCCTCGATCGAAACAAAATTTCCGCAGGCGCTCGGCACGGATCACGAGTTTCTCAATCGCATGTCCGTTGTGTACGACACGCGGGATGATCCGACGGTGCCCGCGCGCGGCGGAAAGTGGGTGCTGTATGCGGGAGCCGCCGCCAAGGACGGTGTGATCAACGACTCGTCTTACAGCGAGGCTGGCATCGACGGGCGCGAATTCTGGCCGATCGGTCAGCAAATGGTGCTGGCCGCGCACGTCGCGCTGCGCTATATGCTGACCGTGCACGATGCGCCGTTCTGGGCGCTCAGCAATGTCGGCGGCGGCCAAAGCGTGATCGACGGACAGCAGCCGCTGCGCGGTTTCGGATTCGGCCGATTTTACGACCAAAATGCCTTTTCGACGACGCTCGAGTTACGCCGAAAACTGTTCACGTTCAATGCCGTCACCACCAATCTCGACATCGAGATCGCACCCTTTGTCGATCTCGGCCATGTGTTCGCGCGGACCAGCGCCAATCCCGTGGAACAACTTCACCAAGTCTATGGAGTGGGTTTTCGCGGCATTGCCCGGCCGTTCGTCGTCGGCTATGTCGATATCGGCTACGGCTCCGAGGGCGCTGCCGTATTCACGGGGCTGAATTACCCTTTCTAGGAGAATGCCATGGCCATCGTGTCATTTGAGATCAATTCCGTGCCCGTTTCCGACCAGGAGCGGGCCAAGATTTTTTACCGCGACACCAGCCGCCGTGAGCTAGTGTTTGGGCGGCGGAATATCCGCCGGTGGCGCGATGGGGTTCTCGCGCTGCTGTGCCTGCATCTCGGTGATTTCGTACCAAATGGCATTGAGCACGCCGAACGCAAGCGCGAGGCCGGTTCCGAGTATCCAGCTGAAATACCACATCAGTAGCCACCCTCGTGTTCCTGCACGTCCTCGACGTTGATGCGTCCACGCAGAACGCTGAACACCCAAGCTGTGTAGGCCAGCACAATCGGTAAGAAAATCACCACCACTGCCAGCATAATCAGCAGCGTCTTCGCGCTGCTGGATGAGTCCCAAACCGTGAGACTTTGATTGGGGTATGTCGAGGAGGGCATCAGAAAGGGAAACAGCGCAATGCCCGCGGTCAGAATCGTTGCGACCTGAACCAGCGTGCTCGCCACGAAAGCGGCGCGAGCCTCGCGCATATGCAGAAAAACGTGCGCGCCCACCGCGCCTAGCAGGGCCAATATCGGCGCCAACCAAAACACGGGTCGGTGATGAAAATTGTTGAGCCAAGCGCCGGTCACGATGGCTACCGTCTTGCGCATGGGGTCCGATGGGCCCGAGTGATCCAAAGGCCCCGATACTTGGTAGCCCGGCAACGCCGAATAAACCCATATGCCGGCAGCTAAAAAGCAAACAATGAAAATTGCCGAGGCCGCACGCCCCAAGGTGCGCGCCCGTGCCGCCATCGGCTCGCCGACCTTCATGGCGGCGTAGGCGTTGCCCTGTAATACCAGCATCGACAGACTGACAATGCCAGCGAGCAGCGCAAAGGGATGCAGCAGCGAGAAAAATCCGCCGCCGACAACCGGACGCTGCAGGCTGTCGAAGTGAAACGGAATGCCCAGGAAGAGATTACCGAAAGCGACCCCGAATAGCAGTGCCGGCACGCCGCCGCCCACGGTCAAGGCACCGTCCCACGCGCTGCGCCAACGAGCATTCTGCACCTTGTCGCGGAAGCCAAATCCTACGGGCCGCAAAATCAGCGCCATCAGCAACAGGAGCATCGCGAGATACAGTCCGGAAAAGGAAGTGGCGTACAGCAGCGGCCATGCGGCGAAAGCGGCGCCGCCGCCCAAAATAAACCAGACCTGGTTTCCCTCCCAAACGGGCTCGACCGACAGCAGGACCGCGCGCCGTTCCGCATCGCTGCGGCCAAGATAGGTGACGCTGGCGCCCACGCCAAGATCGAAGCCGTCCATGATGGCGAAGCCGATCAATAGCACGCCGAGAATGAGCCACCAGATGACGCGCAACGTCGCGTAGGCAAAGGGACCGTCTGTCATGGCGAGAGCCCCATTCCGTCCGGGCCGCGCCTGACGGTTCGAATCAACAGGTACGCATCGACCACCGCGAGCGCGGAGTAGAAAATCACGAAGCCCGCCAGCGAGAACCAAACGTTTCCCGCGGAGGTACGCGACACGCCGAGAAACGTGGGGAGTACGCCGTCGACGGCCCATGGCTGGCGCCCGTATTCGGCGACGATCCAACCCAGTTCGACCGCTATCCACGGCAGCGGCAGGCTGAAGAACGCCAGTTTCAGAAATCGCGGGTGGCGCTCGAAGCGATGGCGGGTCGCGAGATAAAAGGCAGTCGCGAACAGGGCGATAAAAAACAGTCCCAAGCCGACCATCAGCCGGAAGCTCCAGAACAGCACCGGTACGTTGGGAACAGTGGACCACGCCGCGTCGTCAATTTGCCCCGGTGTGGCCTTGGACGGATCGTCTGTGAAGCGCAGCAACAGCAGCGCATAACCCAAATCGGCCTGGTTGGCGTTAAAGCGCTGCAGCGTCGCCGCGTCCGGAGAATCGGGAGGCCCGGCGCGCAGCACCTGCAATGCGCTATACGCGTCGATGCCTTTGACGATTTGGGCGCGTGCCTGGGCAACCAGATCGTCGATGCCGCGCACCTGCTCATGGATCGAGCGCGTTGCGATCAACCCCAGCAACCACGGAATCCGGATCGCGGCATGAGTAACGCGCGCCGCGACATCGGGAAATCCAAACATGGTGAAGCTGGCCGGCGGTGGAGCGGTGTGCCATTCCGCTTCGATGGCGGCAACCTTCATCTGCTGATCTTCGCCGGCAAGATAGCCCGATTCATCGCCGAGCACGACCACCGAGATCGAACAGGCCAGGCCGAAGCTCGCGGCAACCGCCATGGAGCGTTTGGCGAAGTCGATGTTGCGTCCGCGCAGCAGGTACCAGGCGCTGATGGCCAGCACGAACACAGACCCCATGACGTAGCCGGCGGCAACCGTGTGCACGAACTTGGCTTGGGCCACAGGATTGAAGAGCACCTCCTTGAACGAAATCAGCTCCATGCGCATGGTGTGGTAGTCGAAATGCGCACCGACGGGATGCTGCATCCAGCCGTTCGCGATCAAAATCCACAACGCAGACAGGCTGGAACCGAGCGCCACCATGGCAGTAACGATGAGGTGCCCCACCTTGGACAGTTTTTCCCAGCCAAAAAAGAACAGACCCACGAAGGTCGCTTCCAAGAAGAAGGCCATGAGGCCTTCAATCGCCAGCGGTACGCCGAAGATGTCGCCTACGTAGTGCGCGTAGTAAGCCCAGTTCGTGCCGAATTGAAACTCCATGGTGATGCCGGTGGCGACGCCCATGGCGAAATTGATGCCGAACAGGACGCCCCAAAATTTCGTCATCCGCTTCCAGATCTCGTTGCCGGTCATCACATAAACCGACTCCATGATCACGAGAATCATGGACAGACCCAAGGTCAAGGGCACGAATAGGAAATGATATAGTGCCGTGAGCGCGAACTGCAGGCGGGAAAGAGTGACGACATCGAAGTCGATCATGGCGCCGCGCCCCTGAAAAATAGCCACCACAGCAGCGTCAATCCCAGCGCTTTTGCCGCGAGGGCCCAGGCGATCTTGACCTTCAGGTCCCGTTGCCAGGACAGCTGCATTTGTTCATCTTCCATGAGCCGTCCTCTTTTGTGGCAATCATCTACCGCTGGCGGCCGCGTGGCAAGCCTTGCATAATCGCTGCTATATGCCTGAATCTTCGCCGCCGCGGCTGCGCCCCGCGGGCCACATCATGGTCACACGTATGAGAATGCCCGCAATGGTGCAAACCGCGAGTGTCACGGTTCTATTCGCGGACCTTCGAGGCTACACCGCAATGGCGGAAAGCTTGCCCGCCGTGCGCGTGGTGCCGCTGCTGGATGAGTTTTACAGCGCGTTGACGAGCGCCGCCCACGCATTTGGCGGCCAGGTCTATCATGTGGCAGGCGATGGAATCATGGCGGGGTTCGGCGTCAATGCGGAACCGGATGGCGGCGCGTCTTCGGCGCTGGCGGCAGGCCACGCCATGCTGCAAGGTTTTGCGCCCATCGCGGAGCGTTGGCGCGCCGAATTGTCGATCGACGCAGGTATCGGCGTCGGATTGCATTTGGGCGAGGTCGCGTTCGGTGTGGTGGGCCCATCGCGGCGCAAGAGTAAAACTCTGGTTGGTGACACGGTCAACGTAGCCGCCAGGTTGTGCAGCCGCGCGCGGGCAGGCGAGGTGCTCTTTTCATGCACCGTTGCATCGGCTCTGGGCGATTCGCCTGCGCCCTCGGCATCGAACGGGGCGTTGGCCTTCCTGCAGCTGCCGCAATTCGAGTTGCGCGGCCGCCGCGGCCCCATCGACATCTGGTGCGTGCCGGCACCGGCGCGTCTCGCTTTGTAGTGGTGCCCCGAGCCGGGGTCGAACCGGCATGACCTTTCGGTCAACGGATTTTCTTACCCACTACGACTTTCGCCGCCGCGCTGTGCGCGTTTGGGGTCTGGAGTGCGCCACGACCCTGAGAGTCCCAATGGACTGCCGTTAGGTCCCCGCCGTCCACTCTCTACACCTGCCGGCGAGTCGCCGGATTGGCTCGGCGTTGCCTCGGGTTGCCCCAGGGGGTTCGCCGACTTTGACGGGATCCAGCAGCACGTTTCCGCGGCTGCCGCTCATTTTGATAAGTCCGTTGCGTCTACCAATTTCGCCATCGGGGCAAGGCAGGCAGTGTACCTTAAGAACAGCCCGCATCGATCCGGTAAAATGCCTCCAGGGGTAACGTCGTCTTGAATGTTGGATCCGTCCGCGCGCTGCTACCGGCCCGATGGTTGAATCGCTTCGCGCTCGCGCCCACCGACCTGTTGCGCGATCGCACTTACCGTCGACTCTGGTCGTCCATACTGATCTCCTCCTTCGGCGGTCAGGTGACCTTGCTCGCCGTTCCGTTGACCGCGGCGGTGCTGATGCATGCGCAACCAACCCAGATGGGTCTATTGACCGCCATGGAAACGCTTCCTTTCGCACTGTTCTCGCTGCCCACGGGCGTGTGGCTCGATCGGATTAGAAAACTGCCGGTGTACGTGATCGGTGAGCTGTCCATCGCCATCGGTGTGGCCACGGTTCCACTGGCCTGGTGGCTTGGCTGGCTGTCCATGCCTTGGCTGTACATCGTTGCGTTCCTGATCGGTGCGGTGAATACGACTGCCGGCAGCGCCGCCCAAATCGTGCTGACGCAAATTGTTCCGCGCGAACGATTGGTGGAGGCGCACGCGAAAAATGCGCTGGCCTCTGCGACCGCCGAAGTGACCGGGCCCGCCGCCGCCGGTGCCCTGATCAAATTGACGGGAGCACCGATCGCGCTTCTGGCGGATGCCGGCTTGCTGCTGATATCCGCATCCATACTTCGCGGCGTCGCCGTCATGGAAGCGCCCAATCGAGCGCGCACGGCGTTTTGGAAAGCCATGCGCGAGGGCATTGATTTCGTGCGCGGCCACAAGCTGCTGGTGACCATGGCCGCGTGCGTGGGCACCTGGCAAATGTGCAGCCAGGCGGCCACAGTGGTGCAGATCTTATTCGCTATTCACGAGCTCGGCCTCTCCGAACGAGGCGTGGGATTGAGCTATGTGGCGCTCGGCGTCGGCACCGTGTTGGCCAGTGCAAACGGACACCGCGTCGTGCGCCGCTTGGGCCCCGGCCCCACATTCGTTTTGGGCTTCGCGATCTCCGGCAGCGGATGGTTGCTTTTGGCCGTGGCGCCGGCCAATTCTCTGGGTGTGTTCGCCTATGCGAGCATGCTTCTCTTGTTTGGTGTCGGCGCGATATTTATTTTCATCAACTTTCTATCGCTGCGTCAGTCCGTGACGCCGGCTCCGATGCTCGGCCGTATGACCAGTACCATGCGCTGGCTCATCTTGCTGCCGGCGGGTCCGGGCGCGCTGATTGGCGGCTGGTTGGGCGAACATTCGGGGCTGCGTTCGGCGCTTGCCTTTGCGGGGGCCACGGCGTTGCTTCTGGCGTGTATCGCTTGGCGGCTGCCGGTGATTCGTAGTGTCAAAACATTACCGACTCTTAAGGCTGAGGCTGTGACGCCGTATTCCTCTGATTCTCAATGAAATAGGGTAAGGGAGATCTTATGGGAAATGTGATGTCGTCCTACATACCGGATTTCGCGGTCAACGCAGAATTACCCCGTGACGTTTAGGTAATAAGTTCGGATAAAAATGACCGAACGAAACTCAAGGAGTATTCAATGAAAGCTTCTCGTAAGGCGTTTGTGTTGGGCTTGGTGGTAGCCGCGAGTGCCATTACCGCTCCCACGATCGCGTCGGCCGGAGTCATGATCGACATCGATGTGGCGCCGCCCCCGGTGCGGGTCGAGACAGTACCGGCTCCACGCGTGGGCTATGTTTGGGCCCCGGGATTCTGGGAATGGCGCGGACACGAACATGTCTGGGTTGACGGACATTGGATGAACGAGCGACGCGGTTATCACTGGGCTCCCGATCGATGGGATCATCGCGGATCGCACTATCACTACGAGCCAGGGCACTGGGTGCGCTAGCGCAACGAGTGCAACGCAATCGCGGCGGCCCATGCGCCGCGATTCGCGTCGGGCTCATCTCCGACACCCACGGTCTTCTGCGCCCCGAAGCACGTGCCTTCCTGGTCGGCTGCGACTACATCATTCACGGCGGAGATATCGGCTCGCGCGAGATTGTCGACGCGCTGTCCGCGTTGGCTCCGCTGATCGCCGTGCGCGGCAACAACGACCGAGAATCCTGGGCGCAGCGCTTGCCGGAAACCGAGATGATGAGAGCGGGCGGCATATTCGTCTACGTCATCCACGATCTGGCGCAACTGGACATCGAGCCGCGGGCGGCGGGCGTGCAAGTGATCGTATCAGGGCATTCGCATCAGCCGCGCAGCGAAGAGCGCGACGGAATCCTCTACATCAATCCGGGGAGTTGCGGGCCAAAGCGCTTTAAATTGCCTATATCGGTCGGTGAACTGCTGGTGGAGGGCAATCGCGTCAGGGGCCGCACCATTGAGCTTGCGGTTGCGCGCTAGACGTTGATAATGGCGCTGGCCCTCGACCGGAGCTTCCATGCTGCAACTTCGCCCAACTTGTGAATGCTGCGACAAACCGCTGGCGCCTGATTCCAACGACGCGCGCATCTGCTCGTTCGAATGCACTTTTTGCGCATCATGCGCGGCGAACGTATTGGAAGGGGTATGCCCGAATTGCAACGGGGAACTGGTGGTACGGCCCCGGCGTCCCGCGGCCACGCTGGCCTCGTATCCCGCATCGAGCGAGCGTGTATACAAGCCGGGAAATTGCGCCTCGCGCCTCTTTGCCCTTCGTGATCTCCCTCAGTAACCCGCCTCCGTCTTTCCCATGGCGGGTTTGATGAAGCGATAGAGCAGGGCGCCAATCGCCCCGCCCACCAGCGGCGCCACCCAAAACAGCCATAGCTGTGCGAGCGCCCAGCCCTGCACGAATACTGCGGGACCGGTGCTGCGCGCTGGATTCACCGATGTTCTGGTGACCGGAATGCTGATGAGGTGGATGAGAGTCAGCGCCAGTCCGATTGCCAGCGGCCCGAAGCCGGCCGGCGATCTCTTATCCGTCGCGCCCATGATCACGAACAAGAAGATCGCGGTCATGGTCATTTCGCACACGAAACTCGCCACCACGCCAAAGTGGCCCGGGGAATGCTCGGCAAAGCCGTTGGCCGCAAGGCCGCCCGCCAAAGGGTCGGTGCCGTTGCCTGCGGCGATGAAGACCAGGAGCCCTGCCGCCGCGACGCCCCCGAAAATCTGGACGAGCCAATAGGGGAGCATTTCACGGGCGGGATGCCTGCCTCCGACCACCAATCCGAAAGTCACCGCGGGATTCAAGTGGCATCCCGACACATCACCGATGGCATAGGCCATGGTGACGACGGTCAGGCCGAATGCCAGTGCAACACCCAGCAAACCAATATCATGCTGAGGAAACGAAGCCGCGAGAACTGCGCTGCCGCAACCGCCTAAAACCAGCCAAAAGGTGCCAATAAACTCTGCCGCAAGCTTTCTGGTCAAAGGCATGGTCGACTCCCTTAGTTTTTGGTGCTCTTTTCGGCGTTTTAAGCGCTCGCCCGCGCAGTTTGGCCAAAATACCAGAATCGTCGGTCTAAGTTAAACCCGAAGGCCGGCTTTAAGCACTTACTCCTATACCGCGCCGTGTACCGCGACTGCGCCGTGTACGCGCGCAAAGCCGTGACCGACAAGCGGCTCTCCCACGGTCGTGCGGCACTTATTTGGAGAAATGATGCTTTCGATCCTGGTTTGCCACTCATATTTCTTGCGGCTGGATCAAAAGCAAATCGCACGCGCCAAACCGTACCCGCCGCTGGCAACTCTGCAAGTCGTATCCCTGCTGCGGGAGGCGGGCCATCGAGTCGTCTTCTTCGACGCCATGCTCGCCGAAGGCATCGATGAATACGATAAGGCGCTGCAAGCGGCAGCACCGCAGCTGGTGCTGTTTTATGAAGACAATTTCAATTTCCTGAGCAAGATGTGCCTCGCGACCATGCGCCGCGCGGCATGCAAGATGATCGGTGCGGCACAAGCCGGCGGCGCCAGAGTCATTGCGGCGGGCCCGGATGTGAGCGATGCCCCCGGGCCCTACCTGCGTGCCGGCGCGGATGTGGCCTTGATCGGCGAAGGACTCACCGCACTGCTCGCATTGCTGTCGCGCCTCGACGCAGACCCGACCATCGAGAACGCTGAGCTGGCGGCCGGCATATTAGGCGTTGCCTCGTTGAGCGGCGGCATGGTGAAGGCTGCGGGCAGCACTAAAATTCTGACGCTGGCGAAGGATGCAGGCCTCGCCGCTTGGGACTTGGTGGACATCGAACGCTACAGGTCGGTTTGGTTGAAGGCGCATGGTTACTTCAGCCTCAACATGGCTGCGTCTCGCGGATGTTCATTTCGTTGCACTTGGTGCTCCAAACCTGTTTGGGGCAATCAGTACCTGCAGCGCAGCCCTTTTGACGTTGCATCCGAGATGACCTTCCTCAAGCGTGCCTTCAGTCCGGACCACATCTGGTTCGCGGACGATATCTTCGGATTTCGAGTCGACTGGGTGGCGGAGTTTGCCGCTGCTGTAAAAGCGGCAGATGCGCAAATTCCATTCAGCATTCAAACACGGGCGGATCTCATCAGCGTTCGCATGGCGCAGGCGCTTTCCGACGCCGGGTGCCGGGAAGCATGGATCGGGGCTGAAAGCGGCAGCCAGCGCATATTGGACGCAATGAACAAGGGCACGACGGTGTCCGAAATCATCACGGCCCGTGAGCGCCTGAGAGCCGTCGGAATTCGGGTGGGTTTCTTCATTCAGCTGGGCTACATCGACGAGCAGCTCGAGGACATCATTGCGACTCGCGAGCTGTTGGCAGCCGCTCAGCCCGATGAGATCGGCGTCAGCGTGTCGTACCCCTTGCCTGGCACGAAGTTCTACGAGCTGGTCAAGGCGCAACTGCGCGCCAAGACTCACTGGCAGGAAAGCAATGATCTGGACATGATGTTTCACGGCACGTATTCGTCCGACTTCTATCGCGCCGTGCGCAATCTTCTGCACGATCAAATTGGACTGCAGAAGGCCGCCGCCTCCGAATCGATCGAACACGCGAGAGCGACTCAGGCGATCGAGCGGCGATGGCAGGAATTGCTGGGGGATGAGCTGAAGTATCGCTCGTCCAGCGAACGATCCGCAGCCAGCGCGTAAACGGCCGTGCACCCGTTCGACGACATGGCAGGCTCATATGACGCGACATTCACCGACAGCAAGGTCGGCAGAGTCCTGCGTGAAATTGTCTGGTTGCGGCTGGAACAAGTCTTCCGGCCCTCGCAGCGCATTCTCGAACTGGGATGCGGGACCGGGGAGGATGCAGTGCGGCTCGCCGGCAGCGGCGTGAGGGTCGTGGCTACCGACCCCTCCTCGAACATGATTCAGATGGCGCACCGCAAGACCTTGATGGCGAATTGTCAGGAACGTATTGAATTTCGATGCCTCGCCATGGAGGACATCGGTTCCTTCGCCGAAGGCGAGGTGTTCGATGGCGTGCTATCGAACTTCGGCGCCGTCAACTGCGTTGCGGATCTGCAGAGGCTTGTGGCCGATGTCGCCGACCGGCTCGCCCCGGGCGCTGCGTTGCTGTGGGTGGTCATGGGACGCCATGCTCCGTGGGAATGGTTTTGGTATCTAACGAGGGGCCAGTGGCACAAAGCCTGGCGGCGGCTGCGTCCGGGCGGCATCGAATGGCGCGGTATGACCATTTCATATCCGACACCGGCCCGAATGAGGTCGCTGCTGCTGCCCTTTTTCAAGGTTACCAGGGTGGCACCCCTCGGAGTTGCGCTACCTCCGAGCTATGCAGCCGCATGGCTCGATCGCTCACCGTTGGCCGCGACGGTTTTGACACGCTTGGAAAGATGGGCCCAACGGTGGAGCATGCTGGCTTCCTGGTCCGACCACTTCATCGTCGAGGCCGTTCGCCTGCCGCCATGAGTGCCGCGGAAACTTCAACGCTGCAGGCATACGAGCGCTGGGCGCCGGAGTATCCTCCCGTGGCACACAACCCGCTGATGCGAGCCGAGCAGTGCTCGATGCTGCAAGTGTGGCCGAACATGGAAGGCAGCGTCGTGTTGGATTTAGCCTGCGGCAGCGGTCGCTACTCCCGGCTGCTGAAACAAGCGAATGCCGCGCAGGTGGTTGCTCTGGATTTCTGCGTGCCCATGCTCGAGCAAGTCGCGACTGCCGACCGGGTCCGCGGGAGCATGATGCAGCTGCCGTTCCGGCCGGCCGTGTTCGACGCGGTCATCAGCGGCCTGGCGGTGGGTCATGCGACGGACATTCATGAGTGGATGTCCGAGGTCGCAAGAGTGCTGCGTCCGGAGGGAACTCTGGTGTATTCCGATTTTCATTCGGAAGCGATTCGGGCGGGAATGACACGCTCCTTCAAGGATGCGGCCGACGTGACGTGGACGGTGCCCCACCAGATTCACGACCTTTCTTGCCAGAAGGAAGCGATGTCCACCGCCGGTCTAACGGTGGACACGGTCAGGGAACTGCGCATGGGGATGGAGCTGAACGAGCGCTTTCCCGGTTCGGAAAAGGTCTATCGGCAATGGTACGGCGTGCCTGTCGTGCTTGTCGTACGCGCGTGCAAGCGATGAATCCGACATGGCCCGCTGCCTAACCTTCATCAACGCCGACATCGGCGGCGGCCGTGCCTCTTTGCGCATTGCCGGTTCACGGATCGCCGCGCTGGGTAGCGGCGCCGGCGCCGGCGATCTGGTCGTCGACCTGCGCGGCGACAGGCTGCTTCCGGGTCTTATCAACGCGCACGATCATCTTCATCTCAACACTTTGCCGCCGCTGGAATCAACGGGTCACTGGCGCCATGCGCGCGAATGGGTTGCGCAAGTCAATCTGCGCAGGCGGACCGATCCGGCATTCGAGTCGCGCCTTGCCGTGGCGCTGGACGATCGCCTGTTGATCGGCGGGCTGAAGAATCTGCTCAGCGGGGTCACCACCGTCGCGCATCATGATCCACTTTATCCGTTTCTGGTGAGCGAGCATTTCCCGACGGCGGTCCTTACCAATTATGGCTGGTCGCATTCTCTATACATCGACGGCGAGGAGCGGGTACGCAACGCCTATCTGCGTACGCCGCCTGATTGGCCATGGATCATTCATGCCGCCGAAGGCGTGGATGAGGAAGCGGCCGCTGAGTTCGAGCGGCTCGACCGCCTGGGCTGCCTGGGCGCCAATACACTCATCGTGCATGGTATTGCCTTGGAGCGTGCGCAGCGCCGGCGTCTCGAGGAGGCAAGGTCAAGCCTCATTTGGTGTCCATCCTCCAATTTTCGCCTTTTCGGCCAGACCGCGCAGGCCGGCGAACTCGTGCGCCGCGGCCGCGCTGCTTTGGGAACGGACTCGCGCTTCAGCGGATCCCGGGATCTGTTGTGTGAGCTCAATGCGGCGCGCGACATCGCGGCGCTCGAGCCGAGGACCCTCGAATCCCTGGTAACGCGCGACGCCGCCTCATTGCTGCGGCTGGCTGATCGCGGAGAGCTGAAAATCGGAAACCGTGCGGATCTTGTTGTGCTGCCCGACGCCATGGCATTGTCGGGCGCCAGCCGCGCGGATATTCGATTGGTCGTGCTGGCCGGCCGTGCGCTGTATGCGGATGCGGACTACGCCCGCGTCGTTGCTCCACCGACTCATTGGGCGGCAGTTCGTGTTGACGGAAAACCGAAGATGCTCGAACGTCGGCTGGCCGCTGCGCTCGCCGCCGCGACATTGAGCGAGCCTGGCTTGGAAATCTCCGATCTGACATGGGCGGCGGCATGAGTCCCCATATTCTTCTCATCAACCCGACGATCACCAAACGTCGCAGCGCGCGCTTTCCGTTCGCCGTGCTCAACCTCGCCGCGGCCCTGGACGGAAGGTATGGGTCGAGCATCATCGACGGCAACGTCGACCGTGATTTTGTTTCGAGCGCCGTGCGTACGCTGGAAACCGGGCGCATCGCTGCTGTTGGCGTCAGCGTGATGGGGGGGCCGCAATTGCGAACGGCGATACTGGTGTCGCAGACCATACGCGCGCGATTCCCGTCGATTCCGATCATATGGGGCGGTCATTTTCCGACCATCTGCGCGGAATCCAGCCTGAACGTGCCGTATGTTGATTACGCCATCCGATCGCAAGGGGAGCAGACCCTGGTTGAGCTTCTGGACGTGCTTTTCGGCTCCGCTCGCGGCACATTCGATTCGATCGCCGGACTGTCGTGGCGCCGCGACGGGCAGATCGTGCATAACTCCAACCGAGCATTTTCGACCGCGGGGCTTGCGCGAAGCCTGCCCTACGAACGGTTGGGCGATCCGCGTCACTACTTCGGAAGAACCTATCTGGGACAGCGCACCGGCGGTTATCAAGCCGCTCTGGGCTGCCGGTTCCGCTGTACATTTTGTGGCGTCGCCGCGATGTTCCGAGGAAAAACGGCGCTGCCGCCGGCGCAGCGGCTGGAGCAGGAATTGCGATTGCTCAACACGCGCTTTGGCATGGACTCCATTCAGTTCTACGACCACAATTTCTTCGACCGCGAGGAAGATACGTCCCCGATTCTCGAGGTGCTCGCCGGCCTTGAGTTGCCCTGGTGGTGTTTCGCGCGGGCCGATGCCTTGTTGAATCTGTCGCAACGCTCGTGGGCGCTGGTCCGCAAGAGCAAGCTTCGCATGGCGTACATCGGCGCCGAGTCACCGAGCGACTGGCTGTTGCACGATGTGCGCAAAGGCACCCGCACCGATCAGACACTGGAAGCGGTCGAGATCTGTCGCAGCAACGGGGTCATTCCGGAGCTATCGTTCATGTTGGCGCCGCCGCAGGATCCGGAAGGGGAGACGGAGCGTACGTTCGAGTTCATCCGGCACATCAAACGGCGGCATCCCCAGACGGAAATCATGCTTTACATCTATGCGCCGTTGCCGCCGGCGCCCGGAAGCAAGAACCCCCAGGTCGAGCGCTCGGTCAGCACGCTGCGCGATAGCGACGGCAGCCAACTGGTATTTCCGGCCACCGCAGACGAGTGGGCCGAACAGAAGTGGGTGACCTACTGGTGCCACACCGACACCCCTTGGCTCACGGAGCGATTGCGCGAGCGAATTCGCGACTTCACCACGGTGCTCGGCTGCAGGTTTCCGACGATCACGGACGTACGCTCGCCGTCCTGGGGAAAGGCGGGGCTTCAGGCGCTCGCCTCATGGCGCTACCGCTATCAGCGCTACGGCTCACCCTGGGAACTCGACTTTTCGAGGAAGTTCATCCGGCTGTGGGATCCGCGTGTTTCGGGTTTATAACGGCAGCTAGCGGCATGTCCATACTGCGCCCCCTGTGGAAACTGTTGGACTCGCGGCAACGCCGGCATCTGCTGGCATTGCAGTTGCTCTCGGTTGCCATGGCGCTCTCCACGGTGGGTGGGATCGCAGCCGTGCTGCCGTTTTTTGCCGCTCTGTCGGATCCGGAAACGATTCGGCACAATGCGTTCGCCTGGGCTGTGTTGCAAAAGTTGAATGTCGGCGAGGCCTCGATAGTGCCTGTCCTGGGAGCCGCCTTTGCGGCGAGCGTGCTGCTCGCGAATGCGATCAATCTATTTGGTTTGCTCGCAATCAACCGATTTTCCGTTCGCGTCGGCGAAACTCTCTATTCTCAGCTTTTTGCCGAATACTTGCGTCGCGGCTACGAATTCCATGCCCGTCACGGCAGCTCGTTGCTTGCGAGCAAAGTGCAGGAGAGCGCCCGCGTGACGTCCGGCATCGTCCAATACGCTCTCGTTCTGGTGGCGAGCCTGGTGACGATTGCATTCATTGTGGCCGCGGTGGTGTCGATCGATCCCATTGTGGCGGTCGCCGCCATGACAGGATTGGGCGCGAGCTATGCGGCTCTTTATGCGGTCGCCCGCAAACGCCTTTGGCGCAACGGAAGCATGGAGCACCAACTGCGGAACGAGCGAATGCGGACGGTCATCGAGAGTTTCGGGGCAATCAAAGAGGTTGCCCTGTTGGGTGTACAGGATTTTTTCGCGGCGCGGTTCGCGCAGCAATCGCGCCGCATCTCGAGCGCCGGCGCCAATACATTTGCCATTGCGCAAACCCCCAAGTACGTTCTCGAGTGCCTCACGGTTGCCTGCCTTATTGCGGTGGCGCTCTACCTGCGCGGCCGGGTTGCCGCGACCGGCCCCTGGGTCGGCCAGCTCACCTTCGTTGGATTTGCAGCCTACCGGTTGTTGCCTGCCCTGCAACAGGCCTTCACGGCCATCGTAAACATTCGAACCGACCGCGCAGCCTTCGCCAGTGTGGAGCGGGAGCTCGATGACCCACGAGCCGAGCGCAACGCGTCCTACGCGGTCAAGTTGGATCAAGCGTGGCACGGCCGGCCCCGCCGCGAGATCCGTTTATGCGACGTCTCATTCCGCTATTCGTCGGAGCTTCCGCCGGTACTCAGCGATGTGTCGCTGGTCATCCCGGTCGGCGCGATCGTCGGTTTCAAGGGCGCGAACGGCTCCGGCAAGACCACCCTGCTCGATGTAGTCAGCGGTCTGCTGATGCCACACTCGGGGCACGTAGAGGTGGATGGCATGCGGCTGCGGAGCGAGAACACTCGCTCGTGGCAATCGAGCATCGCCTATGTGCCGCAGCATTTGTTTCTGCTCGAAGCAAGCTTGGCTGAAAATATCGCTTTCGGCGTTCCGCGAGCTCGGATAGACCACGACAGGCTGCGCCGCGCGGCGCACATGGCCTGCCTGGCAGATTGCATCGCCGGGTTCCCGGCAGGTTACGAAGAACGGATTGGGCAGGGCGGACGCGGACTTAGCGGTGGAGAGCGCCAGCGCGTGGCGATCGCGCGCGCGCTCTATCGAGATGCCTCGATGCTGCTGCTGGACGAGGCTACCAGCTCGCTGGACAGCAGCAGCGAGAGTGACATCGGCGAGATGCTGCAGTCATTGCGAGTCAATAGAACTGTTCTAATTGTCGCCCACAGAGCCGGGGCTTTGCATCACTGCGATATCGTCTACGAGCTTGCTGCGGGCAAGATCGTCGGCCAACAGTCGCGACTGTCACCCGTTTCGCTGCAGGCTGGAAATGGATGACGCGGCGCGTCTGAACCGCGCAGCCAAGCTCCTGCTGTTGGTCGGGCTCGTGGCCTTGGTGCTCTTACGAGGTGTAGCGCCGGCGTTCAGGGCAATTACCGACGATTTTCCGCCGTATTTCACCTCCGCGACCATCGTGGTACGCGATGGGCGGGACACGGGGAAGCTCTACGACGGCACGTGGTTTCGCGAGCAGACCCGGCGCTACCATGTGGGGAACCAGGTGATCTCGGGAGAGTTCACCCCGTACCCACCCCCAACCGCGCTGCTGCTCGTGCCGCTTACCGGCTTGGAGCCGCTGACGGCATTGCGCGTCGTGACTGTCTTGAATGTGCTGTGGGTGATGTGTTCGATGGTCCTGCTCACCAGAATTTTCGCGTGGCGCCTGCTTGACTCGGCACTCTTCGTTCTCGCATCGGGCTGGGGCCTTTACACCGGCCTGCGCTTTGGCCATCCGTACATCGTCATTTCGACGTTCTGTCTGCTTGGATATCAACTCTACCTCAAACGCAGGCCGTGGTTGGCCGGTCTGTGTCTGGGTGTCTTTGTGCCGATCAAATACTATCCGGTGATCGTTCTGGCCAGCTTTGCTTTATATAGGCAGTGGCGCGTGGTGCTGGGCGGTGGCCTCGCAATTGCGGTCGTGGTGATGATCAGCATCGGAGTGCTTGGCTGGCAAGTGCATCAGACCTTCCTTCAGGATGTGATCTTGAATCACTTCACCGGACAACTCATTCAGGGTCCGCGCTTTCTTGCTAATTTTCAATCGTTTGATACGCTCTTTGACCGCTTGTTTATTTTCGACTCCGTGCGAAATCCACATCCGGTGCTGGATGCGGCGCCGATGCGGACCATCGCGGTTCTCGGCACGAAGGGTGTGCTGCTGCTCGCGGCTGTGGCGGCGCTGATCAAGCTCGCGCGCGGGACGGAAGCGGTGAGGGCAATCGCGCCAACCATCGGGTTACTTGGGGTTCTGGTCTTGTTGGTCGCACCGGGAACGACGACCTACCACTTTGTATTGCTTTGGCTTCCGATCGCCTTGCTCACGGACTACTTCCTGTCGAAGGGTGACCGCCTGCCCGCATATCTCATTCTTGGCCTCTACGCGCTCATCGGATTCATCCCCTACAGCCATACGTACCCTTTTGATGGCCGCGGCGTTCTCACGGTATTGGCATTCCCCAGACTGTTTCTGGTGCTCGCGATGTATGTGGTGTGCGTCTGGGCTGTCTTACTGCCACGCCGGTCAGGGGAGCGGCTCCATTTGGAAATGCAGAATGTCTGAATTCAGCATCCTGCGGGGCATTACGCGAGCGGACATTCGTCACGAGCCGTATGCGCACATCGTGGTGGAGGGCTGTTTGCCCGCTCAGATATATTCAGAACTCGCGGCGACTTATCCTGATGACGAAACGATCTTGCGCTTGGGGAGATCGCCCGGCCCCGAACGCGTTCAACCCAATTCCCGGCATGATGTCGGAGCGCGGCACATCTTGGGCAATCCAGACTCTTTTGCTTGCGACTGGCTGGAATTCGTCAAATACCATGTGTCGAATGTCTTCTTTCGAGAATTCATTGAATTGCTGGGACCCGAAATCTTGTCAACCTATCCTCATTTGGAACGACGTCTGGGCCGGCCGCTGCGTGAGCTGCGGACCGGCATTCTCGATAGTCCGGATGCGAATGACTGCCAAATAGCGCTGGACTGTCACATCGGCATCAACACGCCATCCCGGCACCGCGGCAGCGTCAGGCGGGTGCATACAGACGCGCCCGACGAACTCTTCGCCGCGCTCATCTACTTTCGCGCCGAAAATGACCGGGCCGCGGGTGGGGATTTGGAAATATGCCGATGGAAGGGCGGCCAGACCCGCCGCTTCGTCGGGTCGGAAGTCGACGAATCGGATGCCGAGCAGAGCCACACCGTGATTACCAACCCGAACACTGCCGTCATATTCATCAACTCCGCAAACGCGCTGCACGCCGTGTCCCCTCGCAGCCCGTCGGTCGTGAGCAGGCGGCTGGTAAATATCATGGGACGCGTCCCGCACTCGATCCCTGAAGGCCTGTTCGAGAAGAGGCAAAAGAAGGACTGGTGGTCGCGCGGCCGCCGCGCACTTCAGGGCTATCGAATTGCCGCCGGCCGATTTTAGCGGTTCATCACTATGCGGAATATCAGCGCAAACACTATGGCGACGCGAATAGGAGTTCTACTTGTGGTGCTTTTGCTGTTCGGCAGCGCAGGCTGCAGCCGGACAAGTCAATTACCGCCGAAGGATCCCGACCTGGTCATCATGCTCAGGTGGATACAAAGCTACCCGGGACAGTCGCGCGCGAACGTCGACATGGGCCTGTATTGGGCGCTGTCTTTTCTGGGCGCAAAATTACCAGCCGAGGCGGCGGTGCTTTCCTGGGACGGCACGCTCGTGACCCTGGATCTCGATGCCGCAGGAGTCGCACAAGCGACGCGCCCGTCGTGGAAAAAGCTGCTGCAGGTCCTAAAATCCAGCGACGAATATCGCATGATGGGGGGCATCGATATCGGGCGTTTCGTGTTTCTGAGTCTATGCAGTTCCTATCAGTACTATGCGCTCACCGGAGTCAGCCCCAGCTACGCGACGTTTCGGGCCAGGCACACATTCGCGTCCAAGCAGGTGGCCATTGTCGAATCCGCCGTCGCTCACGGTAATCGTTTGATTGAAGTCGCCAAGGGTGATGATTTCGCCTCCGTGGCCTTTGTCGCCTTCGAGGGATCCGGCGCTTTGCGGGATCACTCGTTTCAGAAGGCGGACATCGAGACATTGGACTTGATGGAAAATGGACAATTGCGGTTCGGTTTGTACGATCTGGAGGGACATCTCAAGGCCGCGACGACGCCGGCTCTCACGGCCGCGGGTAAACCCAGCAAGTGCCTCTGGTGTCATGAGATAAATCTGCAACCACCTTTTAGAAATGTCACCGATCTGGAAGGGTATTACAGCACGAAAGAGTTCAAGGAGATCGTAGCGAATGCCACGCGTGTCGTCGCCCGCTACCGCAAGACACTGGACTCGAAAGTGGATTTCAAGGGGTTGCAGGATCACTCCCAGGCGGAAGCTTTGTACCTGTCTTTTGCCGAACCAACCGCGAGCCGCTTGGCGTCAGAATGGAATGTGCCCTTGGATCGCGTCAGGGAACTCTTGGCCAGTCGGAATCTCCAGGCGCACCCCCACAGCGAGGCCTATGACGATCATATCCTGGGAGATGAACTGTACAACCGGAACGACGTGGACTCGCTCGGCCCCTATGCGCCGATCCGTGGATCCTCGGATATGCGAGAGGCCTCGAGTTACGAACCGAATCTCCTGCAGTGACGCCGGGAAACTCAAGGCTTTGTCGTCACCCGTTTCTGGAACGCGACGGCCCGATATCGCTCGCGCTCGCCGCTCATCAGGCTGTTGTTGCGGTCGAACAGGACATCGGGCGCCAGGTGTTTCGGATCAGCTTCGTAAACCACGTCGAAATCCCGTGCCACCGCGGTATCGCAAAAGCGAAAGTTGGTTGTGTGCAATACCAGCAGGCCGCCCGGCTTCAGACACCGGGCGAAATCCCCCACGATATGCTCAAAGGTTTTGAAGTACATGACGGGATCGCTGCGCTGGGCCGCGGATGCGGTGAGATCGCCGTTGACCAACACCGCCATGCAAAAGATGGCGTCGTACGAGCCCGTGACCTCGTCTTCCGTGGTCGCCGCAATCTCGAACGTCATGTTGGTGAAATTCTCGGCCTGCATGCGCGCCCGGCAACGGGCAATGTTGCGTGGGTTGATGTCGATCCCCTTGAGAATCGCGGCAGGAAAATACTTGCGCAGGCTGAAGACCTCTTCGCCGCGGGAACAGCCGAACGACAATATGCGCAGGTCGGGGCACGAGGCGAGGCGCTCGGCGGCAAATGCGAACAGCCACGGATACCGATCGGGCCGCGTGAAATAATACGGCTGGAATTCGCCGGGCAACGGCCGCCGGATTTTACGGCGCAGCAAGATCCAAACGTCCCAGAGCGCATGGCGGCCCCTGCTCGCAATGCCTCTCAAGGTGATCCGATTGAGATATGACATGCCTGGAATTGTAGTGGGCTTTTGAGTATGTCTACCGAAACATCTGTGCGGCCGCCCGTGCGCTTGTTGGTCATTGGAGCCGGCCCGGCGCCCGATGCGCTCCATTTACCTGTTCTCGCGACGCTGCGCGACCGGGGTGAAGTCGTGCTGGCGCTGGTTTGCGATATTCAGTATGAGCGGGCCGCGGCAGCCCGGCATAAGTTTGGCTTTCTCGAGGCCGGCGGCGACGGTTCCGCGGCTCTGGAGCGTGCCGACATCGATGCCGTTTACATTTTTGGCAGCGCGCAGCTGCATTACGAGTATGGAATGCTGGCATTGCGCAGGGGCAAGCATCTGTTCGTCGAGAAGCCTGTGGCGTCCACCTACGCCCAGGCGCGTGAGTTGGCCGAAATTGCACGCGCGCGAGGACTGATCGCTGCCGGAGGTCTCAATCGCCGGTTTGCGAAATCCCTGGCCGCCGTCCGGGCACGAGCGGGAAAAACGGGTTGGCGTCTTGCCGAAGTGGTATTTCATAAGCCCGAATTTGGCAATCCGCCGTCTTTTGGGGCCCACACCTGGCTGAGCGCGAACGGCATTCATGCTCTCGACACTTTGCTTTTCATGATGGGCGGACTACCCGAGCAATTGACGGCACATGCGGGAGAATCCGGCGCGGCTCAGCCCGGCGCATTTTCGGCTCTGATGCGTTGGCGCGACGGAGCTCACGGCGTATTCCTTTGCAACAACAACGCGGGCTCGCGGCGGGAGGAATATGTGTTCCACGCGCCCGACGAAACCTGCAGCGTCACCGCGAGCGGCCTCACGGTAGAAGCAAAAGGTCATCCGGTGACGAGCCTGGCGCTGCCAATGCAAGGCGACGGCTATGCGGCAGAACACGATGCTTTTCTGCGGGCGATCCGCAGCGGCACCGAGCCCCTGCATAGTCTCGCAGCGATTGCACCATCCATGTTCCTCGCTGAGTTGATTGAAAACGGCTTCAGCGGGCGCGTGAAAATGCCGCTGACCGAGCTTCGTGCGGACCCGCGGCGGCTTTCACCCGAGGAGAAATCCATTCTGGTTGTGCCATCCGTCGAATTGCAGGCACCTCTTGCGAGCATACTTGCGCAGTACCGGCTCGTGACCCTGGAGGACGTGCGTCAATCGACCGCCGCGCGATCCGATATTGTCGCTGCCCTTTTGGGACGCGGCTCATCCGCGCTGCCGGCGGACGTTCTCGCAAAGCTTCCCTGCCTGGGTGTGGTCGGCATCGTTGCCCTGTCGCTCGCGCGTCATGAGCCCGAAGCACTCCTGGCGCGCGGCATCCGATTGGTCAATGGAAGCTCGGCGTATGCAGAGAGCGTGGCGGAGTTCGCATTCGGGTTGGCGATTCTCGGGCGTCGTCGCGCCTTTCTTTCGCATGATGTGATGCGCGCGGGTGGGTGGGGCGTTGCATCACGTACTCCGGGATTCAAAGGAATGATGGTTCGAGTCGCGCGCGGATTGCGTCCGGGCCTCCGGGCCGTCGGACTCGAGCCATTCTTTCTGCGACTCTGGAGGGTCGCTTCGCCCTGGGTCGGCATATCGGGACAGAACAGTGCGCAGCCGCGGGATCTGCAAGGGGCCACCGTAGGCCTCGTTGGTTGGGGCGAGAATGCGCGCGCTTTCGCCGAGCGTCTTGGCCGGGTGCAGGCGCATGTCCTGGTCTACTCGGAACATGCTTCGGAAGACGACATCCGCAGCAGCGGCGCGATCCCCGCCTCCCTGAGCGAGGTGTTGGCCTCTGATATCGTGTCATTGCATCGTGGTCTCACTGAGCGCACGCGACACTGTCTAGGGGCTGCGGAACTCGCCAGACTGCGCCCCGGCGCGGTGCTCATCAACATCGCACGCGGTGCACTGATCGAGCCAAATGCTCTCCTTGCCCGACTGAAACGAGGCGACATCTTTGCCTGCTTGGATACCTTCGAAGAGGAACCGCTGATCGGTCCGCACCCTCTGCGCCGTCTGCGGAATGTGTTCCTGACCTCTCACATCGCCGGAGGCTCGCCCGACAACTATTCCGCCGCCGCGGTTGAAGTCGTAAGCAAGGTAGCCGCTCATCTGGCCGACGATCGCACGCCGTCCATCTCGGCTGAGCGCTTGCAGACGATGTCGTAACGACAGGCTTGTATGAACACCAAAATCCCCGACCTACTTCCCGATCCCTTTCAGGAACGATCCGCCGCCAGGCTGCAGCGTGACATTCGCGTGTTGGGAGCACGCATTCGATTCGAAAGCAACAGCCGGGAATTGCTGCGCCTGGTGGACGCGGCCTATGCCGGGCTGCCGCATCACGCATTGTCGCGGCTCCAACCGCAGCTTCGCATTCGGTTGGTTCTGACATCTTCCAAAGGGAAGCGTACCGGCGCCGAACCCAAGTCCTTGCAGATGTTTTCGGGAGCAGGTTTCCTGGCCGGAGCCACGGAGTCTTCCGATTTCGTGGCCCTGTCGCCGCACGGGCACGGAGCGCTCGTGGCGGTGTCGCCACGCATGTTGCGCTTCCCGTATCACACCCGCTATGAGTTGATTGAGTTCGCCGTCTTCACCCTTGCCGCACGGATTCAGGGGCTCGTAGCCTTGCACGCGGCCTGCGTGGGGCGCGCCGGCCGGGGAATATTGTTGATGGGGCCGAGCGGTGCCGGCAAGTCGACGGTGACACTGCAGTGTTTGATCGAGAGATTGGAGATTCTGGCGGAGGACAGCGTTTTCGTTACGCCGGACACGCTTCTCGCGACCGGGGTCAGCAATTTTCTGCACGTACGCGCGGACTCCCTGCGCTGGATCGCCGGGCACCGCACGCTGGCGCAAATCCGTAAATCGCCGGTCATTCGGCGCCGCAGCGGCGTGCGAAAATATGAAATCGACCTGCGTGGCGGCGAGTATCCACTGGCTGAGCGCCCCTTGCGAATAGGCGCAATCGTATTCCTATCCGCACAGCGCGCGGTCGGGCGGCCCTTGCTCAAACGACTGTCCCAGAAAGCGGCGCTGCCGATGTTGGCCCGCGAACAGGCTTATGCGGCCAACCAACCGCCATGGGATTCCTTCATCCGCAGCGCCAAACGGCTGGCGTTCTTTGAGCTGCGTCGGGGCGAGCATCCGAGCGAATCCGTTGCCGCGTTGCGCGAGCTCATCGAGGCACCATAGCGACCAATTCGTTGATTGCGGCAGGTCTGATCGGAGCCACATAGCGATCGCAAACGTCCATGGCGCGATTGGCGGCGGTAGATTCGGTGAATGGGTCGCCAAGACCCATGCGATTCGCCAAATCCGCCGGTGAAGTCACCGTCTCGCGCCAGTCGGGAATCGCATACAGACAGTCGATCGGCAACTCGCCGGGCTGTGCGAGATAGTAGGGTTTGATGCCGGCCCGCACGGCGTGCAGGGCTGCCGATGAACTGCGATAGAGGCAGTAGCGCGCCTGCGCAAATTCCCGCTCGAGAGGGCCGTCTGCCGCGAGCGTGACATTGGGCGGCAACCTTTGAAATTCCGGATGCCGGCGCAGCAGCGCGTGGGTGTCGACCACGGGATGCGGGCGCAGCGCAAAGCTGATATCGGGACGGTAACGGGCGCAGGCCAAAGCGAAGTCAAACAGCGTGACGCATTCCTGATCGCTGGCATCCGGAAGCACAATGCAGCGGGGAGGGCGATGCTGCAATTCAGGCAGCACCGGCAATGTGGCCCGGCGATGCGACCCGTACTGAATGAACCGCACTGCCTTGAGTTCTGGACTGGCCGCAAGCGCCGCGTGCGTGATTTCTCCGAGGGTTAGAACCACGTCTGGATCGCAATCGAGTCCCTGGGCTGCGACGGGTCGCCGAATCGCATGGGCGCGTTCGAGGACCGAGGCGTGCTGGTAGCCCACGCACAACGGCCGCCGCTTCGCGGAGCGCGCGGCTTGCCAGATCAATCTCTCAGCGACGGTGCCTTCGTATGTGGTGATGACCATTTTGGGATCGACAGCCTTGCATACGCCGGCCAGCACAGCATGCATGCGAAGGTTGACGACGGTGGATGCCGACAACACCTTGCGGCTCGCGAGCGCGGCGAGCTTGCTGTCTTCAAGATCAACTGCACTGGCTGCTTCGTGCCGCAGCGCTCTCGACGCATTCGCGCATTGCAGCCAGATCTTGGCTTCTGCTGACAGGGATACCGTGCCGGGTAACACCAGCCGCGGGTGAAAAATCGGCTCGGTGAGCCGTTCCATCGGATTGGCGGTCAAGTGATTGATCAACAGCAGCATGGAGCTGAGTCCCGCGTCGTACAGACGGCTCTGCAGCGCGCCGAAGTAGAAATCGTCGTTCTCGCGCAGTTGCTGCGGCTTCAGCAGGTGCGAAACGATCAGCACATCGATTGGGCCCCGCTGAAGCAGGGTCGCGCGCGGCGCAAATAACGAGCGTGCCAGGCCGCGCCCCGCGCGCAGCAATGCCTTTGGCAGGATTGAAAACCAGCGGTCCGGACGCCCCCCGAGCAGCGGCGCATAATGCGCCATAGCACTCGGATGTTCATTCAGAAAATGAAGTTCGGGGATGGCCAGGCGCGCGAGACCCCTGCCGGGGGCGCGCAACACTCTGTCGCAGGCAGCGCCAATGTCGGAATACTCCTGATCGGTCATGCGCAGGTACGCCGTGCGCAGTCCGGTCCTGTCATCGGGATGTACGCGCAACGCGAGTCATCTCGTCCCTGGCCTGTTTCGCGGCCTCGAACAGACTGGCAGCGCGTTGCGGATCGGTGTCGAGCAACCTTGATGCCTCCACCTCGCTGCGCAACCAGACATCCGCAAGCCGGTAGTAATCCTTGCCCTTTCGGCCGCCAATGAAGTAGTCGCGGTCGGTTGCCTCGGCCCACGCAAGCGGCAACTGTACCTTGCCCGCGACCGCGTCGAAGTAGGGGGTTCCTTTGATCGGATAGGAGACGGTCGTGAAAAAGACTTCGGGATTGCTCTGTTTCACGTGCTCGACGGTGGCTGCAATGTCCTCCATCTCCTCGCCCTCGTAGCCCCACATCAGGAACATGCCGACGCGGATCCCGTGCTTTTGCGCGAGTTTGACGGCGCGGCGAACCTGTTCGACGCTGACGCCGCGCTGCATCGCGTCCAGTATCCTCTGGCTGCCGCTCTCGGAACCGATCCAGACCCGATAACAACCCAGTGCCCGCAGAACTTCGACGGCCTCTTCGGACTGGAGGCGGTCAGCACGAGTGATCGTCTCGAACGGCAGATGAAGGCCACGTTTGTCGAGAGCTGCCTTGTACCCGTGCAGCCACGGATGGCTGATGGTGAAGACATCGTCCGCGTACCAGAGCTGGTCGGGGTTGTAGCGTTCGACTATCCAAGCTGCTTCCGCCGCGACATTTTCAGGGCTGCGGCGCCGGTGGGAATAACCATACACGGCATGCGAGCACCAGGTGCAACGATAAGGGCAGCCGCGCGCCGTGATGAGATTGATACTGCTGGCTCCGTGATGAGTTCGCCATGCGTCGAGATACTTTTGGTGATCGATGGCTTCACGGTCCGGCAGCGGCAGGGTGTCGAGGTCGTTGATCTTGGTGCGCTCGGGCGTGTGCACCGGTTCGCCGGATGCGTCTTTGAAAACAATGCCGCGAACGTTGTGCAGTCGATGCGGGCCCACCGACGGCAGCGTGGCCATGAGTTCCGTGAGCGTGGATTCGCCTTCGCCGACCACGATCGCGTCCGCACCCGCGCCCAGGTATTCGGCGCTGTGATTTGCGCTTTCGGGGCCGCCCAGTATGACGGTCGAGCCGGATTGCTTCGCGGCGCCAATGAGTTGCAGAACGGATCCGCGAGTCATCAGATTGGTGTAGATGCCGATGATGCTGCCGGGCGAGCGGCGGAATTTCTGCAACAGCTCCGGCCGGGTTCCGAATGTACTGTCATACACTTCGACCGAGTGGTCATGGGTCTTCAGATAGGCGGACAGGTACAGAAGTCCCAGCGGCGGATAAGGCTTCATAATCTGCCGTTCTTTTTCGTCTTCGGACAGGAAATAGCCATGAGTCAGCAGGATATCGGTCATATTTGCCTCACGATGCGGGCGGAAAGGAGCGGCCATTGCAGCTTCTGAAGTGCTGATAGATTCCGCTGGTGTGAAAGAACTGCGCATCGTCGCCGGCCGATACCTCGGAGGCAATTCGTGAAACGAAGAAGGTGTGGGATCCGATGGTGTCGAAGTCCAGAATCTCGACCTCGCGCACTCGCAGCGCAATTGCCGGGTAGGGCAGGGAGAAAATTCTGGACTGCCGGATCTCGAAGGGCAGATGATCCCAATCGACCATCGCGTTTTTATGATGAATACCCAGTTTGTAGGCGGTGGCGTACTCGCGCGCGGGGACATCGGAAAGTGCGACGCGGCGCGCGCTCTTCATCGTCGCTATTGACGGGCTGGTGCTACGAAGCGCCAGCGTGAAGCGCTCTGAAGATACAGGGCCGATCAGGTCCATCGGGAACAGATTGCTGTGGCTGCCGTCGTCCACTGAAACGAGCACCACCGGACGCGGACAGATATAGAAGATCATCTGCTGCTGCACGGCATCGGGTGGCATGAAGAAATTATTGGGATCGGTGTTTTTACGCTGCCGGCGGTCCTGCAGCCAGCGGTTCCAGGCCCGATACGGCCAGCGGACGCAACGATGTGTTCCGCCTCGGACTTCGAACAGTCCGATTGCGGCCCCCGAGGTGTTCCAGTTCCGTACATGTTGCAGTTGAAGCATGCCTACCGTGCGCCGCGATTCGAGATCCACGAAATGCAGCTTCGGCTGTGAGCGAGTTTCGATCGCAGACATCAACGACGCGTCGAGGCCTACGGCCAGGGTCAACGGCCGTAGGGCAGCGACAACGGCGGTGCGTGTGACATCGAACTCGCCGCGCGCAGCAGAGAGCCGGACCTGAACCGCTTCTTGCGGCTCGCGCAGCGCAATGGGCGGCCACTGGGGCAATGGTCGAATCCGCCGCTTCAGGGCCGCAGGCAACGGTAAGGTCATGATCAGACCGGCTTTTCGAACAGGAGAAACAGATAGCGGCACCTCGCGGCGTGCAGCCATGAAATTCGATTCCCCGGTGATGACGGCATTCCTCGAAAAACGCGGCTCACCCGGAAATGCGGCGCGCTGGTTGTGCGGAAATTGCGGATCAAACGCCGGTAATGCGGCGCCTGCGGTCCGGGCAGGAACACCTCACCGTCGCGCCAAAGCCGCGGCGCAGCGCGCCACCACGAACGGGATCGGACGTCGCCGATGAACCAAGGGTTCAATACACTGGCGAGTATCTTGCCTTTTGGTCCGGTGAGCGTGTTGAGTCGTCCGAACAGTTCGCGCAGTTCGTCCACCAGATTGAGCGGCGCAAAATTGGATATGACCAGATCGGCGCGGCGCCGAGCATCGGCGGTGGTGCGGGTCAGAAACTCGCGATAGGCGCTGCCGTCGAGGGTTACGCTTCCTGACTCCATGAACTCCCGACAATGATCGGCAAAAAACTCGCGCATCCTCGGGTCGACATCGTAAGCGTCAATTGTGAAACCGCGCTCGGCGAAAAATCGTGCGTCGATTCCGGGTCCGGCGCCGAAGTCGAACAGTCTCGCACCCGCGGGGGCGATGCTGAGGACTAGATCCCGAAAGGCGGATCGGGCGCGGCGATCGGACTCCTGCGCGTTGATCCGGCTGACGTACTCCTCGCCCGCCGGTGTGCGCTGAAGGTATCGCAGTTCGGGATCGTAACAACTCATCAAACTAGTGGGCCTGGGCGAGGGCCATGCGCACGGCATGCAGCGTATCGGCCCGCAGCGGCCTGGACGTCAGCCAGCGCAACATGCGCTGCCTCTGGGACAATCGGCCCCATTGCGTCTCCGACTTTGCAACCTCGGTCTCCACGAGCTTGGCACGCAGACGCCGTAACTCATCATTGGGCCAGATGCGAACGCGCACGTACTCGGCGACCTCCGCGAGTGACCGAGACCAAGCAATACCGGGAAAAGCCTCGATCCAAGGGTACGACAGCGATACGTCCGATAGGGGGCAATGTCGTGCAATGCGACGCAGAGTCCACGGACAGGACTTGGACAGCGCGGCGAGCACCTCCGCAGGGATCGCGTCAGGATAGTAGCGGGCGGTTAGCTGAAGAGGCGGCAGCGCCCACCAGCGGCTGTTCGAATTCTGGTCTGCCTGCACGAGTTCATGCCAATCCGAGCCTGCCATCCGCGCTGAGACCAACGAGATGTCGTGCAAGTGCAGCAGCCGCAAAGAACGAAACGCCATGCAGCCGGCCGCATGGATCAGCAAGTGGGTCATCAACGCCGCAGTCGACGGATAGGCATTCAGCCCAGGGTGCGGTACGCGCGGATAAATGGAGTCGGTTACATCGGTGATGCGCAGCGGCAGTTGTTCGGCGATGCGCACATGGAGCTCGATCTTGAGATAATTGTCCGCGTGCTCTCCCAAACCTCGGTAAAGCTTGCAATCCTGAGGTATGTAGACTCCATGCTTCCAAACAGTGAACGACTCACTGAATCCGAGCTTTTGCAGCAGCTGTTCGGTTTGCGTCTTGTCATCCGGTCTCACCAGAATATCGACATCGGCCATCGGCCGTTCGCCGGGGCGATAAAAGCCCATGGAGTGCAAAGCCGCACCCTTCAAGCCAACGATCGGGATTCCTTCTTCGCGGCCGCGGGCATCGAGTTGATCCAACAGTTCCTGGATGCGCCGCTGGCGGGCAACCACATGCACCTTCTGGCCCGCCAAGAAGTCTTTCCAGTGTGCCGGCCCGTCCCAGCGGAGCGTCCCCGACAACAGGGGCGAGACGCAGTGAATCACGGCGACGGCGCGGGCCAGCCGCCACTGAACGGGGGACCAGTCGGGTGCGACGAGCGTGGGTTGTGCAAGCTCGGTCGCCAGCCTTTCCGTGATTTCGCACAACGACCGCTGCAGCGGCTCGGGAACGCCTGCGGGCGCATCGTCCGGGTCTTGTGCAGACAATCTATCCTCCAAAAGCCATTGGCGCAGTTAAAAGCTCTATCGTAAGTGCCCGATTCGCGGCCGCTGGTTGGCCTTCGATCGGCAGATTTGTGGGCTGGTGCACGCCGACAAGGGTGGTTCTGATCGTCAAAAGTGTCTGAATAGGTGGCTTTAACTCATTGATTTCGCTAAGCTCGCCGCCCAATGAACATTGTCTCAAATGGTCTTGCGGCTGACCGGGTCCATGTTTGGCGCGGAGACCGGCATGTACTTCAAGGAGTCAGCTTAGGTGCACGGCCCGGGGAGCTGTTGCATGTTTCCGGTCCCAATGGCACCGGCAAGACCACTCTGCTCAGAGTCGTTAGCGGACTGTTGCGTCCCGAACAAGGCTCGGTTACTTGGCTGGGTCAGCCAATCGGCCGCAACCGGGCGCAATATCAATCCGTCATGGCGTATTCCGCGCACGAGCCCGCGCTGAAGGCGGATTTGACGGCGTTGGAAAACCTGCACTTCGCGGTCGGGTTGAAGCGCAGAGCCAGCTCGGGTGAGCTACGCACCAGCCTGGAACGCACCGGCGTGGGCTCCTGTGCTGATCTGCCGGCTCGAGTGCTGTCTGCGGGCCAGAGACGGCGTGTCGCGCTGGCGCGCGTGCTGGCCATGAATGCCACGATATGGTTGTTGGACGAACCTTATGCAAATCTCGACACCGCCGGCTCCGATTTGGTGTCCGAACTGCTGCAAGCGCACGTGGAAGCCGGTGGCCTGGCCTTGGTGGTGGCGCATCGCGACTTGACGCTTCGCTGCTCCGTGCACCGCGTGGAGCTCAATTCGTGAGCGTGGGCGCTGCACAAGCCTTCTCGCTGGTCGTGCGCCGAGAGTTGCGTCTCAGTTTCAGGCGCCCCGAGCAACTATTGCAGCCGCTGGTGTTCTTTCTCATCGTCACCACCCTATTTCCCTTGGGATTGAGCGTGGATTTGTCGCTGCTGCGAGACATGGCGCCGGGTGTGCTTTGGGTGGCGGCACTGTTATCGTCTCTATTGTCGCTGGACGCCTTATTTAAGAGCGACGCGGATGACGGTACCCTAGAGCAACTTGCCTTAAGCGGGCAGAGTCTTACTCTAATCGCGGTGGCCAAAACCCTCGCTCACTGGCTGGTGACCGGCTTGGCCTTGGTGGTGGTTTCGCCCGTTGTGGGAACTGCCCTCGGCATTCCGGCGGGCGCATTTGCGACAATGATGCTGAGCTTAGGTATAGGCACCCTGACGTTGAGTTGGCTGGGGGCCATCGGCGCGGGCCTGACGATCGGTTTGCGGCGCGGCAACGTGCTGCTCGCGCTGATCGTGCTGCCGCTGGCCATGCCGTTGCTCATATTTGGCGCGGCCGCGACCGATCGGGCGATTTCCGGTATCAGCACGGCAGGGGCATTGTATTTTCTGGCGGCGCTGTGCGTGTTCATCTGCACGTTGGCGCCCTTCGCGACGGCGGCCGCATTGCGCATAACTTTGGAATAGCGAAGGAAATCATGTGGACTTGGTTTTATAAGCTCGCCTCGCCACCCTACGTCTATGGGGTGGCGGCGGCGCTCATGCCCTGGTTTTTGGGCGTGGCGGCGCTGGCCATCGGATACGGCCTTATCGGAGGCCTGGTGTTCGCGCCGCCCGATTACCAACAAGGCGATGCGTTTCGAATCATCTACGTGCATGTACCTAACGCATGGATGTCGGAGTTCGTCTATACGACCATGGCGGTGGCCGGTGCCATCGCGCTCATTTGGCGTATCAAGGTTGCCCACGCGGTCGCGGCGGCCTCGGCCCCCATCGGTGCCTCCTTCACCTTGGCCGCCTTGTTCACCGGCTCCATGTGGGGCAAGCCCATGTGGGGCACGTATTGGGCGTGGGACCCCCGCCTGACCTCGGAACTCATACTGCTGTTTCTCTATGTGGGCGTGATGTCCCTGCGTTCGGCATTCGAGGACCCGGCGCGCGGCGATCGGGCGGCGGCGCTCCTGTCCATCGTCGGCGTTGTGAACATACCCATCATCAAGTTCTCGGTGGTTTGGTGGAACTCACTGCATCAAGGCGCCACGGTTGCTAAACTAGGCAAACCCTCCATCGCCGGCAGCATGCTCTGGCCGCTACTCTCCATGTTCGTCGGATTCATGCTGTTTTACGGTGCCGTGCTATGCCTGCGGCTGCAAGGAGAGGTGTTGAGTCGGGAGCGTCAGTCGGCGTGGGTTCGGGAGGCGGTCAAGTCATGAACAGCGGATTTTGGTCAATGGGCGGTTACGCACGTTACGTTTGGCCCTGCATCGCCTTTGCTTGCGCGGTGCTGGCATGGAATTTATGGTCGGCACGCCGATTTCTGGCTGCTGCGCGCTCGCGGGCGGGGCGGGCGATCGCCATGGCGGACGCCGAGGGTAAGGCGCGATGACGCCGCGGCGCAAACGCCTGCTGGTGGTGCTCGGCATCTTGGGCGGTGTTGCTGCCTCGGTCGCACTCGCGGTCATGGCTTCCCGCGAGAACATCATGTTTTATTTTGATCCCACCCAGGTCGCCACCGGGCAGGTACCGGAAGCGAAGCGCTTCCGCATTGGCGGCATGGTGGTGAAGGGCAGTGTTAAGCGCAATCCGGGTGATCTGCAGGTACGCTTCGTGCTCACCGATTTCGCGCATGAGGTGCCGGTTGAGTACACCGGCGTGTTGCCCGATCTGTTTCGCGAAGGCCAGGGCATCATCGCACATGGCAAGATGAATGCGAGCGGCGCCTTCGTCGCCGACGAGGTGCTGGCCAAACACGATGAAAAATACATGCCGCCCGAGGTCGCCGCTTCGCTGAAGAATAAGCAGGCGAGCGTGCCCTCGGTCACGCCGCCTACCAACAGACCGACGCCCGCGGGACCCACGTCCTAAGGAAAATATGGCAGCCGAACTGGGAATCTTCGCCCTCATCCTCGCTTTCATCCTGAGCGTGTCGCAGGCCTTCTTTGGTCTCGTCGGAGCCTGGAAGGCGAAACCCACGTGGATGGCGGTGGCGCGACCGGCGGTGACCGGGCAGTTCGTCTTCGTTGCCATGGCATTCGCCTGCCTCGTGTATTGCTTCGTGAACGATGACTTCTCGGTGCTGTACGTGGCGCGCAATTCGAACTCGCAGCTGCCGCTCTTCTACCGTGTGGCGGCGGTGTGGGGCGCGCACGAGGGATCGCTGCTGCTGTGGATCTTGATTCTGTCGATCTGGAGTGTCGCCGTCGCCGCCTTCAGCCGCGCCCTGCCCATGAGCTTCTCGAGCCGCGTGCTCGCGGTCATGGGGCTCATCAGCTCCGGATTCATGTTGTTCACTTTGTGGACCTCGAATCCATTCTCGCGACTGATGCCGGCTGCGCAGGATGGCGCGGATTTGAATCCGGTGCTGCAGGACTTCGCGCTCTCCATTCACCCCCCGATGCTCTACACCGGCTACGTCGGTTTTTCGGTGGCTTTCGCATTCGCCTGCGCCGCCATGCTCGAGGGACGCCTCGATCAGGCTTGGGCCAAGTGGACGCGGCCCTGGACGATTTTCGCATGGCTGTTTCAAACCATCGGGATTGCGTTGGGAAGCTGGTGGGCGTACTACGAATTGGGTTGGGGCGGCTGGTGGTTCTGGGACCCGGTTGAAAATGCCTCATTCATGCCCTGGTTGGTGGGGACGGCGCTGATCCACTCCCTGAGCGTCACCGAGAAGCGCGGCATCTTCAAGAGCTGGACACTGCTGCTCGCGATCTTCGCGTTCTCGCTCAGCTTGGTGGGAACCTTCCTGGTGCGCTCCGGCGTCCTGGTATCGGTTCATTCCTTCGCCAGCGATCCGAAGCGAGGTCTGTATATCCTGGCATTTCTGGTGCTGACCATCGGCGGTTCGTTGACGTTGTATGCCTGGCGCGCGCCCAAGCTGTATGTTCAGGGTGGCTTCGAATTGTTCTCGAGAGAGTTCTTCATCCTGGTGAACAACGTGATTCTGGTCAGCGTCGCGGCGTTGGTGCTGTGGGGCACATTGTCTCCTCTGCTCTATGAAATGATTGGAGCAGGTAAGATTTCCGTTGGACCGCCCGTGTTTGCTCTGATGTTCCTGGTGCCGGTGTTTCCGCTGATGGTGTTCATGGCCATTGGCATGCACTCAGCTTGGCGGCGCGGCAAGCTCACGGTCACGGCCAAGCCGCTGTGGTGGCTGGCGGCCGTCGCCGTGCTCCTGTCGGTGGCGATCCAAGGCCTGGTGTTCAAGGAGTTCCATCCCGTGGGACTCATCGGATTCAGCTTCGGATTTTGGATCATTTTTTCCTCCATGCTGGAACCACTGCGCCGCCTGCGCCAGAAACAGACTCTGACGGCGGCGCTTCTCGGCATGTCCATCGCGCATTTTGGCGTGGGCATGTTCGCCATTGGCGCGAGCGGCGTAGAGAGCTACAAGATCGAAAAGGATGTGGCATTGAAGCCGGGCGGCAGCTTCACGATCGCCGGCTACAGTTTCAAATTCGTCAACGTGTCCGATGTGAAGGGGCCTAACTATGACGCGGCGCAAGCCGTGGTGGAGATTAGCCGCGACGGCAAGCCGGTCACGATTCTGCTGCCGCAGAAAAGACATTTCTGGGTGCAGCAGACCAGCAACAGCAAGGCCGCCATTTCGGTGAACTGGGCGCGTGATCTGTTCGTTGCGATGGGCGATCCTTTGGGCGACGATGCCTGGAGCATGCGCATCCAATACAAGCCGCTGGTGCGCTACATTTGGCTGGGCGCCATCGTGATGGCGCTGGGCGGACTGATCGCAGCCACCGACCGGCGTTACCGGGTCAAAGTCCCGTCAGGGGCGCAAGCCATCTCTCCGCCCGATCCGCACCCGGAACTGGGCTCCGCCTGATGTGGAAATTCCTGCTCCCCTTTGCGGCGTTTGTCGCGCTGGTCGTGTTGTTCGCGTTCGGCTTGAGTCCCAAGCGCGATATCCATGAATTGCCATCTCCTCTGATCGGCAAACCTGCGCCCGAATTCGCGCTGACCGATGTAACCGACCCCACGCGCATCGTCAGCAATGCCACCTTGAAGGGCCAGGTGTACGTATTGAACGTATGGGCCACCTGGTGCGTCGCGTGCCGCGAGGAGCAAGAGGACTTGCTCTCCATCGCGCGCCAGAAAGTGGTTCCCATCATCGGTCTCGATTACCGCGATCAGCGCGATAAAGCCATTCAGTGGCTGCAACAGCTCGGCAATCCCTATAGCGCGGTGGCCTTCGATGGCGATGGCCGTACCGCGATCGAGTGGGGCGTGTACGGCGCGCCGGAAACCTACCTGGTCGACACCCATGGCACGGTCATCTATAAATTCATTTCGCCCGTCACCCAAGAGGTATGGGAGAAGGAATTCTTGCCGCGTATCGCCGCCGCGCGAAAGGCCGGCGCGTGAATCAGCACTGGCGCGGCTTCTGCACAGCGCTTGCCTTAGCCGTGGCAAGTCTCGGCGCATTGGCACAACCGGCGCCACAACCGGCGCCACAATCGGGGCCGCCCGCGGCAGCGCGCGCCATCGACGCCAACGGTCAGCTCGAAAATCCCGTGCTGCAGGGGCGCTTCGAGCAAATCACCAAAGAACTGCGCTGTCTGGTTTGCCAAAACGAATCGATCGCCGATTCCAATGTGGATCTGGCTCAAGATCTGCGGCGACAGGTGCGCGAAATGCTGGTGGCGGGCAAGAGCGATGATGCGATTTTCCAATTCATGACTGATCGCTATGGGGAGTTCGTGCGATTTGCGCCGCCTCTTTCCGCCAAGACCCTGCTGATCTGGGGAGCGCCTTTCGTCATGTTGTTGATAGGAGGCGCCGTCATTTTTCGCGTTGTACGGCAACGCTCGCGCATGCCGCTGGACGAATGACCACCTTTATCATCCTCGCGGCGCTCATGGCCGTCGTCGCTGCGCTCGCGGTCGCGTTACCGCTGGTGCGCGACAAGCGCAGCCGCATTCTCGGCGGAGCGGCGGCCCTGGCTATTGTGGGCGCCGCCGCCGGACTGTATCCCCTGTGGTCGAATTGGAACTGGCATGCGCCGGCGCAACAGGGCGCGGCCAATCCCGATGTGCTGGCCATGGTTGCCAAGCTCGAAAAGCATTTGCAGGACGATCCCAAGGATGCGAAAGGCTGGCTGATGCTCGGACGTTCGGATCTGGTGCTGGATCGCCTGGAAGACGCCGTCAATGCCTACAGCCATGCTTATCATCTTGATAAAAGCGCGGATGCGGCGCTGGGGCTGGGGGAAGCGCTGAGCATTCGAGCGGGCGGCGACATCACGCCTCAGGCGGCGCAGCTGTTCGAGGAGGCTCTGACCCTGGCGCCGGGCAATCCCAAGGCACTGCTGTACGCCGGCTTTGCCGCGGCCTCGCGCGGCGACCGAACCCTTGCCCGCGCTCGCTGGCAGGCGCTCAAGGATCTGCATCCGCCGCCGCAAATAGAGAAGATGCTGGATGAGCGCATCGCTGAGCTCGAAACGACGCCGCAGATGGGGACGAACGCGTCGGCGGCGGGGACGAGCACGAGCCAGGAGGGGTCGGCAGGGGCGGAAGTCACTGTCAATATACGCCTCGCGCCCGCCCTAAAATCTCGACTAAAATCGGAGGCACCCTTGTTCGTATTCGCTCGTGAGCCCGGCAGCCAAGGGCCGCCTCTGGCTGCAAAGCGGCTGACGAGCGCGGCAATCGGCACGCAGGTTCATTTGTCGAGTGCGGATTCGATGATGCCGGGCCGGGTGCTGACCAAGGGCAAGCGCGTCGCCATCACCGCGCGCGTCTCCTTCAGCGGCCGGCCAACGCCCATGGCCGGCGATTTGTACGGCGAGCTTTCCTATGACGTGGGCCGCGACGGCACGCTTGATCTCGTAATCGATCGCGTCGCCGAATAAGGCCATGAGCGTCGCTAAAAGCCTGGTGGCCGGTCGCATCCTCGAGGATCAGCTGTTCCCCTATCCACGCCTGCGCGACAAGGATCAAGAGGTCCTGCGAATGATGCTGGATGCCATCGATCAGTTCTTAGGACCCAAGCACGCCGACTTCAAGCGCTGGGACCGCGACGCCGAGCAGCCGGCCGAGTTCATACAGGGACTGCGCGACCTGGGGTTGTTCGGTCTGATTATTCCTGAAGAGCACGGCGGATTGGGGCTGTCCAACGCGGGCTACGCGCGGGTATTGAGCCAGAGCAGCTCGCACGATAGTTCCGTGTCGCTCACCATCGGCGCCCACAGCTCCATCGGTATGAAGGGCATCTTGCTGTTCGGCACCCCGGATCAGCGATCGCGCTACTTGCCGAAACTGGCCAGCGGCGAAATGATCGCGGCGTTTTGCCTGACCGAATCGGGCGCGGGGTCAGACGCCGCCTCGATCCGCACGCACGCCGTCAAAAATCCGGACGGCAAGTGGACCTTGAACGGCGAGAAAATTTGGATCACCAACGGCGGAATCGCCAACCTGTATACGGTTTTCGCGCGAACCTCGTCCGCCGCCGGCAAGATCACGGCATTTCTGGTCGAAGCTGCCTGGCCGGGAGTCAGCCATGGACAGCACGAAGATAAGATGGGAATTCGCGCCTCATCGACGACCACGGTCAGTTTCGTGGACGTGCAGGTGCCCCCGGAAAATGTCCTGGATGTGGAGGGCAGGGGCTTCAAGGTAGCCATGGCCATCTTGAACAACGGCCGCACGGGCCTGGGCGGCGGCGCGGTGGGGGGCATGAAAGCCCTGCTCGCGCTCGCGACCGGTCAAGCGCAGACGCGAAAGCAATTCGGCCAGCCGATTGCGGAATTCGGCTTGGTCCGCGAGAAGCTTTCGCAAATGACCGTCGACTGCTTCGCCGCGGAAAGCGTGGTGTGGATGGTGGCGCACTACATTGATTCGGGAAGCGAGGACTATTCGGTCGAAGCGGCCATCAGCAAGGTGTTCGCCAGCGAAGCGCTGCAGCGCGCCGCCTATGATGCCCTGCAAATTGCGGCGGGAAGCGGCTTCATGCGCGAGTACCCCTATGAACAGATCACCCGGGATTGCCGCATTTTGACGATATTCGAGGGAACCAATGAGGTGCTGCGGCTGTATATAGCTCTGTCGACCTTGAAGGACCTCGGCAAGTCGCTGGGCGAACTCAAGGCCGCGGTGGACGACATCTTCAACAACCCCATCAAGGGATTCGGGGTGTTGACCGACTATGCTGAACGCCGGCTAACCCAAGCGACTGGGGTTGGCCGGGATAAGATATTTACGTCCTTGCCGCAACTTTTGCGGGAGTCCGCGGGTATTTACGAGAAGTACACCCTGGAACTGGCCAAGGCGGCCGATTATTTGTTGCGAAAGCATGGCAAATCGATTGCAGATCGGCAGCACGCATTGAAGCGAGTTGCGGACATCGTCATTGATCTTTTCGTGGGACTTTGTGTATTGTCGCGCGCCGCCACGCTTGGCGCTGAGCCGGGCGGGGAAGGCGCCCAGGCCATCACCATTGCGAGGGTATTCGCACAACAGGCAAAACGTCGCATGGCGAACAACATAAGGCGCGCGGAGCGCAATGAGGATGAAGAGATGAATCAATTGGCCGGATTCATCCTGGACAAAGGAAGTTATCCCTGGGATGTCGTGTCATGAGTGCAACAATGTTTGATCAACAATCCGATACGGTCGCGCCGCCGAAGAATCGCGTGCTCGTTTGGTCGGTGGCTGCTGTCGCCATCCTGGGTGCCGCGCTGATCGGATGGCGCGTAACGCGTGCTCTGGCCAAGCCCGAGGCCGCTCCTTCCAACATCCCGACGGTGTCGGTCACCGAGGTCGGTATCAGCGCCATACCGGCCACCGTGAGCATTATCGGCACGATTGCGGCCCGCTATGACATGCCGGTGGGTGTCGAAGGGGATGGCGGGCGCGTCACGGCCATCTACGTCGAAGCCGGCGATCATGTGAAGCAAGGCCAAGTACTGGCGCATTTGAACAATTCGGTGCTCGAGCCGCAGGTCACCAATCTGCAGGCGGCGCTGGAGCAGGCGCGCGCCGAACGGGATCTCGCCGATGCCGAATACAAGCGTGCCGTCGCGGTGGGCGCGTCCGGTGCACTGTCCGCGGAAGAAACGCAGCGCCGCAAATCCAGCTCCGTGACCGCCGCCTCGCACGTCAAAGTGGTCGAGGCACAGTTGAAGGAAGCCGAGGCGCGCCTGGCCCGAGCCGATGTGCGCGCGCCGGCCGATGGCATCATCCTGACCCGCACGGTCGAAGTGGGGCAGACAGCGATGCCCGGCGGCGAAGCGCTGTTCCGATTGTCCAAGGGCGGCGAGACCGAGCTGCGCGGCCAGGTGGCGGAGCAGGATTTGCCGCTGCTCAAGGTAGGGCAACCGGTCGATGTGAAGCTCACGGGAACCACAAAGGTCTACGAAGGCCGCATTCGCTTGCTTGGCCCGGTGATCGATCCGGCGACCCGCTTGGGGACCGCCAGAGTGACGCTGACGCCCGATCCGAATCTGCGCCCCGGTGCGTTCGCTCGCGCTGAAGTGACCGTCAGCAACGCCGAGCGTGCCGTGCTGCCGCAGACTGCGGTGCTCAATGACGATAAGGGCAGCTACGTGCTCGTCGTCAATGCTCAGGGCAAGGTGGAGCGCCGCTCGGTGCGCGTGACCGGCATGGTGCCACAGGGGGTGACCATCGCTAGCGGTGTGAATTCCAAGGATCAAATCGTCACGACGGCGGGTGCCTTCTTGCAGGAAGGCGAGACGGTTAAACCGGTGGTCGTGAACGCGGGCAAGTCGTGAAAAATATTTCCGCCTGGGCGATTCGCCACCCGGTGACGCCCATCGTGCTGTTCGTGGTGCTGTTCTTCCTGGGTACGGTGGCCTTCATCCGCATGCCCATCAACTTGAACCCGGACGTTTCCTTTCCGGCAGTCAACGTCAACATTTCCCAGCCCGGTGCCGCCCCGACGGAAATGGAAACGCAGATCGCTCAGAAGGTGGAGGGCTCGATTGCCAGCATCGGCAATATTCACCATCAGCAGACTTTCATTTCTGAAGGCAATGTGCTGATCATCATCGAGTTCAACATCGGTACACCCGTGGACCGGGCCGTCACCGACGTGCGCGATGCGATCGCCCGGGTTCGTGCAGACCTGCCGCAGGGCATCTTGGAGCCGCAGGTGCAGCGCCAGGACACGGATGGCGGGCAGTTTGCCATCTATGCCGTCACGACAACCGACATGACGCCCGAGCAGCTCAGCTGGTCGATCGACAACACCATATCCAAGCGGTTATTGGGGGTGCGCGGCATTGCGCAGGTGCAGCGCATCGGCGGTGTGGACCGCGAGATTCGCGTGGAGCTCGATCCGGCACGCCTGCAGGCATTGGGCCTGACGGCGGTTGAGGTCAATGAGCAGCTGCGGCAGCTCAATCTGGATGCGCCGGGTGGGCGGGCGCAGATTGGCGGCGGGGAACAAGCCATTCGGGTATTGGGCGGCGCCCGATCAGCCGAAGCCTTGGGCGACACGCTCATCAGCGTGCCGGGCAATAAATCGGTGCGCCTGCGCGAAATCGCGGACGTGCACGATGGAATCGCGGAAACCCGCAGCCTGGCGCGCCTCAACGGCCGACCGGCGACCGCATTCGGTTTGTACAAGGCCAAGGGCGTGTCCGATGTCAGCACCGCGGAGGCCGTCACTGCGGAAATCGCCAAGATTCAGAAAGACAATCCGTCGCTGCACATCGAGCAAATATTCACCACGGTCAATCACACCATCAAGACCTATCATTCGGCCTTGGAGGCGCTGATCGAAGGCTCGATTCTGGCCGTGGCGGTGGTATGGTTTTTCCTGCGCAATTGGCGCGCCACCATGATCTCGGCGCTGGCCATTCCCTTGTCCGCGATACCGACCTTCGCGTTCATGCAGTTTGTCGGCTTTACGCTGAATGAGATGACATTGCTGGCTTTGTCCTTGGTGGCAGGCGTGCTGGTGGACGATGCCATCGTTGAAATTGAAAACATTGTGCGTCACATGCGCATGGGCAAGAGTGGATTCAAGGCTGCCATGGAGGCTGCGGATGAGATCGGACTCGCGGTCGTCGCCACCTCATTCACCATCATTGCGGTATTTTTGCCCGTGGCCTTCATGGGCGGCATCAGCGGCCAGTTCTTCAAGCAGTTTGGACTGACGGTGGCCGCGGCCGTGTTCATTTCGTTGTTGGTGGCACGCATGATCACGCCGGTGCTCGCGGCCTATGCGTTGAACAGCGATGCCATCCCGCATCGGGAAGACGGCCCGGTCATGTCCGCCTACATCAAGACATTGAAATGGTGTGTCGCCAATCGCTGGAAGACCATCGCTTTCGGCACCTTGTTCTTTATTCTGTCGGTGGTTGGCTTCATGCTGCTGCCGAAGGCCTTCGTGCCGGCCGAGGATTTTTCCACGTCGATTTTGAACATCGAATTGCCGCCGGGCGGCAAGCTCGAGGACACGGCGCGCTTGTCCGCCGCCGCCACCGCCATTCTGCGAAAACAGCCGGAAGTAAGCACGGTGGTCGAGTTCGTGGGTTCCGATTCCACGGAAGTCCGGCAAGCGCAGGTATTCATCAGCTTGGTGCCGCGTACCCAGCGCAAGGCCAGCGCCAAGGAATTCGAGCAACGATTGATGCCGATCCTCAATCAGGTGCCGGACGGACACATCAGCTTTCAAAATTTCGGGTTCGGCGGCGGCCGCGACATCACGCTGTTCCTGGTGGGCGATGATCCCGTGCTCACCGAACGCACCGGGCACAAACTCCTGGATGAAATGCGCGAGCTCAAGGAAATACGTTCGCCGCGCATCAATGGCGACATGCCGCGGCCGGAGATCGTGGTGCACCCGCGCTTGGATCTCGCCGCGCAATTGGGCGTGAGTGTGCAAAGCATCAGCGAGACGATCCGCATCGCAACCTTGGGAGATCTGCCGCAAAACGGCGCTAAATTTGCCTTGAGCGATCGGACGATTCCGATCCGCGTCAGCTTGCCCGAGAACTCGCGCCGCGATCTGACCACACTGGAGAATTTGCCGGTGCCGACCGGTTCGGGTGCCAGTGTTCCCCTCAAATCCGTCGCGGATATCAGTTTTGGTCAGGGCCCATCCACGGTGCGCCGCTACAACCAAAGCCGGCGCCTGTACATCGACGCGGACCTCGCTCCCGGAGTGCAGTTGGGAACCGCCACGGACAAGGTGCATGCGCTTCCCACACTCAAGAACTTGCCGCAGGGCGTGCGCCTCGTGGAGACCGGGGACACCGAGTTCATGAACGAACTCATCGACAACTTCGCGATTGCCGTCGCGGCAGGGGTGTTGATGGTGTTCGCGGTGCTGGTGCTGCTGTTCGCTCGCGTATTCCAGCCGCTCACCATTTTGTCGGCGTTGCCGTTGTCCATAGGCGGAGCGTTCCTGGCACTGTTTCTCACCAACACGCCGTTTTCATTGCCGGTGATGATCGGTGTGCTCATGCTCATGGGTATCGTGGCCAAGAATTCCATCTTGCTCGTGGATTTTGCAATCGAAGAGATGCGCGCCGGCAAGACTCGGATACAGGCCATCGTGGAGTCGGGACATAAGCGGGCGCGGCCGATTGTCATGACCACCGTGGCGATGGTGGCGGGCATGCTGCCGGTAGCCTCGGGTTTGGGCGAAGCCAGCGACTTTCGTCAGCCGATGGCCATTGCCGTCATCGGCGGACTGATCACTTCAACGCTGCTGACCCTGGTCATCGTGCCGGCGGTGTTCACGCTGTTCGATGACATCGAGCGCTGGGCTGCACCCAAGGCTTCCAAAATTCTCGCCGGTTCGCCGGCACCAGCTGCGCCCACCCTGCCTGCGAACGCCAGGCTGGATTCCTAGTCAACGACCGCGACGTGCTCCTCGACGCCGGCCGCGCGGCGCGGCGGCCTGATCAGCAGAAGCAGGGGAATCACCGCCAAGGTCAAGTACAGCATGAACCAGAAATCATCGATGTAGCCCATCATCGACGCTTGCTGGGTGACGGCGAGGTCGAGAAATGCCGCGCCCCCGGGAACGTGCACGTTAAATACCTTGCCGATCACTGGATTGTTCCAAGCGGGGCTTGCTGCGGTAACCCGTTCGCTCAAGGCGGAGTGTGCGATGACGGTATTGCGGGTCAAGAGAGTTTGCACCAGCGATATGCCGATGCTGCTGCCGATGTTTCGAACCAAACTGTACAAGGAGGTACCCTGAGCGCGCATTTCGGCGCTCAAGGTGCCAAAGGTCGCGGTGCTCAAGGGTACGAACACCAACCCCACGCCAAATCCCTGAATCACGCCCGGCCACACAATATCGCTGGCCGATAGATCAAGTGAGTATCCGGTCATTTGCCAGAGCGCAAATGCGCTGATCAAGAAGCCGACCAATAAGGTCAGTCGCAAATCGACTTTTCCGACCAACCGTCCGGCGATCAGCATGGCCAGCATGGTGCCGATCCCGGAGGGTGCCGTGACCAAGCCGGTGGTGGCCACGGGATAGTCGAGCAGAGTTTCGAGCATCGTCGGAATGAGGGCGCGCGTGGCGTACATGACGAGACCGACGATGAATATGAACGCAAGGCCGGTGAGGAAGTTGCCGTTTTTGAGCAATCGATAGTCGAGGAAGGAGTCCTTGGCCGGCGTCAGTGCCGTGTGGACGACGAAATAAGTCGCCGCCACCACGATGATGATGACTTCGACCCACGATTCAGTCGAGGAAAACCAATCGTTCTGCTGACCGCGGTCCATCAGCAGCTGCGTTGCCCCGAGCGCCAGACTCAATGTGGTGAAGCCAAATACATCGAATCGCTGGGTTCGACGCGCGGGATCCGGCCGAATGTAGCGCCACATGCCGTACAACGCGATGGCGCCGATCGGGATGTTGATGAAGAACACCCAGCGCCAGCTATAGCTGTCGGTCAGCCAGCCTCCCAGGGTCGGTCCGAGAATGGGCCCGACCATGACGCCCATCCCCCACACCGCCATGGCCTGACCCTGGCGCTCGCGCGGATTGATTTCCATGAGGACTACTTGTGCCAACGGGACCAATGCGGCACCAAAGACGCCTTGCAGCAACCGCGCCAGCACGATTTCCGCCAACGAGTTAGCCACACCGCACAGCGCCGAGGCCACCGTGAATCCCGCAATCGAGGCCATGAACACGTTTTTCTGGCCGAACCGATCGCACAGCCAGCCGGTGAGCGGCGTGGCAATGGCCGCCGCCACGATATAAGCGGTCAGAACCCACGCGATCTGATCTTGGGAAGCCGACATTGTGCCTTGCATATGCGGCAGCGCCACGTTGGCGATGGTGCTGTCGAGCGTCTGCATGATCGTCGCCAACATGATGGATAGCGTGATCATCAGACGATTGATCGGGCGGTTCATGGCTGCGCTTCGATGATTCCTTGCAATGCTTCGAGTAGTTCCGTCGCAATGAGCAGCTTTTTCGGATCGGTGTTCGCCAACAACTCCTTGCGCAAGGCTATCGCTTCGGACTTGACCTTGTCATAGATGCGCAGGCCGGCCGGTGTGAGCACCACGCGCTTCACACGCCGATCGGTGGTGGAGGCTTGGCGAACGACCAGGCCTGCCTTAACCAAGCGATCGACCATCGCTACCATGGTGGCGCCTTCCACGGCCAGCCGATCCGCGAGTTCCGATTGGGAGAGGGGCCGGCGCGCCTTGGCAGCCATCGCGATGGTCATCCAGCTGGCCTGACTGACGCCTAGGTACTTCAGACGGCGGTCCACGGCTTGGCGCCAGGACCGCGAAGTGCTGTGCAGTGCATCACTGAACCGTTCTTCAATTTCACTCATTCACAGGTCTCTAATGGTTAGCTAGCTATCTAATATAGCACCTCTGACTTCAGTTTGGGGCTTCGGGGACGATAAGCCGGTTAGGGGGCGTTTGGCATCCGTTGCGAGGCTAGGCGAACAATCGTCTGCGCCCGTATGCGATGGAGAAACGATGTCGAGGTTCCCGATCCCACGAGCATCGCGGGCTTTTTGCGCGATGCTGCTGATTCTGGCGTGTCATCCGGCACGCGCGCTGGATCCCTCCCTGCGGCTCAGTCAGTACGCTCTCGACAACTGGCAGATCCCGCAAGGGTTGCCGCAAAGCTCGGTGCAGGCAATTGCGCGCACGCCCGATGGTTATCTGTGGGTCGGTACGCAGGAGGGTCTGGCGCGATTTGACGGGGTCCGGTTCGTGGTATTCGACCGCGAAAATGAGCCGGCGATTCCCGACAAGCAAATCTCTGTTCTGCAACTCGATGCGACCGGACGCCTCTGGATCGGCACACGCGCCGGCATTTCGGCTTACGAGTCCGGGCATTTTGTCGCACTGAAAACGACTCCCGCCCTGGCGCACGCCTTTATTCGTGCGATTGCGCCCGGCAAGGGGGGTAGGATCTGGATCGGCACCGAGAGCGGCCTGTATGCCGTAGACGGCGACAAGACATTGTCGTTCGATTCGACCAACGGGCTTCTCGACAACCGCATCAGCGCGCTGATGGAAGATCGCAACGGCGTGCTGTGGGTGGGCACCGCCGCTGGTTCTCAAAAATTCGACGGCAAACGCTTCGAAACAATCCGGCTGGGCACCGCCGACTCCGGACAAATCACCGCGTTGCATGAGGATCGCGACGGCACGGTTTGGGTTGGGACCGGCGATGGGTCGTTGTATCGCTACGGGGACGAGCATTTCAGCCTGATGGCCGTGCCGCCGCGCCTGGGTTCCAGCGTTCGAGCGTTGGCAACGGATCGCGACGGCAATTTGTGGATCGCGACCCACGGCGGCGGCTTGATACGTTGGCGTGACGGAATCTTCACGCGGCTCAGCACCAACCAGTTCGCGGCGCGCGAGTTGCGTTCGCTCCTCGAGGACGACGAGGGGAGCCTGTGGGTAGGCAGCTACGGCGAGGGGCTGCTGCGGCTGCGGGACGCGAAGTTCGTATCAGCCGGCGTGCCCGAGGGACTGCAAAACGGTCTGACCTGGACCGTCACGCCGCGCAGCAATGGCGGCGTCTGGCTGGGAACGGACGGAGGCCTCAGCAGCTACGACGGCGGCAATTTTCAGCATGTCGCGGCCCCAAAGGGCGCCGAGGCCACCAGAGTGCGCGCGGTGGTCGAGGATCGCCACCATACCTTGTGGGTCGGCACGCAAGGCGCCGGGATGTATCGCATCGATCAGAACGGCGCCAAGCCTTTCGACCTCTCACGTGGACACGCCAACAATTCCGTTTTTGCATTGCTGGAAGATCGGCAAGGCCGCATTTGGGTCGGCAGCAACGAGGGCCTCGATCTCATCGACCAGGGCAAGCTCATGTCGCAGCAGTCCTTGCTGCCCAGCTCGATACGAGCCTCGGTTCACCTCATTCATGAAGATCAAGCTGGGAAGCTATGGGTCGGAACCGAGGCATCCGGATTATTCCTGATCGAGCATGGCAGCGGCCGTCATTTCGGGGCCGAGGATGGCCTGCCCAGCGATTGGGTGATCTCCCTTCATGAGGATGAGCGCGGCTACATATGGCTGGGAACCACGGACGGAGTGGCGCTGTGGCGCAATGGAAAGTTGATCTCGCTGGCGCGCGCCGCGGGACCGTTGCGCGAAACCATATTGCAAATTCTGGAAGACGGATCGCATCGATTTTGGATCACCACCAACAAGGGATTGATGTCGGTGCCGCGGGATGATCTTGACGAGATCGCGGACGGCGGTCTGAAGAAGCCGGACATCAAATTTTATACTTTGGCGGACGGCCTGCGCACCTCCGAGTTCGACGGCGGCAACACCTCGCCCGGCTGCCGTATGCCCGACGGCACTCTCTGGTTCCCCAGCATTGCCGGGTTGGTGCGCGTCGATCCGCAGCATATTCGAATCAATACCGTGGCGCCGATCGTACACATCGAGCAAGCGTTGGTCGACGGCGTGCCGCTTGCCATGACCGACGGGATCGACGTCAAACCGGGTCAGGAGAAATGGGAATTCGAGTACACCGCGTCGAGCTTGATGGTGCCGGAACGAACCACTTTCAAATACCGCCTCGACGGATACGATAAGGATTGGATCGACGCCCGCAATCGAAGGACCGCGTACTACACTCATCTACCCGCGGGCCGCTACACGTTTCGTGTGGCCGCCGCGAACAATGACGGCATCCCGAGCAAGCATGACGCCGAGCTGCACTTCAAGCTCGATCCGCCGTTCTATCAGACTTGGTGGTTTATTTCGCTCGTCGTACTGGGTGTTCTCGGTGCGGCCATTGCCCTGTACCGATTCCGCGTCGGACACTTGAGGAAGCTGGCCGCGGCGCTGGCCGAGCAAGTCGCGTTCAGAACGCAAGACCTCGAACATGCCAACACCGAGTTGCTCCAGGCCAAGGATCGGGCCGAGCTGGCAGTGGTGGCAAAGTCGCAGTTCCTGGCCAACATGAGCCATGAAATTCGCACGCCGATGAACGGCGTCATCGGCATGACCGAGCTGCTGTTGGATACCAAGCTGGATCGAACACAGCGTGACTACACAGAAACGATCCGCGCCAGCGCCGACGGCCTCTTGACCATCATCAACGACATTCTCGATTTCTCCAAGATCGACGCCGGCAAGCTCGATCTCGAGCAAATCGATATGGATCTGTGCAGCACCGTCGATGAGGCCGCACACTTGCTGTCGATCCAGGCCCATGCCAAGGGTCTGGAGCTGATCACCAACATCGATCCATTGCTTCCCGCCTTCGTCATGGGAGATCCAGGCCGGCTGCGGCAAATTCTATTGAATCTCGGCAGCAACGCGATCAAGTTTACGTCGCGCGGCGAGGTTACGATCAGTCTGCGTCTGGTCGGCAGCGATTCGCATGGAAGCATGATTCGCTGCGAGGTGAGCGACACCGGAATCGGCATCCCGGCGGAGCGCGTGGGGGCGCTGTTTCAGCCCTTCTCCCAAATCGATGCATCGACGACCCGCCACTACGGCGGAACGGGTCTCGGACTCTCCATCGTGCGTCGCCTGGTCGAGCTGATGCAAGGCGAGACCGGCGTCGAGAGCAACGAAGGTGCCGGGTCGATGTTTTGGTTCACCGCCAGATTCAACAAATCGGCGGCCAGGCGCGAAACCCAATTCTATGATGTCGACGTGCTCAAGAACCGTCGTGCGCTCATCGTCGATGACAACGCCACTAATCGCAAGGTTCTGCGTTTGCAGCTGGCGCAGCTCGGATTCCAAAGCCACAGTGTCGATAGCGCCGAGGCCGCAATTGCGGAACTGGGCGTTGCGTCCGGTGCCGGCCAGCCTTTCGACCTGGCGATCCTCGACTATATGATGCCGGGCTGCGACGGCCTGCAGCTCGCGAGCCAGATTGTGGCCGACGCACGCCATCGTGGAATGCGCCTCATCCTGCTCACCTCCGCGCAGGCCGTCCGCGGCGGGAGCGACATCGCGGCGCTGGGATTTTCTGCTTATTTGCTCAAGCCGGTGTCGAATCGCGAATTGCGCGAATGTTTGATCCGCGTGCTTTCCGCCGAACTGACCCGCTGGCAGGTCAGCACGCAGCCTGTTGCCACCACCGTGCAGCTCGCCGAGCCGTTGAATTCACGGCGCGTGCTTTTGGCGGAAGACAATCCTGTCAATCAGAGAGTGGCATGCGGCGCGCTGCAAAAAATTGGCCTCGAGGTGGATGTGGCGGCTAACGGCATCGAGGCGGTGGCTGCATGGGAGAAGGGGGCGTATGACCTGATTTTGATGGATTGCCAGATGCCGGTGATGGACGGTTACCAAGCGGCGCGCGAAATTCGCACACGCGAGACTGGCGCGCGCCGCATTCCCATCATCGCATTGACCGCCGATGCGATGAAGGGGACTGAGCAACAGTGCCGCGAAGCGGGAATGGATGACTATCTGACCAAACCGATAGACCGCACCCGATTGAGCGAAGTGATTCGACGCTGCTTAGGAGCGGCGGAAGTCGGGCGAACCTCGGTGGCGGATGATGCCGTCGGGCGAAAGTCCGCTCAAACCGCGGCTGAGCCCGTCGACTGGGAGCGGTTGATGCTCACGGCGGAGAATGACACGGAGTTCGCAGGCGAGCTCGTCAAGCTCTTCATTGAATCGGGCGATTCGGTGCTCAAGGAAATCCGCGATGCGCTTGAACGAGGCGATTTGGCGGCCGTCGGCCGTGCAGCGCATTCGCTGAAAGGGTCAAGCGCGAATATGCATGCGAGCTCGACCAGCGAAGCCGCGGCGCGCCTGGAGTCCGCCGCCCGCAGCGGCGCCGTCAGGGATGTTCCGCAACTTGAAACGCAGTTGCGCGCGGAAACTCAGCGGGCAATCGATTACCTTCGCGCGCGGCGCCGGAGCGCCTAGGGTTTTGGCGCGAGCAATCCCTGCTTGGTCATCTCGTTGACCGTGGCTGCGGCCACCTCGGTTACCATTGTCGCCAAATCCTTGGGATTGGTGGTGCGGCTGGTGGACGCCCAGAGCAACTTGTCCCGATCCAACGAATAGACGAGGGTCTCCACGGAGATCAACGTATCGGTGTACACGGTGGGCTGCGAGTAGGCGTAGTTCCAACCATAGCCCCAATAGGGACCGAAGCCGCCATAGTACGCAGGAGTCGGAGCCCCCGGGGAAACGGTGACCTGTTGATCCCTGCCAACCACCCGCATGACGACCACGCCGTTGGCGCCGGCCTCCTTGAGGCGGGAACGCGCCGCGTCCGCGTTGTAATGCTGGCTAGCCGGAAGCATGACGTATGAGGCAATGCCGCGCCCGCCGCGCGCACTTATGTCGGCCGCCAACGTGTCTTCGGCCGCGCGCCGTTGGCTATCGTTCGTGCTGACGAAAACGGCCGCTATGGTTCTGTTGCCCGGCGAGATGGTCCCCGCGTCGGGCGCCTTCCAGGTGGAAACGAAGACAGTGGATTCAGTACAGGCACCCAGCAACAACATGGCGGCGCCTAAGGTCAAAGCATGCGAGAGTCGCGACATTCTCATTTCTCCTCCCTGGGAACGAATCATGCTACTCCTAGCTCTTGAGCCACGCCACGGTGGCGATACCGGCGAAGGTCATGAGCAAGGATCCCAGCAGGTGGGCCGCTACCGCGCCCAGGGCGAAGATCGATCGTCCGGATTGCAGGAGCATGACCACCTCGACTGAAAATGTGGAGAAAGTCGTAAGACCGCCGCAAAACCCGGTGGTCAAGAACAGCCGCCACTCCGGTGCGAAATTCGGATAGCTGAGAAAAAAGCCGACCGCTGCGCCGATGATGTAGCAACCGATCAGATTTGCCGCCAAAGTTCCGGGCGGTATTGCGGGAAAATAGCGGTTCAAGAAAATGGCGAGATACCAACGCAGCAGGCATCCCAACATTCCACCGACGGCGACTGCGACAAAGGAACGCCACATAGACGCTAGCGCAAGCTCCTCCGCCAAAAACGAAAGTATAAAGGCGCAAAGTATAAAAGCACGCCGGCGCCCAGCAACGCCGCACCCCAAGCGACCGCCTCGGCGCCCGCACCAACGATGGCCCAGAGAGAATAGGCGCAGGCGAGAATACCTACAATGGCCAGCGGCACGGACCCCTTGCGTGCGCCGCCCAATTGCCCGGTCCATTGCAAACGCAGCAGCGCCAGCGAACAAAGCGTGTACATCACCAAGCAGGCGGTGGTCGACAGCAGCACCATGAAGGTGAACAAATGCACCATCGACTTTTCGTAGTTCGCGAGGATCAATAGTGTCACCAACGCACTTCCGAAGCACAGCGCGAAGCCGGGCGTTCGACGCACCGATTCGCGCGCGAAAATGCGCGGAAAATCGCCGCGCTGGGCCATGGCGCGCGGCAGCTCGCCCTGCAGAAGAATCCAGCCGTTGAGTGCGCCGAAACAGCTGATGGCGGCGAACACGGACAGCAACGTACCGGCACGCGCTCCCCAGGAGCGGGCTGCGAGTTCGGCAAATGGTGCGTTGGAATGCGCCAGGGTGTCGGGCGGGACCATGAGTAGAACGGTGGTGCACGCCACCGCACAGATCAGCGCCGTCGCCACAGTGCCGAACAAGGTGGCGGCAGGAATGGTGCGGTCCGGATTGGCCACCTTATCGGCAGGAATCGTGGCGGATTCCAGACCCAGCAACGCCCACAGCGTCAAGGTTGCCGCGGCCGTGATGCCGCTCAGCGAAATGGGGACGCTGGCGACGGCGCCGAGGTGGCCCGAGGGCGCGGAGAACAAACCCAGCCCCGCGACCGCCAGGAGCGGCAGCAGCTTGAGCACCGTTGTGACGCTTTGCACCCAGCCCGATGTCTGTATGCCGTACCAATTCACCAAGGTCAGCAGCCATAAAATGAAAAGTGTCACCGCAGCGGATGCACCCGGAACCGCTTCGATCCAGGGCATCAAGGGAGTCAGATAACTCACACCCGCCGTGGCGATCGCGGCGTTGCCCACCCAAATGGAAATCCAATAGCCCCAGGCGACCAGAAAGGCGGTAAGCGGGCCGAAGGCCAAGCGAACATACGCATAGGGACCGCCCGCGGCGGGAAAAGCGCGGCTCAAACGAGCGAAGACGATGGCGAGTAGAATTGCGCCGCTCGCGGTGAAGGCCCACGCCACAACGCTGCCCAATCCGTAGGGCGCGAGCGATGCCGGCAGCAAGAACACGCCGGAACCGATCGAGTTGCCGATCACCAACGCCACGCACATCCAAAAACCAAGAAGCTGTGTGCGAGGTGCGACGGTCATCGCCGATACTATACCGATCGACTACCGTGCAATAACCATAATCTCCCGGATTTGACATTAATCACGAAGTAAGCGGCCCCCTACGGTCACTTGTTGTTAAGGTCCCACAGAAATCCGCCGCAATTGGGTTGAGAATACCTGCATAGACCCGATCTAGAGAATTGAGGGGAACTCCGGTGACGCATCGGAGATCAATTAGGGGCGGGGAAGAGGGGACATACAATGATTGATGCCGAAGTACTTCGGCTGCGTAAGCTGCGCATTGCAGTCTTGCGAGCCCGGGCGTTGGCCTATCGGTTGGATGGCGAGCAAGGAAGGGGCGACTCGATATTTTCCAAGACCGCGCTGACCTGTTGGGGCATCGCGCGTTTCGTGACGGGATACCTCAGCGCTCATCCGAACTTGCGTTGTCAGGAAGGAGCAAGTCGCAGCCGCGAATGGCTCGATCGCTTGAGCGCTTCCGTCACGGCGCTGGGGACGCGCCAGCCGGCGCACCGCGTGCGTGTCTTAATGGCTGAACTCGAGCGTGCTGCCCGCGAGTTGGACGATGTGCGGGCGGTGACGAGATCGCCGGAATTGAGCGATGTGCTTGGAAGGCAGCAGATCAATGTTCGGCGATTGCTCGGACGACCTGCACGCCAGCACGCTCGCGTCAATGCACCGCAAATCGGCCTCGCGGACAACTGGCCCTATATGACTATTTAGTGCGCGGCGCGATGGGCTCAGGCTTGTTCGAAATCAAAAGAGCCAAATGCTCTATCGCCAGGGCGTAGCCGTGAGTGCCCAGTCCGGTGATCACGCCGGTCGCGGCTCTGGCAAGGATCGATCGGGCCCGCCATTCCTCCTGGCGCCGATGGATATTACTGATGTGAACTTCCACGATCGGGCACTCGCAAATCAGCAGCGCATCCAGCACGGGAATCGAGTGGTAGCAAAACCCTGCCGGATTGATGACGATTCCAGCGGCATGCCGCGCTTCTTGTAGCCACGCGATCATTTCGTGTTCGGCGTTGGTTTGCCGTGCGATAAGCTCCAAATGATGCCGCTCCGCAACCGCTCGGCAGTCCGCCTCCACCTCGGCAAGCGAGGTATGGCCGTAGATCTGCGTCTCGCGCTTCCCCAATAAATTGAGATTCGGCCCATTCAACAGGTAAATGCGACTCGTCACGCGGCTCTCCCCTTACGTTGAGCTAGGATACCAGCTGTTTCTCGAGGCAATCCAATGTCCGCATCGCCGGCAGGCATTGCGCGACGCTGGCATTCGGTTCGCGGTGCTGCTCGATGGCGGCGAAGAACTCTCTGTCTTGAAGCTCTATTCCGTTCATCGAGACATCGACCTTGCTCACATCGACGGCCTCGTTCTTGCCGTTCAGCAGTTCGTCATAGCGCGCGATATAGGTTCCGTTGTCGCATATATAGCGGAAAAACGTGCCCAGCGGCCCGTCATTGTTGAATGAAAGCGAGAGTGTGCAAATGGCGCCCGAGGCAACCTTGAGGCCTATGCACATGTCCATGGCGATGCCGAGTTGGGGATGCATCGGCCCCTGCAGTGCGAACGCCTGCGATATATTCCCGCGCGTTTGGTAGGCGAACAGATCGACGGTGTGGCAGGCATGATGCCACAGCAGGTGGTCGGTCCAACTTCGCGGTTTGCCCAGCGCGTTGGTGTTGGTGCGCCGGAAGAAATAGGTTTGCACGTCCATCTGCAGTACCGTCAACTCGCCGGCGAGGATTCGCTTATGAATCCATTGATGGCTGGGATTGAAGCGCCGCGTGTGACCCGCCATGGCCACGACGCCGGTCTCCTTCTGCACTTGCACCAGGCGCTCGGAATCGGCAAGAGAATCCGCCATGGGAATCTCGATCATGACGTGCTTACCGGCCCGCATGCATTGCACGCCCTGCGCCGCGTGCATTTGCGTCGGCGTGCAAAGTATGACCGCATCGAGACCGGGCTGCGTCAAACTCTCCGCGAGACTGTCCGTGGAGTGCGGGATTTTCCATTGCTGTGCGACTTCGCGCGCCGTCGCCTTGTTCGATCCCGCAAGCGAAATGACCTCGACACCGGGAATATTGGCCATGGCTTCGAGGTGCTTTATTCCAAACGCGCCGTGACCGGCCAGGCACACTTTCATGATCCGCTCCCATTCTCCAGAACCAACAGACCCGATGCCGTGTTGGAGGCAGGTACGTGGTAGTGGCGATAGACCTCGTTCACCTTTTCATCGAGCGCGCCGCGCATGACATGCCACATGACCATCTCGATGCCCTCGGAACCGGCATCGCGCATGTACTCCGTGTGGGTGATTTTCGTAAGTCCGATGGGGTCCCGGGTCATCCCATCGAGAAAGGCGGTGTCAAATTGCCGATTGATGAATCCGGCCCGCTGCCCCTGCAATTGATGGGACATGCCTCCGGTGCCGTAGATCACTACCTTCAAATCTTGCTCGAAGCTCTCAACCGCGCGGCGGATCGCCTGTCCGAGCTTGAAGCAACGCGCACCGGTGGGCGGCGGATACTGCACGACATTCACACATAGCGGAATCACCGGAAAGGGCCACGCGGCGGGCTGGCCGCAGGTGATGGACAGCGGCACCGTGAGGCCATGATCAACCGGCATTTCATTCGCGATGGTCATGTCGAATTCGTTCAGTATCAGCGACTCGGTAATGTGCCAGGCGAGGAGGGGATGTCCCCGGACCTCCGGCACCGGACGCGGACCGAACCCTTCGTCGGCTATGGGAAATCGCTCAGCCACACCGATGAGGAATGTCGGGATGATCTCCAGAGAGAAAGCGGACGCGTGATCGTTATAGACGATGATGGCCACGTCGGGCGCCAACTTCGCCAGCCAGTTGCGCGCCGGCTCGTAGCCTTTGAAGAGCGGCGCCCAGTAGGGCGTACCCGTCATACCTTTGTCGATGGCGGCGCCGATGGCAGGTACATGCGATGACGCAATGCCGGCAACAATCCTAGCCATCGCTGCCCTCCTGCTTGCCGGGCGCCTTGAAGCGGATGCCTTCGGGGCTGCGCCCGCCTGCCAGCATCATTTGCGCATAGATTTCCTTGGACACTCCCGACATCATGCCGGCCACGTCTTGAAATGTAAGACCGTCGCAGAAGGCAATCTTGATGGTGTAGTAGATGTTGCCGCCCACCTTGAGCATACCCAACCAATCGCGCTCCAGGACGGTGCGGCGCTGCTCAGGCGTAAGATTGAACAGCTGCAGATAATTGGCTTCGTTCTCCTTGAACTTCCTGCGGTTGTCCGCCTTGTTCAATGACATGCAAAACATGTTCAGCGCGTAACCCACGCGGGCGCGCCGGTAATCGTACACGTAGGTACCTGGAATGCTGTCGTAGTCCGGCGGCTGACTCATGCTGGATCCTGGGTGGAGTGAATTTCTCGGCGCACGATGTCGCGCACAATGTCGATGGCCTTGCGCAGCAGCGGACTCTTGGGCCGTTGCGCGGAGGTGGCGATCGACAGGGAAGTCTGCAATGCGGGCTTGAGAATGGGCTTGACGAGCACCTGTTGCGACCACTGCGTCGATTTCACCGCATTCAACGGCAATACGGCGTAACCCAGCTCTTGACGGACCAGATCGATGATCGCCGGAATGCATTCAATCTCATGCGCAACCTTGATTTTCGCATCGATGCTCGCCAGGGCGTGCTCAACCGACATGCGCATGGCGTGCGGACGGCTCGGTATGATCAAGGGATAGTCGGCGAGTTCGGCCAGCGTGACACTCTTGCGATCGTTGCGCACGCGCCGCGCGGGCAACGGCGCTATCAGGTACAACTGCTCAACGAGCAACGGCTGCATGTCAATATTGGGCGATGCCAGCACGTTGTAGACCAAGGCGCAATCGACCCTGCCGATGGAGAGCCACTCGAGCATGTACGCGGACAGACCCTCGACGGTGGCAAGCCTGGCATTGGGAAGCTGCTTCGCAAACGCCTTGACGATAGGGACAGTGACGCTTCTCCCGAGGCTGGGCGGCAATCCCAACGCGAAGTGGCCGAAGTCTCCGTTGCGTTGATCCTCCAGTTCCTGACGAGCGCGCCCGATTTGCGTGAGGATTCCGCGGGTATGTTCGAGCAGGCGCGTGCCGGCGTCAGTGAGCACCACACCGCGCCCGTTGCGCTCGAATAGATTCTGACCGAGCTCGGTTTCCAGTTGCCGGACCTGGCGGCTCAAGGCAGGCTGAACGACGGACAGAAACGCGGCCGCGCGGGTGAAGCTGCCGAGCTCGGCCACGTGACGAAAGTATTCCAACTGCTTTAGATCCATGGCTATGACACGGCCGAGGAATCACTGATTGCTATAACAGGTATATGGTTCATTCCTTGTTATTATACGTGAACATGCAAAGATCCATTCCCTGCTTATTCATGCGCGGCGGCACGTCCCGTGGACCTTTTTTTCTTGAAAGTGACCTGCCCGCCGATATCGAGGCGCGCGACGCTGTGCTGCTGTCGGTAATGGGTTCGCCCGATGTACGGCAAATCGACGGGCTGGGCGGCGCGGACCCTCTGACCAGCAAGGTCGGCATCGTGCGCTTGGGGCAATCCCCCGGAATCGACCTGGAGTTTCTGTTTGCACAGGTCTCTGTGAAGGAAGCTCGGGTCGACACCACGCCGAACTGCGGCAACATGCTGGCGGCGGTCGCGCCCTTCGGCCTCGAGATCGGCTTGATCCGGGCTGGCCGCGATGTCACGACCTGGCGGGTGCTGACGCGCAACACCGGCACCTTGAGCGACATCGAAGTGCAAACGCCCGGCGGCCGAGTGGAATACGCCGGCAGCGCCCGCATCGATGGCGTACCGGGCAGCGCTGCACCCATCAACATCAGCTTCTTGGATACGGCCGGTTCGGTGTGCGGCGCGCTGCTGCCGACCGGAAATCGAATCGACCGATTTGCGGGCATCGAGGTCACCTGCATCGATAATGGCATGCCGGTGGTGCTGATGCCGGCGGAAGCACTGGGAGTGACCGGCTACGAATCCCGCGATGCCCTGAATGGCAACAACTCCCTGAAGGAAAAAATCGAATCGGTGCGCTTACTGGCCGGTCCAGCCATGAAGTTGGGCGATGTCGCCAAAAAAGTCGTGCCCAAGATGTGCCTGGTGGCGAAACCCGTGGCCGGCGGCAATATCTCTACCCGCACCTTCATTCCGCATGATTGCCACGCGGCCGTCGGGGTACTGGGTGCGGTGACGGTGGCCACCGCGGCGGTCATGCCCGGCAGCGTGGCGCACCGTTACGCGCGCGTGCCGGAAGGTCTTGCCAAGACAATCTCCGTGGAACACCCCAGCGGCGAATTCAGCGTGGTGTTGACCATGAATCCGCAAAATCCATCTGAAGTTTTGCAGGCTGCCTTGCTGCGCACGGCGCGCTTGCTCATGCGCGGCGAGGTTTTTGTGCCCCGGGATCTTTACGAGAGGTAATTTCCATGCTTGGCCAATCCGGCGTCGCGGTGAAGAGTATTGTGCGGGCGGATCCCCCAGCCGTTGCGGCTCTCAAGGGATACGGTGTCGCCACCATCCATGAAGCCATGGGCCGAGCGGGGCTGCTGGCGCCTTACATGCGCCCCGTTTACGCAGGGGCCAAGGTTTGCGGCACCGCCGTTACCATCTTCGCGCATCCCGGCGACAACTGGATGCTGCACGTGGCGGCTGAGTTGCTCGAAGAGGGCGATGTTGCGGTTCTTGGCGTCTCCTCCGGCAATTCGGACGGCATGTTTGGCGATCTTCTGGCCACCTCTTTTCGCGCTCAAGGCGCCGTCGGCTTGGTGATCGATGCCGGTTGCCGGGATAGCGCCACCTTGCGCGATATGAATTTCCCCGTCTGGGCAAAGGCTGTTTATGCCAAGGGCACCGTCAAAGCCACCGTCGGATCGGTCAATACACCGATCATTTGCGCGGGCGCGTTGGTGCACCCCGGGGACGTGGTGGTGGGCGATGATGACGGAGTCGTCATCGTGCCCAGGCTGCAGGCGCAAAGAGTTGCCGCGGCGGCTGCGGCGCGCGAATCGAAGGAGGACGGAACTCGCAAGCGTTTCGCTGCCGGCGAGTTGGGTCTCGATATCTACGGCATGCGCGAGCCCCTGACGAAGGCAGGTTTGAAATATTTTGCCGACGAGGCCGCCTGGCTCGAGGAGGCAAAGAAGTGAGCGGCGCGGCCATCAATCCGTTGAAGAGCTGCCTGCCGCCCGACCCCAATCCTGTTACGCCGGCGTTTCGCCTGCCGTCCGGGGCCTGCGACGCTCACTGTCACGTCTTCGGGCCCGCCGGCAAATTTCCCTATTCGGCCGATCGTAGCTATACACCGCCGGACGCGCCCGTCGAAAGCCTGCGCAGGCTGCACGCTAAAATCGGAGTCTCGCGCGCAGTCATCGTGCACGCAAGCTGCCACGGTACCGACATGGCGGTCACGTTGGATGCCATAGCATCCAGCGATGACAAGTATCGCGGCGTGGCTTGTGTCGAGGAGGATGTGACGACGCGCGAATTGCATCGTTTGCACGAGGGCGGCATTCGCGGCATTCGATTCAATTTCGTCAAGCATCTGGGCGGCGTACCCGATCTCGCGGTCTTTCACAGCTTGCTCGCTCGAATCAAGCCGTTGGGCTGGCACGTAGTTCTGCATTTCGATGCTGACGATATTTTGACCCAGCAGCAATTGCTCGCGGGCATCGAGATACCCTTCATCATCGATCATATGGGGCGCGTGAAGTCGGCCGACGGACTCGAGCAGCTCCCTTTTCAATCGCTGCTCAAGCTATATCGCGAAAATCCGCTGGCTTGGATCAAGATTTGCGGCGCCGAACGCGTATCCGCCGGCAAGCGGCCGTTTCGCGACGCCGTGCCGTTCGCGCGCGCCCTGGTTGCCGTCGATTCGCGCCGCATTCTGTGGGGAACCGATTGGCCTCATCCCAACATTTCGAAGGACATGCCGAACGACGGTGAACTGGTCGATTTGTTCGCGGCGATAGCGCCTGATCCAGGGATGCAACGGCAGATACTGGTGGATAATCCCACGCGGATGTACTGGGGCAAGTAAACAAGATAAAGGGCCGACCCATGATCATCGATTGTCACGGTCACTACACTACCGCGCCGGCGGCGCTGCAGAAATTTCGCGACGACCAGATTGCGGGATTGAAAAACAATAGCGACGTTCCCTTGAGCGTGCAGCCGGCCATCAGCGATGAGCAGATCCGAGACAGCCTGGAGAATGCCCAACTCAAGCTGCAGCGTGCGCGCGGCACCGATTTGACCATTTTCTCGCCACGCGCCTCGGCGATGGCTCACCACATCGGCACTGAGATCACGAGCCGGCGCTGGACCGAGGCCTGCAATGATTTGATTTATCGCGTCTGCACGCTGTATCCCGAGAACTTCGTCGGCGTCTGTCAGTTGCCTCAATCTCCCGGTGTGGCGCCGCTCAACAGCGCCGCAGAATTGCAACGGTGCGTGGAGCAGTTGGGATTCATCGGTTGCAACTTGAATCCTGATCCTTCCGGCGGTCACTGGAATTCACCGCCGCTGACCGATCGGCACTGGTACCCGCTCTACGAGAAGATGGTTGAACTCGATGTTCCCGCCATGGTTCATGTCAGTTCTTCCTGCAACCCGAACTTTCATGCCACCGGCGCCCACTACATCAATGCAGACACCACGGCGTTCATGCAATTCTTGAGCGGCGATTTGTTCAAGGACTTTCCCACCCTAAGGTTCATCATCCCACACGGCGGGGGAGCGGTGCCCTACCACTGGGGTCGTTACCGAGGCCTCGCGCAGGATATGAAGAAACCTTTGCTGGGCGACTATCTTTTAAAGAATGTGTTTTTCGATACCTGCGTCTACCACCTTCCGGGCATAGAATTGCTATGCAAGGTCGTTCCGGTGGACAACATCCTATTTGGCTCGGAGATGGTGGGCGCGGTGCGCGGGATTGATCCTGAAACCGGACAGTACTTCGACGACACCAAGCGCTACCTGGATGCGCTCGCACTGAGCGCTGCGGATCTTTCCAAGATATTTGAGGGAAATGCGCGCAAGGTATTCCCGCGCCTCGCCGCGAGACTCGGTTGAAGGCGGGCATTGGCGGGATTTCCGCGGCGTCATTGACCATCGTGTTCTGTCTTTGCGCGGCGCTATGCGAGGGCATCGATCTGCAAGCAGCCGGCGTGGCGGCGTCGGGGATTGCAGCTGAATTTCAACCCAGCCCCGAGCGGATGGGGAATTTTTTCAGCGCCAGCACCCTGGGGCTATTCTTCGGGGCGTTGCTCGGCGGCCGGCTTGCCGACGGCATCGGACGCAAGCGTGTGCTGGTGGGCTCGGTCGCACTATTCGGCCTGTTCTCCCTGTTGACGGCCGTATCGCGGGATATCGACTCGCTCAGCGCGACTCGATTGTTGACCGGATTGGGGTTGGGCGGGGCGCTGCCGATCTTGGTTGCCTTGGTGTCCGAGAACAGCCGCGAGCGCCGCGAAACAGCAAGCGTCGCCATGGTGTATGCGGCCACGCCCTTCGGCGGAGCGCTTGTCAGCCTCATCAGCATGACGATGCCGGCATCATCCTGGCGCGTCATTTTCATCGTGGGCGGCGTGTTGCCGCTGATGCTGGCGCCGCTGATGGCTTGCTGGCTGCAAGAATCGCTCGAATTTTTGAGGCTTGGGCCTGCGGCAGGCGCAACCTCGGGCGGCGCAGCCATGCCCAAGAGCGGCAGTTTTGCCGCGATATTCTCGGACGGGCGAGCGCCGCGCACAATCTTGCTGTGGCTGAGCTTCTTCCTGGAGTTGTTGGTGCTTTATTTGTTGCTCAATTGGTTGCCCACATTGATGGTGGGCGATGGGCTGACGCGAGTCGAAGCGGCCGGGGCGCAAATCGGCTTCAACTTGGGCGGCGCGATGGCCGCGGTAGTCATGGGTCAATTGTTATCCGGCCGATTGCGAATGGCCAGCTTGATCGCAGTCTGCGTCGCGCTGCCCATCTTGTTGATCGCGCTGGCGAAGGCGCCCGCGCAGCTGGCTATCGTCGGGACCATCGTGTTTGCCCTGGGGTGCGCCGTCCTGGCCATCCAGGCATTTCTGTACACCACGGCGCCGATGACTTACCCCACATCGATTCGCGGCGTGGGCGTGGGTGCCGCGGTGGCGGTCGGCAGAGTCGGTTCCATCGTCGGTCCGAAACTCGGCGGATATCTCAAAGGGGCGGGTCACGACTCATCGCAGCTGCTCATGGAGCTGCTGCCCGTCGTCATTGCCGGCAGCGTTTGCGCGCTGTTGCTGGTCCGGCGCTTACCGCGATCATAGGCGAGCCTGACCCTGGGCCGCCTCAGATGGGTTGGGTGAAGTTCAGCAGCAACCTAGTGCCGCACGCGGGCCGCGGTTCGATATTGAGCTGCGCGTCCAACAATCTCGCCCGATGCTGCGCCACTTGCAAACCGTAATCCGCCGCCGACTCCGAAGTGACGGGGGGGCCGATACCGTCGTCCAATATTTCCAGCGTCACTCGCGAGCGACGAATATTCAAGCTGATCATGATCGCTTTGGACCGCGCGTGCCGCAGCAGACTCGTCAGCCAGTCCTGAGCGAGCCGATAGACATGATTCGTTGCGTCGGCCGTTAACACCAAGGGCGCCGTTTGGCTCACGGCGAAATCCAACGCGGGGCCGCACCAGTCCTGCGGCCGGACGGTCAGTTGGCGCAAGGCGTGTATCAGTCCGCCCTGCATTTCGCTGAGCGGGGAAAATCCGCGTGCAATTCGACGGCAGGACTCGATCGCGTCGCTGGCGATACTCGAGAGACGCGCAAGATCCTGGGCTATCGCAAGATTGTCGCGGCCGGCGGAGGTCGCCAGGCTGCGGGCCAATAGTGCGATTCCGGCCAGTTCTTGACTCAGACCGTCGTGCAGCTCCCTTTCCAAATTGCCCCGTTCGCGCGCGCCGTATTCCGTCAAGGCGCGCTCCAATTTTTTGCGCTCGGTGATGTCTTCGCCGATGCTCGCGGCTGCGACGACGGCGCCGCTGCTCGAATCGGTCAATAAAATGCTGCTCCAGCGCATGATGCGGCGCTCACCGGACCTGAGCCGGATGTCCGTTTCGCAGTGCCAGGCGGCCGGCATGTTCGACAGGTCCTCAATGGGCGGGCACGCGAAGACTTGGTGCCAGAACCGCCCGCGCAATTCCTCGAGAGACCAACCGGTACGATGCAAAAAATGCTCGTTGCAATACGTAATCCGGGAAAGGGTGTCGACCATGACCCCCATTACAGCCGCGCCATCGAGCAGTTGCTTGAAGCGCATCTGGTTGTCCGCAGCGGAATCTTGAATTATAGAGGGGGACCCCGATGAGATCATCGGTGGTTGTCGTGCGCCATGGATACCCTCGAACTTTATTCTGTTTTTCCGCGCGCGTGCGCGCGGGCGCCTATTATGGCGCGGGATTTGAGTCAGTGGCCAGAATCTTGGCGAGGGAGCGTGAAGATCTGGATTATGTAATGCGCCCACAGCAAGACATTGATAAATCCACTGCAATAAGTCCCCGGTTCGTATTGATTATTGGCTCAATTTGAGACCTGCGCCATTCTTGGAAATTGCGCCGAAATTGTAAAGTGCACATTGCAATGATGCGCACCAACGGCCGCATTCGACACGGGCTCAACTTGCAGGCGTTCAGGAGATCATCATGGTGGAAAGGGTAGCAAAATGGGGCGACAGCGCATTGCTGTTTACGTTCCTGATGCTGACGTACGCAGTGCTGATCCATCTCGGGTAGATTGCCGAGAGTGATTCAAGCGTTGGCCGCTTGCGGCGCGACGCTCTTGGAATTTCGCAGTACCATCGCGTAGTAGCAGACGTAGTATCCCATCAGGACGAAGTACAACCCAAAGGTCAGCGGGCTGTTCAGCATTCCTGGCTGCATGGCATTCTGGCCGGCGGCGGCGGCGAGCTGCCCTGCACGCAACTGGCCGAACACCTGAATTAGGCGATACACGATTCGGCCGAGAAACAGCAGCGATACCACCGCCCCGGTGTAGGTGTGCGGTACATAGAACAATTGTCCGGAGATCCTCAGGAAGCGGGTGCGCTGGGCGCCCCACGCGGCTAAGCCTGCGCCGACAAGTGCGCCCCCCAGCATGCCCGCCAGGAAGGCGCTGGAACGCAACGCCGCCGGCAGCAACAAAAACCCGACGATGACGAGAATGCCCATGCGCACCCGCATGGCGGTCGGGCGCAGCGGCTGCTGGCCGAAATTGCGCCGAAAACGGCGGTAAACGAGCAACACCACCATCGCCGCAAACAGAAACGGCACGATTCGCGAAAAATCCGTCGGCATTTACCCGATACTACTACGCATGGGCAGCGCGGGCTTGAAAACGGCAGCCAGAAGAGAATTGACCCGCGGCGTGGGGGCATGGGGTGCGATCGCGGTCAATGTTGCCAACATGATCGGAACCGGCGTCTTCCTCAAGACGCGAGTCATGACCTGCAATGTCGGCAGCGCCAAGACCGTGCTGCTGGTGTGGCTGGCGGCCGGGTTGCTGTCGCTGGCCGGCACGTTCTCCTACTCGGAGATTGCGGCGATGATGCCGGAGGCCGGGGGCGACTACGTATATCTCAAGCGGGCCTATGGACGAGTTGTGGGCTTCCTCTATGGCTGGATGACCTTTGCCGTCGCCAAGGCAGGTTCGCAGGCGGCACTCGCCGTGGGTCTCGCCATATTCATGAATGTCGCGCTCGGCGGTGTGCTGGAGCATTGGCGTTTCCTGGGGTTGAGCGGCTTGACTATGGTGGCTTTGGCGACCATCTGGAGCGTTGCGCTGATCAATTGCGCCTCGGTGGCAGCCGGCGGCCGCACGGCATTGGCGGTAACGATTGCCAAGGTGGCGTTGGTGGTGTGCGTCGGCGTGGGAGCATTTGTCTTCGCCCCCGGGAGTTTTTCCCATCTATCAGAATCGGGACTGACGGGTACCTGCGAGGGCGTCGCGGCGGGCGCGCGCGGTGGATACGTCGGCTTTGGAGCGGCAATGCTCGGGGCGCTTTGGGCTTACGATGGGTGGAATAACGTCGCGCCGCTCGCGGGGGAGATTCGCGATCCCCAACGCAATCTACCGCGGGCATTCGTGGGGGGCATGCTGGTGGTCGCCTCTCTTTACCTGTTCGTCAATGTCGCCTACTACTACGCGATGTCACCGGTGGAAGTGGCCAGCGTGCCGACCAGCTCGTCGGTGGCCACGGAAGTGCTGAAACGGTTCCTGGGGCCGGTGGCGGTTTCCATGACCGCCGTCGCGCTGATGGTGTCGTCGTTCGGCTCCTTGCATTCCAGTTCGCTGGCGAATTCGCGGGTTCCTTACGCAATGGCACTCGATGGCTTGTTCTTCAAGGGACTCGCCAAGCTCTCCGCGCGGGCCAACGTGCCGGCCCGGGCCATCGTGGCGCAGGCCGCGTGGGGCAGCGTGCTCGCGCTGTCGGGTTCGTACGATACCTTGACCGATTCAGTGGTGTTTGCGTCGTGGCTATTCTATGGGTTGAGCACCGGTTCTCTGTTCGTCTTCAGGCGCACCATGCCGGATGCGCCGCGGCCCTACCGGGCGTTGGGCTACCCAGTAGTACCCGCTATTTTTTTGGCCGTGACGACCGCACTGCTATTCAACACCTTTCTCGCAGCGCCCCGCGAGGCGCTGCGAGGCATGGCGGTGATGGTCGCGGGACTGCCGCTGTATTGGTATTTCTCGCGTCATTCACGCTCCGGGTAAGTCGAACACCAATACTTCGGCATCGCGGCCCTGGCTCAGCTGCAGCTGAGCTGCATCGGTGATCTTGAGCGCATCGCCTGCTTCGAGGGCCGCGCCGTTGACCGTTAGCGAGCCACGCGCCAGGTGCACGTACAGGCGCCTGCCGTTTTGCACCGTGAGGCTGGCCTGCTCGGCTCCATCAAACATGCCCGCGTAAACACGAGCATCTTGGTGGATCAGCAGCGAGCCGTCGGCGCGGTCAGGCGACACAATGAGCCGCAAACGCCCGCGCTTATCCTGTGCCGCGAAGTGTTTCTCCTCGTAGCTGGGTTCGATATTGCGCCGGTCCGGCTGGATCCAGATTTGCAGAAAATGAGTACCCGCGCTTTGCGAGGGATTGAACTCGCTATGCCGAACGCCGCTACCGGCGCTCATTCGCTGCACATCGCCCGGCCGGATCGTCGATCCGTTTCCCATTGAGTCCTGGTGCGCCAACTCGCCCGACAACACATAGCTGATGATCTCCATGTCGCGATGGCCGTGGGTGCCAAAACCCGCGCCGGATTGCACTCGGTCCTCGTTGATTACGCGCAAGGGACCGAATTCCACATGGTTCGGATCAAAATAGTCGGCGAATGAAAAGGTATGGAAGGACTTGAGCCAGCCATGGTCGGCATAGCCTCGTTCGTTGCTGCGTCGTATTTCGTTCATGAGATCCTCCTGAGCGAAACAATAAACTCGAACTATCTAATAAAAAAGCGCAATATTTGGGTCTAATCTATCGAAAAAGTGGATTTATCCCGATGATTGCCAAGTCGACTCTGGAGCAGTGGGCCGTACTGGCTGCGGTGGTGGACGAAGGCGGCTTTGCGCAGGCCGCTCAGGCGCTGAATCGCAGTCAATCGGCCGTCAGTTATACGGTGGCGAGGCTCCAGGAATCGCTGGATTTGGCGCTGCTTAAGATCGATGGGCGAAAGTCGGTGCTCACCCCCCATGGCGCCACGCTGCTGGCGCGCGCGCGCTCCCTGCTAAAGGAAGTCGAGACGCTGGAGCTGCTGGCGCGCAGCCTCGAGCGAGGTTGGGAGAGTGAACTGAAACTCGTGGTAGACGCGGCATTCCCGCGAGCACGGTTGCTCGGCATCATTGCCATGCTCCAGAGCACCTGTCCCAGCACACAAATTCAATTGTCGGATGTGATCCTCTCGGGTGCCGAGGAAGCCATCATCAAGGGAACCGCCGATGTGGTGGTTACCAGCCGGGTACCTCAAGGCCATCTTGGCGATTGGCTGCTGGATGTCACCTTCATTGCGGTGGCGCGCGCCGATCATCCATTGTTGCGTATGCAACGAGCGTTGACGCCCGCGGATTTGGCGCGCCATGTGCAGGCTGTGGTACGCGATTCGGGAACGACACAACCTCGCGACGATGGATGGCTGGGCGCCGAGCGGCGCTTCACGGTGAGCAGCATGGAGGCTTCGCTGGCGACGATTCTAGCCGGGCTCGCCTTTGCCTGGCTGCCGGAACACCTGGTTGCGGACTCCTTGAGGAGCGGGGCGCTGGAGCGCTTACCGCTGGTCAGCGGCAGCTCGCGCAGCGTGCCGCTGCACATTGTTCTGGTCCGTCCGGAACTCGTTGGCCCGGCCGCGCGCGCCGCGCTGGAGGCATTTTCGCGGCACCCTTAGAAGTAGCCGTGCAGTTCAACGAATGTCAGCTGCTGATTCTGCAGGTTGTTCTGCGGAATTCCGAAATAATGACGATAACCCGCGCGCAGCTGCAAGAATGGTATCGGCGTGTACTCATATACGGCGCTCCAGCGGGTTTGCTGATTCTCGCGCACGTCCCGATCCGGGTCGTAGTACTCGGCCGTAATTTTCAAGTTGTGGCCTCTGTGCAGGCGCCAGTCGCCTTCCAGCAATCCGGCGGCCAAAGTCCGTCCACCGGGAAAGCTATCGTCGTGAATCAGATCCGCCTCGGCTAACCAGCCGATGGGACCTGTCTTCAGGCCTGCGAACAGGCCTCCGACTCGCCGATCGCCGGCGTCCGATTGAGTGAAGGAACCCGCGAGGCCCAATCGCCAAATCGGCTTCGTGTACACCACCTGGCTGGTGACTTGATAACCGGATCCGCTGTTCGCGTTGCTGGCGCCGTTGGTCACATCGAATTGCGCGGACCAGGACTGGTGTTCATAGCCGAGTTCCACGCCCTTGTCCGGCGTGCTCATGCTGATGCCCGTGGCCTCGCGGACAAAGGCGGTCTGGTCCTGCAGTCGCCAGCCGAAGGGCAGGTAGAACTGACCGCCCTTCAAATAAAACCCGTCGGTGGTGCTGCCATATCGAACATACGCTTCTTCATTTTGAGAGCCGTTGGGCGCCACCTGTTCGTCGATGTAGATGCCGAGCTTATTGGGGATGAGTGCCAGATCGGCGTAGACGCGAAATTGCTCGAGCGCAAATGACTGTGAGCTGGGCGAGTTGGGCGCCGTGTCCCGGCTCCAGTCGGCGCGCAGATCGCCGCCGATTCGCAGCATGTCGAGAACCTTTCCCGTCCACGCATCCAGCGTGCCGTCCACGGTCTGCGCCGGCAGCAGCGTCTTGGCGTAGATGATGCCGAAATCGTTGCGAAGGCCGCCGCCGGTTGGGTTGACGTGGCAGACATTGCATTTGTACCCCGTTTGGACGGCGAGATAAGGTTCGGCACCGGCGCGGCCCGCACCGAGCAGCCCCGCGACCAACAGCATCGCCGGGAGCAACCAGGTCACGGGATGCCGCAGCATTGCTGGGAGCTGCATCGGCTGTGTCATGGCGGTACCTCGACTTCGAAAGCGGCAACCACAGTCTCCCCGAGAGAATTCGGCTCGCCGAAGGCGACCGTGCGCCCCGCAGTGTCGCTGAGGAAGCCCGGAGCGGCGGTGCGAATCAGCGCTCGATAACGCCCGTCGCGCAGAGGATGCGAGGGCCAGATCATCAGCACGCGACGATTGATGTTCGACACAGACACTTGCGCCGGAATCGACTCGACCGTGGGCACGGCAACCCCGGGCACCATTCTTTCGATGCGCGCCGAGCGCATGTCGATCTGACTGACGTCGATCTCATGATTGAATGCAACGGCGATCTGCGGGGGCGGTTCGGTTACCGGATCCACGCTGTCGGGCACCGTGGAAGTGATGACGAACGGAGTTGAGTCAACCCCCGCGGCCGCCGCCGGAGGCGCGCCATTCGTAATCCACTGTGCAACGAAGGCGATCGTGGAGGCGGGCAGATAGGGTCCGCCCAGAGGCATTTGACCCCCCACGGCAGCATGACCCTCGAGCTTCTGAATGATGTAGCTGTCGGCGGGATCGCCGGGCTTGACTCGCAGCAGTGAAGGAACTTCCGTGCTCGGCACGCCGACCAACAAGTTGTAGCTGTTATCCGCATCGAGGCGCAGTCCCTCGGGGGCGGAGGCGCCTGCGTGACACACCGAGCAAATCGGAGTGAAGATATTCTCCTGAAGCGATTCGAAATCCGCGGATAGCGGCACCGAACCGCCGCCTCCGGGTACGATGGGTTGACCGTTGACATCGAGGCCTTCGCCATTCCCTGCGCAAGCCGCGGTGAACAATGCGGCCGCGAACATCGCGAAACAGGGCAGGGATGGCTGCGCAAATATCTTGGTCATGGCGATTCAGCCTGAGTGGACGGACGTGTCCATCAGTTCGGAAGGTAAGTGCCTAAGCAATCAAGAAAGGTTTAACCTGTACGGCGATGCACCCATGCGACGACAAAGTAGCTGCGAAGTAGTGCGCCTGCTCGCGGGTGTCGCTATTTTGTCTGCGGGTTGCATTGCGGGCGCGGTGCCGTGTTTGGCGGCGATTGATGAGTGGGGCGGTTCGGTTGCGCTGGCCAGCGACTACCTGGTGCGCGGCATTTCGCGCACCAGCAATCAGGCCGCACTGCAATTGGATCTGCACTATGCGAATCCCGACGGATTTATCGCGGGCGCATTTGCCTCCAATTCGCGAATCGATCCTGGTGATCCGGTGGACGTCGAGCTCAGCGCGTTTATCGGCTATGCGTGGAATGTCGCCGCTGATTGGCGCGCCAAGATCACGGCCAGTCACTATGCGTATCCCTGGAATCAGGAGGGCTCGAACTATAACTACGATGAACTCGACTTTGACGCCGCCTACCGCGGATGGCTGCACTTCGGCTTGAACTATTCTCCGAATTCTCCGCGCTACGTTGCATCAGCGCCCTACCAGCGCCTCATTGCGGTGACCGAGAAAGCAGCGGAGGTGAACGCACAGCGGCCCATTGTCGGCAGGCTCTCCGCGACCGCCGGAATCGGCTACAGCACGCTCTCGGGCCCGGAATCGGGCGGCTATACATATTGGAGCGTCGGAGCCGCCTACGATTGGCGATCGCTGACCCTGGCGGCGTCCTACGTGAATACCAGCTCCGAGGCTAAGGCATTGTTTTATAATGCGGCAGCGGCTGGGCGATTCACCGGGACGGTAATATGGCGCTTCTGAAAACCGCCCCCGAATTGCAACCCTTTGATCCATATTAGGTACTCAAGGGAATGACCATGACTCCACTGCCAAAAAATTCGCCCAGGGAACGCGATAGCGCGTTGCTGGCGGCGGTCGGGACGGGCGATCGGCGCGCGTTGGAGGAACTCTACTTGAGTTACCACAGGCGCCTGGCGCGATTTTTGTCGCGATTTACTCCCCGGTATGAAAATGTCGAGGAGATCATCAACGATACCTTCTTGGTGGTCTGGCAAAGTGCCCAGGGCTTTCGCAACGCTTCGCAAGTTTCCACCTGGATCATTGGAATCGCCTACCGTACGGCATTGAAGTCCTTTCGGCGCCAAAAAAATCACAGCGGCGCCCGCAGTCTCGAGGATCTTCCCGAACAGACGGTGGATCCAACCGTCGACACCGAATTACACGATTGGCTGAGCCGCGGAATGAGCCGATTGCCGCTGGAACAACGGCTGACCTTGGAACTTGCCTATCACATGGGACACTCCCTGGAGGAGATTGCGGCCATTACCGAATGCCCGGTCGGCACGGTGAAGGCCCGTATGTTTCACGCGCGCGAGAAGCTGCGCCAGTTCCTGCCGGAGATGGCCGGCGCGGCCGCGTTACCGACGAGAAGCGAATGACAGACAGCCACTTTCTTGAGAACGGGCCGGAACACCGGGAAATCTGCGAATTGCTGCCCTGGTATGTCAACGGCACTCTTGATGAGCTTGCGCGGCACCGAGTTGACGCGCACCTGGTCCTCTGTCCGGTCTGCCGCGATGAGTTGACTGTCGAGCGGCGCGTCTTCGCCAAGATCGACGGGGAGACGGCGATCGATTACATGCCGGGTCCGTCGCTGAAGCGGCTGAACGCGCGACTGAACACGCTGCAAAATAACGCCGGGTTGCCTTTGGCACAGCCGCGCAACCCAACCCCGTGGCACGTATTGGCAGCGGCGTCCGTTGCGGCTGTGACGGTAACCATTGGGGTGCTGCTCATCGATCGATGGGTGCAGTTTCGAGCGCCCGTGCAACCTGCCTACCGTACGGTAACCAATTCGGCGCCGCGCCCTCGCGATGAAGTCATCAGGGCGGTATTTGCGCCGAGCGTCACATTGGTCGAATTACAGGCGTTACTCGATGAGGCGCAATTGAGGATTGTCTCCGGCCCGAGCGAGGCGGGCGTGTATTCGCTGGCGTCGAACTCAGATAAGCCGGTGCGTGCATCCCTTGAACAATTGCGCCGACACTCGACGGTCCGCTTCGCGGAAGCGACCCGATTGGAACGAGGATCAGGCGATTCTCCATGATTCGATGGGCGGCCATATGCATGGCGGCGATGGTGACCGGCGCGTGCAGCGCCGCGCAGGTGCGCATCGCCTCGCGCCCGCTCGGCAATCAGGAATCGCAAACGCCCGACCGCTACATTGTGGTCGCCGTGGAAAACGAAGCGACTGCGTTCGTGGCCCAGGCGGGGGGTACGCCGCGTGGTTACGATGCCGTGGTGGATTACGGTCCGAGTTCGCGCGCCCAGCAGCTGATGCGTGCGGTGGAGAAGGAATACGGATTGCGCGAGGTCAACGCCTGGCCGATCAAAGCGTTGAATATTCACTGCGCGGTGCTCGAGATTCCTCCTGACGGAGACCGCGATGCGCTGCTCGCTGCGCTATCCAAGGATAGGCGCGTCAAGCTGACGCAGCCTTTGCAGACGTTCGCCACCCGCACCAGCGCCTACAACGACCCTTACGTTGAGTTGCAGCGAGGATTCCAGCAAATGGACGTGGCCGACGCGCACGCTTTATCGCGCGGCGAAGGGGTGAAGGTCGCCATCATCGATACCGGCGCGGATATTCTTCATCCCGATTTGCGCGGCAGTATCGCGGCCGCGGCGAATTTTGTGGATGCCGATGACGTCCAATTTCGCCGCGACCGGCACGGTACGGAAATGGCCGGCGTCATTGCGGCAGTCGCCAATAACGGAGAAGGGATCGTCGGCATCGCTCCCAATGCGCGCCTGTATATTCTCAAGGCATGCTGGCAGACGCAGGCGGAGTCCGACGCGGCGCACTGCAATTCCTTTACGCTGGCGCGCGCTCTGGCGGCGGCGTTCGACGCGCATGCGCAGATAGTCAATTTGAGTTTGGCTGGGCCGGATGATCCATTGCTGGGACAACTCATTCGCGAGGGCCAGCGCCGCGGCGTGCTGTTTGTGGGTGCGGCGGTCGATGCCCCTCAAGACGGCCTGCTGCATCGGTCAGGCGTCATCGAGGTTGCCAGCAGCGAAAGCCACTCTTCGGCATCGGAGATCCTGCATGCGCCAGGTAGCGAGATTCTGACGTTGCTGCCGGGAGGGCACTATGATTTTGCCTCCGGCGCCTCGATCGCAACTGCGCAGGTCAGCGGTGTGGTTGCTCTGATGCTTGCAAAAGCGCCTGCGCTGTCCGCTTCGGCCGCCTACAGCTTATTGCGCGACAGCAGCTCATCGTTGAACGTCGCGGCCGACGGCAGCGCCGCGATCGACGCCTGTGCCGCCATGAGCGCGCTATTGCATCAAGGCACATGTCGCGCCGCCGGCGACGCACGGACCCAGCCGCGAGATGCCGATAGCCGCGTTGCCTTGCATTGAGCCGCCCGCTAGTGCGCTTGCGGCCGCTTGAGCAAATCGCCCCGATCAACGGAACGCACATTGAGATGCAAATGGGTCGCGCCGCGTATGGTGGTTAGCGGTATTCCGATCCCTGCCGGACCCAGCGCCCACAGTCGCCGATAGAAATCCGGCAAAGTGCTGACGTCGTGCTCGGCGACCTCGCTGATGACGTCGCCCTCGCGAATATCGGCGACTTGCGCCGGGCCGCCCTCCACAACGCCCGTCACGTACACCTTGCCCGCCAGTTCCACCGCGTAGATTCCCAACCAGGGCCTGGGTTGACGGTCCGCTCTTCCGGTGGATTTGAGAGTGTGCAGTATGGGTTTTAGCAGATCAATCGGCACGAACATGTTGGCGTTGATTTCCTCGCCCGCGATGGCTTCGCGAACCAATAACGATCCCAAGCCGACCAGTGCGCCCTTGTCATCGATGAGTGCGGCCCCGGACCAATGCGGATGGGCGGGCGCAGCGAATATCGCCTCTTCGAGCAGGTATTCCCAGGCGCCTGCGAATTCGCGCCGCGCCAACACACGAGCCGCCTGGGGTACGGAGAAGTCCTTGGCGCTGACAATGTTTACTTCGCTTCCGACGCGCAATTCCGCGGAGGATCCCAACAGCAGCGGCGGCACGTTGAGTTTCTGCAGGGGCAGTACCAAGCCGAATCCCGTCACCTGGTCGTAGGCCAACGGGTGAGCGGCGACTTCATGTCCGTCAGGCGTTGTAAGCCACACGTCAGTGGCTTCTGTCATCAAGTACCCGATGGTCAAGATCAAGCCGGTCGAATCGATTACCACCCCATTACCGGTGCGTTGCGAGCCCAAGATGCCCGCGGTAAATGCATCCTCCGGGATCACTGCCCGCAGCTTGGTCACCGATCGGCTGATGCTGATGAGATCGAGTCCCGTCATGTTGAGCGTCCGCTCCTCTTAAGATAAATACACTACTGCAATCGTTTGGGATAGGCGACAATGACGCATTCTTTCACCGCCAGAGGCACAACATGCAACCAAAAATTTCACGCCGAACGATCGTCAGGAACGGGATTATCGCCGGTGCATTGTTGCCGGCATTTGGGTTTGCCAGTCGCGAAGCAGCGGCCGCGGCCCTGCCGGCGTTGGATCCGAACGATCCTACTGCCAAGGCGTTGGGGTTTGTGAACGACAATTCTCAAGTCGACACCAAGAAATTCGCCACCTTCAAACCCACGCAGAAGTGCGGAACGTGCGCTCAATTTCAGGGTAAGCCCGCCGATGCCACGGCCGCGTGCACCATCTTCGCAGGCAAGAGCGTGCCGCAGAACGGCTGGTGTCAGGTATGGGCGCAAAAGGGCTGAAATAGCGGTTTGTTCCGACTCGCATCAGCGCGGTTACGCCGGTGAACGGCGTCGCACGTTGAGCAACCATTCGCGCAAGGCGACAGCGACGGTCTCGGGGCGCTCGATCGGTGCCATGTGCCCCGCGCCATGAATCTCGAACAGGGTCGCATGTGGAATTCTACGGCGCATGCTCTCGTGCCGCGAAACCGGCGCCGAAGAGTCATCGCTGCCGCTGAGCAACAGAGTCGGAACGGTAATCGTCGGCAAAATCGATAAGGCCTCGGGTCTCGCCAACATGGCGTGGACTTGATGAGCGTAAGCATCCGGCGCAAACCGCTCAATCATCGCCGTCAATGCTGGCATGAGTTCGGCTGTACGCACGGTGTCGCTCCCCATCAGTGACGGCAGCCATTGCGCCGCCAAAGCCGACATTCCCTGATTCCGAGCGACGCGCAATAAGCGATCGCGGCTCTGCGGTTCATCGCCGCGCACCGAGTGCACGCCGGTGTTGAGCAGCGCTATCCCGGATATGCGGCGCGGCGCGCTGCGAATCATCTCCAGTGCAACTCGGCCACCCATGGAATGGCCCGCCACGGCAAACCGTTGCGGCGCCTGCGCCAATGCATGATCGGCCATGGCGCGTATCGATGAAAATCCGCGAAAGGAGGTTACCGACACGTCCGCGACCGCGGACAGTCGCTGCGGAATGTCCCCCCAAATCGTCTTGTCGCACAAGAGTCCGCAGAGAAGCATCAGCGGTTGCTTCATATTGTCGAGCGTGGCGCAAATCCTCGCTGTAGCATCGGAAGTCGCAAGATTCGGAATCATTATGGCACGTGATGTTCATCAAGCGGTGCGCGCGGCGTGCCTCTGGCTGCCTGAGGCAGAGGAATTCATGTCGCACGGCGCGCCCAACTTCCGGGTGCGGGGCAAGACCTTCGCGACCTACGTCGTCAACCATCACGGGGATGGACGTGTTGCCTTGTGGCTGACGGCTCCGCCGGGCTCGCAGGAGTTGCACACCCGCGCGCAACCCAATCACTTCTTCATCCCGCCATATGTGGGACCCCGGGGATGGTTGGGCGTGAATCTCGATCGCGGCCTGAAGTGGCAGAGAATTGCGGAGCTGATTCGCGAAGGTTACGAAAAAGTGGCGCCGGCTGCGCTGCGTGCGCGCGTTGGAAAGACTCCTCCACTGCGGGCGCCCGACAGGGCGTTATCCGAAAGCGAGATCGATCCGTTCAAGGCACCTCGCGCCGTCAAGGTTTTGCAGCGATTGCGCAAGATTTGCTCGAGCTTTCCGCAATGCAGTGAGGGCAGCCAGTTCGGCCATCCGGTGTGGATGGCCGGCAAGAAGACCTTCGTCATCGCACGCTTCGCAGAGCGGCGCCTGACACTGTGCTTTTGGGTTGGAGTGGAACAGCAGGGCCTGTTGACCGCGGATCCCCGATACCAAATTCCCCCGTATTTTGGACACAATGGCTGGATTGCGCTGGACGTCGATCGCTCATGC
>DASXNX010000222.1:0-59819 GCA_036494725.1 Steroidobacteraceae bacterium
ACAGGTTCGTCCGCCTCGCGCGCTTCACGGCCCTTGCGATCGATCAGCTCCTGGCCCCAGAAAATCGCCACGGCGGTCGGCACGGAGTCCGCCGACGTACGCTTGTTCCAGGCGCGCAGCGCCGCGATGGGTTCTTGCAGCCTGGCACGCCGTGGATCGCCCAGGCTAAGCCTGTCGTAGCTTGCGAACAGCGGCGGCAGCAGCACGTCGAACGCGGTCAAATGTCCGTCGTAGCCGGCGGCAATCAAGCTGTCCAAGGTCACATTGCGAATGTCGTGCAATACCTCGACGGCGTGAATTCCGCGCGGATTCTCGCCCTTGATCCACATATAGACGGGATAATTCTCGCGCTTCGGGCTCTGATCCCCCGCCGCCGAGAACGGCCAGTTGTTGCTGTTGAACAGCCAGCCGTTGCTGGGATTGAGCAAGGTGATCGTATCCTCGATGGCATGAGGCCCTTGCCACTCGGTCTTGGGATTGCTGCCGTCGACAGGGCGCGTGAAATCAAAGGACGTGTCGCGCTTCGGGATGAAGTTGCCGTGAAAGTAGGCGATGGTGCCGTCGGCATCCGCGTACACGGTATTGTTGGAGGTGTCGGTGCGCATGTCCTGCGTCGTGCGGAACGAGGCATAGTCCCGGGTCTTGGTGCGCAAGTACGATTGCGACAATGCCGGCACCGGTTCCTGAAGCAGCTTGATGGCGATCCACTTGCCGTTCTCGTCCCTGATGATGGGGCCATGGTGGCTGTGATACACCGTGAAAGTCCGGGCGCCCATGCCGCCAGCCTGCTTGACTGGTATGGTGATCTTGGTGACGGTCAGTTTTCTGAGCGCGTCTCCATATTTGTAGTACGGCCCATCGGGTTTTTTCACGATGGTTTCCGCGTACTCATCGATGGCATCCCCGCCATACGAGGTGTGCATCCAGCCGTTGTGCTGATTGAATCCCTGGTAGACGAAGAACTGTCCCCACGTGACCGCCCCGTACACGTTCAGTCCCTCATCGCTCACCATTTGCAGCTCTGAGCGAAAGTAATAGGAGGTGTGCGGGTTGATCCAGAGCAGCGCATGGCCCGACGCGCTGCGCGACGGAGCAATGGCGAAGCCATTCGAGCCGCCGGGCGTGTGCCGGGGGGCGATCTCGTCCTGGGGTTGCGACGAACGCGCGGTATGTAGCCTTGCCGGCCCGTAGAATTTCTCAAGATTGGCCAGATCGATGCTTTCTATATCCCCGCCGATGCTGCCCTCGGTGAAGGACAGCGCCATCCAAGGCTCGAAATGACGAATGACCTTCGGATGAGTATTCGGGTGCTTGGAGAGGTAGTAATTCAGGCCGTCCGACCAGGCACTCATCAAGGTCTTCAGCCATGCGGGCGCCGTTTGGTACTGCCGCTGCAGCCGATTCGCATCGATGAACAGTCTCTCGCGAAGATCGCTGTACACCGCCGATTCGCCTTCCGCCTGCGCCAGCCAGCCGAGACCATTCAAGTAGTTGCGTTCGACTCGATTGAAATCATCCTCGGCCTGCGCAAAAATCATGCCGAACACGGCGTCCGCATCCGATTTGCCGTAGACATGCGCGATGCCCCAGCTGTCCCGGATGATGCGCACATGCTGTGCGCGCTCAACCCAGCGGGCGTTCTGGTCGGGCGCGGCGTCGCCCGCCCCTGCCAAGCAGGGTATCGCCAGGAGCGCGGCAAATAATAATTTCATCCTGCCGCCTTGACCGCTTGAATCAATTGGCTCACCGCCGCTTGCGCGTCGCCATACAGCATGCGCGTCTGGTCGAGCACGAACAGGGCATTGTCGATTCCCGAGAATCCCTGACCCTGCCCGCGCTTGATGACGACGACATTCCTGGCCTTGTCGGCATTCAGGATCGGCATGCCATAGATCGGGCTGCTCTTGTTGGTGCGCGCATCCGGATTCACTACATCATTGGCGCCGATGATGAGCGCCACATCGGCGGTTTCGAACTCGGCGTTGATTTCATCCAGATCCGAGATCAAATCGTACGGCACGCCGGCCTCGGCCAGCAGCACATTCATATGGCCGGGCATGCGGCCGGCCACAGGATGAATGGCGAAGCGCACCTTGACGCCGCGATCGATCAACAATTGCGCGAGTTCCCATACCTTGTGCTGCGCCTGCGCCACGGCCAAGCCGTAGCCCGGCACGATGATGATCTTTTGCGAGTACGCCATCATGATGCCGGCGTCCGAAGCCTCGATGGGCTTCTGCGCACCGGTCACTGCGCCGCCGGCCTGCGCCGAACTTTCGCCGAAATTCGAGAACAGCACGTTGCCGAGCGAGCGGTTCATGGCCTTCGCCATCAGTTGCGTCAGCAATGTGCCGGCCGCGCCCACCACCGTCCCGGCAATGATCATGGCCGCATTGTCGAGAACAAAGCCCTCGAACCCCACCGCCAGGCCGGTGAGCGCGTTGTATAGGGAGATGACCACGGGCATATCGGCGCCGCCGATGGGCAGGGTCATGGCCACGCCCAGAATGAGCGCGAGCGCGAAGAACAAGGACACTACGGGCAGTCCGGAGGCCGCACCGGCGCCGGTGACCACCATGAATCCCAGACTTAAAGTGGCCAGCAATATCGCCAGATTCAGGAATTTCTGGCCGCTGAAGCGCAACGATTTGTTGATCAGGCCTTGCAGCTTGGCAAAAGCGATCAGGCTGCCGCTGAATGACACGGCGCCGATGAATCCGCCCACCGCGGCCATGGTCAGGTGCACCATGTTGTGCTCGTTGCCGGCATACAATTCGACCGCCGCAATGGCTGCGGCGGCGCCGCCGCCCATGCCGTTGTACAGGGCGATCATCTGCGGCATGTCGGTCATCGCCACGCGCTTGCCGCTGACCAGGGCAATGATGCTGCCGGCTGCGATGGCGACGATGACCAGCATCAAATTGAGCGAAGAGGCGCCCATGAATGCCAGCGTCACGATCGTGGCCAGCAGCATGCCGACGCCGGCCCAACGAACACCGCTCACGGCGGTCGTCGGTGAACTCATGCGCTTCAATCCCAGAATGAACAGCGCTGCGGCCACCAGATAGGATAGCTGCGTCCAGGTTTGCAACGTCGAAGCCGCGGGCATTCCTTAAGCCTTCTTCTTGCCGGCCAGCACGAACATCTTCAGCATGCGTTCGGTGACCACGTAGCCGCCCACCGCGTTGCCGGCCGCGAGAAACACGCCGATCGTGCCGATGACCCTGCCCAAAGTGCTGTCGGCTGCAGCCAGCGCCACCATCGCACCCACCAACACAATGCCGTGCACGAAGTTCGATCCCGACATGAGCGGCGTGTGCAAAATCACCGGCACGCGCGAAATGACCTCGTATCCCGTGAATGCGGCCAGCATGAATATATAGAGCGCGATGACGCCGTCGATCATGTCGTTTATCCCTCCGCTATCTTGCGCGTAGCTTCATGTTTGATCTGGCCGTCATGCGTCAGCACCGCACCGGCAAATACTTCGTCATTCCAGTCGATGGCGAGCTCGCCCTTGGGCAACGCCGGCTTCAAGAAGTTGAACAGGTTGCGCGCGTACATTTCGCTGGCGTGATATGGCAGCGATGCGGGCAAATTGACCGGGCCCAAGATCTTGACGCCGCCGTGCTGTACGGTTTCACCCGCCTGCGTCAATTCGCAGTTGCCGCCCTGCTCGGCCGCGGTGTCGACCAGCACCGAACCGGCCTTCATTCGCTCCACGGCGGCCCGGGAAATGATCCGGGGCGCCGGCCTGCCGGGAACGGAAGCCGTGCTGATCACGGCGTCGCTGGCCGCGATGCGCGCGTCCAGAACCTCCTGCTGCTTGGCCTTTTCATCGGCGGTGAGTTCGCGCGCATAGCCGCCGGCGCCTTCCGCCGACACGCCTGTCTCGATGAATTTTGCGCCCAAGGATTTGACCTGATCCTTGGTTGCACTACGCACGTCATACGCTTCGACCACCGCGCCGAGGCGCTTTGCGGTCGCGATGGCCTGAAGTCCGGTGACTCCGGCGCCGATGACCAGCACCGATGCCGGCCGGATGGTGCCGGCCGCCGTGGTCAGCATCGGCAGAAATCTCTCCAGCGCATTGGCCGCGATCAATGCCGCCTTGTAGCCGGTCACCGTGCTCTGCGAGGACAACGCATCCATCGATTGCGCGCGCGAGATGCGCGGCACCAGCTCCATGGCAAAGCTGGTGATGCCGTGCTGCTGGAGCGCCCGTACCAGATCGAGGCGCGCATAAGCCTGCATGAACCCGACGACAATCGCGCCTTTTTTCAACGCTGCGACTTCGCTCAAGGAAGGCGGTTGCACCTTCAGTAGGATATCGGCGGAAGCCAGAACGGCGGCGGCGTCGCCGAATTCGGCGTCCGTGTACGAGGCATCGGGAAAGTGGGCTTTCGCTCCGGCGCCGCGTTCTATGAGGACGCGAACTCCGGCTGTCTTCAGTTTTGTGGCGATTTCCGGGACCAGGGCGACGCGGGTTTCCTTTGCAGCGGTTTCCGTGAGGACACCGACGACGACGGACATGCAGAACTCTCCCAAGCCTTAAGTTACGTGCGAAACATTGAATTATGGCATAAGACTCGACTATCTTTGGCGGTGTTATGAGCCAGGCTACTCAAGACAGGTTTCAATTATTGGATTGGCGCGACGACCTGACCGTCATTTCGCACACCTATCCTTTGTCCCAGCAAATCCTGCGCACCGATGTTTCCGGAATGCCGCTGGAGTGGGTGGACTATCGAGAAGCCGCGCGTCTCTATCACACCGAACAAGTGGCCTACACCTGCGGCACGCCGCTTTACCGCCTGTACGGAGGCACTTGCGCGCGAACCGGACTTCGCACCATCGTCGATGTGAATTCGATCATCGCGACCCTGGGAGTCACCGGCAATCCAGGCAATTTGCGGGGCGCGGCTTACACGCCGCCGCTCAACAACCAGACGCTGTTCCGGCGCGATGCCTACTTGTGCTTGTACTGCGGCGCGCGCTTTACCTATAGCCTGCTGTCGCGCGATCACGTCACGCCCTTCAGCCGCGGCGGACACGATACCTGGAGCAATGTGGTCTCGGCCTGCCGCCGCTGCAACAACGCCAAGGCGTCGCGCACGCCCGAGCAGGCAGGCATGCAATTGCTCGCGGTACCGTTCACGCCGACCTATGCCGAATACATCTTCCTGAAAGGGCGGCGCGTGCTCGCCGACCAGATGGAATACTTGGTCGCGCACTTCCCGCGTACCAGCCCTCTGCACGAGCGCATGCAACGCTGGCCGATGTGAGTGCCGCCGCGGGAATTCCCGTTCCGCGGTCCGGCGTGGTGTACTTCATTGACGCCAGCTATTTTATTTTCCGCGCGTATCATTCGATGCCGCCCGACATGGTGGACGCGGATGGAAACGCGACGCATGCCTTGTACGGATTCGCGCGCTTTCTGTCCGATCTGCTCGAACGGGTGAGACCGGAGCGCATCGGTGTCGCATTCGACTCGAGCCTCGGCAGCGTCACTTCCTTCCGCAACGGTATTTATCCCGCCTACAAGGCCAACCGCGAATCTCCGCCCGCCGATCTGGAGCGCCAATTCGAGCTGTGCCGCGAGTTTTGCCGTCACATGGGAGTGGCGGAGTTCGCGAGCGCCGAATACGAGGCGGACGATATCATCGGCACGCTGGCGGTGCGCGCGCGCGCGGCGGGCCTGCGCAATGTGCTCGTGACCCGCGATAAGGACCTGTCGCAACTGATCCGCGACGGCGATGTATTTTGGGACTACACCGGCAACGTCCGCTACCAGTATCACGATATCGAACCGCGCTTTGGCGCAGCGCCGGAACTCATCGCCGATTTCCTCGCCCTTACCGGCGACAGCGTGGACAACATTCCGGGCGTGCCGGGAGTGGGCAGGAAGACCGCCGCGGAGCTATTCGCGGTGTTCTCATCCCTTGATGAGCTGTATGCCAACCTTCATCGAATTCCCGCCCTCAAGCTGCGTGGCGCGTCCGCGGTGGCTGCTAAACTATCGGCCCACAAGGAAGCCGCTTATCTTGCGCGGCGCTTGACCGGGATCGTGTGCGATCTGCCGATGGCGGCGACGCTGGATGATCTGAGGCCGAAGCCGCAGGACAGCGGCCGGCTCGATTTCTTTTTTAATACCCATGGATTCGGGAATATATTGAGGCAGCAAGTCCGACGAATCGCGAGCGGTTAGGCGGACGCTGTGTGAGACGGGGGAAGTAATGGCGCAGAAAGACATCCAATCCGTGCTGCAAGAGGATCGCGTGTTTGCGCCGTCCGCAGCGTTCAGCAAACATGCTACCTTGAGGGCCGCCGAACTCAAGAGCCTGCACGACAAGGCGGCGCAGGATTACGTCGGATTCTGGGCGGATCTGGCCCTCGAGCAGATTGCCTGGCAGCGGCCGTTCACCCAGCCCCTGGATGATTCCCGCGCGCCCAATTACCGCTGGTTCACCGATGGGCAGCTCAACGTCTCGCACAACTGCATCGACGTTCATCTTGCGCACCAGGGCGACAAGGTCGCCGTCATTTTCGAGGGCGAGCCTGGAGATATCCGCAGGCTGACGTATGCGCAGCTGCATCAGGAAGTCTGCCGCTTCGCGAATGCACTCAAGGCTCAGGGCATAGGGCGCGGCGATCGCGTGATCATCTACCTGCCGCTGATTCCGGAAGCCATCATCGCCATGCTGGCGTGCGCCCGTATCGGCGCCGTCCATTCCGTGGTATTCGGCGGTTTTTCGGCCAACGCCGTCAAGGATCGAATTGAAGATGCCGGCGCCAAGCTCGTCGTCACGGCCGATGCTGGCTGGCGCGCGGGACAGGCCGTGGAGCTCAAGCGTGCCGTCGACAAGGCATTGGCGGACGGCTGCGAATCGGTGAAAAATGTCATTGTCTACCGGCGCACCGGCACGCCCTGCGACATGAAGTCGGGCCGCGATGTGTGGTGGCATGACGCGATCGCGGGCCGGGAAACCGTTTGCGAACCGGAATGGCTGGATGCCGAGCATCCGTTGTTCCTGCTGTACACCTCGGGCTCCACCGGCAAGCCCAAGGGCATTCAACATTCCAGCGGCGGCTATCTGCTCGGTGCCAAGCTGACCACGAAGTGGTGCTTCGATCTCAAGGATAGCGACGTGTACTGGTGTACCGCCGATGTGGGCTGGGTGACCGGCCACACCTATGTGGTCTATGGACCGCTGGCGGCGGGCGCGACCGTGTTCATGTACGAGGGAGCGCCGACGTTCCCCGACGGCGGGCGATTCTGGAAGATGTGCCAGGCTCACGAGATCAGTATTTTTTACACAGCGCCGACCGCGATCCGCGCCCTCATGAAGCTCGGCGACGCAGTGCCCCGCAAGTACGATCTCAAGAAACTACGGGTGCTGGGCAGCGTCGGCGAGCCGATCAATCCCGAGGCGTGGATGTGGTATCACCGCGTGATCGGCGGTGAGCGCTGTCCCGTCATCGACACTTGGTGGCAGACCGAGACCGGCGCGGCGATGATGGCGCCGATTCCCGGCGTGACCGCCACCAAGCCCGGCTCGTGCACCCAGCCTTTGCCGGGAATCTTTGCCGACATCGTCGATGAGGACGGCCGCCCGGTAAAGACGCCGGATGCCGGCGGCTATCTGGTGATCAAGCGACCCTGGCCGTCCATGCTGCGAACGATCTGGGGCGACAACGAGCGCTACATCCAGACTTACTGGGCGAAGTTCGGCAATCGCTACTACGTGGCCGGCGACTCGGCCCGCCGCGACGTGGACGGCTACTACTGGATCATGGGCCGAATCGACGACGTGTTGAATATCGCGGGGCACCGGCTTGGGACCATGGAAATCGAATCAGCCCTGGTTGCGCATCCCAAGGTGGCGGAAGCAGCCGTGGTCAGCAAGCCGCACGACATCAAGGGCGAGTCCGCGTTCGCCTATGTGGTACTCAATGTGCCGCGCCCGGACGGCGCGCAAGCAAAAGCATTGATCGATGAATTGCGCCAATGGGTCGGCGAACAGCTCAGCCCCATCGCCAAGCCCGATGAGATCCGACTGACGGACAACCTGCCGAAGACCCGATCGGGGAAGATCATGCGGCGCTTGCTGCGTGCGGTGGCCCGCGGCGAGGAAATCACGCAGGACATGTCCACGCTGGAGAATCCTGCGATTCTCGAGCAACTGCGCGGGGGCGCGCCGGGCGCAGCGGACTCGAAGAAAACCGCGGCGAAAGCCGTCAAAGCGCGAAAAAAGGCTGTGAGGAAACCGGCAAAGAAGAAAGCCAAGCGCGCCGCGCCGCCCAGGATGTCCGCAAAGAGGGCGGCGAAAAAAACGAAGAAGGCGCCGCAGAAAGCTGAAAAGAGAGTGGTAAAGAAATTTAAACGCACGCCGCGGCGGAAGAAATAGCAAGCGCGAATTAGCGGCGAGGGACGGCATTGTGTTGTGGCACGACCTTCGGCTTGCCTTGCAAAGCATCCGCTGCAGTCCAATTATCTCGGCGCTGATCGTCTTGGTGATCGCCACCGGCATCGGCACTTCGGTGATGGCCCTCACCTTGTACCATGCCAAAGCAGGCAACCCCATTTGGTGGAAAGACGATGTGCTTTATCGTGTATTGGTCGACAGCCGTCCCGCGAGTCACGAGAGCGACACGCAACAACATCCGGAATACCCGCCCTTCACGCTGATTTATCGCGACGCGCTCGCGATTCATCAATCCAAGATTCCCGAACGCAGCGTCATGGAGTTCTACTCCAGCGGACTGGTTGATTCTTTGCGTCCAGGGGCCCGACCGCTGCATCGACGGGTGCGGGTGACCACTCATGAATTCTTTCCGATGTTCGAGGTGCCGTTTCTCCACGGGCACGGCTGGTCGCAAAGTGATGATGCTGGCCCAAGCCAGGTTGTGGTGATCAGCAGCTTTTTGAACGACAGCTTGTTTGGCGGCGGGAACAACGTGGGCCGCACCCTCACATTGAGCGGTCATTCGTTCACGGTGATCGGGGTCCTGGAGAGGTGGTTGCCGCTACCGCGCTTCTATGACGAAGCAAAGGATTTCGGTCCTGCCGACGATCTATTCATTCCATTCCGCTGGATTGAATCGATACCGGAATTGTGGATGGGCGGATTCTGTCTGCAGACCATCTCTGGTATCTCAGGGTTTAAGGCGCTCGCGCCCTCCGACTGCCTATCCCCGATCGGGATATGGGTCGAAATGACGACGCAACGGCAACGCAGAGAATTCAGCGATTTTCTCGACAGCTACGCTCGCGAACAGCAACGGGCCGGCCGATTTGGGCGGCCGATCAACAATCGGCTGGTCAAAGTCTCCACCTGGTTGGAAATGAACGATGTCGTGGGCAACGAGAATCGAATTCACGTGGCGCTTGCGCTCGTATTCCTCGGGATCTGCATTCTCAACACCCTCGGTCTGATACTCGCAAAATTCATGAGTGCGGCGCCGCTTCAGGGAATCCGTCGTGCTTTGGGCGCGACGCGGGCCGATATCCTGCGCCAGCACCTGATGGAAGTCGTCGTTTTGGGAGCTCTTGCCGGCCTAATCGGCATCGGTGTGGCCGCCGCCGGCCTTCGGCTGATCCGGATATGGGTATTTCCGGAATCCGTTCAACCGCACGAGAATCCCGACTTCGCCACGATCGCGCAGTCGCTCTCGCACATGGACGGGAAAATGATCCTGTTTGCGTTGTTGCTCTCCCTTCTTGCCGGACTTCTCGCGGGCTCATATCCGGCGTGGCGGATCGGCCGCATGGCGCCAGCGACATTTCTCAAGATTCAATAACAGGCGAACATGGGGATCAACACTCTATTGCGTACACTGTGGCGGACCCCAGCCGGGCCGCTGCTGCTGGCCGCACAAGTGGCCTTGAGCCTGATGATCTTTGCCAATGTCGCGTACGTCATTTACACGCGCCTCGAGACCACCGCGCGGCCCACGGGAATGGATGTCGACAACATCTTCTGGATCTCGAGCCAAGGATACGGGAAGGATTACGATCAGCGAAGCACGATTCAGCTTGACCTGGAGTACCTGAATCTCCTGCCCGGCGTAATTGCAGCGAGCGTGAGCAATGCGGAGCCGCAGAGCCTTGACGCCTTGCATACCCAGGTCTCGGTCGCTCCCGGCTTGAAGGGGGCCAAAATGCTCGCATTGGTATATCAAACCACGGACAAGGTCATCAATACGCTTGGCTTGCAGCTCCTCAAGGGAAGAGAATTCAGCCGGGATGCCGTTCTGCCGCCGTCCTCAGGCTCTGCACTCAAGGTTAATCCTTTCGGCCCCGAAGTGGTCATCACCGAAGACTTGGCGACCAAGCTATTCGGTGGCAGTGACCAGGCTCTCGGAAAGCCCCTTTATTTTAGTTTGTCGGACGGTGGATCCGCGACCATCGTGGGCGTCGTGGCACTCCTGCTGGCCGCGCCTCGGTTCGGACTGGGTTGGGACTTCGCTTACGATGTGGTGCTGGCGCCGGCTATACCCGGCGGCAGCACTGCGATCTATTTCGTACGCACTCAACCCGGTCGACGCGATGAGGTCATGGCCAAGGTAAAAAAGGAGTTCGAAGCGCTGCGGCCCAGTCGATATATCGATGAGTTCGAGACGCTCACGGACACGGTGTCGCAACGGCGCGCCGCCGATCGCAACGGCGCAATGATCCTCGCCATCTTGTCGTCGTTCGTGCTGGCTGTGACCATGCTCGGCTTGTTCGGGTTTGCCTCGTTTGCCGTCACCAGCCGCACCAAAGAGATCGGCACGCGCCGCGCCATCGGTGCAACCAGGGCAGATATTGTCAAGCAATTTCTCACCGAGAACCTGGTGATCACCACATCGGGAATTGCAGTCGGCTCCGTCATGACCCTGGCGTTCGCGCTGCAACTCAGCATGTTGCTGGAGTTGCCGAGGCTGCCGATCATTTTTCTCACCGGGGCGATGGCCCTGATCTGGATGACGGGATTAATCGCGGCGTTGATACCGGCATTGCGGGGCGCCAGCGTGCCGCCGGCTGTGGCCACAAGGGCAGCTTGACTAGGGCGCGGCGGTGCCAACTTGTCCGTCTGCCATGTGAACCACGCGCTGAGCGCGCCCTGCAAGCTCGTTGTTGTGCGTCACGATGAGGATCGTCGTGCCCTGAGCATTGATGGACTGAAGCAAATCCATGATCTGCGCCGACATGGTCGTATCCAGGTTGCCAGTCGGCTCATCCGCCAATATCACGCGAGGGTCGCCGCCGATTGCGCGCGCAATTGCAGCGCGCTGCTGTTGTCCGCCGGAGAGCTGCCCCGGAAAGTGCTGCATCCGCGATGTGAGCCCGACGCGTTCGAGCGAACTTGTGACCCGCTTGCGCCGCTCTGCCGCCGGCATGCGCCGATAGTGCAACGGCGCCTCGACATTATCGAAAATACTCAAGCTGGGAATTAGGTTGAATCCCTGAAAGACAAAGCCGATTTTTTGATTTCGAATGTGCGATCTTCTATCGTCGCGTAATTCGCTTACATCTTCACCCTCAATGCGATAGGCGCCGCTGTTGAATTCCTCGAGTAAGCCAATAACGTTCAGCAGAGTGGTTTTGCCTGAGCCGGAATGACCGGTGACAGCGATGAATTCCCCGGAAGCGACGCTCAAATCGAAGTCTCTGAGCGCATAGGTCTCGGTGACTTTCGTCCGGAATATCTTGTTGACCGACCGCAGTTCTATCATGGCGCGTTCATATGGTGAGTTCGAGAGCAAACGCCGATAATCGATGATATATCGGGAGGAGTGCGCCGTGAATCTCAATCAAGTGACATTGCCCGCAAGCGACGTCGAGCGCTCCGCGGAGTTTTATCGGCGACTTGGATTCACACAGATCGTGAGCTCGCCGCCGCGCTACGCGAGATTTGAATGCAAGGAGGGCGGAGCGACTTTTTCACTGCATCAGTTCGACATCGTGAATTCTCCGCAAACGGTGATCTACTTCGAGTGCGAAGATCTGGATGCGACATATGAGCGATTGCGCGGCATCGGCGTCAAGTTCGATCAGGCGCCCAAGGATCAGCTTTGGCTGTGGCGAGAATCCTACCTGCGCGATCCTGACGGAAATATCATCTGCCTGTATCACGCGGGCAATACGCGCCGCAATCCGCCTTGGCGCCTGTCCGACGATTCACCCAGGATCTGAAATGAAAAAACCGAGATCTTCGATCTGCCAAGTTGCGGCGGGGCTGTTGCTCGCATGCATGACCTTGAGCGCGGCCGCACAACCTGGCGTCAAACTGATTCGCGAGCGCGGTGCAGAGCAGCGGCCCACGTTGTTGATTTTGGGCGTGAGCCACTTCGACAACCCCGGTCAGGATGTGGTCAACGTCAAAGTCGACGATGTGATGTCGGCTGCCCGGCAAAAAGAGATCGCCCAGGTGGTCGCGGCCCTGACGGCGTTTCGCCCGAATTTTGTTGTCGTCGAATGGCCCCGGACCAAACAAGACAAACTGGATGCGCGTTACAAGGATTTCCAAGAGGGCCGTTACGCCTTGACCCGCGACGAACGCGATCAGCTCGGTCTGCGGCTTGCGGCACAACTCAAGCTGCCGCGCGTGAACGCCGTGGACTGGAACGAAGAGCCTCCGGGCGATGAAAAGCTGTACGCATGGGATCAATATGCCCAGTCGCACGGAGAAAAGGCGCTCATGGCGGCCATCACCGATCCGCAGCGCGCGCTCGGCATCATTCCGCAGGGCACCTTGAGCATCGGCGCATGGCTCTTGAAGATGAACAGCGCGGAAAGCCTCGCGGCATCGCAACGTAACTATTTCGATATCGCGGCCATCGGCGACGAGCGCGAGCAGCCCGGCGCGAACTGGGTGGGCTACTGGTACGGGCGCAACCTGAAGATCTTCAACAATCTGATCCTGCTGACCGACCGGCCGGCGGACCGTATTCTGGTCATTTACGGCGCCGGGCATGCGTACCTGCTGAGGCAGTTTGCGCGAGAATCGGGCGCATTTCGCCTGGTAGACGTCGACGCGGTGGTCAAAATCGCCCGGTAGCGAAAAGCGCGAACTTAAGCCACCGGCTCGGCTAGAATACGCCCGCCGCAATGGGCTGACTTCGCCCCGCGTACGCGCTCGCGGCACTCCATGCAGATGGTTTTCCCGGGCCGACCGCCGCGGCAGTACCTTCAATGTGATCGGACAATATGCTTGCTACATCCAACGTCGTCGTTCAATTCGGGGCCAAGCCGCTCTTCGAGCAGGTCACGGTCAAATTCTCCGACGGCAATCGTTATGGCTTGATTGGCGCCAATGGCTCGGGCAAATCCACGCTGATGAAGGTGCTCGGCGGCGATCTCGAGGCCAGCGCCGGCGATGTGATGCTGCAGGTGGGCATGCGGCTGGGCAAGTTGAATCAGAATCAGTTCGGCTATGAGGACGAGCGCGTGCTCGACGTGGTGATGCGCGGGCATGCTGAACTGTGGGCGGCAATGCAGGAACGCGACCGAATCTACGCCGACCCTGACGCCACCGACGAGGATTACATGAAGGCGGCGGAGCTCGAAGGCGTGTTCGCCGAGTACGGCGGCTACGACGCGGAGGCTCGTGCGGGCAGCATTCTCACCGACGCCGGCATTCCTGAATCCCGGCACAACGGTCCGATGCGCGAAGTACCTCCGGGCCTGAAGCTGCGCGTGCTGCTGGCGCAGGCGTTGTTTTCCAATCCGGATGTACTGCTGCTCGATGAGCCCACCAACAACCTCGACATCAACTCGATCCGCTGGCTGGAAGGAGCGCTCAACAACTACAACGCCACCATGGTCATCATCAGCCATGATCGGCACTTCTTGAACCAGGTTTGCACGCACATCGCCGACTTGGATTTTCAGCAGCTCAAGATCTATCCCGGCAACTACGACGATTTCATGCTGGCGTCGGTGCAGGCGCGCGCGCGCGTGGAAGCGGCCAATGCAAAGGCCAAGGACCGCATCTCGGACCTGCAGGAGTTCGTGCGCCGCTTTTCGGCGAATGCCTCCAAGGCTCGCCAGGCCACCTCGCGCAAGAGGCAGTTGGAGAAAATCAAGATCGAAGAGATCAAGCCCTCCTCGAGACAGAATCCCTACATCCGGTTCGAGCAGGGCAAGAAGCTCTACCGCTCGGCATTCTCGGTGGAGAAACTGAGTTTCGGCTACCCGGGCTCCGAGGAAAAAGTGCTCGATAATCTGACCTTCAATGTGGAGGCCGGCGAGCGGATCGCGATCATCGGGCCCAACGGCGTCGGCAAGACAACCCTGATGCGCTGTCTCGCCGGTGAACTGCGTCCCGGCGGCGGACGCATCACCTGGGTGGAAAACGCACAGCCCGGCTACATGCCGCAAGATCCGCAGGCGGAGTTCGAGGACAAGCTCGACCTGTTTTCCTGGATGTCCCAATACACGGGCAAGGCGGATGACGATCAGATCGTGCGCGCGACCCTGGGAAGGCTGTTGTTTTCCGGAGATGAAACCAAGAAGTCGGTGAAGGTGCTATCCGGCGGCGAAAAGGGCCGCATGATCTACGGCAAGCTCATGCTCACCAAGCCGAACGTGCTGTTGATGGATGAACCCACCAACCACATGGATATGGAAACCATCGAGTCGTTGCAAATCGGGCTCGAGCATTTCGCCGGTACCCTCGTCTTCGTATCGCATGACCGGGAATTCGTGGGCGGCCTCGCCACCCGCATATTGGAAATCCGCCCCGGCGGCAAGATCGTCGATTTCCGCGGGACATACGACGAGTATCTGAAGTCGCAAGGATTAGAAACATAGCGCCGCGGCGCATCTGCTGGCACCATTGAGCCAATGAATCTGATCGCGGACCGGTTGCAAAAAAAATTCGGCGCGATCACGGCTGTGGCGGAAGTCTCGTTCGAAGCCGTTCCGGGTCAAATTCTGGGACTGCTCGGTCCCAATGGCGCGGGTAAATCCACCACGATCAGCATGCTTGCGGGCCTCACCACTCCGGATTCCGGCGGGGTCATGGTCGACGGCACGAAGCTTGGGACGGGCGCGGATCCGACCAAACGGCACTTGGGTCTGGTCACGCAGGAAATTGCCCTGATCGAGGAATTGCCCGCCCGCATGAACCTCGAATTCTTCGGCGGATTGTATGGTTTGTCGGGAAGCATCCTCGGGTCCCGAATAGCGGCAGTGCTGGAACTAACCAGTCTCACGGATCGTGCCCGCGACCCGCCAAGCGAATTCAGCGGCGGCATGCGCCGCCGGCTGAACATTGCCTGCGCACTCCTGCATGAACCGCAGATCCTGCTTCTGGATGAGCCGACGGTGGGAGTCGATCCGCAGAGCCGCAACGCCATATTCGATACCATCGAGGTTCTCGCCGGCGAAGGGCGCACGATGGTCTACACGACCCATTACATGGAGGAGGTCGAAAGGTTGTGCGATCGAATCGTGGTGGTGGATCACGGACGCGTCTTGGCCAACGACACGCTCGCGGGACTGCTCGCCGGCGCGCCCGTCGGCAACAAGCTAATGCTGAAATACGACCTGCCGCCCGATGCAGCGGCGCTCGCTGAAATCTCCGGCCTGCCCGGCGTCAGCCAGGTCGACCTCCGGGCAAGCGAGCTGTCTGTCTCCGCCACCGATCTCGGCACCGCCGCACCGCGGGTGCTGGAACGCCTTGCGGCGCGCGGCTTCACTTGTCAAGAGCTCACCAGCCGGCGCGCCAACCTCGAGGACGTATTCCTCGCCTTGACCGGCCGCACCTTGCGCGACACATGAGCGCCACACTGACCGCATTTCAAGCTCTGGTCCGCAAGGACATTGCGCAATTCTTGCGCGACCGGCGCGCGCTGGTGGTGAGCGTGCTCACCCCGATCGTGGTCGCCGCATTCTTCGGCTTCCTGTTCGCCGGCCCGGGCTCGGGCGGCAGTCCCGTTTCGCGCATGGCCGTGGGCGTCACCGATCTGGACAATAGCGCGCTGACCAAAGCGGTCATAGACAGCCTGCAACAGGACGAATCGCTCAAAATCCAATTGCTTCCCGAAGACGAGGCAGCGCAGTTGGTGCGCTCCGGCAAGCTGCGCGCGGCCGTGGTGTTTCCGGCAGAATTCGAATCCCTGGCAACCGGCGCGCTGCTGAGCAGCAAAGCACCCATGGCGGATGTAAAACTGCTCTACGATCCCTCGCAGTCCCTGATCCGGCCGATGGTGTCGGGCTTGGTCACGCAACATGTCATGCAAAGGCTGTCGCGGCCCAATTTCATCGGTGATGCGAGGCCGGTTCCCTTCAAGCTCGAGAATACCGCGATGACCACCGGTCCGCGCTACAACTCCTACGCTCATTCGTTCGCCGGCATCAGCATTCAATTCATTCTCTTCATGAGCATAGATGCCGGCATCGCGCTGCTCGTGATGCGCCGCGAAGGCATGTGGCGCAGGCTGCGCGCCGCGCCCTTATCGCACGGCGTACTGCTGGGCAGCCGGGTGGTCGGCACCATGTTCATAGCGCTCGGGATTCTCGTGGTGGTGTATGTGGCGGCTTATGCAGGTTTCGGCGTCCGTATCGCCGGCAGTGTTCCCGGTTTTATCATGGTCGCAACGGCGTTTGCCTTGCTGTCCGCCACGACCGGACTGATGATTTCCGCGTTGGGCCGGTCGGAAGGCGCGACGCGCGGCGTATCCATGTTTTCCGTGTTGATTCTGGTGATGCTGGGCGGCGCGTGGGTGCCCGCGTTCCTGTTTCCGGAATGGCTGCAGCGGGCGACCGAGTTCACGCCGACCCGCTGGGCGGTGGATGGACTCGACGCAATGACATGGCGCGGGATGCCGCTGGAATCCGCGTATGCGCCCACCGCCATCCTGCTGGCCTGGTCCGCTTTTTTTGCGTTGATTGCCCTGTGGCGATTCAGGTGGGAAGACGATTGACGTTAACGCGAGGTGAAAGGTGTTTACGAAGCTAAGTATTGCATCCGGGGTCATTCTCATTTCTGTCCTGTTGATGGCCGCGAGATTTGCTCCGGCAAATGCGCCGGTACCGCCCACCCGGTCCGCCGAGTCGCTGACCATCAACCGAATCGCAGATGCGGGCTTCAACCACAGTGAGGTTGCGGACACCGCCGAGTACCTCGCGGATGAGATCGGCGGCCGCATGACCAATTCTCCCGCCATGCGCCGCGCCGAAAAATGGACGCAGGAAAAGTTTCGGAACTGGGGATTGAAGAATGTGCACGCGGAAGCCTTCGACTTCGGCCGAGGCTGGTGGATCGAGTCCTCGCACGTGCGCATGATTGCGCCGCGGCCTCAGGAGCTCAAGGCGATTCCCACAGCCTGGACGCCGCCGACGAATGGCGTAGTGTCCGCTCCGATCATCGTGGCTCCAATGGTGATCGAAAGCGACTTCGCCGCATGGCGGGGCAAGCTGGCGGGCAAGATCGTGCTGGTGAGCTGGCCGGCGCCACCCAAGGACGATGGCGATGCACCCTTTCGGCGGCTGACCGATGCCGATATCACCAAGCTCGACACGTATGAGCAACCGACCTTTGATCCGACTCAGCGGCAAAAGCGCATCGAGCGCTACCGATTCGGCGCCAACCTGGACGCGTTCCTGGCATCGGAAGGTGCGGTCGCCGTGATACGGATGTCGCGCACCGAGGGCCGCTTGGTGCACGGCGAAGGAAACGGGTATCGCGTCGGCAAGACGCCCAAGCTCCCGGGACTTGAACTTGCAGCCGAGGACTATCGAAAGCTGACGCGCCTGGCCAAGCGCGGCGAAGTACGGCTGGAAATGGATAATCGCGTCCATTTCGAAGACGCGGACCACAACGCCTACAACATTATTGCGGAAATTCCCGGCGATGATCCGCATGCGGGCTATGTGATGGCGGGCGCGCATCTGGATAGCTGGGTCGCGGGGGACGGCGCGTCGGACAATGGTGCCGGCAGCGTGGTGGTCATGGAAGCCGCCCGCATTCTCGCGGGCCTCAACGTCAAATCGAAACGCACCATCCGTTTTGTGCTGTGGTCCGGCGAGGAACAAGGTCTCCTAGGTTCCAACGCCTACGTCGAACAGCATATCGCTCGCCGGCCTGCGCCGGCCGATCCCGCCGAGGCGGACCTGCCGCCCTTCTTCGCCACGGACTTGTATCCGGTGCAGACGCTGCCGGGTTTTTCCGAGCTGGCGGCTTATTTCAATCTCGACAATGGTTCCGGCAAGATTCGAGGCATTTACACCGAGGGCAATTTCGGGGTCGTGTCGACGTTCCGCGAATGGCTGGCGCCCTTTGCCAGCCTTGGAGCGAACGCGGTGGTTGCCGAGCCCACGGGTTCCACGGATCACGTATTTTTCAGCCGTTTGGGGCTGCCGGCATTCGAGTTCATCCAGGATCCGTTGGACTACGGGAGCCGGGTGCATCACACGGACTTGGATACCTTCGATCACATGCGGCCGCTCGACTTGCGGCAGGCGGCAGTGGTGATGGCAACGGTGCTGGTGGTGGCGGCGAACTCCGAACAACCGTTGCCGCGCAAGATGCTCCCGACCCAGCCGGCGGTGACGGACCCATTCGAGTATCAGGATCCATCGAAGAAAATACCGTAGATCAAAACGCCGGGCCGCGAGATCGAGTTCGCGAGTGAGCTCAGGCTTGTTTCAATTTGCCTCTGCGGAAATCGGCGAGTATTTCCCGTGCCGCGTTGTGGCCCGGGGCCCCGGTCACTCCGCCGCCGGGATGGGTGCCCGATCCGCACATATACAGGCCCTGCAAGGGACCGCGGTAATCGCCGTGTCCCAGCATAGGCCTCGCCGAAAATAGCTGATCCAGGCTCAGGGCACCATGAAAAATATCGCCGCCCACCAGCCCGAAGGTGCGTTCCAGATCGAGCGGACTCATGATCTGGCGCCCGAGCACGGCCGCCTTGAAGTTCGGCGCGTGGCTGTTGACGAGGTCGATCATCACATCCGCCACCTCCTCGCGATGCGCATCCCAGGACGCGCCGTTCGGCAGCGTCGGCGCCACGTGCTGGCAGAACAGGCTCGCGACGTGCTGGCCCGCCGGCGCAAGACTGTCGTCGAGAGTCGAGGGAATGAGCATCTCGACGATAGGGCGCTTCGACCATCCGCCGGCTTTGGCGTCGAGATAAGCCTGGTCCATGTACGCGAGACTCGGCGCCATGATGATGCCGGCGGTGTGATGATCGGCCGCCGCGCGCCCCGGTAAAGCGCTGAAATCCGGCAGTTCCGAGAGCGCAACATTCATGCGAAAGGTTCCCGAGCCGCAGCGCCAGCGGCCGATGCGCTCGCGAAAATCCTGCGGCAGGAGCGCGCCATCGATGAGCGAGCCATAGAGCAGCCTCGGATTCAAATTGGACACGACGCTGCGCGCGTAGATCGCCTCGCCCTGCTCGGTGACCACGCCCAGCGCGCGGCCTGAACGCACGATGATCTCGCGCACGCCGCTGGCAACTCGAATCTCCACCCCGCGCGTCGCGGCAGCCTTGGCCATCGCCTGGGTGATCGCGCCCATGCCGCCGATCGCATGCCCCCAAGCGCCTTTCTTGCCATTGACCTCGCCGAACACATGGTGCAGCAGCACATAGGCCGAACCGGCAGCGTAGGGACTTGCATAGTTTCCGACCACGCCGTCGAAACCATAAGCCGCCTTGATCGGCGCGCTCTCGAACCAAGCGTCGAGGTAGTCCCCGGCGGATTTCACGAACAGTTCCAGAAGCTCGCGCCGCATCGGCAGATCCAGCTGGGTGACACGCTTGCCGAGGCGCGCGCTGTGCAGCAGTTGCGGCAATGCCTCGAACCAGCCGCCGGCGGTCACATTCGGCGGAGTTTCCAGCACCATGTCGCGCAGCACGTCCGCAATCACCTCGAGGCGTTCTCCGTACGCGTTCAGGCGCCCGGCGTCGCGTTCGGAGAACTTCGCGACTTCGTTCGCGGTCTGCCCGGCGCCGATCTTCAGATAATTCGATTCGTCCAGGGGCAGAAAATTCGCCAATCGACGCTCGACGATGCGCAACCCATGGCCCGGCAAATCCAGGTCGCGGATCACCTTGGGATTGAGCAGCGACACCGTGTACGCGGCAACGGAATTACGAAAGCCCGGATGAAACTCCTCGGTCACGGCGGCGCCGCCCACCACGCCGCGCCGCTCGAGCACCGTTACCTTGAGCCCCGCCGCCGCGAGGTAGTAAGCGCAGACCAGTCCGTTGTGGCCGCCGCCGACGATGACGACGTCGCGAGGCGAAGCGGTCATCCGCCGGACCCATCCCTGCCGGCGGTCCGCCAGCCGGGGCTGGGCGCTTGCGCGAGGCGGCTCTCCGGAATCAGCCTGCGCAAGCGGCGCGCGAAGCTGCGCAGCGCCACCTCGCTGCCACCGAGGGGGCCGGGAGTGTAGCTGCGCGAAGTCATGCCGGTCTGCACCCTCTCGATGAGCGCCTTGTCTTCGACGCTGACGCGCCGATTGATGCGCCAGTTCAGATAGCGCGCGACCCGCATTTCGCGCCGATCGTCGGGGAGCGCATAAGCGATCTCGCGCACCAGCGTTTCCTGCGCCGATATGGGAATCATCTGCATGAAATCGACCTGGTCCGGATAGATATCGAAGGCTACATTCGGCCACAACTTGAAGTAGGTCCAGAGGCGCTGCCGATCGTCCGGCAAATGCGGCACTTCGGGCAAAACGGATTGGTACATGCGTTCGGAAAGCTGGGAGGAGGGCACGTCGCGCAGATATCCCCACATCTTGTCCACCCACTGCTGCGCCTCGAGGCCATAGGACTGGCCGAACAGGCGGGTCAGCCCGGGATGAGCCACCGTGATGTGCATCCCATCCGAATAATTGTCGGTGACATTCTTCCAATTCACGTGACGGGTTCTGAAGGTCACCCGTCCGATGGGCTTGAGTTCCTCCAGCCGGTAACACGCCAACTCGTGGCTGTACGGCGCCAGCATGTCCGCCACGCTGGGCAGACCCGGCTTCAGGCGGGCAAAGACGAATCCCTTGTAGATTTCGGATTCCACTGTTTTGAGGCCGTACTGCGCAAAGGAGAATTCCGCGAATTCCTTGCGATGCGGCACTGCGTTAAGCGAACCGTCGAGGTCGTAGGTCCAAGCGTGATAGGGGCACACGATTCTGCCCGGACAATGTCCTGAACCGCCGTCGACCAGCCGAGACGCGCGATGACGGCAGACGTTGAAGAACACCCGCACTTGATGATCGCGGCCGCGTACCGCGACCAGCGGCTCGCCCATGAAATCAAAGGTGTGATAATCCCCGGGGCCGGGGATGTCGTTGAGATGGCAAACCACCTGCCATGAGGCTGCGAATATCTGCTCCTTCTCGGCCAGCAGAAAATCCGCGTCTCGATATATCCATCCGGGCAGACTGAAGCCATCCAGGCTGTCCAATCCATCCAGGCCGGCGGTTCGTATTGCGTGCATGGCAGAATCGTTCCTTTCCTTGTTGAACGATAGTATAACAAGAGAACGATCAGTTTTTGCGGCGTTTTTTACCCAGCATTTGCGGAAACGCCCCGCCGCACAGCGCGTTGACCCAGTCCTCACAGATGGCAATCGCCTCGCGCGGCTTGAACGTCTCGGAGCTCAAGCTCAGCTCCACCCACAGGCCGTCGAGCAATGCCGAAAGCGCGATGGCCGCGGACCGCAACTTCAAGCGGGGCGCCGCACCGGACTTCACGAGTTCCGCCAGCAGGGTCTCGAGAATGGACCGGTACTGGCCGTAGGTTCTGTCATGGACGGCGCGAATCTCGCGCGAATGAGCCACCATGCTCCAAAATACCACCCACACATTGAACAGCTGCGGATCGAGCAACTCAGGGGCGAACGAAGCGCGGAAGAAATTGCTCAGGCGCGCGCGCGGCGTCGCCGCGCTATTCTCAGCTTGCGCCCTCAGGGAGTCCTGCAGCGACAGCGCAAGGGTTTCGTAGGTCTCGGCTATCAAGCCCGCCTTGCTCGGGAAATGATGATTGATCAGGCCGATCGAAACGCCCGCTGCGGCGCTGATGCGGCGCACCGACACGCCGTCGTGGCCATGCTTCTTCAGGCAGCTGAGCGTGGCTGCGACCAGCGCTTCCCGGCGCAGCGCCGGTGTTGCGCGACGAAATTTCGGCACATGCCGCTTTTTTTTCATTAAGTCCCGGGCGCGATCTCAAGCCGCGCGATAGGCGCGATAGTCCAACCCGAGCGCGGTCGCAACCGCCTCATGAGTGAGCTGCCCGGCATGCACGTTCAGCCCGTGCGCGAGTCCGGGATCCTTGGAGATCGCGGCCCGCCAACCATGATCCGCCAGGGCCTTGACGTACGGCAAGGTTGCATTCGTGAGCGCGAAGGTCGATGTGCGCGGAACAGCGCCCGGCATGTTGGTTACGGCATAGTGAATCACGCCATCCAGCACATAGGTGGGTTCCGCGTGCGTGGTCGGGTGGCTGGTTTCGAAACAGCCGCCCTGATCGATCGCGATGTCGACCAGCACCGCACCGGGTTTCATGGTTTTTACCATCGCGCGGGTCACGAGCTTGGGCGCCGCGGCCCCTGTTATCAGTACGGCGCCGATGACCAGATCGGCGTCGCGCACCAACTCCTCGATCGCGTGCGCAGTTGAATAAACGGTTTTCAACTGGCTGCCGAATATCGACGACAGTTCCCGCAGGCGCTTCACCGATCGATCGACCACGGTGACATCGGCGCGCAAACCAACGGCCATTTCAACCGCATGCGTACCGGAAACCCCTCCGCCCAGGACGACAACATTGGCTGGAGCCACGCCGGGCACGCCTCCCAGCAAAACGCCGAATCCTCCGTTGGCCTTTTGCAGGCAATTCGCCCCTACCTGCACCGCCATGCGGCCCGCCACTTCGCTCATCGGAGTCAGGAGCGGCAGAGAGCCGTCCGGTGCGGTGACGGTTTCATAGGCGATCGCGGTGGCGCCGGATGCCATCAATGCCTGCGCCTGCTCGCGATCGGCCGCCAAATGCAGGTAAGTAAACAGCGTTTGTGGCGGGCGCAGCATCAGGCACTCGCCGAGTTGCGGCTCCTTGACCTTCACTATGAGATCCGCTGCCGCGAAGACATCCTCGGCCTTCTTGGAAATCGTGGCGCCGGCCGCTTGGTAATGCGAATCATCGAAACCGATTCCCGTGCCGCCACCGCTTTGCACATAAACCTGGTGCCCCGAATCCACTAATTCCCGAACCCCCGCGGGCACCAACCCCACTCGATACTCATGAACCTTGATTTCCTTGGGCACACCGATCTTCATAACCTAAGCTCCTGCAGGTGGGCCGGGAAGTTTAAGCGATACCACGTAATTCTTGTACCAGCAGACGTTGCCAGAGCCATTCTTGACGCGTTTTGGGTGTCTCCAGCGACATTCGTTCCAAATAAGGCCTCAAGGCCGCCGGCACGCGCGGTGTTGCAAGCGCGCCAGCCAGGGTCTTCACCCGCATCCAGCGGCCCGCAGTCCTATCCTTCAATTTCGACAGCGCCCGCCCCAGCACGATCTCTTCGGCCGTGAAATCCGTGCCGAAGGGAAAATCCGAAAACAGGCCCCGGGCGCGTGCTAGAACGAAGCGCTCCTCCAGCACCTGCGGCAGGTTTTGCAGATATTCATCGGGTATCCGATAGTCCCCGTGCAGCTTGCCCGCGGCCTGGGCCTCTCGCTTCAGTCCTTCCTGAAAGCGCGAGTCCGTGATGTTCAGCAACGCGGCGATCACATCCTCATCGCTCAAGCCGCGCAAATCGGCGACGCCGTATTCGGTTACCACCACATCGCGCAGATGCCTGGGAATAGTCGTGTTTCCGTAGCTCCAAAGAATATTCGAGGTCAAAACGGAATCTTTGCGGCGTGTGGAACGCAGCGTGAGAATCGAACGCGCATCCGGCAACGAGTGGGCCATCGCGACAAAGTTGTACTGGCCGCCGACGCCGCTGACCACACGGCCGTCCGCGAGCGCATCCGATACCGAGGCTCCCAGCAATGTCGCCATCAAGCTCGAATTGATGAAGCGCGCGTGCCGGCGTTGCGCGATTTTCAAGGCCTGATCGGCACCGTCGAGCTGATTCACGAATCCGACGCCGCACATGGAAAACTGCCGCCGCTCGCTTTCCGGAAGGTCCCGCAGCGCCGCATAAAAACCGCGCGGACCCAGGAAAAAACTTCCATGTAACAGAGTCCCGCCGCTCAATCGGCGGCCGGTGCAGCGCGCGAGAAGATCGCTCCGCATGGAAGGCGTACGGAGCCGTGCGGCGGTGCTTTGCCCTTCTGCGTTTTCGATGCAACCGTTTGCGTAGCGGCAATCGGAGCGGAAGACTCCGGCGCTGCGCAGCACCGCGAATTCGTCCTCGGTCAAGGGATCGCTGAAATCCTCGCCCGCCAGCGCTTCGAGAAAGCCTTCATCGATGCGCTCGCCGATCGCCCGAGCGTTCAGGAGCCGCTGCAGGCGTACATCGTCGTAGACGCGCCGCCGCAGCACGCCGGCGCGGTACAGGTCGAGAAAGCCGTCGACGAACATCTCGCTGCAGCCGTACAGTCCCGCGTCGAACGGCGCCGCATCGCCCATCGCATTCAAGGCCGGCGCGAAGCGATCGGCCTTGAGCCCCTGCAGGATCTCGCGGAATTCCGCGTTCTGCCGGTGTCGCAGCTGCAGACCATATACCACGGCGTCGCCGACCTCGCCGATGCCGATTTGCAGCGTGCCGCCGTCGCGCACCAGGCGCGCGCAATACAGGCCGATCGCATAGTCGACCGTGCTCAACCGCTGATTGGGTGGCGCAAATAAATCATAGTCGTAGCGCGGATGTTCAATCAGAAAATCGAAGGTCTCGGCGCCAACCGCGGCCGGTCCGAACATGAAAGGCATCTGCTTGTTGACTTCTCCGATGACGACAACGTCCCTGCCGCCGCGGCGCTGCGGCTCAAGATGCTCCAGCAAGTCCACCGTCACGTCCGGATTCGAACCCAGGCTGAATTCCGGGCGTCCATCGGGACCGCGCTTGCCCACGAGCTGTGCGATGACATTCACACCCTGTGCCGCAACGTCGCGTGCCACCTGCGTGTAATTGGTGCTGACGTAATGACGCTGCGAGTGCTGCACCCCGAGCAGCGCGCCGGGGTCGAGGAAAAACTCGACGATTTGTATATTGCCCGGAACATCGCCGCTATGCAGATCGTCGACATAGTCCAAGGGCACGCAGCCTCCGAAAAGGCGCGTAACCAGCGGCTCCAGGAAGCGCCGCTCCAGCTCCGAAGACCACCGCGGAGCGCGCAGGCTCAGTGCGGTGAAAATCTTGAGCTTGATGGACGGATCGCGACGGGCCCTGCGATAGAACTCGTTGACCAGCGGATTGGGCTTGCCTACCCCTAAGGGTATGGCCAGCACGATCTCCGGTCCGACGCGGCTTAATGTACTCTGCACGCATTCCGCAACATCGTCGAAGACGCGCGGCATGCTACGTTTTTGGCTTCAGCACCAGCGAGAAACTGATCTTCACGGCATCGCCCACCCATTCGGTGCTCTTCCAATCGCCTTGGCCGACGCCGAAATCCAAACGTTTGAGCTTGGCGCTGCCTTCGAGCCTGGCCCCGCCGGCCGCCTGCGTGAATTGGAAGTCGATCGGCACATCCTTGGTGACTCCGTGCAGCGTCAAGGATCCCACCGCCGTAAAGCCGGTCGCCGTCTTGCTGATTGACTTGGTGACGTAGTGCGCAACCGGAAAATGCGCGATATCGAACACGTCCTTGCCGCGAATCGTGGTGTCCCTATCCTTGTCCATCGAATCAACCGAGTTCATGTCGACCTGGACATCGATGAGCGACGCGGCCGGCGCTTCCGGCGCAAATTCCACCGCCGCGGTGAACTTGTGGAACACACCCTTGAAATCCGCGCCGGCCTGAACGCCGATGAATTCCAAGCGGCTTTGCTGTCCGTCCACGATATAGGGGGCGGCGCCGGCGGCGCCGGCGGCGAGCGCGGACAAGACACCGGCGGCGCCGGTTGTAACGATGAGTCTCTTCATGGTCGATTCTCCAATTTGAAAGACGGCAACATGCGCTTCAGCACATCATCCTTGTCCCAGAAATGATGTTTGAGTGCCGCGAGGACGTGCAGAATCGCGGTCGCCAGCAGCAGCCAGCTCAACGTCTCGTGAATCTCCTTGAGCATGTCGAACGCCCGTTCGTTCTTGCCGATGAGATCCGGCCAGGTGAACAGGCCGAACCAGCTCACCGAGAAGTTCTTGGCGGATGACATGAGCCAACCCGTCAACGGCATCGCGAACAAAAAAAAGTAGAAGAGAATATGAGTTGCGCGCGCGAGCAGCGTCTCCATCTTCGACATATGCGAGGGCAGCTCCGGCGGGCGGTTGAAAAGACGCCACGCCAATCGCAGGACTGCCAGCATCAAAATCGTCATGCCGAAGCTCTTGTGCCGGGCAAGGAGCGCCAACTTGCGCAGGCCCAGCGGCAAATCGTCCGCCATCCAGGCAAGGGTGAATTGCGTGACGATGAGCGCCGCGATGATCCAATGAAATCCTTGCGCAACCGCGCTGTAGCGGGTGGGGGCGCTTTGGCTTGGCATTTGGAACCCTCCGAGTGCAAGCTCCTTAGTCTAGCAAGTCAACGAGACCGTACGTGTTCAAAAGCGCCGCCGTCGCGGTTCTGTTCTGCGCCTTGATGGCATGCAGCGTCCCGCACCCGCGCCCGTCCGCACCGCAAATCCCGACCCCCTCCGGCGCAGCCCTGCAATCTCTCCCCGCTCCCGGCAGCTATCGGATCGATTCGAGCGCCTCCGAGCTGCGGATACTGGTGTTTCGGGCCGGTTCGCTGGCCGGCCTCGGTCACAACCACGTGATGATCAACCGCTCTGTCAGCGGAATCGTGCAAATCGGCGACTCAATCTCGACCTCGTCGTTTTCGCTCGAAGTGCCGGCGGACGCATTCGAAATCGACGACGCCGACGCACGGCGCGAGGAAGGCGGCGATTTTCCGGGCGATATACCCGATGACGCCAAGGCGGGCACGCGCCACAATATGCTGAGCGGCGCCGTGCTCAATGCCGCGCAGTTTCCGGTCATCACGGTGAAGAGCGCCGCGCTTCGGGGAACGCCGGGCGAGCTCACCGCCGATCTTACGCTCACAGTTGCCGGACATGAATCCGGCGTGTCCGTGCCGCTGACGCTGCAGGGCGATTCGCGGCGCCTGACAGCGATCGGTTCGTTCGAGTTGCGTCAGACCGCCATCGGAATTGCTCCCTACAGCCTGCTGCACGGTGCTCTGCAGGTGCAGGACGCCATACTCCTGAAATTCAAGATAGCCGTTCCGCTCAGCTTGTAAGCAATATGGGCGTACCTTCCGGCGCCACCAGCACGGCCGCCGGCACGGATCGCAACGACGGCGGCAATTCGCCGTTGGGCGCGAGGCCAAGATCGGCGAGGCGCGCCAAGGCGCCGCCGACATCATCGACTTCGAAGCGCAAGGTCGCGCGCCGTAGTTCGGCCGGATGGTAGAGCCCAAGATCGATGAAGTCGCTGGTGCAGCTGATGTGCGGCAGGCGGTCGGAGAGTTCGTCCATGCCGACAAAGCCGAAATCTTCCCAATAGGCCTTCGCAAGCTCGCGCTCGGGCGCGGGTATGGCGATCTCCAAGAAATAACCGCATTGCGAGGTTTCATTCGAAGCGCGCTTGCTGGGCGAAAAAGTGCGTGCCTCGACCAGCCTGATGAGCTGACCTGAGGGATCGAGCCAGCCGATCTCATTGAACACGTCGTTTCCGAGCCGGCAGAACTCGAGCTTGATTCCGCGCTTTTCGAACTCCTCAACGTGTTTGAGCAGATCGGGCTTGACGAAGGTCAGCGAAGGTGCGGGGATCGCTTCCTGGTGCAGTCCCAGGCAAATTCTTCCGTCGGTTATCACGGCGTAAGGATGCGCCCACGCCTCGCCCACTTCCGCGCTCGAGAATCCCAAGGTGGCGTAAAAATCGAGGGACTTCCGAATGTCCGGCGCCGCCACGGAGAACTCCAGGAACCGGCCCAGCACGAGGTGCCGACTCCTATCAGCCTACGTGGCGATGGAAGAATTCCAAACTGCGATCCAGCGCCAGCTTCGCGCTCTGCGGCTCGAAACTGGCGCGGTCGGTGCAGTTGAAACCGTGATCCGCGGGGTATATGAAGAAAATGCCCGAAGGCACTGCAGCCTTGATCTTCTCCACGGTCGATTGCGGTATATGGGTGTCTTTTTCGCCATAGTGAAAGAGAATGGGGCAGCGCGGCTTCTCGGCGAGATATTTGTCGATGCCTCCGCCGTAGTAGGCGACGGCCGCGGCGACCTTGAGTCGTGCAGCCGCCAGATAGGCCATGGAGCCGCCCCAACAATAGCCCACGACCCCGACTTTGCCGGCGGCGCTCACGCGGTCGATCGCCGCCTGCACGTCGAGCATGGTGTTCTCGTTCTTGAGGGCTTGCATGTAGCCGAAACCCTTTGCCATGTCGGTGTAGGGCACATCGACATTGCGCTCGACGCGATCGAACAGAGCCGGCGCAATGGCGCTGAAGCCGGCCGCGGCAAATTGATCGGCAACGGCCTTGATATGCCGCGTGACGCCGAATATTTCCTGAATGACGACGATGCCGCCGCGCGGCGCGGAACTTGGACTTGCCGTGTAAGCGGACAACCGATGACCATCACTCGCGTTCAGTTCAAAATTCTGTCCCATGATGCCTCCGCTGGAGCCCGAGAATACCGTGATCGAATGTCGGCGCTCAAGCTAGCGCTCGAGAATGGCGGTAACGCCCATGCCTCCCGCGGTGCAAATGGAGATCAGTCCGCGCCTGCCCTTGGATTCGTCGAGAATTTTCGCAAGCGTGGCGACAATGCGTCCTCCGGTCGCGGCGAACGGGTGGCCGATCGCCACGCTGCCGCCCTTCACGTTGAGCTTCGAGCGGTCAATGCTGCCGAGAGCGCCCGGCAGGCCGAGCTTCTCGCGGCAAAAGCCAAGATCGGTCCAGGCCTTGAGGGTGCATAGCACCTGCCCCGCGAAGGCCTCGTGAATCTCGTAAAAATCGAAATCCTGCAGCTTCACTTTGGCATCGTTCAGCATGCGGGGAACCGCATAGGCCGGCGCCATCAACAGGCCCTCCTTCTTTTCCACATAGTCGACCGCGGCCACTTTCCCGTAGCTGAGAAAAGCCAGCACGGGTAGATTGCGTTCGCGGGCCCAATTCTCCGAAGCCAGCAACACCGCCGACGCCCCGTCCGTCATCGGAGTCGAATTTCCCGCGGTCAGCGTTCCACCGCCGGACAAGTCGAATGCCGGCTTGAGTTTCGCCAGCTTTTCCAGCGTCGTATCAGTGCGAATATTGTTGTCCTGTGAGAGCCCCAGATAGTCAACGACCAGATCCTTGTAGAATCCCGCGGCATAGGCAGCCGCCGCTTTTTGATGGCTCTCCAAGGCGAGTTGATCCTGTTCCTCGCGCGTGATGCCCCAGGTCTTCACCATGAGTTCGGTGTGTTCTCCCATCGACAAGCCGGTGCGCGGCTCGGCGATTCCTGGGAGCACCGGCCGGAAATTCTTGGGACGCAATCCGAGCCACGGCCGCACCCGCGCCGCGGCGGACCTGCCGCGGTAGCTGCGCAACAGGATCTGCTGAAAACTTCTGGGGAAGACCACGGGCGGGTCGCTCACCGTATCGACTCCGCCGGCGATCGCGCAGTCGATTTGACCGAGCGCAATCTTATTGCCCAGCAATATCGCGGCTTCCAGGCTGGTTCCGCAGGCGCGCTGCAGGTCGAGCCCGGGCGTCTCGAGGGCCAGGCCGCACCCCATCACGGATTCGCGCGTCAGGTTCCACTGGCTCGAATGCTTCATTACGGCGCCCGCCGCGACATCGTCGAGACGCTGGCCTTGCAACCCGAAGCGATCGACCACGCCGCGCAGCGCGGCGGTCAACATTTCCTGATTCCCGACCTGCGCGTAGGCGCCGTTGCCGCGAGCAAACGGTATACGCGCACCGCCGACAATCGCGACGCGCCGCGGACTTGATCCGACCAACATAACTGCCTCCGTATGAGCCGCAACCTGCGAATTATGAACCTAGCGGTCGGCATATAATCCATTGATGACGGGAATTTCTTTCAAGAGATTGTGTGCATTGGCGCTCTTGGCGCTGGCCGGCTGCGGCGCTCCCCCGCCGCCCGGCGGTGCAGGCGCAAAGACGGCGCCGCCGCCCGAGCAGCTGAATCGAATCGTCGAGCGCTACTGGGACGAGCGCCTGCCGCAGGACGTGATTTCACCGCAAGAGCTGGCGGATTCGTTGAGCGTGGAGCGCCGCTACCTCGCGGAAGTGCTGAAAATTTCGCGCGAGGGTTTGGATGGCGATGCGCAGCTGACCTACGACATCTTCAGGAGGCAGCGCGAGCAGGCCATCGAAGGCTTCACCTTTCCCTCTGAATTGATTCCCTTGAACCCATTCGACGGAATGACGCAGCGGCTGGTCGAATCGGCGCTGGATCTCCGCAGCCAGAAGACCGCGGCAGATTACGGAAATTGGCTCAAGCACATCGACGAGTATGCGAAATGGTCGCGGCAAACGATTGGCAATATGCGCGAGGGCGTGCGCCGCGGCTATACGTTGCCGCGCTCGCTGGTCGAACGCATTATCCCGATTCTCGACGCTCTCGGCGCGGACAGCCCCGGCAACGTCCTGTATGCGCCCCTGCACTCATTGCCGGCTGCGATCAGCGAGCGTGACCGGAGTGGCGCGCAGCAGCTGCTGCCGGCCATTCGCGCCTTGCATGATTATCTGAAGCAAGAGTACCTGGCTCGCGCCCGCACCGGGCTCGCCCTGTCCGAGCTGCCGTTGGGAGCTCGCTGGTATGCCTATCGAGTCGATCGGGCGACCGGATCGAGGCTGGCGCCCGAAGAAATCCATCGCATCGGCCTCGAGCGGGTCGAGCACATGGGGACGGAGGCACCCCCGGTAGCGGCCCCTGACGGCGCCCCGCTCGGATCCGCGGAGCTCGTGAACGCTTACCGGGATCTGGCCGAGAAGGTGCGCGCCGCGCTGCCCGATTTGTTCTCGGAAGTTCCCAAGCAGGAACTCGAAATTCGCAGCGCGGAATGGCCGGCGCGCCCGCTCGCGCCCTTGTCCTACCGGCCCAGCGGACCTGCGGGAGTTCCGCCCGCCGTGCTTTACGTCCACGGTGCCGGCCGTGGTGCGCCGGCCGTGCTGGTGCCGAGTTTTCTGCAGCGGGCGCTGCCGGGTTTTCACTACCAAATTGCTCTTCAGCAAGAGAGGCTCGATTTACCCCGATTCCGCCGCTTCGGGACCGAACCTGCCTTCACCGCAGGCTGGGGAATGTATGCCGCTTCCTTGGGCGAGGCGCTGGGAATGTATCCCGACGATGCGGCCAAATCGGAGGCGGCTCTGGAAGAAAAGCGCTGCGCGGTGGGCGCGGTCGTCGATACCGGAATACATGCAAAGCGCTGGACTCGGACCCAGGCACTTGATTATCTTCATGCTCATCTGACCATCGATGAACCCGATGCCCAATCGCTGATCGATTGGTACGCCGCGAATCCGGCGGACGCTTTGGCGTGCATGATGGGCGAACGAGAGTTTCTCGCGCTGCGCGCTCGGTCGCAGCAACTGCTGGGCGGCCGTTTCGACGTTCGGCAATTTCATTCCGAAGTGCTGAAGGACGGAGCGATGCCTCTGGATATTCTCGAGGCCAGGATGAGGATCTGGATGGATGCTTCGAAATGACGCGTTTCGGCCGGAATAGCCGCCAGGCGGCGATCAATGTCGAACACTATGGTTCAACGGGAGTCAGACTACGCAGTGCGATCCTCATTACTTCTCGTGTGTTTTTTTGCCGTGTCCCTATGCCTGTTCCGGTCGGCTTCGGGCGAGGTCAGCCCGGCGCAAGATTCGGCGCAGCACGGCGACATCGAAGTCACGGCATCACTGGACGCCGCGGAACAAAGCGGCAGGGCCGCCGGCGCGGTGAAAATTCATGCGCGTCCCGAGGTGGTCTGGGTCCTGATCACGGACTGCGCGGAGTCCTTGCGTCTGGTGGCGGGGCTCGAGCTCTGCCAGGTGCTGGAGACCGCACCCGATCGATCCTGGCAGCTGATTCGGTATGTGTTGAACTATTCGTGGTTCTTGCCCAATTTGAGCTGTGTGGTACGGGCTACCTACGATCCCCCCTCCAAGCTGACGGTCGAACGCGTCTCCGGAGATCTTCGCACCCTCAAGGGAACGTGGGATTTGAAGCGCGAGGGCGATTTCACCGTCGTGCGCTACTCGGTCGATCTGACGACCGGCTTCTGGGTGCCGCATTGGCTGGTGCTGTCGGCTCTGCGGCACGATCTGCCGAAGATGCTGCGCGCACTGCGCGCGCGTGCCGAAACCATTGAAAGCCAGAAGCCGAAACCCTAGCGGCGCGGCGCGTTTCGCTTTTGCGGCCGCAGCCGTACAGCTTTGCGTTGCTTTGAGTGCCTGCGAGCGCGAGCCCGAAGCGCCCTTGCCGCGCGTCAAGCAAGTTTTCCATTTGAACCCCTACGAAAAGGACTTCGGCTACTCGCAAGCCGTGCTGATAGATAAAACCCTGTATATTTCCGGCTCGGTGGCCGCGGACGGGAACGGGCGCTTGGTGTCGCCCGGGGATATGGCCGGGCAAATGCGTGCCGCTTATTCCAACATACGCCGCACTCTGGCCGCCCACGGCGCCGACTTCGAGGAAGTCGTCAAGGAAACGATTTACACGACGGACATGGACGCATTGTTGAAAGCCTCGGATTTGCGCTTTGAGTACTACGACAAGGAGCGCTTGCCGACGACCTCATGGGTACAGGTGCAGCGCTTGGTCGATCCTGGATTTCTCGTACAAATTGAAGTCGTCGCCGAGCTGCCGTAACAAGCCGTTGCCATAACGCGAAGAATCGAGGATAGCGTTGCGAAACGTAGTGGATAAGAGCTTCGAGCGCCGCCTCGCGGGACTCATTAACTCCGGCGAACGGGCGGTATTGCGCGGCGGCCGCAAGGGCGTCGAAAAAGAGTCCCTGCGGGTGCTGCCCGGCGGCGAAATCTCGCAAACACGCCACCCTGAAGCTTTGGGCGCGCCTCTGACCAACGAAAACATCACGACGGATTTTTCCGAGTCATTGATCGAGCTGGTGACTCCGCCCTTCGGCGAGTCCTGGGAGCTGCTGCAGTACCTGTGCGATATCCATCAATTCGTATATCGGCACCTGGACGATGAGTTGCTGTGGGCCACCAGCATGCCCTGCGCAATCGACGGGGACGCGAGCATCCCGCTGGCGCAGTTCGGGAGTTCCAACGTCGGGCGCATGAAGACCGTGTACCGCCACGGCTTGGGAGTCCGCTACGGACGCATCATGCAGGCGATTTCCGGCGTGCATTTCAACTACTCCTTCGCAAACCTGCTGTGGGATGCGCTGGCGGATGTCAATCAATCCAAGCAGCACCGCCAGGATTTCATCTCGGAGCAATACTTCGGCGTGTTGCGCAATTATCGGCGCTACGGCTGGCTGGTGCTGTATCTGTTCGGCACCTCGCCCGCGGTTTCGAATAGTTTCTTCGCCGGGCGCGAAAAAACCCTGCCCGCTCTCGACAACGACACCCTCTACGAGCCCTATGGCACCTCGCTGCGCATGAGCGACATCGGCTATCGCAACAAGAATCAATCGACGTTGAGCGTGTCGGTAAACAGCCTCGATGAATATGTGAGGGACCTGTCCCGCGCAATCAGCACTCCGTATCCACCGTACGAAAGAATCGGCGTCAAGGTCGACGGCGTATATCAGCAGCTCAATGCCAATATTTTGCAAATTGAAAATGAGTACTACAGTTTCATCCGCCCGAAGCGCATCGCGCGCTCGGGCGAGCGGCCAACCAAGGCCTTGCATCGAGCGGGAGTGGAGTACATCGAAGTGCGCGCCCTGGACGTGAGCGCATTCGATCCGGTCGGCGTCAACCAGAACAAACTGCGCTTCCTCGAGGCATTTCTCGCGCTATGCCTGTTGCGGGAGAGCGCGCCGATCAGCCGCGGTGAACAGACGGCTCTCGATGCCAATCATCTATTGGTTGCACGGCGTGGCCGGGAGCCCGGCCTGAAGCTCAATCGCGATGGTCGCGACGTTCGCATGACGGAGTGGGCGGGCGAACTGCTCGAATCCATGGAGGGCTTGTGCGAAATGCTCGATCATGGCGAAGCCGCGCGTCCATATTCCTCGGCTCTGGAGCAGCAACGCGCCAAGATCGATGACGTCGAACGGACCCCCTCCGCGCGGCTGCTCGCCGAAATGCGTCAAACGGGCGAGACGTTCTTCCAGCTCGCCGGACGCATGTCGAAATTGCACAAAGATTACTTTATCGGGTTATATCCGCCGAACGAGAGCCGGCTCGCTGAATTTGCCGCGGCGGCGCAGGAATCCCATGCGGCGCAGCGCCGTATCGAGGCTGCCGACAATATGGATTTCGACGCATACCTGGCGCGTTACCTGGCCGACTAGCGGTGTATTTGACATAATGCAACCCGCGCTTCCCAGGCTCTTTCAATTGAAATAGTGGCCCAGGTCATTGAGCCGTGCCCGCGGGCTAAGGTACGGTGAGGCGGATGAGTATTGCCGAAGGGCTCCCCCACGAAGACCTCCCTGATTCGCCGCATGCGCGCCAGCTGCGGAAGGGATTTCCCTGGCTGACGTTCGACGGCGAACTGGAATCCCAGTTCGGACGCAGCAACTTCGACGAGAACCTGCCGCACACGCGTGTGAACCTGTGTCTCGCGATACTTCTCGCCATCGCTTTTTCCGCGATGGATGCAATGGTGATGGGGCCGCAACTCGACCGCATTCCCAGAATGATCTGCGTACTGGTCATCATCCCGATCCTGCTGGTCGCCATCGCCTCGAGCTTTTCAGCGCGTCGCCACCGCATCTATCCGCCGCTCATCATCCTCACCGTGACCACGGTAGGTCTGAGCGTCGCGGCCATTCAGATCATCGCGTTGCTGGGCGGCATGTCGATATTGTTTCCCTCGTTGATCCTGAGCATCTTTTTCATTTATTTCATGGGCGGTCTGACCTTCTACCATGCGGTCGCCGTGAATGTGATCGTGACGCTGGCCTATCTCGGCGCGGGTACTGCCCTGGTATTGCCCGGCCGCGAGTTCAGCTATAGCGCCCTGGCGATCGTTGCCACCAACCTGTTCGCCGCCTCGATCACTTACATGCATGAGAAGACCAGCCGCACGCGTTTTCTCGAAGCCTGCCTGCTGCGCGAGCTGGTGGCGCGAGACGGACTCACCGGCATCCAGAATCGCCGCATGTTCGATCAGCACATAGAGCGGGTCTGGCAGCAGGCGGTGCGCGAAGAGGAGCGCATGGCGGTGCTGCTCGCGGACATCGATTGCTTCAAGGACTACAACGACCTGTACGGACATCAGGCAGGCGACGAATGCCTGCGCGCCGTCGCCGTGTCCTTGAGCCAGTGCGCACGGCGGCCCTTGGATTTCGTTGCACGCTACGGTGGCGAGGAGTTCGCGATCGTCCTGTACGAAGCCAGCCGCGAATACGTCGCCGAAGTGGTGACCCGCATTCAGCGCTCCATTGCCGAACTGAACATACCGCACGAAGCCTCGCGGGTGGCCAGCCGCTTGACGGTGAGCATCGGTGCGGCCTTCGTCCTACCGGCCGCCAATCGAACCCTGGAAGGATTGATTCAACTCGCCGATGAGGCGCTGTACAGTGCCAAGGAAGAAGGCCGAAACCGCGTCATCGTGATGGAAGCCGAGTATCACACCATGCGCACCGGTCGCTTCGAAAAGCGGCGTCATCGGGTGGATGTCTAGGGCGCGTAGATCGCAATCCGGGCTTCCTGCCCGCAAGTACGGCTGGCGCGAAACATCCCCTCGGAATTGAACTCGATGGCGATTTCCCCGCGCGCGTCAATGGCGATCACGCCGCCTTCGCCGTGCAGCGCGCGCAGCTCGTCTTGAACGACCTCGCGCGTCGCTTCGCCAAGGCTGCGTCCGCCGAAGCGAACGCGCGCGCAAATGTCATGGGCGACGGCGGCACGAATGAAAATTTCTCCGTGCCCGGTTGCGGAAACGGCGCAAGAGCGGTCGTCGGCATAGGTACCCGCACCGATGATCGGCGAATCGCCGATACGCTGGAAGCGCTTGCCGGTCATTCCGCCGGTGGACGTGGCGGCCGCAAGCCGGCCCTGGTCGTCGACGGCGACCGCGCCGACGGTGCCTACGTGGGATATGGTCAGCGCTGACAGCGCCGTATCTCCGTCGCGTATACGCTCGAGCTGCTGCCAGCGCTCGGGCGTATAAAAGTAGCTCTGCGGCACGAACTCAAACCCGCGGGCGGCGGCGAATTCCTCCGCGCCGGCGCCGGCCAGCATGACATGATCGGATTGCTCCATGACCGCGCGCGCAAGCTCGATGGGATTCTTGATCCGGGTAAGACCGCACACGGCGCCGGCACGCAGATTGCTTCCGTCCATGATCGAGGCATCCAATTCATTGCGGCCGTCGAGCGTGAACACCGAACCCCGCCCGGCATTGAACAAGGGATTATCCTCGAGCAGCACGACCGCACGGGTCACCGCATCCAGGCTGGTACCGCCGGCCTGCAGCACCGCATAGCCCGCGTCGACGGCCGCGCTCAGTCCCTCGCGGTAGCGGCGCTCCGCTTCATGGGTCATTTCCGCGCGCGGCAGCGTACCGGCGCCGCCGTGAATTGCGATACCGAACATCCTCAAGTTTCTCCCTGGCGTTGCGGAACTCTCACTTCAAGACCATCGAGAGCGGCTGTCAGTTGAATCTGGCAACTCAAACGGCTGTTCTCGCGGGGCTCCCACGCACTCTCCAGCATACCTTCCTCCATGTCCTCACGGGACGGCAGTAGCGACGCCCAGGCGGCATCGACGTAGACGTGACAGGTGGCGCAGGCACAGGCGCCACCGCATTTTGCGACGATGCCCGGCACGCCATTTTGCACCCCCGCCTGCATCAGCGAGATGCCGGGCGGCGCGTCGATTTCACGCCGTGCACCGCTCGCTTCGTTGAATATGATGCGGGGCATAAGCGGAATTTTAACCCCTCGAAGCGCGATCGTAATAGTATTGCCGGGACGGCCCATCGCTGACCGGAGTCTGGAATGAAACTAATAACTGCGATCATCAAACCCTTCAAGCTGGACGACGTGCGAGCCGCGCTGTCCGAAATCGGGGTCTCCGGCATGACTGTGACCGAAGTCAAAGGATTTGGACGGCAACGCGGACATACTGAGTTGTATCGCGGCGCCGAGTACGTGGTCGATTTCGTGCCGAAGACCCGCATCGAGGTTGCCGTCAAGAATGAGCTGGTTGATCAAGTGATGGAAGCCATCGTAGGCGCCTCGAAGACTGGGAAGGTGGGTGATGGCAAGATTTTCGTCACCGATATCCTGCGGGTGCTGCGCATCCGCACCGGCGAGAGCGACAACGCGGCTCTGTAGTTCGTTCATCGGATGAAACTGCTCGGCGGCGGGTGCCTGATCGCCTGCGCCGCTTTATTCGCGGCCGCGCCAACGGCGCACGCAGCGAAACTGACGGACAAGGAACACACCCGAATCGACTTTCCCCGGCCGGCGGGCGTGCCGAGCGATGCTGAGCTGGAAGCGCAAGGCGCCGTCATCGGCGACATCGACATCGAAACCCGCAACATCTTCGACGAACGCGATGAGCGCGAGAGCAACGGGTTGTACAAACTCGCCAATCGCCTGCACATCCGAACCAAGCCCGCGACCATACGGGCGCAGTTGCTGTTTGCGCGGGGCGATCGATATCTGGGGCGCAAAATGGCGGAGACCGAGCGCGTGCTGCGCCTGCTATCCTTCATCTACGATGCCCGGGTCGTGCCGATGCGCTACGCCGGCGGCGTTGTGGACATCAAGGTCATTACCAAGGATGTTTGGACCTTGAGTCCCGGCATCTCCTTCGGCCGTTCAGGCGGCACGAACAGCTTCAACTTCAACCTGCAGGAGGAAAACTTGTTCGGCTGGGGCAAGGGCTTGGAACTGTCACACGGCAGTACCGTGGATCGCACCAGCACCACCTTGCAGTACCTCGATCCCAATGTATTCGGTTCGCGCTGGACCACGGCGCTCAAGTATGCGGACTCCAGCGACGGATTCCAACGCGCAGCATTGATACAGCAGCCCTTCTATTCGTTCGACGCGCCGTGGAGCACCAAGATCTCCGCGATGGATTTCAATCGCACGGTTTCCCGCTATAACTTGGGAGAAATCGTCGATCAATTCAACGACGATCAAACCTCCTACGAGCTGAGCGGTGGCGTGTCGAGCGGCTTGATCGACGGCTGGACCAAGCGCTGGACGTTCGGCATGCGTTACGACCGTAATCTGTTCCTGCCGACGCCGGCCAGCTCGCTGCCGGCCAAGGTCCTGCCGCCCGACCGAACGCTGTCCTACCCTTTCACCGGATTCGACATCATTCAGGACCGTTACACGAAGATCGGCGACGAGAACGAGATCGGACGCACCGAGGACTTGTATTTCGGCACCGAGGTCACCGGCGAGATCGGCTATTCCAGCAGCGCGTTCGGCGCCGACCGCGACGCCGTCATGCTGGCGGCAAAAGCGCTCAGCGGCTTCGACTTGCCCTATCAGCAGCAGCTGTTCCTGAGCAGCGACTTCTCGTCGCGCATCGAACAAGAGCACGCCCGAAATTTGATCGCGGACGTCGGTGCCAAGTACTACTGGCGATGGCGTCAAGACTGGCTGCTGTACGCGGCCCTATCGGGTACCACCACCTACATGCTGGACCCGGATATGCAGCTGCTGTTGGGCGGCGACAGCGGCTTGCGCGGCTATCCGCTGCGCTTCGAATCGGGAACGTCGCGCGCGTTGTTCACGCTGGAGCAGCGCGTCTTCACGGACTGGTATCCCTTTCGGCTGGTGCGCGTCGGCGCCGCGGTCTTTACCGACGTGGGCCGCACCTGGGGCAGCGGCGTGATCGGCAACAGCGATCCGGGGCTGCTGAAGGACGTCGGCTTCGGATTGCGCCTCGGCAACACACGCTCGGGACTGGGCAATGTGTTGCACATCGATTTCGCCTTCCCGCTCAACAATGTCGCGGGCATCCAGAAATTTCAGTTTCTGGTGCAGACCATGCAGAGCTTCTAGCAGCAGGACGACCCTAGTCTTTCGCAGCCTTGCGGCGCTGTGAGATCAGCCATAGGATCCCGAAACATACCGCGAAGTTCAGCACCCACCACCACAACTGCCGCGCGTTGCTCTGGCTATCCGATCCCTCGGCCGGCCGTGCGACATCCAGCGTGCCTTTGAGGCTCTCATGCGCGGCTGCCTGGGCCACCTGAAATTCAACGATCGCGGCACCCGGCAGCGTCAAATCCTTGGCTTGAAATGAATAGCTGCCGTCGGCTTCCGCGATGGCCGCGTACGTATTACCGCGCAACACCACGCCGAGTGCCGCGTCGCGCACCGGCGCGTTGTCGGCCGAGCGGCTGAGATGAACGCTCATTTTGTCGCCATGAACGACGCCCACCGCCAGCAGATCCGCAGAACGGGCTTCCACGCGCGCGGCCGCGGTCGTGGCTGTGTCGGCGCCGTGCGCCGGACCCGCGATCAGGATGGCGATCGCCAGGATCGCGGCAGCTCTCAAAGCAGGAACCCCGAGACGCCGAGCGCGGCACCCGCGATACTCGAGAGCACGCCGAAGGCGGGGAAGAAAATCTTGCGCGCCAGAAAGTACAGCGAACATAGAACCAGCCCGAGTTCCAGCAATCCCTCGCCGAGGTCGAAGCGCAGCGCACGGCGCTCCTCGATTCCGGTTTCCTTGTCCTTGGCGCGCGCGTCCTCCTGTATCCGCTCGGCATCCGCCGCGTACTTGACGCGTGCCGCCTCGAGCTTACCGGCAACAGCCTCCGTCTTGGCCGGATCCGAGCCCAAAGCCTGCATCAGCACCAGCGCCACTTCTTCGGTATTTTCACGGATCTTCTTGGCCTGGTAGTAGCTCCACGCATCGTTTGATTCGGTGCGGTGAATCACTGCTTGCGTATGCGCGCGATGGCCCGCGATGGTGACCACCGAAAGCAGGATTCCCACGACGCCCACCAATATGCCGACGCGGCGGGTATTCGGATCCGCTGCATGTTCCGGCGTGACTTCAATTTCAGGCATGACGAATTGGTATCCTCGTTACTGTGGCTACTTGATCAGGTGCAACCGCGGATTGCCGCGCGCAATGCCGAGAACGCCGCTGCGAACCACCTCGACGATTTCGCCGAAGGCCGCGATATTGGCTATGAATTCGCCGATCTCGATCTCGGTGCTGGCGAGCTCGACGATGAAGCTCGACGGATTTGACGACAGTACGCGCCCACCGACCCGGCGCAACAGTGCGCCGACGGATTCCACATGCTCGGCCGCCATCTGCAGCTTGATGAGCAGCAATTCACGAGCCAGATGATCGCCGCTGGTCATGTCCTCGACGGCGACGACGTCGACCAGCTTCAATAGCTGGGCGTTGATTTGCTTGATGACATGGTCGGAGCCGATGGTCACGAGCGTTACCCGCGAGACCGTGGGATCGTTGGTGGCGGCGACCACCAGCGACTCGATGTTGTAGCCCCGGGCGGATATCAAGCCGGTAACGCGCGTCAGCGCGCCGGCCTCGTTCTGCAGCAATATGGCAATGATGTGGCGCATGGCATCGCAAGGATACGGATCGCGGCACTTGGGCGCCAGGGCGGGAACTGCTAGTCTTTCCAGCGTGAAAGACCGCATCGATATGTCGAATCAAGCAGCGCACCCGCTGGCCGGCGCCACCATGACCGGCGCCGATGTGCTGGTCCAGGTGCTCGCCGATGAGGGCGTGGATACCATATTCGGTTACAGCGGCGGCGCGATATTGCCGATCTACGACTCCGTGTTCCGCTACAACGTGGAGCATGAATCGCGCATGCCACTGGTCGTTCCCGCCAACGAGCAGGGCGCCGGATTCATGGCGGCAGGCTACGCCCGGGCCAGCGGCAAGGTCGGGGTGGCTCTGGTCACCTCCGGGCCCGGGGCCACCAATACCGTGACGCCGGTGCGCGATTGCATGGCGGATTCCGTGCCCATCGTGGTCATCTGCGGCCAGGTGCCCACCACCGCGATCGGCACCGATGCCTTTCAGGAGGCACCGGTGCCGAGCATCATGGGCGCGGTTGCCAAGCATGTCTTTCTGATCACGGATCCCAGCAAATTGGAAGCGACCGTGCGCACCGCTTTCGAAATTGCGCGCACCGGCCGGCCCGGCCCGGTCGTACTCGATGTCCCCAAGGACGTGCAGAATTGGAAGGGCGTCTTTCACGGGTCGGGACGCCTGCCGGTGCCCGGCTACCGGCAACGCATGAACCGGCTGGAAGCCGCGAAATTACCGGAAGCCGCCTGTGCCGACTTCTTCGCGGCGTTGCAGGCCTCGAGCCGCCCGCTGATTTACTCGGGCGGCGGCGTGATCAATGCCGGTGCGGCATATGCGTTGCGTCAATTTTCCCATGATTTTCAAATTCCCGTGGTGACGACGCTCATGGGAATCGGCGCTGTCGACACGACCCACTCCCTGTCGATGCGCATGCTCGGCATGCATGGCACGGCATTCGCCAACTACGCGGTCGAGGACTGCGACTGCCTGCTGGCGCTCGGCGCTCGTTTCGACGATCGCGTTGCCGGGAACCCGGCCAAATTTGCCGGCCGGGCAAAGTTCATCGCACACATCGACATCGATGCTTCGGAAATCGACAAGGTCAAGCGCGTGCACTGGAGCCACGTGGGTTTGATGCCCGATGCATTGCTCGCGCTGCTGGATTACGGCAAGGCGACCGGTTTCAAGCGCGATTGGTCGGCATGGCATCGGCATTGCGACGCCCTGCGCGCGAACTACGCCATGAACTATGACCGCAGCAGCAGCTTGATCCAGCCCTACTACGTCATCGAAGAGATCAATCGCCTGACGCGTGGCGAGGCCATCATCACCACCGGCGTCGGACAACATCAGATGTGGTCCGCGCAGTATTTCGACTTTCGTTCCCCAAGGCTGTGGTTGACCTCCGGCAGCATGGGTACGATGGGCTTCGGCCTGCCGGCGGCGGTGGGCGCGCAGTTTGCACAGCGCAAGCGCCTGGTGATCGATGTCGACGGCGACGCCAGCATCCGCATGAATATCGGCGAACTGGAGACCGTCACGACCTATGATTTGCCGATCAAAGTCGTCGTTCTCAACAACTGCGGCGATGGCATGGTCAAGCAATGGCAGAAGCTGTTTCACAAGGGCCGCTTGAGCGCCAGCGACAAAAGCCTGCACACCAAGGATTTCATCAAGGCGGCGGCCGCGGACGGATTCAAGTACGCCGTCAGGCTCGATAAGAAGGCCGATGTGCCGCGCGTCGTCGAGGAATTCATCCGTTTCGACGGACCGGCATTTCTCGAGGTCATGATCGATCGCGATGCCGGCGTCTATCCCATGGTCGGACCGGGACAGGGGTACGACGAGATGATTACCGGCGAGCACATTCCGTCGCGCACCGCGGTTGAGATCAAAGCCCCCGACGCGTCGGAGATGTTCTAGGAGCCCGCGGACGGGCTAGCTACCACTCGCCGATATTGGGCATCGTGGTCCAGGGAACCGCCGGAGCCAGCGCCGTCCCTTTCTGCAGCAGTTCGATGGATACCCGGTCGGGCGAACGTACGAACGCCATTCGGCCGTCGCGCGGCGGCCTATTGATCGTGACGCCATGCTCCATGAGGCGACGGCAGGCAGCATAAATATCGTCGACCGCGTAGGCCAGATGTCCGAAGTTGCGGCCGCCGGCATACTCTTCCGGATCCCAATTGTGCGTCAGCTCGACTTGCGCAGTCTCATCGCCGGGCGCCGCCAAGAAGACCAGAGTGAAGCGGCCTTGCGGATTATCCTTACGGGTTATTTCCGAAAGTCCCAACGCGTCGCGATAGAAACGCAGCGACTCCTCGATGTCCTTTACGCGGACCATCGTGTGCAGGTACTTCATCGGCCACTCCTCAAGATCCAATCGGAACGCAATGCTAACCCGCCTTGGCGCGCCGAATTTCGCGCCCTCGGTCGGTGAGCCCGCAGTTGTTGTTTTGTTACAAATTGCCGACACTTTTGACATAGTGCAGCAAATTCTAGAAATCTCGCGTTAACTATTGGATTTATATGAGTAATCGACTATGATGCAATCAAGAAAGAGATCCTGTTTAATATCAGCGTTACTTACTAGCAACACTGAACGAACAAGGTCGAGCGTTTGGGCACTTTTGTGCGGCGTATCTTCCAGATCTGGACGTGCCTAGGGTTATCTAAGCACCTGTTCCCCTAAATTCCCCGGCCAGCCCGGGGATTCTTTTTTTATGCCCCAAATGCTTCCCGAATCGCGTAGATTTTCGGGGTGCACGCTTCAAAGCCGACGCCGCCCAACGTGAGAGACGGATTCACCGATTCGATCGGCAACACGCCGTTGATTCGCCTGCGCAGCTTCAGCGAGGAGACGGGCTGCGAGATTTTGGGAAAAGCCGAGTTCATGAACCCAGGGGGCTCGGTCAAGGATCGGGCGGCGAAATGGATTGTGCTCGACGCCGAACGCCGCGGTGCGCTCAAGCCGGGAGGCACCGTGGTCGAGGGCACCGCCGGCAATACCGGCATCGGGCTTGCGCATGTGTGCAATGCACGCGGCTACAAATGCGTGATCGTCATGCCCGACAATCAGGCCGCTGAGAAATACCAGATCATCGAGGCGCTGGGCGCGCAACTGCGCAAAGTGCCTGCCGTTCCCTACAGCAACCCGAACCAGTACCAGAAGGTCGCGGGCCGCTTGGCGGAAGAGCTAACCGACGCAGTATGGGCCAACCAATTCGACAACACCGCGAATCGGGATGCCCATTTTGAATCTACCGGGCCGGAAATCTGGCGCGACACCGGCGGAAAAATCCACGCCTTCTGCGCGTCCACCGGCACCGGCGGCACATTGGCGGGCGTTGCGCGCTATCTGAAATCCCAGTCCGCCGCGGTGCGCATCGTTCTGGTCGATCCTCCGGGCAGCGCGCTCTACCACTACATCAAGGACGGTGAATTGAAGACCGACGGCGGTTCGTCCATCACCGAAGGTATCGGCACCGGCCGCGTCACCGCCAATCTGCAAGGAGCGCCGATCGACGACGCGCTGCGCATACCGGATGCGCAAACCATGCATTTCATTTATCGGCTGCTGCGCGAGGAAGGGCTGCTGCTCGGCAGTACCGCCGGCATCAATGTGGCCGCGGCGGTGACGCTGGCGAAACAGATGGGTCCGGGCCATACCATCGTTACCGTGCTGTGCGACGGCGGTGCGAAGTATCAATCGCGCTTGTTCAACCGTGCCTGGCTGGCCGAGCGCGGATTCCTCGAAGCGATCGCGTGACCCGCCCGGCGGGTGACGGAGCTCAAGCGGACCGGGTCAGGGGAAGAGACGAGCCTTCCGGCGCCGCAGCGCCGAACCAGGACAGCGATGCGTGCAAGGACACGACCTCGCCCACCACGAGCAACGTCGGCGATTCAAGATTTTCCCGCGAGGCCAGGTCGCCGATGGTCGCGAGAGTGCCCGTGACCACGCGTTGATTGGGCAAGGTGCCCCGCGCAATCAGGGCGGCGGGGAGATCGGTGGCGGCGCCATGCGCCATGAGGCGCTCTGCAATGTGTGGCAATCGGGCAAGCCCCATGTAGAACACCGCGGTTGTGGCCGGCTGGGCCAGCGCGCGCCAATCGGGCTCATTGCCATCCTTCCCGGAGTGACCGGCGACGAAAGTGACGCTGTGCGCATGTTCGCGATGCGTCAGGGGAATGCCTGCATAGGCCGCGCAGCCCGCCGCAGCCGTGACGCCCGGCACCACCGAGAAGGGGATCTGCGCCCGGGCGAGTGCCTCGAGCTCTTCGCCTCCCCGGCCGAAGATGAAAGGATCGCCGCCCTTCAGGCGCACGACCCGCTGGCCTTTCCTGGCATGCTCGATCAGCAGAGCGTTGATCTCTTCTTGCGTGCAGCCGTTACTGCCGGCGGCCTTGCCCACGCAGATCTGCGCCGCATCACGCCGCGCCAGATCCAGGATCGCCTGCGATACCAGACGATCGTGCAGAATGACATCGGCGTCCTGCAGGGCGCGCAGCGCCTTCAGGGTGAGCAACTCGGGATCGCCGGGGCCCGCTCCCACCAGCATTACTTCTCCGGCCGGGCGGGGTGCGGCCTGCATCTGGGACAGCAGCTGCCGCGCGATGCTTTGCGCACCGGCTGCGTCTCCGCCGGCAAAGCGCCGCGCCGCCGCTCCGTCGACGAGTTCCTCGAAAAATCGCCGCCTGGCAGCCGTGTCACGCAAGCGCCGCGCCGGTCTTCGCAACGCATGCAGCCAGCGTGCAAACTCGCCGATTTTTCCGGGAATCAGCGTCTCGAGCCTTTCACGCAGGCGGCGCGCCAGCACCGGCGATGCGCCTCCCGTCGATACCGCCACCATGACCGGGTCGCGATCGATGATGGCTGGAACTATGAAACGCGAGGCTTCGCGATCGTCCACCACATTGACTGGAATGCCGCGCGCCTCGCTCAATGTCGCGATCCAGCGGTTGACGGCACGCCGCGAAGTGGCAACGATGACCAGCCGCGCGCCCTCGAGATCCGGCGGAATGAATTCGCGCGTTTCCGTCTTGATCGTCCCCGCATCGGCCCGGGCCAAAAGCTCGGGGTGAATGTCAGGAGCAACCAGTGTTATCGCGGCGCCGGTGCGCTCGAGCAGCATGACCTTGCGCAGCGCCACCTCGCCGCCGCCGACCACGAGCACTTTGAGCGCCTTGAGATCGAAGAAAACCGGGAAATAATTCATGGGCCGATATCCGTTTGCCGTGCCTAAGTAGTTGGTAACACACGTATTTTCGAAGTGCGCACACGCCACAGGTTGCTCCACTATAGGGCGGCAGCCGCCTTCCCAAAACGAACTCCGCGGCATGAGTACATGCAAAACTTATATGCTTCCCCGTAACCATCCTCAACGATAAGGCTTAGGGTTGCCGTGAAATTTCAGCAATTGCGCTACTTGGTCGCCGTGCATGAAAACGGCTTGAACATCACCGCCGCCGCCCGGCAACTGCATACCTCGCAGCCCGGCGTCAGCCGCCAGCTCAAGCTGCTCGAGGAAGAACTGGGTTTTCAGCTGTTCGAACGCGAAGGGCGGGCGCTCACCCGCACCACCGCCGCCGGCGAGGAAATCATTTCGCGCGCCAGCGCGATATTGCGTGAAATGCAAAACATTCGCCGCACTTCGGCCGAGCTGCGCAAGGCCGATGGCGGCACGCTGTCGATCGCCACCACTCATACGCAGGCTCGCTATGTGCTGCCGGAGGTGATCCGCGAATTTCGGATCAAGTATCCGAAGGTTCGGCTGCACCTGCATCAAGGAACTTCGGAGCAGATCGCGGAAATGGTCGCCCGCGATCGCGTCGACTTCGCCATCGCGACCGGTTCGGAGGAATTGTTTCCGCACCTGGTGCGCCTGCCCGTATATCGCTGGCACCGGGCCGTGGTCGTGCCGCGCGGACATCCGCTGGAATCCGCGGGCAAGCTCACGCTGAAGAAGCTGGCCGAGTATCCGATCGTCACCTACGTTTTCAGTTTTTCGGGGCGCTCCTCGTTGCCGGCCTTGTTCGAAACCGCCGGTCTTTCATTGGACGTAGCCCTGACGGCGCGTGATTCAGATGTCATCAAAACTTATGTCCGCATCGGTCTCGGCGTCGGCATCCTGGCCCGTTTGGCGATCGACCCGAACACCGACGGCGATCTCACGGTGCTCGATGCTTCGCATCTTTTTGAAGGCCATACGACCTGGATCGGCTTTCGCCGCAGTGCGCTGCTGCGCGCCTACATGTACGAATTCATCGAGCTGCTGGCCCCACACCTGCCGCGCAAGCTGGTCCGCGACGTAGAGAAGCTGGAAACCCAGGAAGACGCCGATCGTGTATTGAAGGATCTGCAGATTCCGGTGCGCGACATACCATGACGCCGAAGGGGCTTGCACGCGCGCTCCTGCTGCTTGGGATTTGCGTGGCCTCTTCCTTGCCGGCGGCCACCATCAAGCTCCTGAATGTGTCCTATGACCCGACGCGGGAATTCTACGAGGATTACAACAGGGCGTTTGCCGCGTATTGGAAGGGCAAGACCGGCGATATCATCATCGTCAATCAAAGCCACGGTGGATCAGGCAAGCAAGCTCGCGCGGTGATCGAGGGCCTCGAAGCCGATGTGGTGACACTGGCCTTGGCCTACGATGTCGATGCGATCGCCGCACAGGGCGGTCTCATTCCACCGAGCTGGCAGTCACGCCTGCCGCAGAACAGCGCGCCCTATACCTCCACCATCGTCTTTCTGGTGCGCAAGGGCAATCCCAAGAACATCCACGACTGGAGCGATCTTACGCGGCCCGGCGTCGTGGTGATCACGCCGAGCCCGAAGACCTCGGGCGGGGCGCGCTGGAACTATCTGGCGGCGTGGGCCTGGGCTTTGCAGCAGCCGGGCGGCAACGATGCGTCGGCCGAGAATTTCGTGAAGCGTCTTTACAGCAACGTGCCGGTGCTCGATTCCGGCGCGCGCGGCTCGACCGTGACCTTTGTCGAGCGCGGCATCGGCGATGTCTTGCTGGCCTGGGAGAATGAGGCCTATCTGGCGCTCAAGGAGTTGGGGCCCGAAAAATTCGATATTGTCGCACCCAGCATCAGCATTCTGGCGGAGCCGCCGGTGAGCATCGTGGATCAGAACGTCGATGAGCACGGCACGCGTCACGTGGCGGAGGAGTATCTGAAGTACCTGTACTCGCCGCAAGGACAGGAAATTGCGGCCAAGCATTTTTATCGTCCGCGGGATGCGGCGGTCGCCGCGCGCTACGCAAGCCAATTTCAACGTATCCCGCGGCTGCTCACCATCGACGATACCTTCGGCGGCTGGAACAAGGCGCAGGCCACTCACTTCGCGGACCATGGTACCTTCGATAGGATCTATGGCCGGTAGCTTTGCGGAATCAACCGAGAGTCGCAGACCGTTGCGAGTTCTGCCGGGTTTCGGGCTCACCTTGGGATACACGATGCTGTATCTCTCCTTGGTGGTGCTGATTCCGCTGTCGGCCGTGTTCGTCCGCAGTTTCGGGTCGGGATGGCGGCACTTCTGGGAAGTCGTAACGGCGCCGCGGGTGCTGGCGTCTCTGGAATTGAGCTTCGGCGCCTCGATGCTGGCGGCCATGATCAATCTGATCTTCGGTCTCATCGTCGCCTGGGTGCTGGTTCGCTACACCTTCCCGTTCAAACGGCTCATCGATGCGATGGTGGATTTGCCCTTCGCACTGCCCACGGCCGTGGCGGGAATCGCGTTGACGGCGCTGTATGCGCCGAATGGATTGATCGGAGCCAGGTTGGTGCCCTTAGGGTTGCGTGTCGCCTTCACGCCCGTAGGCGTCGTGGTGGCGATGACTTTCATCGGGCTGCCCTTCGTGGTGCGCACATTGCAGCCGGTTCTCGAGGAGCTCGACCGGGAAGTGGAACAGGCCGCCGCCACGCTGGGGGCATCGGCTCTGCAAGCGTTTGTCCGGGTGACGCTGCCGGCTTTGTGGCCGGCGCTGCTCACCGGCTTCGCGCTCGCCTTTGCCCGCGCCGTGGGCGAGTACGGCTCGGTGATTTTCATTGCGGGCAACATGCCGATGAAATCCGAAATCGCGCCGTTGCTGATCGTCACGAAGCTGGAGCAATACGACTACTCCGGCGCAACCGCGATCGCAGTGGTCATGCTGGTATTGTCCTTCGTGCTGATGCTGGGCATCAACGCGCTGCAGAACTGGGCCTCCTCCAGGCATGGTGCGCGCGCATGAGCCGGCTGCTGCTGATCGCCTCGGCGCTGCTGTTCCTCGCGATATTCCTGGTGATGCCGTTGCTGGCGGTGTTCGTGCAAGCGCTGGCCAAAGGATTCGGTGCCTACTTTGCGGCCATCGCAGAACCCATGGCCCTATCCTCGGTGAAGCTTACGCTGTTGGTTGCCGCGATCGCGGTGCCTTTAAACCTGGTATTCGGCGTGGCTGCTTCATGGGCCATCGCTAAATTCGATTTTCGCGGCAAGAGCTGGCTGATCACGCTCATCGATTTGCCGTTTGCCGTGTCACCGGTCATTGCCGGCATGATCTTCATTCTGGTTTTCGGCGCGCACGGTTGGCTCGGCGGCTTCTTGAAATCCCAGCACTGGCACGTAATATTCGCGCTGCCCGGAATCGTGCTGGCGACCCTGTTCGTTACCTTCCCATTCATCGCCCGCGAGCTGCTGCCGGTGATGCAGGCGCAGGGCAAGGACGACGAGGAAACGGCACTGTCGTTGGGGGCCAATGGCTGGCAGACCTTTTGGCGCGTGACCCTGCCGAATATTCGTTGGGGGTTGCTGTATGGCGTGCTCTTATGCAATGCCCGGGCAATGGGCGAGTTTGGCGCGGTGTCGGTCGTGTCGGGCCATATCCGCGGCTTGACCAATACCATGCCCTTGCACGTCGAGATTCTCTACAACGAATACAACTACAGCGCGGCTTTCGCGGTCGCATCGCTGCTTGCGCTGCTGGCGTTGTTGACTCTCGCGGGCAAGAGCTTTCTGGAATGGCGGCAGCCCGAACTGCGGCGCGCGGCGCGGATGCCGCAGGATCGAACGAGGAGGACAAATTCATGAGCATCTCACTGCGCGGCGTCACCAAACGATTCGGCGAATATGCCGCCGTCGAGAACATCGATCTCGATGTTCCGACCGGCGCATTGATGGCCTTGCTCGGACCCTCGGGCTGCGGCAAAACGACGCTGCTGCGCATCATCGCGGGACTCGAGACCCCGGACGAGGGCACGGTTTACTTCGATGGAGAGGACGCGACGCTGTGGCCCATCGGCGATCGGAAAGTCGGTTTCGTGTTTCAGCATTACGCCTTGTTCCGTCACATGACGGTGTTCGAAAATGTTGCCTTCGGCCTCAAGGTGAAGCGGCGCCGTGAACGGCCTTCCGCGGCCGACATCCGCAAGAAAGTACAGGAGCTGCTCTCGCTGGTGCAGCTCGCGTGGGCGGGAGACCGCTATCCGGCGCAGCTGTCCGGCGGCCAGAGGCAGCGTGTGGCTCTGGCGCGCGCCATGGCGGTCGATCCTCAGGTGCTATTGCTGGATGAGCCCTTCGGTGCCCTGGACGCCCAGGTGCGCCACGAATTGCGCCGCTGGCTGCGCCGCCTGCACGATGAACTGCACTTCACCAGCATCATCGTCACCCACGATCAGCAGGAGGCCATCGAAGTCGCGGATACCGTGGTGGTCCTGAATCACGGCCGAATCGAACAAGCCGGCATTGCCGGGGAGATATACGATTTGCCGACGTCGGCCTTCGTGCACCGCTTCTTGGGACAGGTCAACGAACTGCCGGTGATCTGGCGCGACGGCCGCGCCTACCTGGGTCCGATCGACATCTCGTCGAGCGATATGCCCGCGCCGGGAGCGGAAAAGCAAGTTGCCTTGATACGGCCTCACGAAATTGAAATCGGTTCGCGCTCGTCGGGTTGGCCCGCCACGGTGGTGGCGGTGCGCGTGATCGGACCCATCGTGCGACTGGATCTGTGCGCCGACGGCCAGCCGATCCACGAGCCGCTGGAAGCGGAAATCAGCCGCGAACGGTTCGAAGCGGAGCGCTTCGACCTGGGCCAGAAAGTGGGCTTACGCTTCAGGCGCTGGCAGGTGTATCCCGCCGCAGCTTGAACGGCAATCCGGCATCGTTCGACGGCTGGTAGGCGGCTGAGAATGTCTGCAACGCGGTGCCGGCGTCCGTCAAGTCATCCTCTGTCAGTTCGAAGCTGTTAAAGCCGCAGCGGGCAAGAAAGAACAACTGGTCGCGGCGCACGTAGCCGGTTGCGCGCAGTTCGCCGTGAAAGTTGAAGCGCTCGCGCAGCTGCCGTGCCTGGGAATAGCCGCGGCCATCGGCGGGCCCGGGGAATTTCGCCGCGACCAGCGCGAACCAGGCCAGATCCGGGGCGAGCTGTTCAACCTTATGATCCGGCGACAGCACGACCCCCAAGCGCCCGCCGCGCGCGATCCAGGCGCCGGGATCGCTTTGCCATTGCTCGAAGGTCACGATGAGCGGGGCGCCGCCATCAACGTCGGGCTCGCCGGTGTAGCGCCAGTCGTCGGCGACTATCGAACCGTCACGCAGCAAGCGGCGCGGCATACACTCGTTCCTTGAATGGTTTCACCCCGAGGCGGCGCACGGTTTCCAGGAAGCGCTCTTCCGGTTGCCGCTCTTCGACGTAGACATCCAGCAGGCGCGCGATCGTTTCCGCGACCTCGGCTTTGGACACCGAAGGACCGATCACGGAACCCAAGGAAGCATCCGCGCCTGCCGCGCCGCCGATGGTGATCTGATACCACTCCTGGCCGCCCTTATCGACGCCCAGAATGCCGATGTTGCCGACGTGATGATGGCCGCAGGCATTCATGCACCCGGATATCTTGACGTCGATTTCCCCCAAATCGTAAACGTAGTCGTAGTCGTCGAAGCGTTCGTTTATGAGTTTCGCGACATCGATGGAACCAGCGTTGGCGAGGCTGCAGAAATCCAACCCCGGACAGCAAATGATGTCGGTGAGTGTGCCGATGTTCGGCGTTGCCAGGCCGGCTTCCTGCAACGCCTGCCAAAGCTCGTAGGTGCTTCCTTGCTCGACATCGCCGAGCAGCAGATTCTGGGTATGCGTCACCCGGATTTCGCCGAAACTATAGCGGTCGGCCAGATTCGCGACCAAGTCCATCTGCGCATCCGTGGCATCCCCCGGCGGGACGCCTGGCTTTTTCAGCGAAATGAACACGCCTCGATAGCCCGCGATCTTGTGCGCGGCGGTGTTGTAGCGGTACCAGGCGCGAAACGCGGCGCTCTTGCCGTCGTCGGGCTCGATGTTGGGCAGCCCGCGATAGGCGGGTGGCTCGAAAAAAGCCCGCATATGTTTCACCTGGGCGTCATCGATCAGAGGACCGCCATCCCGGACCCGCTGCCACTCTTCCTCGACCCGCCTTCTGAATTCCTCGATGCCGAGCGCACGCACCAATATCTTGATGCGGGCCTTGGTCAGATTGTCGCGGCGGCCTTCCAGATTGTAGATGCGCAGGATCGCTTCCAGATAGGTGAGCAAGTGCTCGCGCGGAAGAAATTCGCGCACCACTTGACCGATGATCGGCGTGCGCCCGAGGCCGCCGCCGGCCAGTATTTCAAAGCCCAGGTCCCCATGGGGGCCGCGCACGATGTGCACACCGACGTCATGCACCAGCGAGGCGGCGCGATCTTGTGCGGCTCCCGTCACCGCGATCTTGAACTTACGTGGCAAGAAGCTGAATTCGGGATGAAATGCGGACCATTGCCGGATGATTTCGCACCAAGGCCGCGGATCCTCGAGCTCGTTGGGCGTAATTCCGGCGAGGTGGTCCGAGGTGATGTTGCGAACGCAATTGCCGCTGGTCTGGATGGCATGCATCTCGACTTCGGCCAGTTCGGCGAGAATATCGGGCACTTTTTCCAGCTTCGGCCAGTTGTACTGGATGTTTTGACGGGTCGTGAAATGACCGTAGCCGCGGTCGTAGTCCCGCGCAATCCTGGCCAGGGTGCGAAGCTGCGTCGAAGAAAGCAATCCGTAAGGTATGGAGATGCGCAGCATCGGCGCGTGGCGCTGGATGTACAAGCCATTGCGCAACCGCAAATGACGGAATTCATCCTCGCTCAATTGTCCGGCAAGAAAGCGCTGCGTCTGGTCCCGAAACTGAGCCACCCGCTCATTTACCAGGGTCTTGTCGGTGAGATCGTACCGATACATGGGAACAACATACGGCGCAGACCCGCATTCGCGCCAATTACTGCGCGGTATGAGCTTATGACTGCAGGTCACAACCCATGTCACTGATTGCCGATCCTTGTCAGTGACAGCCGATCCTTGTCAATTCGCGCAACAGTTCCTTTTGTAATACATAAAAACCGTGATTTGCTTGGCAGAGCGGATCTGTCGTTCGGCGCAGCATCGCAGCGGTAACACAGGATCCCCCATTGGTTAAAGATCTCACGGAAGTATCGGTCGCACCGGACAGTTATCACGTCTCGCCCGAACCCATGCTCATGATCGCCGACCTGCACGGGGCGCTCGCGCTGTGCCTGCACGACGAAAGCCGGGCTGTGGGCGGTCTGCTGCATCTCAAATTCATGGGAGGCACCGGGCGTCCCAGCGATGTGACCGACAACACACTCAGTTCCGTGCTGGTCGTGCTCGATAAGTTCAAGCGTGCCGTTCTGGGCAACGCGACGCGTCGCGATGATGTTCAAGCGCGCATTCTCGCGCACGCTTTGCCGCCCACGGATAACGGCGAGCCCAGCGCTTCGCTGGTGGATTTAATCCAGGCGGATCTTGCAGACGGTAAGATTGCCTGTGGGTCGCAAACCATGCGACGCACCGAAGGGGTGCGCGTTTGCTTTCAGCCGTTCGAGGGGCGCGTCTGGATTTGTGGCCCAAACGATCTGCGCGCGGCCGGCCGGGCCCATCACTCCACGGGCTGATTTCATTATAAGATTCCCGAAATAACGGGGGTCAGCCATGCGTGTCGCCTTGCTTGCGACCGTCATTCTCTTGAGCGCCTGCGCCAGCAACGGCTTAAATCTGGCTCCGCCGCCCGGCGTGGATTTCAGCGGCAAATGGAAGCTCAACGAGGCGGATAGCGACGATCCCATGCATCTGCTGCAAATCGCCAACCAGCAGCAGATACAGGCCGCCAACGCGGGGGGCCGGGGTGGCCACGGAGGACAGCAAGGCGCTTATCCGGGGCCGACGCCGCCCGCGACACCCTCCATGGGCGTTCTTGGCGGGAGCCTGCGCTGGCCGGGCAAGCAACTGGAGATTCACCAGGTCGGCGGCGTGGTGACGTTTACTTCGGACGGCAAGAACCGGATCTGTCAGCCCGGAAACGAGAAGCATGGGCATCCGCACCATGACAATTCGGATCGTGACGCACTGCCTGCAGCGCGCGACGCGCCGCCACCCACCTGCGGCTGGTTCGAAAAAACCCTGATTATTACGACGCGCGACCGCGACGATGAGTTGCCTCCGTTCGAAGAACGCTACAGCGTCACGGGGAACGGTCAGCGATTGGTGGAAGAAGTCGCATTCAAGGGCGGCCGTTCGGCCGGATTCGTCATGTCCCGCGTGTGGGATAAATTGCCGCAATAAAAAAGCCGGGCATTTCGCCCGGCTTTCAAGTCCCCATGCCCTTCGCAGCGCGTTATTCGCACCGGCGATAGATCGGTCTTTTTATTTCCCTTACGCGCTATTGCGCGCGAGCAACACTTTAGCCTTGCATCGCTTGTGAATCTACTCCTATTGCGAAGAACTGTGAAAATTAATGTGCCATAAAAGCAACAAACGTAGGACAAACAAGCCCACTGTCAAGTTCGGTTAAACTAGAGAGCTTGGCCAAGCTCTCGAAAATCTCCTCAACGCCCGCCGAGACGGTGCGCATGCGGCGCGCCTATTTTGACTTCAGGTTCGGGCAGCTGCATGTGCGAACGGCATTTCCCGCCACCGGGGGGTTCGACGAGCAAGTTACGCTGATTTGCTTGCATCCCGCACAAGGCTCGAGCCGGATCTTCAAGCGCCTCTTGCCCGGGATTGCCGACGTGCGCTCGGTTTACGCGCCGGATTTGCCGGGCTGTGCAGAGTCCGATCCTGCGCCAACCTCCGGCGCGGCCGATGCCGCCGGCGCGATCTCCGATCTCGCTGACGATTTGAGATTGCGCCAGATCGATCTTTTTGGCGTTCAGGGCGGCGCCAATGTCGCATTGGCTCTCGCCGCCGCAAGGCCCGAACTGGTACGGCGCCTGGTGATCCTGGGCACCCCGGCCGCCGATCCATTGTCGATCGTGAAGCAGTCCGCGCTCGTGATTTTGACGCCTCGCGATGCCGCGCAGAGCCCCGGCAGACTCAAAGCGGCGCTGCCGAATGCCAGGCACGCCGACATGGCGGATGACGTCGAAAAGCTGCTCGATGCTGAGCACAAGGCCTTGGCCATGCAAATCGGGGCTTTCTTAAGCAGCCGATTCTGACGATCCGATGCGACTCAACAAGTACATCAGCGAAACCGGGGTTTGTTCGCGCCGTGAGGCGGACAAATGGATCGAAGCCGGGCGTGTGACCTTGAACGGCCTCGCGGCGGGCCTGGGGACGCAAGTGGCTGCGGGCGATGAAGTCCGCGTCGATGGCGAATTGATCGGCGCCAAAAAAAAACGGATCTACCTCGCTCTCAACAAACCGGTCGGCATCATCTGCACCACTGAAACGCATATCGCGGACAACATCGTTGATCATGTCGGATATGCGGAACGAATTTTTCCCATCGGCCGCCTTGACCGCGAATCCGAGGGGTTGATATTGCTGACCAACGACGGCGATATCGTCAATGAAATTCTTCGATCGGAGAACAATCACGAAAAGGAGTATGTGGTGTGGGTGGACCGCCCCATCACCGACCTGGCGCTGCGCATGCTGGCCGGCGGCGTCAAGATCATGGGCGAGGTGACCAAGCCTGCCAAGGTCGTTCGCGTCGATCCGCAATCATTTCGCATCATTCTGACCCAAGGGCTGAATCGGCAAATTCGCCGCATGTGCTCCGCGCTGGGTTACAAGGCGCGGCGGCTGAAACGCGTGCGAATCATGCATGTCCAACTGGGCGAGTTGCGCCCCGGGCAGTGGCGTCATCTGAACGAATCAGAACTCGCCGGCCTGTTGCCGGCGCATTAACCCTGGCGCAGGGATGCCGAGGTGACCCCGTCCGACCATTGCCGGCCGCTGGCAATGCGCCAATCGGGATCCGCCGCCTTGTCGCTCAGCCACCGATAGAAATCCCGGCCCTGGCTGGTCCAGTAGGAATGACTGAATAGAACTCCGCCGGCGCCCGATTTCACGGTAAAGCGTCTGCGAAATCCGAAACTCGCGAGACCCCGGGTGCAGGTCAAGCGCGGCGAGTTTTCCGCCAGCGCGTAGCTGTTCGGACCCACTTGCAGACGCAAGCGTCCTTGCTGGCCGTACACGCAGATGTTGGGTCCGGTGGGACGGATCATCGCTATGCCATGCACCAGCGAAGGGGGCGATTCGCAGGCCGTCCATGTGCCGCCCAGCGAATGCCATTGCAGCACCATGCCGTGCCGGCGAAAGTCGATCACCGAAATCGTGTTGGTGTTATCCATCCACCCTATCCAGCTTCCCTCACGCTCCTAAGGAGCTGGTGCGTCGCCGAACGCGCTCTTCACCACGCCCGCGGTGAGGATCTGCGGCAGCACCACAGGATCGCTCGACCCTGGCTTCGAATTGTAAACCACATACAGCGGGACGCCGGCGCGACCGAAGGCGGCCAAGGCTTTGGTGATGGCAGGGTCACGATTGGTCCAATCCCCCTTCATCAATGTCACCTGCCTGTCATGAAAGATTTTTTGTACCGCGGAATCGGCGAAGGCATTGCGCTCGTTGACCATGCAGGTCAAGCACCAGCTTGCCGTGAAGTTCACCAGCAAGGGTTTGCCGGCCGCATTGAGCTCGGCGACTCGCGCCTCGCTGTAAGGCACCCATTCGTCCGAGCCTGGGTGCGTTTGCGCGGTATTCCCCGGAGCCGCTGCCGCGACATCCGCGAAGCGAATCGGCAACAGCACCGCGAGAATGAGGGAAATTGCTGCTGTAGCAAGCACCGTCGCCCGACGGCCTCCGGCGCTCGAGCGCGCTTTTTGGAACGACCAGGCTGCCAGCGCGATCAAGATGGTGCCCGCCAGCGCCGCGCCCAGGCCGAACGGCGAGGTCTCCTGTGCAACCACCCAGAGCAGCCACGCGGCCGTCGCATAGACCGGGAAAGCGAACACCTGTTTCAGCGTATCCATCCATGCGCCGGGCCTGGGCAGTACGCGGCGCATCCAGGGTGCAAAAGACAGCAGCACGAAGGGCAACGAAATGCCGACGCCCAGTGCCGTAAAGATGCATAGGGCGTTGAAGGGCGATTGAGTCAGCGCGGCGCCCACCGCGGGCGCCATGAACGGCGCGGAACACGGCGTTGCCACCAGGGTGGCGAGCACGCCGGTGAAAAACGAGGCGCTGTAACTGTCCCCTTGCGTCAGACCGTCGCCGACGCCGGCGAGGCCGCCGCCGACCTCGAACACGCCCGACAGATTCAGGCCGACCGCCAACAACAGATACACCAGCATCGTGACGAACAGCGGCGATTGCAGCTGAAAGCCCCAGCCCAACTGCTCGCCGCCGGCGCGCAGCGCCAGCAGAACTCCGGCGAGGCACAGCATCGATGCAATCACGCCGGCCGCGAACACCAGCCCCTTGGCACGCACGGCTGCCGGGTGCTTTTCGGCCTGTTCCATGACATTGAGCGCCTTGATCGACAGCACTGGAAACACGCAGGGCATGAGGTTCAATATCAGGCCGCCCAGCAGAGCGAACAGCATCAGCATCGCCAGCGAGCGCTCGGGCTCCTTGTTGGTCTGAGCCGCAGGCGCGAAACGCGGTCCGGGTTTGACCTGCGCAGCCCCTGCGCCGGAGAAATCCGCGGCGATCTCAATGGGCACCGTGTCGACCTGTGCGCCATTCTGCTGAGTCGCGATGAGTACTCCGCGAATGAGACCGGCCTTCGGGGGTTGATAGCCGATCTTCATGGAGAGCTGGAGCGCATCCTTGGAGCGCGTCAACTCTTGCGGGGCGGCATACTCGATGCTGCCCTCGTCATAAGGAAAGAACGCCAGCGATTTGATTTGCGACAGGGTCGGGCCCCATTCGCCGCCCAGCGTGATGACAAGCCGGTCTCCTTGAATCCGGGCCGTGGTCGGCGCGGGCTGTGCGCTCGGCAATTCACTGCGGGCGGTGGTGAACAAGGCCGCCTCCTTCGGATCGGGTGCACCGGGTTGGGCGCTGACCGGCATGGTCAGCTGCAAGGCGGCGTCTTCGGGAATGCAGACGTCTGAACACACCAGCCAGCTAGCCTTGGCCGCAAGCGTCACGGGCGCGCCGGTCTTCAAGTCCTTGGGCGCGGTGATTTGCACCAGATGAACGGCGTGCTTGGCATAGCCGTAGTTCACCAGGGGCGCAATCTCGAAGCGATGCGGCGTGGTCCATACGATGTCCCCCGCCGTAAACCCCGGCGGCATCTGCCAGTCGAGCTTCGTTGCCTCGCCCGAATCGCCGGGGTTGCGCCAGTAGGTGTGCCATCCATCCTTGATGTCGAGTTCGAGCGCAACCCAAAATGCCTGGCCGGGCGCGATGCTTTGCACTTCGCTGACCACGCGAGCTTTGACATTGGCCGTGGCAACGGTGTTTCCGGACACAGCGAAGGCCGTGGGCGAGGCCATCAACAAGCAAAACAGGCAGAATTTGAGTGCGCGCATGAGCCTATGTTACCGAATTAACCCACCCGGGGACGCTGGAGCCTCCGCGGGCTGTGGAACATCTCACAGTATGCGAGGGATTACCGCTGTGCGGCCGCTTCAGCTAATGTACGGGCGATGCCGCCCCTGCAAGAAAACTACGTCGATCGGATCCTCAAAGCCAAGGTCTATGACATTGCAATCGAAACGGCGTTGGAACCGGCGCCGCGATTGTCGCGGCGACTGAACAATCGCATCCTGTTCAAACGAGAAGACCTGCAACCGGTGTTTTCGTTCAAAATTCGCGGCGCGTACAACAAGATCGCGCAGCTGTCGGCCATCAGTGCGCAGCGCGGGGTGATCTGCGCTTCGGCCGGCAATCACGCGCAAGGGGTGGCCCTCGCTGCCCGCACGCGCGGAATCCCGGCGGTGATCGTCATGCCGCTGACCACTCCCGAGATCAAAGTGCAGGCGGTAGCCGATCTCGGCGGCGAGATCATCCTGCATGGCGATGACTACGATCAGGCCTACGAGCATGCGACGGAACTGGCCGGCAAGCGGGGCCTGGTATTCGTGCATCCCTTCGATGACCCCGATGTGATCGCGGGACAGGGCACGATCGCCATGGAGATACTGCGCCAGCATCATGGGGACGAAATCGACGCCATTTTCGTGCCGGTGGGCGGCGGCGGCCTGATTGCCGGAATTTCCGCCTACGCCAAGTCGCTGTATCCGCGCATCAAGATCGTGGGCGTGCAGCCGGAAGATTCGCCGGGCATGTTCGAATCCTTGAGGGCCGGCAAGCGCGTCGCGCTCGAACGGGTCGGCATGTTCGCAGACGGGGTCGCGGTGCGCCGCGTGGGCGAAGAGACCTTTCGTCTGACGCGCCAATACGTGGACGAAATCATCCTGGTAAGCACCGATCAGATCTGCGCCGCCATTCAGGACATTTTTCAGGACACGCGCTCCATTGCCGAACCGGCAGGCGCCCTGGCGGTGGCCGGCATCAAGAAGTACACGGCAAGAGAGAACTGCACCGAGCGCACGCTGGTCGCCATCAACGGCGGCGCCAACATGAACTTCGACCGGCTGCGCTATGTCTCTGAACGCGCCGACATCGGTGCCCAGCGCGAGGCGCTGTTCGCGGTGCAGATGCCCGAGGAGCCGGGCTCGTTCCTGCGCTTTTGCGAATTGCTCGGAACTCGCAGCGTCACGGAATTCAACTACCGCTACTCCGATGTAAAGGCGGCACAGGTGTTCGTCAGCCT
>DASXNX010000223.1:0-36973 GCA_036494725.1 Steroidobacteraceae bacterium
GCAGGAGCGCGTTGCCAAGCTCTCCGGCGGTGTGGCCGTGATCAAAGTCGGTGCCGCCACTGAAATCGTGATGAAGGAAAAGAAGGCCCGCGTCGAAGACGCCCTGCACGCAACCCGTGCGGCCGTCGAAGAGGGTGTCGTTCCTGGCGGCGGTGTCGCTCTGGTTCGTGCGCTGAAGGCGATCGACAAGATGGTCGGTGCCAACGAGGATCAGACCACCGGCATCAAGATCCTGGCCCGCGCGATCGAAGAGCCGCTGCGGCAGATCGTGACTAACGCCGGCGAAGATGCCGCTGTTGTTCTGAACCGGGTCCGCGAGGGCAAGGGCACGTTCGGCTACAACGCTCAGACGGGCGAGTACGGCGATATGATCGAGCTGGGCATTCTGGATCCGACCAAGGTCACGCGTCTGGCTCTGCAGAACGCGGCCTCGGTGGCGGGACTCCTGCTCACGACGGAAGTCATGATTGCCGAGTCGCCTAAAGAAGATGAGCATGCACATGGCGCCCCGGGCGGCGGCATGGGTGGCATGGGCGGTATGGACATGTAAATCCGTTGTTGCGGGCAACGCCCGCAATAGCTGGTTGCAGTTCGATAACAAAGCCCCGCAGGTCTTCACGGACTTGCGGGGCTTTTTATTACCCACTAATATATAAAAATAGTGGGTAATCACCTGCCAAGCGCCACTGCGCTATACCGGCCGCACGAATTAACCATCCGCACCCTCTATGCGGAAGTGAAAGAGCGCGCTTGGGCCGCCGGCGATCTGCTTCCCGGCACCCCCGGAACCCTGGTCAAGCGCACCGGCACCGGCCACGAATATTGGTATCGCTCGTTCTATCCGGTACCGAAAAAACGCTCCGAACAGTTTGTGGGCCCGGCCGGGAACACAGAAGCCTATGAAGCGATGCAACAGCGCATTGCCGGCTCCGAATGGACCAGCAAGCAGGTGGCCGCACTCTCAAAGCTCGGCTATCAGGTTGCCGACAAGGGTGTCGCAAGCGTCCTGGTGGAATTGCACAACCGCAAAATCTTTGCGGCAGGATTGGTGGTGGTCGGGACCTTGGCCTACATGAGCTGGCTCAATGAATACGGCGCCATGGCAACGGCGGCCAGGACGCAGGATGTCGATCTCGCCAGGCGCCAGACCTTGAAGCTGGCGACCACCGTTTCCTTTCTTTCCACCATGCACGCCACGCAACTGCCGTTCGCGCGAACGCCGGGCATGCCGAGCAAGAAACCCTCGACTTCCGTGAAGTTGCCGGGCGCCGAAGGATTGCGCGTGGACATCCTCGCCCCCGGCCCCATCCTGGGCGAAATCGTCGCGGTGCCGGAACTCGAATGGCATGCGCAGGCGATACCGTTTTACGGCTACCTGCTCGAGGACAGCCGCAGGGCCGCCATGCTGGCGGGCGGTCATTGCATTCCCATCATGCTGCCGCAGGCCGCACGCATGATCTGGCACAAACTCTACTCCAGCACTCGGCGCAAGCAAGACCCGAGCAAGGCCGAGAAGGACCTGGTGCAGGCGGCGACGCTGGCTGCGATTCTGGTCGAGTCGGAGAATGTACTGCTGCGCGAGTCTTATCGGGAGGCGCCGCGCGAGCTGCGTAACGCGGCCCACGCACGGCTGCCACGGCTGGAGAAAATGCTCGCCGAACATCCCCAGGCGCGCGACGAATTTCGAAAACTACGATAGCAGGCCCATGCCACGTATCTCGACGCGATTGATTGCCGTACTCTCAGCCCTTGCCTGTCTGCACGCGAGCTACGCTGCTCATGCCGAACAGGCCGCCCCGGTCAGGCCGTTTCCCGAGGCAATACGGCAACTCAATGTCATGGTAGCGGCGCGCGATGGCGTGTTGCTGGCGACCGATATTTATCGGCCCGGGGCAAAGAACGTGGCCACCTCCGAGCGGTTTCCGGTTCTTCTGCATCGCACCCCCTACGACAAGTCTGAAGCGGCCACCGTTGCGATCGCTGAGTCCCTGGCCAAGCACGGCTATGTCGTGATGGTGCAGGACACGCGCGGCCGGCATCGCTCGCAGGGCGTATTCGAGAAATACTACGACTACGACGCCTACGATGGCTACGACACCGTCGAATGGGCGGCGAGCCGCCCGTACTGCGACGGGCAGGTCGGCATGTACGGAACCTCCTATGCGGCGCATACGCAGGCCGATGCATCGAAGCTCGCGCCTCCGCATCTTCGCGCGCTGCTGCTCAATATGGGCGGCATGGCCAATGCGTGGGATCACAGCGTCAGAAACGGCGGCGCATTCGAGCTGGGCCGTCAGCTGACATGGGCGTGGTCGCAGGCGTTGGATGATGCCAAGGACCCGATCGCCAGGGCGGTGCTTTCCAAGGAAGACGTGACGGCGTGGTATTCCGCATTGCCCATTCGCAAGGGATTGAGTCCGCTCGCGATCGCGCCGAACTACGAAGCGTCCTACCTCGACGAAGCCACGCATGCCGATTACGACTCGCGCTGGGAAACGCTCGGGATGCAGTGGGAGAAGTTCTACGCTCAGACCGCCGACATACCCATGATGCATGTGGGAGGTTGGTACGATATTTACCTGCGGGGAACCATCGAGAATTGGCGCGTGCTGGGGGCCCTCAAGAAATCCCCCATGCGCTTGGTTGTAGGCCCATGGACTCATCACGGCAACACGGCGAGCTTCGCGGGCGAGGTCGAATTCGGTCCCGACGCGGCGATCAAGGATTTCGACACCCAATTCCAGCTGCGCTGGTTCGATACCTTCTTGAAGGGCGTGAAGACGGCCTCGCCCCAGGCGCCGGTGCGCTATTTTCTGATGGGCACCGGCGATGGACACAAGGATCCGGAGGGACGCTTATTTCACGGAGGCGAGTGGCGCGATTCGAACGAGTGGCCGCCCAGCGAGACACGCGCGGCCTTGTTCTACCTGCACGCGGACGGATCGATGACGCAGCGTCCACCCGCGGCGTCCGAAAGATCGTCCACCACTTTTGAGTTCGATCCGGCGCATCCGGTACCGACCATCGGCGGCGGAGTTTCGAAGCGCTTGAGGGACGGCGCCTATGACCAGCGCGAGCGTCCCGACATGCCAGGGTCGCGCGCACCCTATCTGCCCCTCCGTGCACGCAACGATGTGCTGGTGTTCCAGAGCGAAATATTGAAGCAAGACGTGGCGCTGGTGGGTCCCGTGGAAGTCACGCTGTATGTGTCCTCGAGCGGCAGCGATACGGACTTCACCGCCAAGCTGATCGATGTCTATCCGCCGAGCACGGATTTTCCCTCGGGCTTCGATATGAATTTGACCGACGCCATCGTCCGCGCCAGCTATCGAGACAATTCGAAGACGCGCGAGCTGCTGGTTCCGGGAAGGATTTACACCTTGATCGTGCGGCCGTTCGATACGGCCAATCTGTTCAAGGCGGGCCATCGCATCCGGTTGGACATCTCGAGCAGCAATTTTCCGCGATTTGACGTGAATCCGAACACGGGAGAGCCGTTGGGACTGAATCGGTTGACGAAAATCGTGGAGAACACGGTTTATCACGAACCGACACATCTTTCGGCAGTGAAGCTGTTCGTGCAGCCGTCGAAGCCCTGAACCAACAAAAACTCATAGGTGCATCATGGAGGAAGCGGAGCGTTCTTCATCGGGGAAAGCGGCGTTGCCTCTGATCCTGCTCGCGGCCGTTGTCCAAGGATGGTCGCTGTACGCGCTGCATCACGCGATCACTCACCATCACTGGCCGGCGACCGATCAAGCTTGGCTGATAGCGTTGTACTCGCTGGCCTTGTTCGTCCCCCTCAGTGCGCAACTGCTGGCCGCACATGCCGAGGAGAGGATTCTCTGGCTATTCGTCGCGGCTTTGAGCGTCGCGTACTTCTATTTTGGGTGGCATTTTGGCGCGCACATCTCGACCGATGTTCCCGATCACGTGTACGAGGCGCGGTGGGCCTATCCGCTGACGCTGCTGTTCGGGGTGTTGTGGCTCCTGGCATTGCCCTTCGTGCAATGCCGGCTGACGACGGGCCATTGGGCAGGCGATTATCGGGCGCTGTTTACCCACGCCTGGCACAACAAGCTGATGCTCGCGGAAGCGGCGCTGTTCACGGGGCTGTTCTGGTTTTTGCTCTTCTTGTGGCAGATGCTTTTCCATCTGTTGAGTATCGATTTTTTTCGCGACCTGTTTGAAGAGCCCATCTTCGTCTACCCGGTGACCGCACTCGCATTCGGTTGCGCGATGCATTTGATCGGCTCGATCACGCGGCTGACGTCCGTCGTTCTCGAGCAAGTGCTCAATGTCATGAAATGGCTCGCCACCGTGGCCGGCTTCATCCTGGCGCTTTTCACAATCGCATTGCTGTTCAGCGTTCCCGGCCTGTTGTTCACCGGGCAAAGGACCATCGGTGCCACTTGGCTGCTGTGGTTGCTCGCCGTCATGGTGCTGCTGCTGAATGCCGCGTATCGCGACGGCTCGGTTCCGCAACCGTATCCGAAATGGATCGCGGCCGGCTTGCGATTCATCGTTCCATTGACGGTCATCATCGCGTTGACGGCGCTGTACGCCCTGGTGGTTCGCGCTCGCCACTACGGGCTCACCGTCGAACGCTTTTGGGCGTTTGTGGTAGCCGGAGCGGGATTGCTCTACGCCTGCGGTTATTCGATTGCGGCGTTCAGAAAGGGCGCATGGCTCGGCGCCATCTCAAGAGTGAATGTGATGGTTGCAATAGCACTCATCGCGATCATAGCGGCGGCACTGACGCCGGTTCTGTCCCCGTATCGTCTGGCCGCCAACAGCCAATATCGGCTGGTTCAAGCCGGCGGTCTCAAGGCAATCGATCCTGGCCGGGACAAGCGCGCCGCCCCGCGATCCATTTGGGGCGGGTCGCCCCTGACTTATTTGCGCTTCGATGCCGGCCGCTATGGCAATGCGAGGCTCAAGGAATTGGCCGAAACCTACGCCGGAAGCGACTCCGAAAGCGTACGCCGCGCCGCCACCGCCATGTTGGCGCAGAAGACTCGGTGGGAGGCACCCGCACCGGTGAATGTCGCCCAACTCGTGGGCACATTACGCATTTATCCCGAGGGCCGCACTCTTGATCAGGCTTTGGTCGAGAAACTCGTTGCGGACTTGAGCAAACCCACGGGCGCCATGAGTGTTGCCGTTCCGAATGACCAGACGACGGCCGGACTATTCATTGATCTGAATGGAGACGGCATCGAGGAGTTTGTCTTCTTGACTCCCTTGCGCGGGCGAGTCTATGAAAATCGGGCCGGCAAATGGACGGCGATCGGCGCGGATTATCTAAATTCCCCCAATTTGCCCGAAGCCACCGCATCAGGAATTCTCATCGACGCTTTGACCCATGGGAAAACGGCTGCCAAGGCCCCAAAATGGAACGACCTGTGGATTGGGACACTCCGGTATCGATTGCAGACCCCTGACTAGAAAGGAGATTCATGATGCGATGGTCAATATGGCGCTTGGTATTCGGCGGCTGTCTTGCCTGGGCCCTGGCGCAGGCGGCTGCTGCACAGCCGGTGCCCCCTGCAATTTTCACGGATCCTCCGGAGGATCATGCGCATCCGGCGAGCTCGACGGTGCTGCACATCCCGAGCCATGGTGTTCTCATCAATGGATTGGTGTACTCGCCGGCCGGAGCCGGTCCGCATCCGACGTTGGTCATTTGCCATGGCTTGCCGGGAAATGAAAAGAACCTCGATCTGGCGCAGGCGGTGCGACGCGCGGGGTGGAATGCCGTGACTTTCAACTATCGCGGATCCTGGGGAAGCCCCGGTCAGTTTCGATTCGCCCATAACCCACAGGACGCCGCAGCGGTGCTGGCGTATCTGCGAGAACCCGCCAACGCGGCAAAGCTCGGTGTCGATACCAAGCGCATCGCCATCGCGGGACACAGCATGGGTGGGTGGGTGGTGGCACACACGGCCTCGCATGATCCTGCGCTCATCGGCGCCATTCTCATCTCCATGGGAGACATGGGTCTGATTGGCGGCATGCCGCGGGCAAAGGCAATTGCGCTCATGGCGGACAACATGGAATCCCTCGCCGGAGTCACCGCCGAGACCATGGCCGATGAAGTCATTACGCATGGCAAGGAATTCAAGGTCTTGAACACGGCCGCAGGCCTTGCGCAAATTCCCGTTTTGGCACTGACTGCAGACGACCAATTGGCGTCGCACACCGACAATCTGGTGGCGGCCATCAAGTCAAAAGGCGGCACCAAAGTCACTTCGATGCACGTCAACACCGATCATAGTTGGTCGGATCATCGAATCGCCCTCGAGGGCATTGTGATCACCTGGTTGGCAGGATTGAATTGAGTTGGTCCGCCAAACAGTACGTTACCTTTGAGGACGAACGCACGCGCCCGGTGCGCGATCTTCTGGGCGCGTTGCCGGATATCGATGCGCGTGAGGTGATCGATCTGGGGTGCGGGCCGGGCAACTCCACGGAAGTTCTGGCGCTGCGCTTTCCGCAGGCACGGGTCAGCGGCATCGACAGCTCGGCCGACATGATCGCTGCGGCGCGACTGCGGCTGCCCAGGGTGAGCTTTGCGCTGCAGGAGGTTCAAACCTGGATAGCTGCCGGTCCGTTTGACGTGGTTCTGGCAAATGCCGTCCTGCAGTGGGTTCCGGATCACGAAATTGTGCTGCCTTCGCTCGTTGCCAGGCTCACGCCCGGTGGCGCGCTGGCGGTTCAAATGCCGGACAATCTCGATGGGCCGGCCCACCGTCTGATGCGTGAGGTGGCCGGCGCCGGTCCATGGGCGGCCAAGCTCGTGCAGGCTCGTGCTGCGCGCACGGCGCTGGCCGATGCTGAGTGGTACTACCAGCTGCTGCGGCCACGCTGCTCGAGGGTGGATTTGTGGCGGACGACTTACTATCACTCCCTCACCGGCGGTGCCGCCGCCATCGTCGAATGGTTCAAAGGCAGCGGATTGCGACCTTACCTTGAGCCCTTGAGCGAGACCGAGCGCGGCGCCTACCTTGCCCGTTATACCGCGGCAATCTCGAGCGCCTATCCCAGTCTCACCGACGGCAGCGTATTGCTGCCGTTTCCCAGGATGTTCATGGTCGCGATCCGGTAGACATGTACTCTCTTGAATCCGTGCCCGGAGAATTGCGCGATTCCGTGGAGCGATTTTTCGAGCGTGCCGGAGTTCCTTCGATTCCGGAACCGTTTCGCGGGCAGCTGCCGCGGGCGGTTGCCGGCAGCGAATTCATCGCCTCCGCGCTCATTCAGGACCCGGGTGCTCTGGAATGGTTGGTGATTCGGGAATCCGTCCGCGCGCCGATCGAATATGAAACGCGCGTCGCGGCCGCGCCCACCGTGGAGTCGGCGCAATTCCTGCTGCGCGAATGGCGGCGGCGCGAGATGTTGCGCATCGCCTGGCGCGAGATCTGCGGCAGCGCCTCGGTCACGCAGACCCTGCACGCCGTCTCCGACTTGGCCGACGCATGCATTCGCGCAGCGGTGCAAGCGGCGCAGGCGCATCTACGGCCGGTATTCGGTACGCCGCGCGGCGCGGCAGGCCCGGCCGCTGCGTTCATCGTGCTGGGCATGGGCAAGCTGGGAGGCCGCGAGCTCAACTTTTCCTCGGATATCGATCTGGTGTTCCTATTCTCCGAAGCGGGCGAAACCGACGGACCGCGCATGCTCGACAGCGAGGAGTACTTCAATCGCCTAGGACGCGAAGTCATTCGCCTGCTCGATGTGAGAAATGCGGACGGATTCGTGTTCCGTGTCGACATGCGCCTGCGCCCCTTCGGCGCGAGCGGCCCGTTGGCGGTCAGTCTCGAATCGCTCGAGAGCTACCTGCAGGAACACGGCCGCGACTGGGAGCGGTACGCCTGGATCAAGGCGCGCCCCGTGGTCGGCGCCGCGGTGTACGCGTCGGCTTATGAAGAATTCGTGCGTCCGTTCGTCTATCGCCGTTACCTCGATTTCGGCATCTTCGAATCCCTCCGCGACATGAAGGCGTTGATCGTGCGCGAAGTGGCGCGCCGCGATCTCGAACAGCACTTGAAGCTGGGCAGGGGCGGCATTCGGGAGATCGAATTCATCGTGCAGTCCTTACAGCTGGTGCGCGGCGGCAGCGATCGCCGTCTGCAAAATGCATCGCTGCTCACGGTGTTGCCGCTGTTGGCCGACTCCAAGCTGGTATCGGCGCAGGATATCGCGGAATTGACCGATGCCTATCTCATTCTGCGCAGGGCGGAAAATGCGCTGCAGATGATCCGCGACGAGCAGACCCATACCTTGCCGCAGGAAGCGCCGGATCGCGCCAGGCTGGCCTTGAACATGGGTCTTACGGACTGGAATGCGGCGTTCGATCTCATCGAGTCGACGCGCGACGACGTGTCGGTCCAATTCGAATCGCTGTTGTTCGGTGCCGCCGACACACAGCGGCGCGAGGAGGATATCGGCGTGGCCTGGCTCGATTCCGACTCGGCGAAGATTGCCGAGGAACTCAAGCAAAGCGGGCTGCCTGAAGGCGAAGTTCCGGCAGTCGCCGCGGAACTGGAACGATTTCGCAGCGCAGGTCCCTACCGGCGCCTCGACGAGGCCGGGCATCGCCGCTTGTACGTCATTCTGGCGCGCTTGCTCAAATCGGCGGCGCAACGCGCGGCGCCCGCGACCGTGGTGCAGCGGGTTCTGCGCGTGCTCGAGGCTATCGGCGGGCGCGCGTCGTACCTGGCCCTGCTGAAGGAACAGCCGCCGGCGCTGGATCGCTTGATCGAGGTTTGCGCGATCAGCGGTTTTCTCGCGCGGCAGATCGCCGATTTTCCGCTGCTGCTGGACGAGTTGATCGATGCGAAGGCCTTCGATGAGCTGCCTTCGCGTGCGGGGTTCAGCAGGGAACTCACGGCGCGCACCGAAAGACTGCCGCCCGACGATCCGGAGCGTCAAGTGGAGGCGCTGCGACAATTCCAGAAGGTCGCGGTTTTCAGCGTGGCGCTTGCCGACCTGACGGGCCGCTTGCCGTTGATGCGGGTCAGCGACCGGTTGACCGATATCGCCGAGCTGATCGTCGAGCGTTGTATGGATCTTGCGTGGCAGCAGATGACGCAGGTTTACGGTGTACCCCAATGCGGCGAAGACCCGGCGCGGCTGCGGCGGGTGGTGGTCGCAGTCGCCGGGTACGGCAAGCTCGGCGGCTTGGAGCTCGGTTATGCGTCGGATTTGGATCTCGTGTTCCTGCACGACTCGGCCGGCAGCATTCAGGTGACCGCGGGCGAGAAGCCGCTCGACAACGGCATTTTCTTCTTGCGCCTGGGGCAGCGCATCGTGCATTTGCTCACCATGCATTCGGCCGCCGGTCGCCTGTACGAAGTCGATATGCGCTTGCGGCCCAACGGGAAGGGCGGCTTTCTCATGACGGGTATCGATGCATTTCAACTCTATCAAAGAGAAGAGGCATGGACCTGGGAGCATCAAGCCTTGTTGCGGGCGCGTGCCGTGGCAGGCGATGCGCAGCTGTGCACGACCTTCGAGGCTGTCCGACGCGGAATCCTGACTCTCGCCGTGCGCCGCGACACCCTGCGCACGGATGTGCGCGATATGCGCCTGCGTATGCGTCGCGAGCTGTCCCGATCCGAACCTTCGCAGTTCGACATCAAGCAGGACGCGGGCGGCATCGCCGACATCGAATTCCTCGTCCAATACTGGGTGCTGGCGGCCGCCGATTCGTACCCGGAGCTGCTCACCCATAGCGACAATATCAGACAGCTCGAGGGATTGGCGCACGCCAAATTGCTGGATACCGAGACCGCGCAGTGGCTCAAGGAGGCATACATCGGCTATCGCTCGATTCTGCATCACCTTTCGCTCGAGGGGGGCGAACGCGTGGTGGACGCAGCGCCGTATCAGGAAACCCGCGGCAGAATCCGTGAGATCTGGCGCACTGTCTTTGATTCCTCGCCGTAGGTCGGGCAATATCGCGGGTCCCATGAACGCCGCCGAGAGGAAATTTACCCGATGTCTGGACGAGCCGCGATTGCGCTGGTGTGCGCGTTCATGAGCGTTCTTGGCGCAGTCTCGAAACCGCAAGCCGCGCCGGCGAGCAACCCGCTGCTTGAGCCTTGGATAGGCCCCGCCGGCGGCGTGCCGCCTTTCGACCGAGTGAGGATTGCGGATTTCAAGCCGGCGCTGCAGACCGCCATGGCCGAGAACCTGGCGGAGATCAACAAGATTGCTCAGAATCCCGCCGCGCCGAACTTCGAGAACACCATTGTTGCTCTTGAGCGCGGCGGCCGGACATTCAACCGGGTGAGCGCGATCTACGGCGTCTGGTCCTCGACCATGAGCGGCGAGGAATTTCAGGCCGTGGAACGCGAAATGCAGCCCCAGCTCGCCGCATTCTCGGACAAGATTTATCAAAATGCGCCGCTGTTCTCGCGCATTGCCGCGGTCTACGGCTCGATGGGCAACCTGACGCCGGTGGAGCAGCGCCTATGCTGGCTGTACTACACGAATTTCGTGCGTGCCGGCGCGAAGCTGTCGCCGGCGGCGAAGATGCGAGTTGCCGCGATCAATGAGCGCCTCGCGACCTTGTTCGCAAACTTCAGCCAGAACTTGCTGGCCGATGAGGCCGACCATGCGCTGTATCTGCGGGAAGAAAAGGATCTTGCGGGCTTGCCCGAACCGTTGCGCGCCGCCGCGCGTGCCGCGGCCGCCGCCCGCGGCCACGGGACGGAATGGGCCGTTCTCAATACCCGTTCCTCCATGGACCCATTCCTGACTTACGCGGATCGGCGGGATTTACGCGAAATTGTTTGGCGTACGTATTACAGCCGCGGCGACAACGGCGATGCGCATGACAACAAGAAAATCATCACCGAGATATTGGGTCTGCGCGCCGAGCGCGCGAACCTTTTGGGCTATCCGACGCATGCGCATTGGCGGGTGGCCGACAGCATGGCCAAGACGCCGGAGAATGCCATGAGCCTGATGATGCAAGTGTGGCCGGCGGCGGTCGCGCGCGAGCACGAGGAAGTGGCGGATATGCAGAAAATCGCCGACGCCGAGCACGCCGGCATCAGGATAGCGCCGTGGGACTACCGCTACTACGCCGAGAAAGTCCGCAAGGCCAAGTACGATATAGAGATGAACGAGGTCAAACCTTACCTGCAGCTCGAGAAACTGCGCGAGGGCATGTTCTGGGCGGCCGGCCAACTGTACGGTTTCACGTTCACGCAGGTGTACGGATTGCCGGCCGCAAACCCCGATGTGCGCGTGTGGGAAGTCAAGAATGCGGCGGACGCCCACGTGGGTTTTTGGTACTTCGATCCGTACGCGCGGCCCGGGAAGAACTCCGGAGCGTGGATGAGCGAATATCGCGGCCAGGAAAAACTCGACCAGCTAGTTTCTCCCATCGTGTCGAACAACACGAATTTCGTGAAAGACGAAAGTGGCGGGCCGCTCCTGATCAGTTGGGACGATGCCGTGACCTTGTTTCACGAGTTCGGCCACGCGTTGCATGGCCTGAACTCCGACGTCAAGTACCCGTCGTTGGCGGGTACCAATGTGGTTCGCGATTTCGTGGAATTCCCGTCGCAGCTCAACGAAAATTGGCTCTCGACGCCGGAAGTACTGTCGCGATTCGCGGTGCATTATCAGACGGGCAAAGCGATTCCGCCGGAATTGGTGGCCAAGATCAAGAAGGCCAGCACCTTCAATCAGGGATTTGCAACGGTTGAATACCTGGCATCGGCGCTGGTGGATATGAAACTGCATTTGGCGGGGCGGGGGCCCATCGATCCGGATGCGTTCGAGCGTACCACGCTCAGGTCCCTCGGCATGCCCGTGGAAATGGTCATGCGCCATCGAACGCCGCAGTTTGCGCATATTTTCTCCAGCGACGCCTATTCGGCGGGCTATTACAGCTATCTGTGGGCCGAGGTGCTGGACCATGATGCCTTTGAAGCCTTCACCGAGGCCGGCGGCCCGTACGACAAAACCGTCGCCAAGCGCTTGCACGACGACGTCATGGCCGTGGGTAACGGCGTCGACCCGGGCCAGGCCTACAGGAATTTCCGCGGCGCCGAGCCTAGAATCGACGCGTTGCTGCGGGCGCGTGGATTCGCGCCGAAATCGAACCAGGCTCGCGCGGCACAAGCTCAATCCCAGGGGGACTAATGCAATTGCTGGTACCGAATGCGCTGCATCACTACACCGTCAATATGGACGACTTGCCGCTTTCATGCCCCATGCCGGAGATGATGCTGTGGAATTCGCATCCCAGGGTCTACCTGGCAATCGAGCCCTCGGGCTGGGCGAAGTGCTCCTATTGCGGCGCCGAGTACACCTTGAATCGCAGCGCGGCCGGTCGCGCCGACATCAAATCGGAGGTTGACCCGTAGATTTGTATTCGGAGTAGGACTTCTCCTCGACTATCGCAGAACCGAGCTTGAGATTGATGCGTTTTTTGATGGCGGCACGCTCGTCGTTCTCGAAATACACCGCCCTCGCCAACCGTATGAATTCCGCATCGAATGCCTGCGCTCGTTCCTTGTCGCGAATGTCGTCCTCGATCACCCACAGCCGCTCATTGACGCCGTACAAAGCGTCTATTTCGGCCGACAAGGGTATTGTCGAGTAGGCCGAGCCGCTCCATGTCTCCTCGAGGGCGCGTAGTTCGAGCCTGACGTTGGCGAGCTTTTGTGCGTCACTCATGCGTTTCGATTTGATCCGCAGGATGGTGATCTTATCGAGCATTTCACCGGGCGATACGGGAACTTTGATTTCGCTCATCGCGGCATCTTAGCGAATTTCCAGCGCTTTGCTCAGCGCGTCGAGCCTTTCGGTGACATCCCCGACAGTGATCAGGTCCATGACTCCGGGACGCTCAATTTTGGTGGTCCAGGGAATCTGTGCCGCGGGCTTGCCGAGAAATTTGCGCGCCGCCGCGTCATATTTGTCGACGCACCAGTCGCGGCTGTAGTAAGGCCCGGCGCGTTGCGGATTGGTGGCGGCATACAGCCCGACGACGGGCAGGCCGACCATGGTCGCCATATGCGCGGGGCCGGAGTCCGGCGAAAGCAGAATGGCGCTTTGCGACATCAAGCCGAGCAATTGCGGCAGGGTATCTTTGCCGATCTGGTTGATCACCGAGGCACGCGAGGCCGCGGCGATGGCAGCGCCCAGCTGGGCTTCCGCCGAGCTTCGGCCGCCGACCAAGACCACGCGCATGCCATGCGCGGTGGCGGCGTGATCGGCGATGGCAGCGTATCCCGCAGCCGACCAGTTGCGCGCGGCATGGCTGGAGCAAGGGCTGATCAGCAGCGTGGGTCGCCCATCTCTGATCACGCTGCTTGCATAGTCCAGAGCGTCGCGCGGCAGAGTGATGTCCCAGCGCGGTGTTCCCGGATCCACGCCGCAGGCCCGTGCGAAACCCATGAAGGAATCGAGCACGTGTTCGTTGACCGCCGGCGCAATTTCCGCGTTGGTGAACCACCATTGCAGCTCGCGCGCGCGCTTGCGGTCGAAGCCGAGCTTGATGGGCGAGTGGACCAAACCGCTGAGCAGGCTGGCGCGGATCGACAATTGCATGTCCAACAGCAAATCGAAGCGCCGTGCGCGCAACGCTGAACGCACGCGCCATAATTCCTTGAGGTTGGATGACTTATCGAAGGTGATAAACTCGACGTTGGGAACGATCGCTGTCAGCAGCTTGGCTTCGACCTTGCCGATGATCCAAGTAAAGCGGGTTTCAGGCCACGCGGCTTGAAAGGCTCGAAGCGCGGCCAGTGCGTGGCAGGTATCACCGATGGCCGAGAGACGCAGCAGGCAAACGTGCTGCAGCGGCGGTTTGAAGCTTAAGGTATTCATAAGAATGATCGATTGCGGCCAACGCACTGCCACTGCAACGGGCGTCATGCTGGCTGATCCTCATGGCATTGGCAATGCACTGCCGGCCGATCCTGAAGTTTGGTTCGACCCGGGCTACTGGGCTGCGCGCGGCGAATGCAGTGCTGCCTCCGGCGGCCGCGGCGCCGCGTGGTTCGTCGGTAATTCTGAAAATCCCTGGGTTCTTCGACACTACCGGCGCGGTGGCTTGGTAGCGCGGATATCGCAGGATCGCTTTCTATGGGCGGGCGAGACGCGGGTGCGTGCCTTCGCCGAGTGGCGCTTGCTGAAGCATCTCGCGCAGCGCGGTTTGCCCGTTCCGATTCCGCTCGCGGCCTGGTATCAGCGCGACGGAATCACCTATCGCTGCGATTTGCTCACGCAGCGGATTGCGGGCGCGATCAGCTTGAGCGCGGCGATGGACCGGAAAGAGCTTGCCGCGGGCGCGTGGTTCTCGGTCGGCGCCGCAATCGCGCGGCTGCACGCCGCCGGCGCCGATCACGCCGATTTGAATGCCCACAACATTTTGTTCGACGCGAAGGAAGCCGTCACGGTGATCGACTTCGACCGTGGACGGCTGCGCGCGCCGGGCGCGTGGCGCCTGCGGAATCTCAAACGCCTGCATCGATCGCTGCTCAAAGTGTCGAAATCATTGCCGCCCGATCGATTCACTGCAGCAGCTTGGGATAGTTTGCTCAGCGGCTACCGGGCGGCCGCATGACGCGCCTGTTGTATTCCTTCTTGATCCGCTGCGCGGCGCCGTTCGCCTTCGCGACCCTGTTGTGGCGCGGCCTGCGCGATAGGGGCTACTGGCAGGGCCTGCCGGAGCGCTTCGGATTGGGAGCGACGATTACCCATGCACCGACCATCTGGCTGCACGCGGTATCCCTGGGCGAGATGTCGGCCGCCGCGCCGTTGATCCGCTCGATCATGGCGAATCATCCGGAGTATCCGGTGGTGCTGACCGCCGCGACCCCGGCCGGCCGCGCACGCGCTCAGGCGTTGTTCGCCGACGCCGCGGACATTCGCTTTCTGCCCTACGACACGCCCGGCTCGGTCCGCCGATTCCTGGCGCGCGTACGGCCGCAGCTGGGCGTGATCATGGAGACGGAGTTATGGCCGAACCTGTTCGAGCAAAGCAGGCAACGTGGCATCCCGCTGTTGCTGGCGAGCGCCCGGCTGTCCGCCAAGTCCGTGTCACGCTATCGACGTTGGGGCGCGTTGTTCGGCGGCGTGTTCAAGGGCGATGTGGCAGTCGCTGCCCAGTCGGTCGCCGACGCGGAACGCTTTGTCGCCATCGGAGCGGCGGCCGCCAAGACGCACGTCATCGGCAACGTAAAATTCGACTTGCAGCCGGACCCTGTCAGCATCGAGCAGGGTAGACGCTTGCGCGCATCCTTCGGCAACCGCGCGGTCTGGGTCGCCGGCAGCACGCACGCCGGCGAAGACGAGTTGATGGTGGAATCGCAGGCCGCGGTGCGCGCACAGCGGCCCGATGCGCTGCTGGTCTTGGTGCCGAGACACAAGGATCGTTTTGCCGGAATCGCCGATCTGCTGACGCGGCGAGGCGTCAAGTTCGCGCGCCGCAGCTCGAGGGAGGCCGTTGACGATGACACCCAAGTATTGCTGGGCGACACGCTGGGCGAATTGCCGACGTTCTATGCCGCGGCGGATGCGGCCTTCGTCGGCGGCAGCCTGATCCCGATCGGCGGCCACAATTTACTGGAGCCGGCCGCTCTCGGACTTCCCGTGTTGACCGGTCCGTCGTATTTCAATGGAAAGGAAATCGCCAAAATATTGCTACAGGAAGGAGCCGCCATCGAGGTCGGCGGCGCTTCGGAGCTCGCGGCAAACTTGCTCCGCCTGTTCAATGACCCTGCCGAGGCCGCGCGCAGGGGCGGCGTCGGCATGGGAGTGCTGGCGGCGAATCGCGGCAGCGTGCAGAAACTGGCGCAGCTTATCGAGGCGTCGCTGGCGCAGGCGCGGGCGCGGGACCCAGGGCCGACGCCTGCGGCGTATCCGTCAGCAGGGAATTGATGCGCTGCAAGCCCTGCTCGGACAGGGTGCCGGCGGCCTGTTGCAGCTTGATCACATTGATCATGTAATCGTAGCGGCTGTGCGAATAATCGGTTCGCGCCTGCACCCATTGCTGCCGCGATTGCAACACATCGACGGCGGTGCGCGTGCCTGCTTCGTAGCCGGACTCGGTGGCGTGCAGCGCGACGGTGTTGGATTCGACCGCGCGACGCAGCGCCTTGACCCGCGAGATCTCCGAAAGCACTCCTAGGTATGCGTCGCGCGCGTCGTGCTCCGTCTGGCGAGCGACCCGTTCCAGTCGTTCCTTGGCCGCCCGATGCTGATAGACCGCTTGCCGCACTTGAGAGGACACCATTCCGCCCGAGTACAAGGGAAACGTCAGCTGAATGCCGATCGAGCGCTGATTCTGATCAATGTTCGTGCCGCCGGCTGAGATGCCGTTGTCATAGATATTCGCGGCGTCGTTGGTAAGCTTGCCGGCACTGCCCACCAGGTCCAGCGAGGGATAATGGCCGCCGCGCGCCACCGATACATTCTCGCGCGCAATGTCCGCGGCCAAGCGGCTGGAGACCACCGATAGATTCTGTTGCAGAGCCATTTCGACCCAGCGATCCTCGCTCACCGGATCGGGATTCACCATCTCGAAGGGTTCGATGGGCTGCGCGAGCGAATCGAAGGGCTCGCCGATGATCTCGCGCAGCAGCTCCTGAGTCGAGGACAAGGCACGCTTGGCGGCGATGAGCGCCGCGGCCGTGCTGTCGTGGGAGGCGCGCGCCTCCTCGACATCGGTGACCGCGATGAGGCCAATTTGATAGCGCGCTTCGGCCTGTTCGAGCTGGCGCGTGACAGAAATCAGGGCCGCTTGTTGCGCCTCGACATCATCCTGCGCGCCGAGCACATCGAAATATCGCTGGGAAACTCGCTCCATCAGATCCTGTTGAGCGGCCTGATAGTCCGCCTCCGCCTGTGCCACCTGTGAATCCGCGCGTTTCAGCGCTTCCCAGTTCTCCCAGCGAAATAAACTCTGCTTCAAATCAACGGTGTAGTGATGAATGGTGGTGTCTGTTTTGCCGCTGAAAAGAAAGGATTCGAACACGGTCGCCGGGTTCCCGGTATTCGAGCAAGGTGTGCCGGGGGGGATGGACGGTCCGCAGGGCGGCAACTGCACTGATTGGGTGGTGTTCTGGAAACCGGTGTCGCGTTCTTTCGAAATCAGTCCGTTACCCGCGAGCTGTGGCAACAGTGCGGATAAGGCCTGGGGCTTGGCTTCGAGCGTCGCGAGGCGCGTCGCTTCGGCCTCCCGTAGCTGGGGATCGTTCTGCAGCGCCCGCTGATAGACGGCCATGAGGTCTGCGGCGGTCGCGGCGTTCGCGACGAAAAACAGTACAAAAACACTCAAAAGCTGCTTCATGAATTACCTGTTTTGACCCAATCTAGAGAGGTAGTATAGTGTTATATACTACTATATCACCTAACTCGGGCCGGTCAATACTGCGGAATCGTTGGGTCTAAATCGCGGGACCAAGCCAATATCCCGCCGGCCAAGTTGAATACCGACCTGAATCCCTGCTGCTCGAGAAACCGAGCCACCTGAGCGCTGCGGCCGCCGGAACGGCATATCACGACCGTTTCGCGATGCGGGTCGAGTTCGCCGAGGCGCGCGGAGATCGCACCCATCGGGATGTGCACCGTCGCCGTCGGCACCGGCGATACGGCCGTTTCCCAGTCCTCGCGGACGTCGAGCAACGTGAGATCGGCGCCGCCGCTGCGCCGGTCCAGGAACTCCCGCGGACTCAACTCCTTGCCCATTTCTAGAACACGAATCGCCGGGCCGCTGCCGCGTTGATTAAAGGTTCAACAACCGTTTCAAACAAGCTCTCGCGAATCCATTCATTGCTGTCGACGCGGCGGACCAGGATGGCGTCCATGACGGGCGCCGCGCCGACAATGGCGAACAGGCGTCCGCCGATCTTCAACGCGCGCTCGAAGCGCGGGTCATAAATCGGCAACGAACCGGTCACGGCGATGACGTCGAATTCGCCCAGGTCTCCATCGAAAGCATCCCGCGCCTGCAGCTCAACCTTTGCTGCCGGGACTTTGGCCAAGTTCGCCGCCGCTGTCGCCGTGAATTGTGGGTGAATGTCGATGGCGCGCGTGGAAGCGCCGAGCAAGCTCAAGCACGCGGATAGATAGCCCGTGCCGCAGCCAACCTCGAGCACAGCGTCCGAGCCGGATACGCTGAGCGCTTGTAAGACGCGCCCCTGCAACTTCGGCGCCAGCATGGTCTGCCCCAAGCCGATCGGTATCGAGGCATCGGCGAATGCCAGCTCGCGATATGCTGCCGGTACAAACGCTTCGCGAGGCACGGCGGAAAACACCTGCAGCACCCGTGGATCGAGAACCTCCCAGGTGCGGATCTGCTGATCTACCATTTGCTGCCGAGCGGCCAACGTGTCCATGAGTTCTCGCGCGCGATTAAGGCCGCTGATTATGGTCAATTTCCACAGGGTACGCGAGCCCCTTGAGCTATTCTTCGCACACGATGATTCGCGGCGCGTCCAGCCCATGAAGGGTCCCAAGATAAAGCGCCGATAGGGAGTCGTCGCTATCGAGGTCAGCGTTGCCCTTGTCTTCCCTGCTGTTGTGGTTGGTGACCGCGGCCATATTGGCGGTGGGTTTAGCCGCGCTCTTCGCTTGGAAACGGCGACAGGAGCGCGCGGTGAAGGACTTCTCGCGCCAAATTAGCTTCGTCATTCAGGCGGGCGGATCGTCCGGACGCATCGCATTGGAAGGCAGGCCCGGAGCGCTGGGCCAACTCGGTTCCACCGTAAACAAGCTGCTGGAGGACCTGGAACAGCGCGGCGCGCGTCTGCAGGACCGCGAGCAACTGTTTCAGCGCCTGGTCGAGACGGTGCACGACGCCGTGCTCGTGCATCGCCATCAGATTCTGTTCGCCAACGCGCGCTTTCTATCCATGCTGGGCATGAACTCGCCTGAGGTCGTCGGACGATCGTTGACTGAATTCGTCGCTCCGGAATATGTCGAGTTGGTGCAAAGCAATTTGCGCCGACGCCTGGCCGGCGATCCGGCCGCCGAGCGCTACGAAGTCGAGCTGATGGATGCGCAGGGTCAGGTGACCCGCGTCGAACTGTCCAGCACCGTGATCGACAGCGCCGGCGAGCCGGCATTGTTGCTCACCGCCCTCGAGATGATGCCGGTCGCAATCGCGCCGTCGGCCTCTGCGAGGCCGCGCGGCATGGCGACCCTCGACGCGATGGCCGAGAGCGTCATCACCGTCGATGGCGACGGCCGGATCGACTACATCAATCACGCGGCCGAAGTCCTTCTCGGTCAGCCGGTCGATCAAGTGCTGGGCAAGTTTTTTCCGGAAGTGGCCTCGCTGGTGGACGAGACGGATCGGCGCTCGCTGGGCGATCCGGTGCGCAAGGCGCTGACCACCGGCGGACGCATAACCATGGGCCGGCGCGCGGTCTTGGTGCCCGGCGACACGGGCGCCGAGCGATTCGTGGAAATCAGCGTGACCCCGCTGCGTTTCGACGGCAAGGAAGTCTCCGGCTTGGTGCTGGTGCTGCACGACACCAGCGAGCTGCGCGGCCTGACCAAGCAGATGACTTATCAGGCCAGCCACGATGCGCTGACCGGGCTCGCCAACCGGCGCGAGTTCGAGCGGCGTCTGCAGGAGGCCATGGACTCGGCGCAGACCGGCGACGCCGGCCACGCTCTGTGCTATCTCGATCTGGATCGCTTCAAGGTCGTCAACGACACCTGCGGCCACACCGCGGGGGATAACATGCTGCGGGAGATAGCCTCGCTCATCAAGGAAGCCGTGCGGGACTCGGACACCGTCGGGCGAATCGGCGGCGATGAGTTCGCGCTGCTGTTGGTGGGATGCCCGCTGGAAAAAGCCAGGCAAATCGCCGATAACGTGGTTCGCACGGTCAACGAGTATCGCTTTGTCTGGAAGGACAAGATATTCAATGTCGGCGTCAGCATCGGTCTCGTTGAGATCGGCCACGGCGGCGGCTCCATTGAAGACATCATGAACGCGGCGGATTCCGCCTGCTACGTGGCAAAGAAACAGGGCGGATTGCACGTTCACGTCTACTCGGCGCGCGAGGAAGCAAGTGCACGCCACAGCGGCGAAATTCATTGGCTGCAGAGGCTGCAGGGCGCGCTGCGCGACAATAAATTCGAACTGTATTACCAGCCGATCGTGCATGCCCGGGCGACCGGCGTGAGCGGCCCCGCGCTGGAAGTATTCGTGCGGCTCGCCGGTGAGGCCGGCCAGCCCGCCGTGCCGCCGTCGCAATTCATGCGCGCCGCCGAGCGCTACCGCTTGATGCCGCATGTCGATCGCTGGGTGGTGCAAGCGGTGCTTTCGGCGCTGGGGCGCGGCGGCCTGAAGCTGCCGCCCGGCCGCAGCATTGCGGTCAACATCGCCGGCCAGACCCTGGGGGACGGAGAGTTTCTGGAATTCGTCGTGGATTGTTTCGATCACACCGGCGCGAGTCCCGGCGACATTTGCTTTGAAGTCACAGAAAGCTCGGTGTTCGCGAATCTCGATCACGCGCAGCGCTTCATCGGCGTGCTGCACGGCATGGGCTGCGAGTTTGCTCTCGATGACTTCGGCAGCGGATTCAGTTCATTCTCGACCCTGAAGACGCTGCCGATGGATTACCTGAAGATCGACGGGTCGTTCATCAAGAATCTCGCCGGCGACAGCGTGAATCAGGCGATGGTCAGCGCCATGATCGAGCTGTCGCGCAGCCTGAATTTCCGCGTCGTAGCCGAACAGGTGGAAGATCAACAGTCCCTCGACGCGGTGACCGGAATGGGCATCGACTTCGTTCAAGGTTTCATCGTGGGCCGCCCGCAGCCGCTGTCGATGATCCCGAATCCTTCCTAGGGACCGTTCCTCGAGCTTATAACCAGGGCGCAGGGCTTCATAACAAACTTCTATGGCATTTCGGACGCGCTTAGGAGGAAAATCCCTCCAACAGCCTAGGTTCGCGTCAACGAGGTGCAACATGCATGTTTCTGAGGACAACACCAAGTCCATCGGCCAAACGCCGCTGGTACGCATCAACCGTCTCGACGCCAGCAGCGGCGCGACCGTTCTTGCCAAGATAGAAGGACGCAATCCCGCCTACTCGGTGAAATGCCGCATCGGCTCCGCGATGATTTGGGACGCCGAGGAGAGCGGCGCGTTGAAGCCCGGAATGTCGGTGGTCGAGGCCACCAGCGGCAACACGGGTATTGCGCTGGCCTTCGCGGCTGCGGCGCGCGGCTACGGCTGCGTGCTGACCATGCCCGATACCATGACCATCGAGAGACGCAAGGTATTGGTGGCGTTCGGCGCACAACTGGTGCTGACGCCGGGCGCCAAGGGCATGAAGGGTGCGATCGCGAAGGCCGAGGAACTGGCCGCCGCCGAGCCGCGCAAGTACCTGCTGATGAAGCAGTTCGAGAATCCCGCCAATCCGGGAATTCACGAGAAGACCACGGGCCCCGAGATCTGGAACGACACCGACGGCAAGGTGGATATTTTCGTGAGCGGCGTGGGCACCGGCGGAACTCTCACCGGGGTATCGCGATACATCAAGAAGACGCGCGGCAAGGCAATTCTCACGGTGGCGGTGGAGCCCACGCTCTCGCCGGTCATCACGCAGACGCTGGCCGGCCAACCTCTGACGCCGACGCCGCACAAAATCCAAGGTCTGGGCGCCGGTTTCATTCCGAAGAATCTGGACCTGACCATGGTGGATCGCGTCGAACAGGTCAGCAACGAAGAAGCGATCGAGCTGGCACGCCGTTTGGCTCGCGAGGAGGGCCTGTTGTCCGGGATCTCCAGCGGCGCGGCCATCACCGCCGCGCTGCGTCTCGCGCGCGAACCGGCAAACGCCGGCAAGACCATCGTCGTGGTTCTGCCGGATGCCGGCGAGCGTTACTTGTCGGGCGCATTGTTCGCGGGATTGTTCGATGAGGTCGAGAAGATGCAGGCGGTTGCCTGAGCGCGCATATGAACGCCAAGGTCTCAGCGAAACCGCCGGACGGCGCGTTCCAAGAAGTCGCCGGCGAGCTGCTCGACAGCTATCTCGGGGATGAGAGGGCGCGCCGCATATCGCAGCGTTACTTGCCGTCGCGCGAGGCCATCGTCGAGATTCTGGAATCGGTGCTCGATTTGATGTACCCCGGCTATTTCGGGCGGCGCGACTTGAACCGCGACAACCTCGGCGCGCACATTTCGCAAATGGTGGCGGCGTTGGCGCCCAAGCTCGAGCGCGAGCTGGAGCATTGCCTGTGCTATGGGCGGGAACGTGAGGGCTCTGCCAAGGCCGGGGCGGCGGAGTTCGGAGAGTGCGCGCCGCGGGCGCGCGAGCTGGCGGATGTTTTTCTGCATCGCTTGCCGCACATCCGAGGATTGTTGATTCGCGATGTGCAGGCGGCATTCGACGGTGATCCGGCGGCCCTCAATCTCGATGAGATCATTCTTTCCTACCCCGGTGTGCTGGCGGTCAGCGTGTACCGGATTGCGCATGCACTCTACGATTTGGGAGTGCCGATGATGGCGCGCATCATGACTGAGTGGGCGCATTCCAAGACGGGCTGCGACATCCATCCGGGCGCGAGCATTGGGGAGGCGTTCTTCATCGATCACGCGACGGGTGTTGTCATCGGCGAGACCACACTCATCGGCGATGGCGTCAAGCTCTATCAGGGCGTGACCTTGGGAGCGCTTTCATTTCTCCGGGATGCCAAGGGACAAATCATCCGCGGCAAGAAGCGCCATCCCACGGTGGAGAGCGGCGCGACTTTGTATGCCAACGCGACAGTGCTCGGCGGACAGACCGTGGTCGGCGCCGACAGCGTCATCGGCGGTTCGGTATTCCTCACCCGCAGCGTGCCGCCGCGCTCGCGCGTTTCGCTGAAGGAACCGGAGCTGCGGGTGCTCACGCGTGACGGCGCCGCCGATTCGGACGCGATCTACTTCGACATTTAGCCGACTCACAAGCAGGAGTCGCGTGCCGCGGCGCCCCGCATTCTTGAGTGGCTGCGGGAGGTTGATCGATGAAGGACCCGAACCGATAGATTCGGGTCCTTTACTGCGGTCTTTAGAACAATCTGCCGAGCGCCGGCAACAGCGGCACGAGCAACAGCGCGACGATGTTGATGATCTTGATCAGGGGATTGATCGCGGGTCCCGCGGTATCCTTGTAAGGGTCGCCGACCGTATCGCCGGTCACCGCGGCCTTGTGCGCATCGGATCCCTTGCCGCCGAAGTGGCCTTCCTCGATGTATTTCTTGGCGTTATCCCAGGCTCCGCCGCCGGTGGTCATGGAGATAGCCACGAACAAGCCGGTGATGATGGTGCCGATCAAGAGTCCGCCCAGCGCTTGTATCCCTGAGCCGGGGCCCATCAGGATATTCACTACGATCACGAGGACGATGGGTACCAGGATGGGTAGCAACGACGGGATGATCATTTCCTTGATTGCGGCCTTGGTCAGCATGTCCACCGCCCGCGAGTAGTCGGGCTTGGCGGTGCCTTCCATGATGCCGGGGATTTCTTTGAATTGGCGGCGCACTTCGTTGACCACCGATCCGGCCGCTCGGCCCACGGCTTCCAGGGCCATAGCGGCAAACAGATAAGGAATCAAACCGCCAATGAACAATCCGATGATCACGGCCGGGTTTGACAAATCGAAAGTAGTCGGATGGCCGAGCACCTCGCCAAGCTTGTGAGTGTAGTCGGCGAACAGCACGAGCGCCGCCAAGCCGGCCGAGCCGATGGCATAGCCCTTGGTCACGGCTTTGGTGGTATTGCCCACCGCATCCAAAGGATCCGTGACGTCGCGCACCTTCTTGTCCAGATGCGCCATCTCGGCGATGCCGCCGGCGTTATCGGTGATCGGACCGTAGGCATCGAGCGCCACGATCATGCCGGTCATCGAAAGCATCGCGGTGGCGGCGATGGCGATGCCGTACAGCCCCTCGAGCTGGTAAGAGGCCCAGATGCTCAAGGCCACGGCGATGACCGGCAGCGCGCACGCCTTCATCGATACGCCGAGACCGGCAATGATGTTGGTTGCATGGCCGGTTTGTGAGGCGGCGGCCACGTGCTGCACCGGCTTGTATTCGGTGGCTGTGTAGTACTCGGTGATCACGATCATCGCGGCGGTGAGTGCGAGACCCACCAGCGTGCACAGCCAGATCTTCATGGCGTGATCGCCCATGATTTGCTGCGAGACGAAATAAAACGCGATAGCGGAAATCACGGCAGACACGATGACGCCCTTGTACAGGGCGTTCATGATCTTGCCGCCTTCGCGCGTCGACACGAAGAAGGTGCCGACGATGGAGGAGACGATGGAGATGGCGCCCAGCACCAAGGGGAACAGAATGGCCCGCGCACCCATGTCCGTCATCACCAGACCGCCCAGCAGCATGGTGGCGACCAGCGTCACCGCATAAGTTTCAAACAGGTCCGCAGCCATCCCCGCGCAGTCGCCGACATTATCGCCGACGTTGTCGGCAATGACCGCCGGGTTGCGCGGGTCATCCTCGGGGATGCCGGCTTCAACCTTGCCGACGAGGTCGGCGCCCACATCCGCACCCTTGGTGAAAATGCCGCCGCCCAAGCGCGCGAAAATCGAAATGAGCGAGCCGCCGAAGGCTAAGCCCACGAGCGAGCGCAATGCCGCTTCTGAATCTCCCAGGAAGCGCAGCATGCCGAAATAGTACCCGGCAACGCCCAAGAGCCCTAAGCCCACCACCAACATGCCGGTGATGGCGCCGCCGCGGAATGCGACTTTCAGCGCTGCATTGATGCCGTTATGCGCCGCCTGCGCGGTGCGTACATTGGCACGCACGGAGATAAACATGCCGATGTAGCCGGCGAGCCCGGAGAGAATGGCGCCGACCGCGAAGCCGCCGGCGGTCGCCCAGCCGAGGGTTAGCCCTAAGGCAAAGAACAGGATCACCCCGACAATCGAGATGGTCGAATACTGGCGATTCAAATAGGCGCGGGCGCCGGCTTGAATGGCCGCCGCGATTTCCTGCATGCGCGGGTTGCCGGCCGGCTGGGCCAGAATCCAACGCACCGAAATGACGCCGTAGAGGATCGCAACAACGCCTGCTGCAATAGCCAGCCATAGGGCGCATTCTAGAGTCATGGGCAGTCTCCCTTCGGACTTATGTTATTGAAAACTAAGAGATTAATGATAAAAACGGGACGCGACTATAGCACAAAAGGCGTTCGCAGGCGCTTCGGCACGCTGGCGCCCTTGAGCGCCACGTATCGGGGCAGTCCGTCGCGATATGGAGGGTAGCCTTCACCGCCGATCAGGGGCTGCAGATAGCGCCGGCAGCTCGCCGTGATCCCGAATCCATCGACGGTGATGAAATCGCGCGGCACTTTCTTTTCCTGATTGGCGATCGCCGACAGGGGGGCTTCACCGATGGTCCAGCGATACGGCTTGCCGGACTTTCTGACGATGACGGGCATCACGGCGTTCTTGCCCTTGAGGGCGAGCTCCACGGCTGCCTTGCCGACCGCATACGCCTGGTCTACGTCCACTTTGGATGCAATGTGAGCAGCCGAGCGTTGCAGGTAGTCGGCCACCGCCCAGTGGAATTTGTAGCCGAAAGCCTGCTGGGTCATCTGCGCCACCACGGGACCGACGCCGCCCAGCTGCGCGTGGCCGAAGGCGTCCTTGGTGCCGGCCTCCGCCAGGAATTTGCCGCTCGCATCCCTCACGCCTTCCGACACGACGATGACGCAATATCCGCGCTTCTCAACTGTCTCTTTCACCTTCGCGAGAAAAGCTTCGCGTTCGAATGCAATCTCGGGAAATAAAATGATGTGCGGGGCGTCGCCCGCTTTCTCAGCAGCCAATCCGCCTGCGGCCGCGATCCAGCCTGCATGCCGTCCCATCACTTCCAGCACGAACACCTTGGTCGAAGTGCGCGCCATGGACGCCACGTCGAGCGCGGCTTCGCGCGTCGAGACCGCGATGTACTTGGCGGCCGAGCCGAAACCGGGGCAACAATCGGTTACGGGTAAATCATTGTCGACGGTCTTGGGGATGCCGACGCAGATGATCGGATAGCCCATTTGCACCGCAATCTCGGACACCTTCTGCGCGGTGTCCATCGAATCGTTGCCGCCGTTGTAGAAAAAATAACCAATGTCGTGCGCCCGAAATACGTCTATCAGGCGCTCATACTGAGCACGGTTCTTGTCGATGCCGGCGAGCTTGTAGCGGGCCGATCCGAAAGCGCCCCCCGGGGTGTGGCGCAGGCCTCTGATGGTGGCAACACTCTCCTTGCTGGTATCGATCATATCCTCGGTCAACGCGCCGATAATGCCGTGTCTGCCGGCGTAGACCTTGCCGATCTTGCCGGCGTGGCGGCGGGCGGTTTCGATCACCCCGCAGGCCGACGCATTAATGACCGAGGTCACCCCGCCCGATTGTGCGTAAAACGCGTTCTTTTTGGCCACGATGCCCCCCTAGGAGCCTCCTTTAGGTTGGGCGCGCAGAATAGCCGATCGGCGCGTCCTCTGGTACGGTAGCGCGCTTTTACCAGCAAAAGAATCATGAGAATAGTCTTATTGGGAGCCCCCGGTTCCGGCAAGGGCACGCAGTCCCAACTGCTGATCAAGGCCTATGGAATCCCGCAAATTTCCACCGGCGACCTGTTGCGCGAGGCGGTTGCCAAACGCACCGAGCTGGGCCTGCGCGCCAAATCCGCCATGGATGCGGGCAAGCTTGTCGATGATGCCACCGTCCTGGGGATGATTCGTGAGCGTTTCGGCCGTCCGGACGCGGTCAATGGCTTCATTCTGGACGGCTTTCCGCGAAACATTATCCAGGCCGAAGCGTTGCAAAAAATGCTCGCGGAAATGGGCACGCCGCTCGACGCGGTGATTTTGCTCAACCTCGACCTGGGGATACTGTTCAAACGGCTCACCGGACGCAGAATCTGCGAGAAGTGCGGGCGAGTGTTCAATATCCACACCTCGCCCCAAGGCACGACGCCGCAATGCACTCATTGCGAGGATGGGGGGCGACTCATTCAGCGTCCCGATGACAAGGAAGAAGTCATCGGTAAGCGCCTCGAGGTCTACGACGCGCAAACCAAACCGCTGATCAAGCACTACGCCGATGCGGGATTGCTGCACGTCGTTGATGCGGACGCCGACGTGGACACGGTGTTCAAGAATATCCGGACGGCCCTGCAGGCATCTTAGGCGTCGACGCAGGCCAGCAGCCGCGCGCCGATTTCGTGCATGCGCCACCCTTGTAGCGCATGCGAGTCGCGTTTACCCAAGGCGAGGGACTTCAATTCGCCGCGCGGCGCAAGAACCTCGGCGCTCACTTTGAGTTCCGCCGCGCGCGCATCGACGATCTTGGCGAGGCGATCGAGCAGTGCCTTCTGCTCAGGAGTCGGGCGGGATTCCTGCGCCGGCTCCAAATCGCTCGCATCCAGACCGGGTGCGGCGTGCAAGGCGTCGAGCAAGGTTGCCGCGAATTTGTCGTTCAGCGGCTGGACGGCAGCCAGCGCTTCGGGCGTGCCCGGGTTGCCGTAGGCGATCGAGAAAAGCGCCGCGTCGGAGAGTATCCAAGCGCGCGGCAGATCGCGCTCGCGCGCGAGCTTTTCGCGCCAGGCGGCAAGGGCCTTGGCGCGGGCGCGTGTTTCCGGCTCCAGCTGACCGATGCCGCGCAGGCGGCTCCAGCTTTTCGAGGGATCCGGATCGTAGTGCTTCATATCCTCCAGTGCCGCGCAATCCTCGAGCACCCAGTGCTCCCGCCCGAGATCCGCCAAGCGATGCGTGAGTTCGCCGGCAACATCGCCGAGATACAGCACATCATCCGCGGCGTAGTCCAACTGTTCCTTGGTCAACGGCCGTTTGGACCAGTCGGTACGGGTTTGACCTTTAGGGACGGTGATGTCGAGCAGGGTTTTCACCAGTTCGGCATAACCGACTTGCGGTTTCATGCCGATGCAAGCCGCGGCAATCTGGGTATCGAACACCGGCGAGACGACGCGTTTGCCCGCGAGGTACAGCGCTTCGAGATCCTGGCGGGCGGCGTGGATGAGCTTGCGCGCGCGAGGCGCGGTCAGGATGGGCAGCAACGGTTCGAGGCTGCCGATCTTCAGCGTATCGACGCACCAGACCTGGCCCGCGGCGCACAGTTGCAGCAGGCACAATTTCGGAAAAAAGGTGCGTTCGCGCAGAAATTCCGTGTCGACGCCGATCGACGCATGCGAACCCAGCGTGTGCGCCAGCTGTGCAAGCTGCTCGCTTTGATCGATCCAAATCGCCTCAGGCATGATGCTTCCACGTGTACAATTTGGGTCGAATTATGACTGAATCGGTATGCTGAGACTCGCAAAAGCATTTTTGGAAATCGCGTTGTGGAAGAAAACGCCGGCGCATCTGCCCGCGTCGCCGTTCCTGCTGGCCCTCGCCGCCGGCATTGCCGCGCTGCTCGAGGTGCTGAACGCGTTCCTACCGGCGAACCACCGCGACGGAATATTGCCGGGTATTTTGCTGAGCGTGGCATTGCCGGTGTGCTTCGCCTGGGCTGTGCTGGTCCTGGCAAAACGCAAGCAGCGTTTCGTGCAGACGGCCAGTGCATTGCTGGGGGTGGAGGTGCTGGCGGAACTCGTCATCTATCCGGTGATCGCGGCGCTGCGCATTTTTGGCTCGGACCGCTTGATGTCGAATCCCATAGGACTGGTGCTGTACGCGGCGTACATCGTCGGGGTCATCTGGTACTTGCTTGCCTGCGCCCACATCTGGCGTTCGGCTTTGGATACCGGCCTTCTGCTGGGCGGAGTCATCAGCGTGGGTTACTTTGTTTTCTCCGCCGTGCTTGAATTTCAATTCGCACCGCCGCCGTGAAGCACATCCACATCCTGGGGATAGGCGGCACCTTCATGGGGGGTGTCGCAGCGATCGCCAAGGCGGCGGGATTTCGCGTCACAGGATCGGATCTGAACGTGTATCCGCCCATGAGCACCCAGCTGCAGCAGCTGGGAATCGAGCTCGTGCAAGGCTACGGCGCGGAGCAGTTGAATCTTGAACCCGATGTCGTCGTGGTGGGCAATGCCCTGAGCCGCGGCAGTCCGGTCGTCGAGGCCATGCTCGATCGCGGCATGACGTACACCTCCGGGCCGCTGTGGCTCGCCGACCAGGTGCTGCGCGACCGGCATGTGATTGCGGTGACCGGCACCCACGGCAAGACCACGACCACGGCCATGTTGACCTGGATTCTCGAGCATGCTGGGCTCGAGCCCGGATACTTGGTGGGCGGCGTCCCGGGAAATTTCGGGTCGAGCGCGCGCCTGGGCAAATCGCCATTCTTCGTCATCGAAGCGGACGAATACGACACGGCATTTTTCGATAAGCGCGCCAAGTTCGTTCACTATCGTCCGCGGACCGTGATTCTCAACAACTTGGAATACGATCACGCGGACATTTATCCCGACGTGGCCTCGATCCGGCGCCAGTTCAATCAGCTGCTGCGCACCGTGCCTGCCGCAGGACGGCTGCTGGTGAACGGCGAGGATTCGCAGCTCGAACTCACGTTGAGCGAGGGCTGCTGGACACCGCGCGAATCCTTCGGCTTGGCGCAGGCGGATGCGCCGGAGCGGGACTGGAGCGCGCAAATCGAAAAGAACTCCGCCGCGCGCCGCTTCCGGGTGTGCCGCTCCGGCCGTGCCGTGGCGGAAGTGTCGTGGGATCTGCTCGGCGAACACAATGTCATGAACGCTTTGGCTGCCATCGCAGCCGCCCAGCATGCGGGCGTGGATCCGTCGCGCGCGGCCCTGGCGCTCGGTACATTTCAAGGCGTCAAGCGCCGCATGGAGATCCGCGGAGTCGTCAACGGTGTGACCGTTTATGACGATTTTGCGCATCATCCCACCGCCATCGATACCACTGTGCGAGGTCTGCGCTCGCGCGTCGGCAAGGCGCGCATCATCGCCGTGCTGGAACCGCGTTCCAATACCATGAAACTGGGCGTGCACCGCGAACAGCTGGCGCCGGCGCTGGCCGCGGCGGACGCCAGCTGGCTCCTGGCGCCCAAGGATCTAGGATGGGATCTGTCGACTGCCGTGGGTGCGTTGGGGGATCGGGCGCACATCGCGGCGACGGTCGAGGCACTGGTGCAAGGACTGACTGCGCAGGCCCGTCCCGGAGATCATATTCTGGTGATGAGCAACGGCGGCTTCGGCGGCCTGCACGACAAGCTGCTGGCGTCGCTGCGGGCAACCAGGTGAGCACGGCGCCGCAAACGATTGCGCTATTCCCGCTCAACATCGTGCTGTTCCCCGGCGGACCCCTGCCGCTGCGAATTTTCGAAACCCGCTATGTCGACATGGTACGGCGCTGTATGCGCGAGGACCGGCGCTTCGTGGTGGTGTTGATTCGCGAAGGGAGCGAAGTCGGGCCCGCGGAGACCGTCGATGTCGGGACCCTGGCGAGAATCGTCGACTTTCATCAACTTTCGGATGGATTTCTCGGCCTCTCTTGCGTGGGGGAACAGCGCTTTCGAATCCTCAGCCGCAGCCGCCAGGCCGACGGCCTGAATCTGGCGCAAGTCGAGGAGTTGCGTGGCGAGCCCAAACTGGCGGTGCCGGAGCGCCATGCGCGACTGTCTCAGTTGCTGGGATCCGTGCTGCCGCAGCTGGGCGAAGTCTATGCCGACATCGAAATGCACCTGGACGATGCGGCCTGGGTCGGCTTTCGGCTGGCCGAGATACTGCCCATCGCCGCCACGCAGAAGCAGCAACTCCTCGAACTCGATGACTCTATTCGAAGGCTGGACGCGTTGAGTCCGCTCGCGGAGACGCCGCCGAAGCACTGATTCAGAACAACAGATAGGTCGAGATGATGTATTTATCGTTTGACTTGGGCGGCAAACCGGCATGCTGGAACATCCAGTACGGCGGAAATACCAGCAAGCGACCGGCTTTCGCGCCGATGCGCACACCGAGATCCGGAAAATCAGTCTCGCCGCCCTGCGCAACGTCGTTCAGATACCAGATGAACACCAAGTAACGATTGCTGGTGTAATCCAGTGCGTCGAAATGTGTCTGGAACTGATCGCCGTCTTCCGCGAAATAGCGCTTGATGCGCAAATTCTCCAGGCGCTCTCGCGGCGGTACCGGCAACGTCAATTTCAGCTGTGCGTTGTAGCGGTCCAGGTACTGGAAAATCTGCCCGCGGAAAAATCCCACCGTGTCCGCATCGGCGACCTTGCTGACATTGAGCTCGGTCCACGAACTTTGGCCGAGCTGCGGCATCACGCCGCGGCCGTTGCGTGTGTGATGCCGCGCGAGCTTTTCGAAGGAGTCGATCATTTGCGCGCAGAGTGCGGCAGGCAACGCGCGGTCGAAACACTGCAGGTAGCGGGTCATATCGCGCGCCGCGCACGATTCGGGCGCAGCGGCTTGCGGGCTCTGGCTCATCATGAGTTGAGTTCCTGCAAACGCATATCGAAATCGATCGCGGCCAAGATCAGGGCGGAAAGCGACCCCTGTTCCTCCCCGGAAAGTTCGGGGTGCCACACCTCGGCGAGCAGCGCGCGCCCTCGATTCGCGCCGGGATTCGCATATTCGATGCCGAAGCTGGCATCCACAACCCGGCTCTGTCCTGCCTCGAGCGCGCGCGTTTCACCGCCCACCGTCACTTGCAGTGCGCCGCCGTCGGCGCAATTGATGATTACGCGGCAGCGCGAATTCGCGCGCCCATACTGAAGCGGCATGCGGGCCTTGGCGCCCAGCGCGAAGATCTCGACATCAGGTGCCTCATGGGATATCTGTGCGAGCGGCAGTTCGGCCAGCGCGCGCAGCAATCGCGGGGCGTGTTGCCGAGCGTGATACTGCAGCACGCCGCGCTGATACACGCTGACCTGCGCGGCGCCCGCCGCCGCGATGCAGGCATCCATTTCGCCGGCGCAGGGCGCGATCAGGGCGGCGGCGCGATCCAGCCATGGGAAGCACGCGCGATCGAGGAAACAACCGGTCTTGATATCCGGCACATGCAAGGGGCCGGGCCGCTGGCGCCGATCGGCGATATTGGGCGCGCGTCCCTCCAAGTACATTGCCAGCGCCTGCTGGATGCGGCGGCTGCAGTGCACCGCGCCGTGTACGGTGTTTTGCAGTGCGCGCTCGAACCAGGCGCGCCGGCCGGTCGCCACATAACGCGCCGCCCGGTCCAGGAGCGATGCCAAATCCGGCTCGCTGTCGCCGCTCGAGCGTCCGGCAGCCCTGGCTTCGTGCAGTCCTAGAAGATATTGCATCAGCGCGAGGTCGGGGCGCTGATCGAGTTCCAGCACGTTTGCCAGAGTCAGTCGGGCAACCGCGTGGCGGCCGGCGGCAAGCCGTACCGCACGTTCGAGTACATAGCGCGCCGCGTCGAGCCGATCGGCGGCGCGGTAGGCGATACCAAGACGCACCAGCAAGTCGACGTTGGAGGGATCCGCTTTCGAGGCCCGGCTGAGCACGTTGACGGCCTCGGCCAGCCGACCCTCGCGCAGTTCTTGGCCTGCGATATCGAACTCGCGATTCGCATTGCCCGACAATGACGAATGATTCGCAGAACGCATGACTCTAATCTACAGGCGTCAGTCACCGACGCTGACTCGAAAAGTGTCAAGATAGTTCAAGAATTCTTGAGATTCATTAAGACGGTGTAGGAGGGCTCCTACGTGCCGACGGAATCCACAGAGCACGCGTTATCCATAGTGCGGTCGCGATGCAAATAGCCCAGGGCACCAGCCAATATCCCAGCAAACCGTCGAAACGGCCCACCCAAAATGCATAGGCCGGCGCGTTGCCGCCGATGGTTGCTTCCTGAAGCATGCGCAGCACCACCACCCAACCCGCATGCAATCCGATTGCCACGGCAATATTGCCGGTGAGCACGCGCGTCAAGCTCAAGATCAGTCCCACGGCCAGCCAGGAAAGAAACGAGTCGAACACCAGGGATGGATGTCCCCAGGGCGCGAAGGAGCGCAGCAACAGGTCGAATCCGCTGCCCCAGTAAATATCCTCCGGCGCAATTCGCGCCTTCGCAAAGAAATGCAGCGCGGCGAACAGGGGGGCCGTCAGCAAAGCGGCGGTCCAAGCTCCCGATTCGCGTTCGATGGCGGTGTGCATGGCGCCGCGCATCACGGTCTCCTCGAGGAGCGCGACCGCAACACCGGAACCCAAGCCCACCGCGAAGATATGCGCGAAGGACAGCACACTCGGCGTGAAATGAGGATCCATGATGCGCAGATGCGTGGACAACAGGAACCACGCGCCCACGCCGGCGCTGACCGCGCCCAGCACACCCCAGATCAAGCTGACCTTGATGAATCTGCGCCACGGCAAGCCGTAGCCGAAATCGCACGCGGCCGTGAGGCGCAAATGACGGCACACCCAGACCAGTTCAATGAGCAGCAGCAGCATGGCGACCCGGCTCGCGACCCGGTGAAACTGCCAATTCGCGAAGCTCAATGTCGCTTCGTACGCGGGGTAGGCGAGCAGCGCGCCGGCGAGTCCGGCGAGCAGAATCGCGCCAAAAAACCAGGTGAAGGCGCGCATCAGGCGCTAAGCAAAGCGAAGACCCGCGCGGCGGCGGCCGCGGTCGCCTCGATGTCGCCTGGCGTGTGCGCCGCCGACAGGAATCCCGCCTCGAAGGCCGATGGCGCGAAATAGATTCCTTCGGCCAGCATGCCGTGAAAAAATCGCTTGAAGCGCGCGACATCGCATGCCATGACCTTGCCGAAGGTATCGACCCGAGGTTCGGCGGTGAAGAACAAGCCGAACATGCCGCAGACATGATTGGTGGCCAGCGCGATGCCGGCGCCGGCCGCGGCTGACGCGATCTGTGCTGTCAGCGCGTCGGTCATCACGCCCAACCGCTCGTGAAATCCCGGCTCGCCGATGAGCTCCAGCGTGGTGAGGCCGGCGATCATCGCCACGGGATTTCCGGAGAGTGTTCCGGCCTGGTACACCGGCCCGAGGGGAGCGAGCTGCTGCATGATGTCGCGCCGGCCGCCGAACGCGCCGACCGGCATGCCGCCGCCGATGATCTTACCCAAGGTGGTGAGATCCGGACGCACTCCGTAGAGCGCTTGCGCACCTCCCAAGGCGACGCGAAAGCCGGTCATCACCTCATCGAATATCAACAGCGCACCCGCCTGATCACACTCGCGGCGCAAGGTCTGCAGAAAATCCGCCGCCGGCAGCACACAGTTCATGTTGCCGGCCACCGGCTCGACGATGACGCAGGCCACTTTTGCGCCGATCTGCCTGAATGCGTCGCGCACTCCATCGCTGTCATTGTAGTTCAGCGTCACGGTGTGACTGGCGAGCGATTTCGGCACCCCGGGAGAGGTGGGGACGCCCAGCGTCAGCGCACCCGAGCCCGCCTTGATCAGGAGCGAATCGGAATGCCCGTGATAGCAGCCCTCGAACTTCACGATCGTATCGCGCCCGGTAAAGCCCCGGGCCAGCCGGATGGCGCTCATGGTCGCTTCGGTGCCGGAGCTGACGAAGCGGACCATTTCGATGCTGGGCATGAGCTCGATCACGCGCCGCGCAAGCTGCGTTTCCAGCTCGGTCGGGGCACCGAAGCTCAAACCATCCGCGGCGACTTCTTGGACCGCCGTAATCACGCGGGGGTGTGCATGACCCAAGATCATCGGTCCCCACGAACCTACATAATCGATGAAGCGCCGCTCATCGGCTGCATAGGCATAGGCGCCCTTGGCCCGTTTGAAGAAAATCGGCTCGCCGCCGACGCCGCGAAAGGCGCGCACCGGCGAGTTGACGCCGCCCGGAATGTACTTGCAGGCTTCTTGAAAGAGGCTCATGGCCTCAATCTAAACAGCGATGGCTGCCTTGGGCAAGCTAAGTCGGACTTCCAGGCCGCCGCCGGCGGCATTGGCGGCCGAAGCGCTGCCTCCGTGCGCCTTCATCACGTGGGAAGTAATCGCAAGGCCGATGCCTTCGCCGCCGCTGTCCCGGTCGCGCGACTCGGCGACCCGGTAAAACGGCTCAAAAATCCGCGCAAGATCGGCGTTGGGCACGCCGGGCCCGCGATCGCGCACATCGATCTCCACCGCGGAATCCGGGCGGGCGACCGAGACGTCGATTCGCGAGTCCTGCGGGCTATAGCGCACCGCGTTGCGCAATACATTTTCAATGGCGCTGCGCAGCAGTTCGCGATTGCCGAGTATCGCTGTATGCGCCGTGCCTTGCAGGTTCACTTGAGCATTCTTCGCGGCACCCTCGAAGTTGGCGTCGCGCACGACTTCCTCGATGACTTCGTCGAGATCGAATGCTTCGCGTTCCATCAAGTCTTTGGTGCCTTGCAGGCGCGCGAGCTTGAGTACCTGGCTGATCATGCTGTCGAGACGCTCGATTTCCCGCTCGAGGCGGTCCAGCTGCAACGTGATATCGGCCGGTGGCTGACGCGCCAGGCCGAGCGCGACGCGCATTCTGGCCAGAGGCGAACGCAGCTCATGCGAGATGTCGCGCAGCAATTGCGTGGTCGCATCGCGATTGGCGCGAAGCCTGTCCGCCATCCAATCGAAGTCACGCGCCAGCACAGCCAGCTCATCCTTGCGCCCCTCGAGACCCGCGCTGACGCGCACGTGGAGATTTTCCGAGGCGAGCGCGCGCGCTCCTTCTTGAATGCGGCGAATGGGAGCGGTGAGATGGTCCGCCAGCCACCAGCTCGTGAGCGCGCTGACCACCAGCGCGATGCCGAGAATGGTCAGCGATATTGCGGGCAGGCTGAGCGCGCCGAAGATGCTGGGCCGCCGTGGAATCGAGAGCACGGTGTAGGTCGAACCGTCGGCGGCGACGATTTGCGGCGCCGCGTGCGACGGGCGGAAGTTTCGCGGGAAGCCTTCGCGATTGATGTTTTCGAGCCGCCGCAAAGCGCCATCCGGCAAATGCCTGCCCAGGATGTCCTGCCCATCGGGGCCCACGATAAAAAGTTCGCGGTCACCGGCGGAGTTCTTGTTGGCGCTCAGCCAGTTCTGCAGGGCGCTGAGGCCGCCGCGTGCGAGGGTCTCGGATGCCTGTATGGCCACGGACGGACGCCGCTGTAGTTCCGCGGGGTCGTATTCGCGGGCGGTAATGGTGAAGGTGGTGGCAATGCTGCTGCCGACGATGAGCGCCATCGCAAGCCAGAACAGCACGAAAATTCTGATGAACAGGCTATGCATGCGCCAGGGTGAGAGTGTAGCCGGAGCCGCGGACGTTCTTGATCTCCGGATTCCGGCCGGCCTCGAGCTCGAGCTTGCGGCGCAAGTTGCTTATATGGGTGTCGATACTGCGATCGTAAGCGGCGAGCTTGCGCCCCAGGGCTTGTTCCGTCATCGACTCCCGCGATATGACCTGGCCCGCCGAGCGCATGAGCAATTCGAGCACTCGAAATTCGGCGCCGGTGAGCGGCGCCAGTTTGCCCGCCACATGGACTTGCCGGGTGCCGGCGTTCAAGGTGATGTGGCCTACGGCCAGCTCGTCGGGCGTATTGCCGCGCGCGCCCCTTTGATTGGCGCGGCGCAGGATTGCGCGAATCCGCGCCACCAGTTCGCGCGGATTGAAGGGTTTGCTCAAGTAGTCGTCCGCGCCCAGCTCAAGGCCGACGATCCGGTCCACATCGTCGCCGCGCGCCGTGAGCATCAATATCGGCGTGGAATAGGAAGCACCCAGCTTGCGCAGCACATCGAAGCCGCCGACGCTGGGCAGCATCACATCGAGAATCACAATCTCAAATTCGTTGGCCTGCAATTCGGCGAGGGCGTCGCCGCCGTCGTGGACGCTGCGCACCTCGAAGTGCTCCGCCGCCAGATATTCGCAGAGCATCAAACAAAGCTCGCGATCGTCATCCACCAGCAGAACGCGCGCCTCGCGCGTTGCGCTCGAATCGACCGATGGTGCAGAGGAGTTTGGCATATTGGGCAGCCCATACTGTGGCACAGCCGGCGGCGGCTTGTGCCCCCGTTGCTCGAATTCACAATTCTTAACAGAA
>DASXNX010000224.1:0-25513 GCA_036494725.1 Steroidobacteraceae bacterium
TGGTGGCGGCGCAACAATGGCGGTCGCGGCCACCGGTGCGCCGAACATGAACAACAGGCCTGCGCTAACCACGACATCCCCGGGCTCCCTCGGGGCATAAGCGTTCTCGCCGAGAAACTCGATGCGGTACTTGGCTTCCGCGCGCAACGCGAAGCGCGTCGAGCCCGTTTGGGGTCCCAGTCCAACCCACACACCGCCACCGGCCTCGGCCACTCCCGCCTGATGATCTTCCAAGCCGCCGGCGATGCGATCGGTTATCCCGCCGACGCCCGCCAGTAAATAGGGCCTAAACGTCGAGTCCGGCAGGAACTTGTACAGCACATCCAGAGTATAGGCATCGAGCTGCTGGCTGGCGCCGCTGTTGGGGATCTTGAAGCTGCCGATGCTGCCGTTGATTTCCGCCGCCCAGCCGGGCGCGAAGTTGTAGCCCAGACCCAGCTGATATCCGGTGTTGTCGTTCGAGATGCGCTTGGTGTCCAGGAAGGTGTACTGAACCATGGGGCTCACGTACCAGGCACCGGTATCGTCTGCGGCCGGCGCGCCGGCTCCGATCAGCGCGGCGCTGCCCGCCACGCAACTCAATAGAATTCGCTTCATGTCCTTACTCCGCGATTCGTCGGCATATTGGCAGGTTCTACGGTGGCTAATTTCAGCACTGGCCGAGCTATGCGCAATGGGCCGAAAGTCCCATGTATCGTGGGCGCAACAACCCCGCCCCGAGTCTGCGCTCGGGCTCAGTGGGCGGATGGATCCCAGTCGCCGACACGGCGCAGGCGAATCTCAAAGAGCTTCGGCCAATTCTTTCCGGTCACGAACAGCCGGTCGCTCCGGGCATCATAGGCGATGCCATTCAGCACGTCGGTCTGGCCGGCGATGAAGTCCGGCCGGGGAAGGAGCCCGGTCAGATCGATGAGGCCGACCACTTCGCCGGTGTGCGGCTGGATGCGCACGATCCAGTTGGTCTGCCATACGTTTGCATAGATTTCGCCCTTGACCCATTCCAATTCATTGACGTTGCGCAAGGGTTTGCCGGCGAGCGTGACAGTGATTCGGGAGGTTTCCTTGAGCGTGCCCGGATTGAAGAAGCGCAGCTCGGAGGTCCCATCGCTCATGATGATTTGCTTGCCATCCTGCGTGAGCGCCCATCCCTCGCCCTGGTAGCCGAACTGCTTTTGCTGCTTGAACGTCGCGAGATCGAACACGAATCCCACCTGGGATTTCCAGGTGAGGCTGACGAGCTGATTCTTCCAGTTGACGATGCCTTCGCCGAAATACTGCGGAGGGATATCAATTTTTTGAATGACCTGTCCGGATTCGAGCCGTACCTTGCGAATGGTCGAATGTTGCTCGAGCCCCGTGCTCTCATAGAGAAATCCATTCAAGTAAAAGAGCCCTTCCGTGAAAGCGGTGGAATCGTGCGGGTAGGTGTGCACGATGTCGAATGTGTATGCCGGGATGCCGGCCGGCGCCGGCGCTGCGCAGGCCCATAGACAGAAGACAAGGAAGCACCTCGGAAGCATCGCGCGAAAGCCCTGCGGCTCCCTAATGCCGGGCATCGGATTCGTCGTAGGTCACCGGCCCCGCGAATTCGAAGGTGCTGACCAGCACGTCGCCCTTGCCGCGTATCGCGTGCGCCGGCTGCGTACAGAACCCGCGCGCCTCGATGCGGTAGGAGTGAGGGGTGCCGAGCGGCCTCTGGGTGAGAGAATCGACCGTACAGCGGGCATCGCCGAGCGTGCCGTAAATGCGATTCGTGCCCTGCACGATGAGCGTCAAATTGGTCTTCACCTCGCGGGCCGGTTGACCTGCGCGGACACCGGTCAGGCCGAAGACCAGCAACAGATTGGGGGCGGCAGCGGACGGGCGCTGAAAACTCAAGCGCACGCCAGGCGGGTTGTCGCGCGACTCGCCTTCGCAGCGCGTTCCGGAATTGGGCCAATCGATGAGCGCGTCGACCGCCCCGGCTATCTTGGCCCGCAGATAGCCGTCGCCGGATGCGAGGCAGGCGGTCGGGGTGCCCTTTACCGGCGCACCCTTCGCGGGCGCGGCGCCCGCAGGGGCAGGGGCATCGCTCAAGCCAACAGTGGCCAGCAGGCCCATGATGGCCAAAGCCTGGGCCGCGAAAATCGGTATCATTTCGATATGTTGCCACGGCTGTCCAAGACATTGTTGCGCCCGATCGGGTGGGTCGGCGTGGCGGCGGCGCTGATCTTGAGCGGCTGCGCACCCAAGTTCACAAGGCCAAACGTCACGGTAGTCAGCGTCGACATGCGCGGCGGCAATCTTTTGCAGCAAAAATTCGCCGTGAAACTCAATATTCAAAATCCCAATGATCGGGCCCTGCCGGTGCACGGCTTGCATGTGGAACTGAATGTGAGCGGGGAACAGATTGCCACCGGCGTCAGCGATCACGCCATCACGGTGCCGGCCTTCGGCGAATCCGAATTCGACATGACCATCACCGCCAATATCGCGCTTGCGCTGCTCAAGTTGCAGGACAAGGCAAATCAGCATGCGGACTCGATAGACTATGTGTTGACCGGCTCGGCCAGCCTCGACCTGCCGTTTTTGCACGATCTGCCGTTTCAGCAGAACGGCTCATTCTCTTTGCATGGGTCTAAGTAACTAGTTGAATTGGCTCGGATTTTACCTTCAGAGGCCGAATGGCCGGCCCCAGGGTCTGCTAAACTCGCGCCTCAAACAAGAGCGCCGCGCGCGCTAAGGTTCTCATGGCCGCCTCGCCGTACGAGCAATTGGAACAAGAGTTTCGCCGCTTGCATGCGTTTCGCGGCGCATTGTCGCTGCTGCGCTGGGATGCCGCGGTCATGATGCCCCGCGGCAGTGCCGATGTGCGCGGCGAACAATTGGCGGCGCTCGAGACTGAGCATCATGCCTTGCTGACGACGCCCAAAGTCGCGCGGCTGCTCGAGCGAGCTGAAGCGGGCGCCTCGCAATTGGAGGATTGGCCGCTGGCCAATTTGCGTGAAATGCGCCGGCAACGCGACCACGCCATCGCGACACCTCCTTCGCTCATCTCCCGTCTTGCCAAGGCCACGGCGCGCGCAGAGGTCTTCTGGGTCGAAGCCAAGAAGGCGAATGATTTCAAATTGCTCGCGCCCCATTTGGAAGAAGTCGTGCATCTGGTGCGCGACAAGGCCGCGCTTTTGGGACAGGCCCGCGGTCTCGCGCCTTACGATGCGCTGGTCGACGGCTACACGCCCGGTATTTCCGTGGCCGACATCGATACCATCTTCAAGGCTTTGTCGCGCAAGCTTCCCGGCCTCATCAATCAGGCCATCGAAGTCCAGGCGGCGCACGCGCCGGTGCCGCTGACGGGCAAGTTCACCGTTGCACGTCAACGCTCGCTGGCGATGGATGTGCTCAAGACCTTGGGGTTTCCCTTTGATCGCGGACGTCTCGATGAGAGCGAGCATCCTTTCACCGAAGGGGTGCCCGGGGATATTCGAGTGACCACCCGGTTCGATTCGATCGATCCCTTCTCGGGACTGCTGGGGGCGGTGCACGAGACCGGGCATGCCATGTACGACTTAGGATTGCCGCTGAAGTGGCGCGATCAGCCCGTGGGGCGGGACCGGGGTCTGGCACTCGAGGAGAGCCAGTCGCTGCTGTTCGAGATGAATCTGTGCCGCAGCCGGGCATTCGTGAAGTACCTGCGGCCGCTGCTCGAGAAATATTTGCAGGTTACCGGGCCCGAGTGGGAGGAAGGCAATCTGTATCGTCTGTTGATCCGCGTGCGCCGCAGCTGTATTCGCATGGACGCCGACGAGTTGACCTATCCGGTGCACATCATGCTGCGCTACGAGCTGGAGAAGAAAATGCTCGAGGGCTCGCTGCCGGTGGCCGATCTGCCGGAAGCCTGGAACGCCAATCTCGAGCAGCGCTTGAACATCCGTCCGGCAAATGATGTCGAAGGTTGTCTGCAGGATATTCACTGGGCCGTGGGGCATTTTGGATATTTTCCCTCTTACGCCCTGGGGGCGGTCATCGCCGGGCAACTTTACGAGGCCATGCGGGCAGCGCACCCGGCGCTCGACGGGGAAATCGCAGCCGGCCACTTCGGCGGCGTGATGGATTGGCTGCGCGACAACGTGCACGGCATCGGCGCACGCCTGCCGGTGCAGGAACTCATCAAGCAGGCGACCGGCAAGCCTTTGACGGCGGCCGCCTACCTAAGATACTTGGAAGCCAAGTATCTCGAGGCACCGTGAGCAGCACATTCAATAAATTGCAGGCCGGTTTGCGTGGCTCGGTGGGCAAGGCCATCGCCGACTATCGGATGATCGCCGACGGCGATCATGTCATGGTGTGCCTGTCCGGCGGCAAGGATTCCTATACCTTGCTCGACGTGCTCTTGAGCCTGCAACGCAGCGCGCCGGTGAGCTTTGAAATCACCGCGGTCAATCTCGATCAGAAACAGCCCGGATTTCCGGCCGACGTTCTGCCGAAGTATCTTGCGGATCTCGGCGTGCGCTTCCGCATCATCGAGCAGAACACTTACGCGGTGGTGAAGCGCGTGATCCCGGAAGGAAAAACCCTGTGCGGGCTGTGCTCCCGCCTGCGGCGCGGCGCCCTGTACCGATTCGCCGCGGAGAACGGCATCCACAAGATCGCTCTCGGCCATCATCGCGACGACATCGTCGAGACCCTGTTTCTGAACATGTTCTTCGGCGGCAAGCTCAAGGCAATGCCGCCAAAGCTCTTGAGCCAAGACCGCCGTCACGTCGTGATCCGGCCGCTTTGCTACGTGCCCGAACGGCAGATCGCGCGCTACGCAAAATCGCGCGATTTCCCCATCATTCCGTGCACGCTGTGCGGGTCGCAACCCAACATGCAGCGCACCGCCGTGAAAAACATGCTGCGCGAATGGGAACTGAAGTACCCGGGGCGCATCGAGGCCATCTTCTCCAGCATTCGAAACGTCGCAGGTTCCCAGCTCGCGGACCCGGCCCTGTTCGACTTCGCCGGGCTGGAGGCGCGGCGCGTCATTGCACCCATGACGGAAGCGGACGAGGAGCAACTCGCCGAAGAACTCGAGATGGGAACCCCTTGAGTAGCCTTAAGCGACGCATTCGGCCACGAAGCGTTGCCTGGGAACGGTTGTCCGACGATCAGCTGCTCAGCCTGCGTTTCTGCGACTTGAAGTTGAGCGTTCAAGGCACCGAACTGCAACAGGCGATCGAGCGGCTGTACAAAGAATTGTCGATGCGCGGCATCCGCTTTCGGCCGCATTGCTGGCTGGCGCAGGAATGGTTTTCGCCGGATGGAATTCCAGGCATCGCCATTCCCTTCTATCTGGCGCATAAGCGGCTGATCGGCCTCGAGCGGCGCTTCATGCGCGAAGTGGAAGGCGGTAATCGCAACTGGCTGATGCGCATTTTGCGTCACGAGGCGGGGCATGCCATCGATTCGGCCTACCGTCTGCGGCGCTTGAAATCGTGGCGCACGGTGTTTGGGCCGGCATCGCTTCCCTATCCCGATACCTATCGGCCTCGGCCGGGCAGCCGCCGATTCGTGCAGCATCTGGGCGCTTGGTATGCTCAAGCGCATCCGACGGAGGACTTCGCCGAGACCTTCGCCGTGTGGCTCAAACCGCATTCCGCCTGGCGCCGCGAATATGCCGGCTGGCCTGCCTATCACAAGCTGCAGTTCATCGAGCAACTGGCCGGCTTGATCGGCGATCAAAAGCCGGCCGTGTCGGACCGCAGCACGGTCGAGGATGTCACGCACGAGACCAGCACCTTGCGTGAGCACTATGAAAAGAAGCTGGCGCACTATCGATTGCCGCGACGCACCGGCGCGGACGAGATGTTGCTCAAGGTGTTCACCGCGGCGCCCCGCAACCGCGCCACGCCCAAGGCCGCCAGCGTGCTGCGCGAGATGCGCGTCACGCTGCGCAGGGATATCTTGCGCTCCGGCGCATTCAGCGAATACCTGGTGCACCAGGTGTTGCGCCTGATGATCGAGCGCTGCGCAAGCCTGAATTTATACGTGCGCGGCTCGCGACGCGAGCTCAAGGGCCAGCTGTTGTGGGTGGTCGCACGTCTGGCCGAATCCTACGAGGAACGCAAGCTGCCGCGGGTTGCACTGTGAAGAAGGTGCGCGCCCTGGTGTTGATGCATGAGACGCTGGTGCCGCCGGATTCGTTGAAGGGCTCCACTCAGAAAGAAATCGAGGAATGGCGCACCGAATTCGATGTGATCTCGCATTTGAAGGATGCCGGACACGAGGTGATGCCGCTGGGATTGAGCGACAGCCTGTCGGAGCTGCGCCGCGCCATCACCGAATGGCGGCCCGACATCGTGTTCAACCTGCTCGAGGAATTCGACGGCATCGTCACCTACGATCAGCACGTGGTGGCATTCCTGGAGCTCATGCACCAGCCCTACACCGGCTGCAATCCGCGCGGCATGCTGCTGTCGCGCGACAAGGTGCTGTCGAAACAATTGCTGTCCTATCACCGCGTGCCGACTCCGCAATTCATGGTGTTTCCGCGCGGCAAGAAGGCGCGAATTCCGAAGAAATTGCGTTTCCCGCTGTTCGTGAAGTCCTCGACCGAGGATGCATCCTTGGGGATAGCGCAAGCCTCGGTCGTGGCGGATGAAAAACAGCTCGCGGAACGCATCGCATTCATTCATGAGCAAACGCACTCCGACGCGCTGGTCGAGGAATACATCGAGGGCCGTGAACTCTACGTGGGCGTCCTGGGCAATGATCGCCTCAAGGTGCTGCCGGTGTGGGAAATGACATTCGGCTCCCTGCCGGAGAATCTGCCGGCGATCGCCACGCGCAAGGTGAAGTGGGACCGGGGTTATCAGAAGAAATACGGCATCACGACGGCCGCCGCCGCGGAACTACCCGACGGGACGGTCGCGAGACTGGAGCAACTGACCAAGCGCATATTCCGGGCATTGCACTTGACCGGTTACGCCCGCATGGATTTTCGCCTGAGACCCGACGGCACACTGTTCGTTCTTGAAGCGAACGCCAATCCCAATATCTCGGCCGCGGAGGACTTCTCCGCATCGGCGCTCAAGGCCGGCATGAATTACGGCGAACTGCTGCACCGGATAATGCAACTCGGCGCGAATTATCCCGCGGCCTGGCGCGGCGAGGAACACTAGTTCAAGGATGCGTCCAGCGGCCCACCCATTCGAGCACGGTGTCGTACCACTGGATGCTGTCGGCCGGCTTCAGGACCCAATGATTCTCGTTCGGAAAGTACAGCAGCTCGCTGGGAATACCGCGCCGCTGTAGGGCGGTGAACACCGATATTCCCTGCGAGTCCGGCACGCGATAGTCGAGCCCGCCGTGAATCACCAGCATCGGCGCTTTCCACTGGGACACATGGTCGACCGGGTTGAACTTGGCGTAGGCGGATGGGTTCTGATATTCGGGTCCGGAGAACTCGTGCTCGGGAAACCACAGTTCTTCGGTCGAGTAATACATGGTGCGGTTGTCGAAGATCCCGTCGTGGCTGACCAAGCACTTGAATCCGTTCGGCCATTGGCCTGCGATCCAATTGATCATGAATCCGCCGTAGGAGCCGCCCAGCGCGCACATGCGATCGCTGTCCAGCCAAGGATTGGCTTTCAGCGCCTCCTTGAGCCCGATCTGCAGATCTTGAAGCGGCTTACCGCCCCAGTCGCCGCTGATGGAATCGGTGAATGCCTGTCCGTAGCCCGTGGAGCCGTGAAAATCGATCATCACCACGCCGTAGCGCGCGCCGGCGAATACTTGCGGATTCCAACGCCAGCTCCAGGCATTGCCGAAGCTTCCCTGCGGACCACCGTGAATCAGAAATGCCAGCGGATACTTTTGGTCTGGTTTGAAATCCACCGGTTTGACCACGTAGCCGAAGACATTCTCGTTGTTCCAGCCGGGAAAACTGAACTGTTCGTATTCGCCGAATTTGCGCTGCGCCTGCAGCGCCTGGTTAAGACGAGTCAATTGCGCGGGTTTGCCGCCGCTGAATCCCACCGAGTACAGATCCGCGGGATTCCCCAGGCTGCTGGCGGCATATAGCACTTTCGCTGCGCCGACGCTGAACCCTTCGACCTCGCCGGCTCCGGTGACGGCCGACGCTCTGCCGCTGGCGGCGTCGATGGCCCACAGCGGGCGTTGCCCCAAATGATCGGCGGTGGCAAACAGCGTCTTGCCATCCGGCGCCCACGCAAAGCTCTGAATAGAGCGATCCCAGTTTTGCGTCAATGGGCGCTTGACCCCTGACTTGAGATTCAAAAGCACCAGGTGGAATCGATCGGACTCCATCACCGGCCGGTCCATCGCCAGGTATGCCAGTGTCGTGCCGTCGGGAGAGAAAGCGGGCTGCCCGTCCCAGGCCGGATTCTCGGCGGTCAAATTGCGCGGCAGGGACGCGCCATCCGCTGCGACTTCGTAGATGTCAAAATTGGTCGACCAGGCCTCGCCCACTGAGGCGCGGACCGAAAACGCCACAAGAGAGCCGTCCGGGCTGAAGGCGTAATCCTCGCGGCCGCCGAAAGGCTTGGCAGGCACATCGCCGATGCCGCCGGTCAAGTTCACCGGTGAGCCACGCGCCACGCCCTCATCCAGCCTGATTGCAAAGACCTGGGAGAGCGTGCCGTTGCTCCAGGTATCCCAATGCCTGATGAAGAGTTGACTGTGCAGCATGCCGGTGGCCTTCTCATGCGCCAGCGTATCGAGACGCTGTTTGGTGCAGGCCAGATCGGCGCAATTCAGAAACACCTCGAGACTCACCAGGATCCGATCGCCCTGCGGCGAAACGCGAAAGCTGCCGACATCCAGCGGCAGGTTCGTGACTTGCACGGAATCGGTCGGCGTATCGAAGTGCGTGCTGCCGCTCGAGTCGAGGCGCCATACCTGATTGCTGCCGCTGCGGTTGGAGAGAAAATAAATAAACTTGCCGTCCTTGCTCCACTCGGCAGAGCCCGAGTTCGACGGGCCGTCGGTGAGCCGTATGGCAGTGCCGCCCCGCTTCCCCAGGTCGAGCATCCACAAGCTGGTCCTGCCCTTATTGGCATCCATGTCCGTGGAGCGCTGCGTGTAGATCACGTGCTTGCCGTCCGGCGCGACCGCAACATCGGAGATCCTCTCCATGCGCACCAAGTCTCGAATACTGAAGGGCGTGGCGGGCGGCGCCGGCGCCGCAGGCGAAGCGGCCAAGCCCAAGCTCGCTGACACGCTCGATAGGCACAGAAAGATGCAGGCTGCGGCATTGCGTTCGGCGGACATGTGTTGCTCTCTTAAGGGAGGTACGGCGAGATTGTACTCTACGGGCTCCCGACGCGATCGACTTCGGGCAACGGGTGGCCTTCCCGCGAGGCCGCTTCCTGCCACTCGCGAAGCACCGGATCCTCGAGCGACTGCTCGAGATACGATTGCGCCGCGGGGCTTAAGCGCGCGCCGTAGGTTTGAAAGCGCAGACACACGGGCGCGAACATCGCGTCGGCAATGCTGAATTCCCCCAGCAGCCAATTGCCCCCGTATTCCTTACGGCAACCCGACCAAAGCGCATCGACGCGCCCGATATCCGCCTCGAGTTGCGGCGTCAAGGTCACGCGCCGATTTCGCGCGCGGGCGTTCATGGGGCATTCGTTGCGCAGCGCTTGGAAACTGGAATGCATCTCGGCGGCCAGGGAACGCGCCAGCGCGCGCGCCTTGCGGTCCGGCGGCAGCCCCTTGCCGCCGGCTTCCGCGGCATACTCGCAAATCGCGAGGGAATCCCAGATTATCGCGCCGCCGTCGATCAGCACGGGAACGCGCCGCGACGGAGAAACGGCGGCGATTTGCGCCTGATAGTCGGGCTCATCGAATTGGATGATCTGTTCGCGGAACCGGAAACCGACCTTGCGCAAGAATAGCCAGGGACGCAGCGACCAGCTGGAATAGTTCTTGCTGCCGATGATGAGCAACGCGCCGCCGCTGGCTTGATCTTCAGTCATTGCGTAAATTCTAGCAGGCCATGACCCACCCTTCGGTATTGAGTTTCGATCTGGACGATACATTGTGGGCGGTCGAGCCCGTGATGCTCGCCGCCGAGGCCGCCATGCTGGCTTGGCTCGATGAGCGCCATCCGGACGTAATGAGTGGGCACTCGCGCGAAACGCTGCGCGCCATGCGGGTTCGCGTCGCGGAGCAGTTTCCGGAGCGCAATCACGACATGACCTTTCTGCGCCATCGAGCGCTCGAGGAACTGTTCGCCGCTGCGGGGCATCCGCGAGCACATGCCGATGCCGCGTTCGAAGTGTTTTACGCACAGCGCAACCGCGTCGAGCTGTATGACGAGGTCGCGGCGTCGCTCGAGCGTTTGAGCCGTCGCTATCGCTTGTACGCGCTGAGCAACGGCAATGCCGATCTCGGCCGCTGCGGCATCGCGCATTTGTTCGAGGGGCACATCACCGCCATCACCGCGGGCGTGGCCAAGCCGGACGCGCGCATCTTTTCGAGCTTGCTTGCAGCGGCCGGCGTCACGGCGCGGCAGGTGCTGCACATCGGCGACGATCCTCTTGCGGACGTTGTCGGCGCGATGCAAGCCGGCATGCAGGCCGCCTGGCTCAATCGCGGCGGACGCGAGTGGCCGGCGCAGTTGCCGCCGCCGCCGCGCATCATTTCGACGCTCGCTGAAATTGAGTAGCACCAAATGGATGCACGCGGCGTTTAGCAGCCTACGCGACCGACTGCTGATGAGGAAAATACTGGAAATATAGGCATTTTCTGACGCTGGTTCGCGCTTTTTCGATTCACTTGCGCGTAGCGTAGTCGATAAGATGGTATCGGCTGAAAAGGATCCCAAATGCAAGTGCTGACTGCGGGACCATTGGTTGCGGTAAGTTCGTTGCGCGAATTCTTTCGTGACGCGTTTCACACCGCGAGCGAACATCAACATCTCGATATCGACGAGCAGGCCGAACAATACGTGGTCAACCTGCTGACGATGTTCTCGCGGGCCGATGCGTTGTACGAGCGCACGCCCGACGGGCTGCGAATAAGGCCGCTGGCGCACATGTTGGCCGACGCGCTGGAAGCCCCGAACGCCGGCGCGCGGCAGCGCGGCCTGCAGCGCCTGGGCGATGTTTCGCTGTTTGTCGCCGGATTCTTCGCGCGCAGCTTCGCACGCAAATTGATCGACATCGACTATCACATCGCCATGGGCGGCAACGCCTACAGCTCCCTGGCGGACACCCTGCAGCGCTCCCTCTCGGGACGCGTCGTGGCGGCTGTTTACGCGCAGCTGGCGCAGAAGTTCCAAGGGTTGGTGGACACGCTCAACGAAGTGAGCGAGACGTCCTACCGCCACACCGATGCCGACATTTTGCGCCTCTACGAAATATGGATGAAGACGGGCAGCCCGCGCGCCCGTGGCCTGTTGCGACAGCTGGGGGTGCAACCGGTGGCCGCCGGCATGCGTTTCGAGCACTGAGCATGGTGCTGCACAGCCTGCAAATGCTGTTGGAAGATTTGTACGATGTGGAACTACGCCACGATGTCTACGATTTCCTGGTGACGGACCGGCGTGCGGTGGCCGGCTGCGAGCTGCATAACGAGGTGCATGACGCGGAAGAGGAATTGCTGCTCGCCGAAACCGCCGACGGCGCAGGTATCGCGTTGTACCTGCATCCCGATCTGCTGTGCCGGCTGGAAGCTGCCGATCCTCGCCGGGCGTTGACCGAGGAGAATCTGGCCGACTACTGCACGGCGCTTGAAGGGGTCAGCCATTTCGTCTATTCGACCTGGCGGCTCGAGAGCGATTTGCCGGTGTCGCTGCTGGAACTCGAGACCCAGGCGGAAGTGGACAAGTACGCCGTTACGGTGTTTTTGATGGGCAGCCAGCAAGACGGGGCTTCATATCCCACCCAGGTTCATGCGCGCCTTTTCGATCGGGTGCGCTTCGATTCCCGCCTCGACCCTGATCAATACGAACGCTATCGGACGGCGCACTCTCTCGCGGCACAGTACTGCCGGCGCCTCGAACGGCGTTTCGTGCATCGGGGAGTGGCAAGAATCGAGGCGATGGTGCGCGAGCTGCGAACGTTCTATCGCTTGACTCACACCGCCAAGCTGCGCCACGCGCTGGCGTAGTTTACTTCTCGTCCTTGTCCTTGTTCAGATCTGCCTGCTTTTTCAGCTGCAGCCACTCGCCCAGCTTGCGCAGATCCTTCTTTCCGGGAGGGCTTGGCTTCTTGCCCAGCTTACCGCTGTCGTAGGGATCGTAGCCCTTCTTCGCGCCCAAGGGATTCGGCCTGACCGCGTTGGGCAGCGCGTTCTCGTCGGAAATCGAGAGGGCAGGATGCTCGAGCTTTTGCAGCCGTTGCGTCGTTACCTCGCGGCCGAAGGCGCCGGTGGCAATTTGCCATTCCCAAACCGCATTGCCGCGGTCGTCGAATTTGACCCGCCCCGTGGTTTTTTCAGCGGGCGCGCCGCCCTTCGAGGACGACTCCGGCGCGCCGCCGGATCCCGGGATCTGCTTTGGGTTGGGTTTTGATTTATCGCTGCTCACCCTACCTTTTTAGGCAAAGCAGCGGTTAAGTCAAGGCAAAAGCACTGGAAAGCGGTGCGCCGTCACATTTGCAGCTGGTATTGCGCCCGCCACAGGGCCATGGCGGTTTTACCGTCATTCAGGGCGCCCTGAAGGACTTGCGCAATGGCCTCCTCCAGAGGCAGCCAGCGGATCTCCAGTTCCTCATCGGCATCCGGATTCGGCGCCCCAACGGCAAGGTTGCGAGCCAGATAGAGATGGATCACCTCGGTGAATATCCCCGGCGCTGGGATGTATAAACCGAGCGAATTCCAGCGCTGGGCCGTCACGCCCGTTTCCTCCTTCAATTCGCGTACTGCACAGATCTCGGGCGGCTCGCCCGAGTCAAGCTTGCCGGCAGGAATCTCCCACAGAAAATCTTCGACACCATGCCGGTACTGTCGAACCAGACAAACCCGACGGCTGTCGTCCACGGCGACCACGGCCGCGGCTCCTGGATGGCGCACATAGTCGATGTCGTACTCTCGTCCATTGGCATAGCGCAGCCGTTCGGTCGAGACCTGGATCACACGGCCGCGGTGTTGTTGGGTGGTGGCGACGGCCACGGGTTTGCGCATGTTTGGCCCTTGTTTTGAAGGCTCAAGATACCCGAGTGTGTGATCTGCCTCTACGCGCAGGTTATGGCAGATGGGCGATGCTGCTTAAGGATTTCCAAATTTGCACCGTCGTCTGGATATACGTACAGTACCGAACTTATGATGAAAGCCAAGCCCTCGGCCTTTGACTCGCTGAATCCTCAGCAACGTCGCGCGGCCACGTTCGGCACCGTCCTCCCGGAGAATGGCGGCGTCGCAGCCGGGCCGTTGCTCATTCTGGCGGGCGCCGGCACGGGCAAGACCAATACCCTGGCGCATCGCACCGCACATCTGGTGGTGAACGGCACCGATCCGGCGCGAATTCTCATGCTGACCTTCACGCGCCGCGCCGCGCAGGAAATGATCAAGCGCACGCAACACATCGTCGGGGAAGTGATGTCGGACCGCGGCAAGGCTGGCGATCGCAGCGTGACCTCGCGCCTGACCTGGGCGGGCACCTTCCATTCCGTGGGCGGCCGCATTCTCAGGTTGTACGCCAAGCATCTGGGCCTCGATCCGAATTTCACGGTGCTGGATCGCTCCGACGCCGCGGACCTCATGGATGTGATTCGTCATGAGATGGGATTCTCGGGCAAGGAGAAGCGATTTCCGCGCAAGGATGCCTGTCTCGCGATCTATTCGTATCGGGTCAATACCCGGTTGCCGCTCAAGCAAACCCTGGAGGAGCAATTCCCCTGGTGCAAGGAGTGGGAGGCGGATCTGACGCGCTTGTACCGCGAATACGTGGGCCGCAAGCAAAAGCTCCGGTCGCTGGATTTCGATGATTTGCTGCTTTACTGGCATGTGATGATGCAAACCCCCGCCCTGGCGCAGAGCCTTTCCAAGAATTTCGACCATGTGCTGGTCGATGAATACCAGGACACCAGCACGTTGCAGGGAGAGATCATTCAAGCGCTCAAGCCGGACGGCAAGGGTATCACCGCGGTGGGTGACGATGCGCAGGCCATTTATTCCTTCCGCGCCGCGGCTGTGGAAAACATCCTGGGATTCGCCGATCGCTACAAGCCGAAGGCCGACATCGTGGTGCTGGCGCAGAACTATCGCTCCACGCAGCAGGTATTGGACTCCGCCAACGCCCTCATGGCCGATGGGCCTCGCCAGCATCGCAAGACGCTGCTGGGCCTGCGCCAATCGAAACAGAAGCCCTACTACGTGGCGCTGGACGATGCACAGGGCCAGGCCGAATACATCACCGCCAAGATATTGCACACCCGGGAAATCGGCGGCTCCCTGAAGCGCCATGCGATCCTGTTCCGCAGTTCGCATCACAGCGATGTCCTCGAGGTGGAGCTGGCCAAGAAAAACATTCCCTTCGTGAAATACGGCGGCCTGAAGTTCCTGGAAGCAGCGCACGTCAAGGACATGCTGTCGGTGCTGCGTTGGGTCGAAAATCCGCGCAACTCCGTGGCGGGATTCCGGGTGCTGAAATTGCATCCCGGCTTCGGCCCCGCCAACGCCAAGCAGGCGTTGGATCATTTCGAGTCGCGCGGCTTCGAAGTCAAAGCGCTCGCGGATTTCGACGCGCCGCAGCCGGTGAAAATGGACTGGAAACGTTTCTGCGCCCTGTACGAAAAACTGGCGGATCCGGCCACTCCTTGGGCCGGTCAAGTGGGACTGGTCAAGGATTGGTACAAGCCGCGCTGCGAGAGCATCTACGAATCTGCCTGGACGCGCATGGGCGACATCGAGCAGCTGGAGCATCTATCGGTGCAGCACGCCACGCGTGAGCGTTTTCTCACGGAGCTCACGCTCGATCCGCCGCTGGCCTCGAGCGACCAATCGGCGGGTGCCTCGAAGGACGAGGACTACGTCATCTTATCCACGATTCACTCCGCCAAGGGCCAGGAGTGGGACAACGTGTATGTGTTGAACGTTTCCGACGGCAACTTTCCGTCGGAATTCTCGACCGGCAAGCCTGAGCTGATCGAGGAAGAAAGACGGTTGCTTTATGTCGCCATGACCCGCGCCCGCAACGAACTGCATCTGTGTGCGCCGCTCAAATACCAGGTGACTCAGCAGGCAAAAAACGGTGATGGCCACGTGTACGGCGCCAAGAGCCGCTTCATGAGCGACAAGGTGTTGGAGACATTGGAAAAGGTTTCCGTGCGCTCCAGCGTCAGCGCGGACGACTTGAAAGCCGCCGATACGGCGACGGTCGACGTCGTCGCTCAGCTCAAGGAAATGTGGTGAAGCCTTGGGGAGCCTGCGCAGGCTCCCAAGCTCTACCAGCGGCGCGGACCGCCGCCCCCACCACCACCACCGCCGCCGCCACCGCCGGGTTTCGATCGAGGCGCGCGTTCCTGGGCTTCATTTACCCGCAGAGGCCGGCCACCCATCTGGAATCCATTCGTTTGTTGGATTGCATTTTGAGCTTCACCGGCCGGCATATCCACGAACGCGAATCCGCGGGGACGTCCCGTTTCACGGTCGTTGATGAGCTTGACAGATTCGACTTTGCCATGGCGTTCGAAAAGCGCACGCACTTCGTCTTCTGTTGCGGTGAACGGCAGATTGCCAACATAGATCGTCGTCATTCAACACATCCCACTGAAGCGTGCATAGACCTCGGGCCGCCCGCACGCGGTTTCAACACTCAGACACTCGCGCGAGTCGCTGCGTCGAGGCCTGCACCATTGGGTCGCACACCGTAAATGATTAGGGGAACAACCTAAAAGTCGATGCTACGCTTTGAGATTATTGTTGGCAAACGCCGCCTGGACCAAAGGAATCGTGTTACTCGACCTCGAGATACGCGTAGCCGTTGAGTTCGTTTTCATAGAATCGTTTGACGGCTTGCGCGTCCGACAGCGACATCCGACCTTCCTGTACGGCTCGTTCGCAATCCCGCGAGATCGCGGGATAAAGTTCGTCGGTGTCATACTCCATGTACTCGAGTACCTTGTTGGCGGTGTCGCCCTTGACGACCTCTTCGATCCACCAGCCGCCGTCATCCTGCAGCCGGATGTGAACCACGTGAGTATCGCCGAATAGATTGTGCAGATCGCCCAAGGTCTCCTGGTAGGCACCTACCAGGAATGTCGCGAGGTAGTAAGGCTCGCCCGGAATCAACTCGTGCACCTCCAGGGTGCGCTTGGTGGTTCGCGGATGCACGAAGCGATCGATTTTGCCGTCCGAATCGCAGGTGATGTCCGCCAGAACGGCATTGCGGGTCGGACGTTCGCTAAGTCTCTGGATGGGCATGATGGGAAAAACCTGGCCTATCGCCCAGCTATCCGGCAGCGACTGGAAAACCGAGAAATTGCAAAAGTAGATATCGCTCAGCATGTCCTCGAGGTTTTCGAGTTCCTCCGGGATTCGATCGAGCTTGCGGCAATAGTCGCGAATTTTCGCGCAAGTTGCCCAGAACAGCCGCTCGGCCAGGCCGCGAAACTCGAGGCTCAGATAGCCCAGATTGAACATTTGCAGCACCTGCTCGCGCGCCTGCAGGCCGTCGTGATAGCACTCCACCAGCCGGCGCTCGTTCACGGACCGGTAGCTGTCGAACAAATCCAGCACCGGCTGCGGCACTTCTTCCGAGCCGTGGTAATCCTCCTCCGGCCGGCCGGTGATCTTGAACTGGTCCAGCTTGGACGAGCCCAAGGTATCGAACACCAGCAAGCTGTGATGCGCGGCGATGGCGCGGCCCGATTCGCTGATGATCATCGGATGCGGCACATCGCGGGCATCGCACACGCTCTTGATGCGGTACACGACGTCGCTGGCGTATTCGTTGAGCGTGTAGTTCATCGACGATTCGAAGTTGGTGCCGCTGCCGTCGTAGTCGACGCCGAGGCCACCGCCGATGTCGATGTACTTGAGGCCCGCGCCCATGATCTTGAGCTCCGAATACACGTGCGCCAGCTCGTTGATGGCGTCCTTGACGCGACGGATGTCCTGCAACTGGCTGCCGGGATGGCAGTGAACCAGCTGCAGACAATCGAGCATGTCGCGTTCCTTCAGAAGCGCATGCAACTCGAGGATCTCGCTTATAAATAAGCCGAATTTGGATTTCTCGCCGGCGGATTCGCGCCAGCGGCCGGCGCCTTCGCTGGCGAGCTTGACGCGCACGCCGATATTGGGCCGCACGCCGTATTTTTCCGCATGCTTGAGAATCAGATGGATCTCTTCGAAGTTCTCGACCACCGGAATGATGGAGCGGCCGAGTTTGGTGGCGATGATGACCGCCTCGATGTAGCTGTCATCCTTGAAACCGTTGCACACCACCAGCCGGTCGGGCGCATTCTCGGTGATGGACATGACCGCCAGCAGCTCCGGCTTGGAGCCGACCTCGAGCCCGAACCCGAATTCCTTGCCGTAGCGGTAGACCTCTTCAACCACCAGTCGCTGTTGGTTGACCTTGATGGGGAATACGGCGGCGTAGCGGTTCTTGTAGTCGTTCTCGGCGATCGCGGTGCCGAAGGCGTCGGCCAGATGGCGCAGGCGGTGCGCCAGAATATCCGAGAAGCGAATCACCACGGGGGTGTGCAGATCGCGCGCCTTCAGCCCTTGCACCACATCGTAAAGATCGATTTCCCGCGATGGGTCCTGGTTCGGGCGCACCACCACATGACCCTCGGCATTGATGGAGAAGTAACCCTTGCCCCAGGCTTCGACCTGGTACAAGTCCAGCGACTCGCCAACCTTCCAGGTGTGGGTGGGCGAGGAGACCACCTTTGCGGGCGTGTTCATGTGGCGCGCACGATAGCAAATTGGTGCTGTATGTAAATGACGGCGATCGCGACACGCGTTAGCGACTCGCGTTCGCGACTCGCGTCTACGGTTTGAGGTCGCGGGCAACCGGCCGGTTTGAATCCCGAATCCACTCGCTCCAGGACCCCGCGTAGAGCTTGGCTCCGCTTAAGGCCGCGACTTCCAGGGCAAGCAGATTGTGACAGGCGGTGACCCCGGACCCGCACATCGCCGCCGCATTCGCGGGCTCCTTGCCCTCTAGACGTTTAAGCCAAAGACGGCGCAGCTCCGCGACCGGCAGGAAACGACCGTCTTTTCCAAGATTCTCCGAAAACGGGTGGTTCACAGCGCCCGGTACGTGACCTGCGACCGTATCGATGGGTTCGACGGTCCCGGCGAAGCGCTCTGCCGCCCTCGCATCCACCAGTGAAAAGCGCGGGTCGGAAAGCCGCGCCGCGACTTCCGCTACCCTAAGCACGGCGTTGTCGTCGAGGCGCGGCACGAAGCCTACCTCCCGGCCACCTGGATGCGCCGGGGGCTCTTCGCCCGCGCTCAAGGCGCCGCCCGAAGCGAGCCAGGCTTGAAAACCCCCGTCGAGAACGGCCGCTGCGGTGTGCCCCATCCAGCGCAACATCCACCACAATCGGGCGGCAAATGAGCCTCCGCTGTCGTCGTAAGCGATCACCTGGGACCCGTTGCCGATTCCCAATCTTCCCAAGGTGGCTGCAAGGATGGGTGGTTCGGGCAAGGGGTGGCGGCCGGAATCGGGTCTGACGGGCGCGGACAAGTCGCGGTTGAGGTCGGCATAGCGTGCTTTGGCTATGTGCCCGGCCAGGTAGGCGAGGCGGCCGGCATCCGGCTTAGCAAGATCGAAACGGCAGTCGATGACGGCGATCCAGGGCTCGTCCAAGACGCGTTTCAGGGAGGAGACGTCGATTAAGGTCGTAAACGGCACGATTCGACAGCTTAGCGCGATGACCTGGGAACTTCATCCGCTACAATCTCCGGTTATGGCACTCACTCTTTACTGGGGAAGCGGCAGTCCGTTCTCGTGGCGCGTACTTTTGGCGCTCGAACACAAGCGGCTGCAATACGAGTCACAGCTGCTGCACTTCGACAAGCAAGAGCATCAGTCGCCGCAAATGCTGAAGATGAATCCGCGCGGTCGCGTCCCGGTATTGAAGGACGGCGACTATGTGGTTTTCGAGTCGGTGGCCATTCTCTACTACCTCGATTTGAAATATCCGCAGCCGCCGATCTTCGGGGCCACCCCGGAGGAGGCAGGCGTCATCATGCGGGTGATTTGCGAGTTCCAGGCATATGCCGAACCCTCGGTGCAGAAGATCGTTGGCGCCATTTTCTCGGACTCGGTTGCCGCCGACTTCGATGATCTCAGCGATGCGATGCACGTGGTCGGGCGGGAGGCGCGCACCATCGAGGGCCGCCTGAGCAAGGAAGACTGGATCGCCGGCAGCAGCTACTCGGCGCTCGACATGGTGATCTTCCCCTGGATACAGCTGCTGCGCCGCGCGCTCAATCGCAGCGCCGCGGCGGAACTGGGAGCGCGCTTCCTGCCCATGGAACGCAACTATCCGGCGCTGGCGCGCTGGGTTCACCGCATCGAAGCGCTTCCCGGTTACGATCGTACCTATCCGCCTCACTGGCGGGAAAACTAAACGAAAAGAGGGTTCAATAAAATGATGGACAGATCATGAGCAAGCACCAAGTGCATGTGAAATTCACGGGCAAAATTGTCATCGTCGGTTTCGGCAGCATCGGACAAGGCATCTTGCCATTGATCTTGCGTCACATCGGTACTTCCTCGGATCGCATCACCATCGTCACTGCGGAAGACAAGGGCAACGGAGAAGCCAAGGATTTCGGCGTGAAGTTCGTCAAGAACGCGTTGACGCCCGGAAACTATCGTCAGGTTCTCGAGCCGCTGCTGGCCGCCGGGGACTTTCTGCTGAATCTGTCGGTGGATGTCTCGAGCGTCGCGCTCGTTCAGCTGGCGCGCGAACGCGGCGCGCTGTATCTGGATACCTGCATCGAGCCGTGGGCCGGCGGTTACACCGACGCCAACCTGACCCTGGAAAAGCGCACCAACTATTGGATGCGCCTGGAGGCGCTCAAGCTGCGCTCCGGCTTCGAGAAGTCACCCACCGCTGTGCTCACGCACGGCGCCAATCCAGGCTTGGTGTCGCACTTCATCAAGCAAGCCTTGATCAACGTCGCCGCGGACACCGGCGTCGCCACGGCTGCTCCTGCGGATCGCGAGGGCTGGGCAAAGCTCGCGCAGCGCCTCGGCGTCAAGGTCATGCATATCGCGGAACGCGATACGCAGGTGGCGAATGTGCCGAAGGCAAAGAATGAATTCGTCAACACCTGGTCGGTGGATGGCTTCGTCAGCGAGGGCGCGCAGCCCGCGGAGCTCGGCTGGGGCAGCCACGAGAAGCATTTTCCGGCGGATGGCGCCCGTCACAGTACCGGCTCCGGATGCGCGATTTATCTGAAGAGGCCCGGCGCCAGCACGCGGGTGCGCACCTGGGCGCCCACCGCCGGCCATTTTCACGCGTTCTTGATCACGCACTCGGAAGCGATTTCCCTGGCGGACTATTACACGGTCATGGACGGCGAGCGGGTTGCCTACCGTCCGACCAGCCACTACGCCTACCACCCCAGCGACTCCGCCGTGCTGTCCGTTCACGAATTTGCCGGGCTGAACTGGCACCTGCAGGACCATAAACGCATCATGTCCAAGGAGATTACCGAGGGCATCGACGAACTCGGCGTGCTGCTCGCCGGACACGCGAAGAATGCCTACTGGTATGGTTCGCAGCTGTCGATCGGCGAAGCCAGGAACCTTGCGCCGTACAACAGCGCCACGAGTCTGCAAGTCACGGTGGCCGCGCTCGCCGGCATGATCTGGGCCATGGAGAATCCGCGGCGCGGCATCGTTGAGCCGGACGATATGGATTATCAGCGTCCGCTCGAGATTTGCATGCCCTACTTGGGAAAGGTGGTGGGCAAGTACACCGACTGGACGCCGCTGTATCAGCGCGGCGAGCTATTTACCGAAGACCTCGATACCACGGATCCGTGGCAGTTCAAGAATATTCGGGTGGTGTAATTTCATAGCTGACGGCAACCACCGTCAGGATGGTCGGACCCCCCGGCAGCTCCACGGTGACATCGTCGTCGAGGCGCTTGCCGAGCAGGGCCTTTCCCAGCGGCGAGTCCATGCTGACGTAGTCGGCGTTCATGTCGAACTCATCGGGACCGACGATGCGGTGCCAGCGACGCAAACCGTCGGCTCCTTCCAGGTGCACCCAGGCGCCGAAATAAACCCGCGCGGCATCGCGCCGGGCACCGCTTGCGCGGCTGTCGACGATGCTCATTCCCTCGAGCCGCTTGCGCAGAAAGCGCACGCGCCGGTCGATCTCATGCAGGCGTTTTTTGCCGTAGGTGTACTCGGCGTTCTCCGAGCGATCCCCCTGGGCGGCGGCCTCCGAGACCGCCTGGGTGACTCGGGGACGCTCTACTCGCCACAGCAAGTCCAGCTCCTCCTGCAGTCTCTTAGCCCCGTCGGGCGTGATGTATTTGGAGCCCGTCGGAGAAGGCGGCCTATATCTTGACACGGTGCAATAATTCTCAAGGGACGTTCAAGGACGTGAATTGGGTCAACGAGCGCCGGTATTGACTGAGCGGCCGTTCACAGATTGAAGATCCGCTCGAACATAAGCTTGCTACCCATGAGCGCTAAATACTACACCCACTTTATCGCGCAATCGGAAGATGCCATCGAGTACAACGAATACCGGGGCGTCGTCGAACTGCTCGGACAGGCGGCGAGTGTAGAAGGCGATCGCGAGATAGCACGCATGCTGGCGCGCAGTTTCGATCTCGAGGAGACCGACATTCAAGTTCTGCAGTGGCACCAGCTGCACTGATACCGATATCCCCTAGCGGGCTTTACTTCCCTTCATTGAAGTCCGCCTCTCACGCCCCGAGTTCAACACTCGGGGCTTTTTTTTGCCAAGTGGTAGACTTCGCCCAACGCCACCAAATCAATTAGGGGCAGGAGGGGAAGATGGGTAAATTTGCTGTCGCGCTGGCAGTGTTCGCCGGATTGCTGCTGTCTGGTTGCGGATATAACAAGATTCAATCGACGGACGAGCAAACCAAGGCCGCGTGGTCGGAAGTGCTGAACCAGTACCAACGGCGTGCAGACCTCATCCCCAACCTGGTCAAGACGGTGCAGGGCTACGCCGCGCAGGAACAAACCGTGCTGTTGGGCGTCACGCAGGCGCGCGCCAAGGTCGGCTCCATTCAAGCCACGCCGGAACTGGTCAACGATCCGGCCGCCCTGGCGAAGTTTCAGGCCGCACAGGGCGAACTGACGAGCGCGCTGTCGCGGCTCCTGGTGGTGACCGAGAATTATCCGCAACTGAAGTCCGACCAGAATTTCCGCGACCTACAAGCGCAGCTCGAAGGCACGGAGAATCGCATCACCGTGGCGCGCAATCGCTACATCCAGTCGGTGCAGGAATACAACCTGATGATCCGCTCCTTCCCCTCGAATCTCACCGCGATGATGTTCGGCTACAAAACCAAGGCCAATTTCTCCGTGGAGAACGAGGCGGCGATCTCCAAGCCGCCGACAGTGGACTTTACGCCCGCACCGGCCGCCGCTCCGCCGGCGCAGCCCGCACCGGCCGCACCCGCGCACTAGGAAGGCTCCTAGCGTGCGCTTCGGCACCCTCGGGACAGGGCTCGCACTGCTGCTATTTGCCGCGATGGTCATCGCGGACGTTGCAGTGCCGCCGCTGACATCGAGAATCGTTGACCTGACCGGAACCTTGTCGGGCGGGGCGGTGACGCGAATCGAAGCCAAGCTTGCCGATCTGGAGCGGAGAAAGGGCAGCCAGATCGCCGTGCTCATTGTGCCGAGCACCGAGCCCGAAGACATCGACCAGTACGGTATCCGGGTCCTGGATACCTGGAAGGTCGGACGCAAGGGCATCGACGATGGGGCAATCCTGATCGTCGCCAAGAACGACCGTCGGGTGCGCATCGAAGTCGGCTACGGTCTCGAAGGACCGCTGCCGGATGCGATAACAAACCGCATCGTCGAGGAGACCGTGGCGCCTCATTTCAAGCTGGGCGATTTCGACGGCGGAGTGGAAGCGGGAGTCGATCAAATGATTTCGGTCGTGAACGGCGAGCCCTTGCCTGCGCCGGACAAGAAATGGGAACGGCACGGCGGCCTCGGAAATATGCTGCCGCTGTTTCTTATCGTCGTGTTCGTGGCAAGCGGGGTGCTGCGCAGTATCTTTGGTCGATTGTTCGGCTCCATTGCCACCGGTGGTCTGGCCGGCGGCCTGGTGTGGTTGCTCAGTCACCTGCTCCCCATCGGTGTCGGCGCCGGCCTGATTGCATTCTTGTTTGCGATGCTGGCAGGGTCTTCCTCGAGCGGTTGGTCTGCCGGACGAGGCTGGGGAGGCGGCTTCGGCGGAGGCTTCGGTGGAGGAGGGTTCGGAGGAGGTGGCTTTGGCGGCGGCGGCGGCTTCAGCGGTGGTGGCGGCGGCGGTGGTGGCGGCGGCGCCTCGGGAAGCTGGTAATGCACCTAGGCCGAATGCTCAAGCATGCGACCGCGACGCATTGGCGCACGAGGATGCTCTTTCCGAAGCCATCCCTGGACGCCATCGAGCAGGCGATCGCGCGTGCCGAAGCGACTCACGGCGGCGAGATTCGTTTCGCAGTCGAAACCGCATTGACCCCCGGCCATATCTGGCACGATGTTCCGCCGCGCGCCCATGCGCTGGACGTATTTTCGCGATTACGGGTCTGGGACACCGAAAACAATAACGGTGTGCTGATCTACGTTCAGGTGGCCGATCGCGATGTTGAAATCATCGCAGACCGCGGCCTGCAGGGCCTGGTCAGTCCGGCCGAGTGGCAGGCCGTGTGCCGTCTCATGGAGGAGCATTATCGCGCCGGCCGCTTCGAGAGCGGTTCGATCGCCGGCGTCGAGGCCGTCGGTAGATTGTTGTCGCGTCATTTTCCTCAGACCGCCGCGAAGGAGTCGCCGCCGCGCAACGAATTGCCTGACCGCCCGACTTTGCTGTAGATAGAGGAATGTCAGGAATATTCAGAATCGCCGTATGGGTCGCGCTGGTCTTGGGAGTGCTGGGCACCGGCGCGTGCTCTCTGTTTCGACCCATACCGAAAGAGCCGCCGCCGCCGGTGGCCGCTCTGCCGCCGCCGAAACCCGTACTGCCAAAGCCTTCCGCCACACATCATTTCTATGTCGATGCCGATAGCGACATCGTCGGCTACGTGCAAAAAACCGTTGTCGGCAAGGATGACACGCTGCCGGACATTGCGCGCCGCTTCGACGTGGGTTACGAGGAGATGCTCACGGCAAATCCCGGCGTCGATCCCTGGCTGCCCGGGGCCGGGCGCGAAGTGGTCGTGCCCACCCAATTCATATTGCCCGCGGCGCCGCGCGAGGGCGTCGTGGTCAATGTGGCGGAGATGCGGATCTTTTATTATCCGCCGCACAAGAAAAACGAACCCGCCACGGTGTACACCCATCCGATCGGCATCGGCAAAGTCGGCTGGAAGACTCCCGAGGGCAGCACCAAAATCGTCAGCCGCCAGAAGGACCCGGTGTGGGTCGTACCGAAATCGGTCCGTGAAGAGCACGCCGAGGACGGCGAACAGCTGCCGGCCCAGGTACCGGCCGGGCCGGACAATCCTCTCGGCCAGTACGCATTCCATTTAGGATGGCCGAGCTACCTGATTCACGGGACCAACAAGCCCTATGGCGTGGGCATGCGCTCGAGTCACGGCTGCATGCGGCTGTACCCGGAGGACATCTCCGAGTTTTTCGAAATGATCCCGATCGGCACCAAGGTGACGGTGGTCAATCAACCTTATCTTTTCGGCTGGCGGGACGGCACCCTGTATTTGCAGGCTTACGCCGTCATGGAAGACGATTCGCGCAACTGGACCCAGGACCGCAAGCGTCTGCTCGCGAACCTGCTGCATCCGAAACAGCGCGAAAAGATCGCACAGCACGACGCCGAGATAGACTGGCAGCGCGTCGCGGATCTGGCGCACACGCCGCGCGCCGTGCCGGTGCCGATCACCGGCGGGCATGACGGCGTGGATGCCGTGATCGCGAACGGATTGTTGGTGGAAAATACCGTACCGCAGGGTTCCAACTGGGACGGCCAGTCGGGCTTGCTGGTGGACGAAAAGACCTTCAACGAGTTGCTCAACGGACGCGACAAAGCGCCGGTACAGACTCCATGATGCTACGCCGCTGTGCGGGCCTGGTGCTCGCGGCAGCGAGCGGCATGGCCTCGAGCGCGGAACGATCCGCCGACTCGACCCCACCGGCCGCGGTGTTCGATTATGACTCGTATTCGAACGTCGATCAGTTTCGGATCACCAATCTGCAGATGGAATTGAAGGTCGACCTCGACCATAAGGAGATCGACGGACAGGTAGCACTGAACATCAAGCGCCTGGATCCCAAGGCCAACCGGCTGGTCCTCGACACCAAGAACCTGATGATCATCGGGGTGAGCCAAAAGGCCACCGATATTCTGGGCGCGACTTCCAAGAGTGAAACGACCTGGGTCAGCCGGCCTTTCCGTCTGGA
>DASXNX010000225.1:0-20746 GCA_036494725.1 Steroidobacteraceae bacterium
AATACCTACGGCACGGGATGCTTTCTGCTGATGAACACCGGCGAGAAACCGATCGCATCCAAGGCGGGCCTGATCACCACGGTCGCTTACCAGATTGCCAAGGAACCCGCGCGCTATGCGCTCGAGGGATCGATCGCCATCGCCGGCGCGCTGGTGCAATGGCTGCGCGACAATCTGGGACTGATCGGCAACAGCAACGAAGTGGAAAAACTGGCAAGCGACGCCGAGGATAACGGCGGAGTTTATTTTGTGCCCGCGTTCTCCGGGCTGTATGCACCGCATTGGAATGAAAGGGCGCGCGGCGCCATCCTCGGACTCACGCGCTACGTCACCCGTTCCCATATCGGGCGCGCGGTGCTCGAAGCCACCGCATTCCAGACCCGCGAAGTCTTGAGCGCCATGACCAAGGATTCCTCGATCAACATCCCGGAGCTGCGCGTCGACGGCGGCATGGTGGTCAACGAACTGCTCATGCAATTTCAGGCCGATATTCTCGGCATCCCCGTGGTGCGGCCGAAGATCACCGAGACCACCACCCTGGGCGCGGCATACGCGGCCGGATTGGCGGTGGGGTACTGGCGCAACCGCGAGGATCTGGTCGCGAACTGGGCGGTCGATAAGCGCTGGACGCCGAAAATGAAAGACACCGAGCGGGCCGCACTCTTCGGATCGTGGCAGAAAGCCGTCGGCCGCTCGCTGGACTGGGTCGACCCATCCTAAGCCCGAGGACTCGGGCCGCTTTTAGATAACAATTACTCAGACGCAAGGGGACAGCATGCACTCGGCATTTCTTGGGGAGTTTCTCGGCACGGCGGTCATGATTTTGCTCGGCAACGGCGTTGTCGCCAACGTGCTGCTGAAGCAAACGAAGGGCGAAAAATCGGGCTGGATGGTCATTACCACCGCCTGGTGCTTCGCGGTCATGGCCGGCGTCTTCACGGCGCTCGCGGTCGGCAGCGATGGCCACCTAAATCCGGCCGTGACGGTCGGCGCTGCGATGTCGACCGGCGATTTCAGCCGCCTCGCCATCTACATTCCCGCGCAAATCTTGGGGGCCATGGCAGGCGCCGCACTGGTTTGGCTGACCTACTTCAGCCATTGGGAAAAGACTCCCGATCCGGCCGATAAACTGGGCTGCTTTTCCACCATACCCGCCATTCGCGCGCCGCTGGCCAACCTCACCACTGAATTCATCGGGACATTTGTGCTGATCCTCGTGGCCGCGGCGATTTCGTCCCGGTATGGCACGCATGTGGGCTTGAGCCCGGGCCTGGCCCCATTTCTGGTCGGCTGCCTGGTCTGGGGCATCGGATTGTCCTTGGGCGGCCCCACGGGCTACGCCATCAATCCCGCGCGCGACTTAGGTCCTAGAATCGCGCACGCACTGCTGCCCATTCCGGGCAAGGGCGGCTCGGATTTCGGTTATGCCTTCGTGCCCATCGTGGGTCCTTTGCTGGGCGCCACCCTGGCCGGGCTGTTGGTCAAGATGATCCAAATGTAGCGAGGCCGCATGAAAAGCACGCCGAGCGCGAAACCACGCAAGGAATTGAGCCACGCCGTGCCGGGACAATGCCTCTGCGGCGAAGTGCGAATCGAGATCGACTTTCCCGCGCGCTGGGCCTGGCACGATCATTCGGCCGCCAGCCGCCACGCACACGGCGCCGCCTACGCGACCTACGTGGGCAGCTGGAGAAGCCGGTTCCGGATCACCGGCGGCATGTCGAGCATCGGCCGCTTTGAAGATCCGCAAGCCGGGACCACGCGCAGCTTCTGCGGCCGCTGCGGCACGCCCATTTCTTATGAGCGAAGCCGCTCGCCGCAGATGGTGAATGTTCCCCGGGCGCTCTTTATAAGCCGTACCGGACGGGAAGCTCGCTATCACATCGGCATCGAAGAATCGCCGGAATGGGCTTATTGGGGAGAAAAGCTGGCGCCTCTGAAAGGATTTCCCGGCGTTTTGTGGGATCGCTCGCGCCGCAGGAAATCGGCCAAATTCGCGCTGCTCGGGATGTAGCTCGGGCGACGCAAGAATTCATGTCACAGACTGCGCAAAACCATGGTCGGCCTTAACGACCGCGTCACTTTGGTCGCCTATGAGGCACAGCTCCGTTTTACAAAAGCCGGAACGCGATCGATACCGGGATTTGGATCACGCTGTGACACGCGCGCCTTCCCTCATATTGACGCCGCGACGAGTTAACACCTTTTGGAACGCGACCAGGATGAGACGATGAAATCCGTCAACGAACTTTTGGAGTTATTCACGCGGCAGGCGGAGCTGGAGACCGCCATGAGACAGCGCGGCGGCGCGCGCGTCACCGATGAAAAGGAGTTGCAAGCCGTCAAGGCCAAGCTCGCGGCAGTCCCTGACGCCATGCGGGCGGCGGCGCAAGCCAAGATGTAAGCCTCTTAAGGTCGCCGCAATGATGCGGCATCTCTCGCCAACGCTTCGATACCGCTCCAATCGTTTCGCTCGAGCAGCGCCGCAGGAGCCAGCCAGGATCCCCCCACGCACAGCACATTGGGCAGCGCCAGATAGTCTGGGGCGGATTGCCGGGTGATGCCGCCCGTGGGACAGAACACCACGTCGGCAAACGGGGCAGCGAGCGCCCGCAGCATGCCGATTCCCCCCGCCTGCTCCGCGGGATAGAGCTTCAATACGTTAAATCCCGCGTGACGGGCCGCAATCAGTTCCGTCGGCGTCATCACGCCGGGGAGCAAGGGGAATCGCGCACCGCGTGCTGCTGCGGCGAGTTCGCTGGTCAGGCCCGGCGTCACGCCGAACTGCGCCCCGGCTCGGCCGGCTGTTGCGAAGTCCACCGCCTTGGTGAGCGTGCCGACGCCGACGATAGCCTCGGGAACGGCCTTGCGAATCGCCTCGACCACGGAGAAAGCGGCCGGCGTGCGCAGAGTGACTTCCAGCACCTTGAGACCGCCTGCGATCAAGGCTCGTGCGAGTGGTATGGCGTGCGCGGTATCACTGACCGTCAACACCGGAATGACCGGCGCCACCCCCAGAATTTCTCGAATGTTCATCTGGTCACCCATGCCTTTCCGGAGGATGCGACACGTTTACCGGGACCACTGCGCCGGCCTGAGTGACGACACGCGATGCAACGCGCAGTGCCTCCTCCGCCGCTTGCACCGGGGCCAAGCTTTGCAGGCGCTTTGCCAGGTATGCGCCGTTGAATGAATCACCCGCGCCCGATGTATCCAGCACGTTCGCAGGCACCGGGCTCGTAAGATGCGTGCAATGATCGCCATCGGCGACTGTGCAGCCGGCGGGCCCCAACGTCAGCGCAACCTCGTGAACGCCCAGCTGCTTGAGCATTGCCAGCTGCTGCGCCGGCTGATCGGTATGCAACAGCAATGAGAGGTCGTCCCTGCTCGGCAATACGATATCGCAGGCCGCGATCGCCGCGCCGATCACCGCGGCGGCGATTTGCGGCGTCTCCCACAGCACCAGCCGGACATTGGGGTCGAAAGCAATTCGTCCGACATGGGAGCGCAGGCGCTTGAGCATGTCGATGGCGGCCGTCCTTTCCTCGGTGCTTAAAATGGCAAGCGTGATGCCGGAAAGATAGAGCATATCGGCACCGTGCAGTATGGCCTCGCCCTGTTTCATGAGCAGGTCCAGCCAGCTGCGCGCCGCGGATTGACTGCGCCAGTACTGAAAACGCCTTTCGCCCTGCGCGTTCGTCTCGATGAGATACAGCCCGGGGGTGCCGCCCTCGACCGTAAAGGCCAGCGCCGGGTCGATGCCTTCCTCAGACCAAGCGAGACGCATGGCGGCGCTTAAGGAATCATCGCCTGTCGCCGTCAAGAACTGCACCTGCGCGCCGGGAAGCGTGCGCTTGAGATACACCGCGGTGTTGTATGCGTCTCCCGCGAAAGATCTTTCATAACGGTTCGCGCCGACGGCACGCAGCTCCACCATGCATTCTCCCACGCACACGACGCGCGCCAGCCTATGTACTGACGGTCCCCTCTCGGCATTGGCGATCATGATGGGAAATATACGTGAAGTGGTCAGACAACATTGCCATCCACAATGGAAGCGGTCAAGATCGAATCAATGGCCGCCACGCCCGATACCCGCAAGCTTTATCAGCAAGTCGCCAATACCATCATGGCGTCGATCGTCGGCGGCAAGTACAAACCCGGCGAGCGTCTGCCCTCGGAGCGGGATCTGGCCGTCGCATTCAAGGTCAGCCGGCCGACCATACGCGAAGCCATGATCGCACTCGAGATCCGCGGCCTCGCGGAATCGCGCCACGGATCGGGGATCTATGTCAGCGATCAACCGCCGGCGCAGGTGGGCGGCGGCGATCTGGATATCGGCGCCTTTGAACTCACCGAGGCGCGGCGCTTGTTCGAGGGAGAGGCGGCCGCCTTGGCGGCGACCACGATCAGCGACGAAGAATTGCTGGAGCTGGACGCCATCATCGGCGAGATGGTCGATGAGAACATACGCAAGCAGAAGGGCGAAGCCGCCGATCGGCGCTTTCATGTCGCCATCGCGCGCGCCACGCGCAACACCGCCATCACCGCGGTGATCGAGAATCTCTGGGACATGCGCTACAAATCGCCGCTATGCGTGTACATGCTCGAGCGCGCCCGCCGCGTCGGCGTGCAACCGCGCATCGGCGAGCACCGCAAGATCTTGACGGCGCTGCGCAGACGCGATCCGAAAGGCGCGCGCAAAGCGATGCGTGATCACCTCGCCAGGGTCATCGATGGTCTGCTGGCGGCGACCGAGACCGATGCCATCGAGGGGGCGCGCACCAAGGCGGTCAAGAAGCGCCACGAATACACCCGCAGGTTGGCGATTTGATTCACTTGCTCGCGAAGGCGACGCGCAGACCGAAGAAGCGGTAATAGTCGCGGGGCACTCCCTGGGTATAAGCATTGCCGACCGGCGCCGGGTTGGGGAAGGTCCAATTGGCGCGCACATTCGACAGGTTGTCCGCGTACTGCTTGTCGAACACGTTGTTGCAGAACACCGAGAAACTTAAAGTAGGCAATGCATGCGGGATGAACTGCAGATTCAGGTTGGTGATGTTGTATTCCGGCTGAAGAGTGCCCGGGTCCCGGGTGATGGCAAAGTTTTCCGCGCTCTGCCACACCGAGTTGACGGTGAAGTCAAAATCAACCGGTAAGCCCGGAAGGTTTCGCTTGTAGTCCAGTGTGGCAACGACCTTGTTCTTGGGCGCATTCGGCAGGGTCGCGCCCGCGAGATTTTGATACGCCGGGGAGCCCGTGCAGGTAATCGGTTCAGTTTGACCGCTGTAGCACTGACCCACCGGATAGTCGACGGCGTGCGCGTCGGTGTAGGCATAGCCCAGCGCGAAATGCAGTTCCTGCGTGATTTGCGCGACGGACTCGAGTTCGAGCCCGCGGGTTCGTACCTTGGGTATGTTCGTCAAGATGAACGTGTTCAAGATATTCGGCACGATCGTCTGCACCTGAAAATCCGAGTACTCGGTATCGTAAAGGGTGGCGTTGACCACCAAGCGCCGGTCAAACCACTCGGTGCGCAAGCCCGCCTCGTAGTCATTGGACTTCTCCGGCTTCACGGGAAAGCTGGCCGCCTCCGCCGCGCTCAATCCGGTGATCAGATCGTAGGCAACCCCTTTGTAGCCCCGGGCGTAAAAAGCGAACGCCATGATGTCGGGGGTGGCCTGATACTGCAGACCCAGCTTGCCCGTGACCACGCTGTCGACATTCGAGGTGGGCTCGCCGAAGGCCGGAAAATGGATGACCCGATAATAGTCATCATAGGTGTAGCTGCTTTCCTCCCGATTGAAGCGCAGGCCGGTGATCAGCGATGTGCGCGGCGCGAAGGTCCAGGTGGTCTGGCCGAAGACCGCGTAATTGTCGTACTGGGTTTCGCCGCGCCAGTTGGCGATCGCCTTGGTATTGCCGACGAAGCCGCGGCCGAATACGCGTACCAGGTCCTCATCGGAGAAGTAAGCGCCGGCCACATAGTTAAAATCCCGCGCACCGTTTGACGAGAGGCGAAGCTCCTGGCTGAAGGTCTTGACCGTGAAGCGGCCGCCCTGCAGCAGTCCGCCATTCAGTTGCGTCGGCGTCGACGGCGGGTTCGAGCCGGCGGGCTGAGTGTTGGTGAACGGCGTGTAGTATTGCAGCGTGTTGGCGTCGGTGGTGTCGAAGTCGGTCAGGTCGTGCAGATGGTATTGATCGATACCGGTGATGGACAGCAAGGTCACATCCTGGAAGGTGTAGCTGATGTGCGAGGTGAAGCCCACATCCTCCGCATCCGCAAGCGGCGGCTGATTCACCCGCACGGCGACGTTGCCGGGTCCCGGCGTGATGCCGGCGATCGCCGCCGCGGGCGGCAGCGCCGGAATGCCGAATAAATGCGCACCGGGACCGAGGTAAACCAGCGGCACGCCGCAACATTCCGCGCGATCCTCGCTATAGTGAACCGTGAACTGCGCGTTGAGATCATCATTCGGGTGCCACTGCAACTTGCCGCGCACGCCGCCGGTTCGATCGTCGTCGATTCTATGCCCGCTGGTCAGGTTGTCGACATTGCCGCCCCAGTAGCGGAACGAACCGCTCAGGCGAAACGAAAGGGTATCGGATATCGGTCCCGAGAGACTCAAGGACGCGCGCTGTTCATCGTCGCTGGTCACCTTGACGTCGCCATAATACGTAAAGGTATCGGTCGGCGCCTTGGTCGTGACATTGATCAAGCCGGCGGAAGCCGACTTGCCGAACAGCGTGCTCTGCGGACCGTTGAGTACCTCCACCCGATCGACATCCACCAAATCCGTGAACGCCTGCGCCTGATAGCCCACGGCCACATCATCGATCACTACCAGCACGCTCGGCTCGGCCGCGATACTGTAGGCAAAGGTGCCGACGCCACGGATGATGAAGGCGTTATTCGCAGGCTGATCGCTCGTGGTCACGGTCAGAGAGGGGGCGAATTTCGCGACATCCGAGAAGGCGCTGACGTTCGCTTTGTTGAGCATATCGGCGCTGACCACGGTGACGGAGATGGGCACCTTCTGCAGATTTTCAGGACGCTTTTCCGCCGTCACCACGATTTCGGTCAGCTGGGCACTTTCGTCGGCGGCAAACGACGGCGAAATACCCAGAAAAGAGGCGAGCACGCCGCCGCCGCATAAAAACGCGCGATTAATAGCAGTCATCGAAATCCCCCATATTCCCGGCCGGTCGTTTGTAGTGGCTATAAGTTATACTGGTAAGGCCACTTATTCAATATCTGCCAAGTCATTTGTCCAATTTTCGGGTGGCGCGGCCGATTGTTCAGCGGCGCCATGGCGGCCATTCGTCCCGGCGGGGCGCGATCTTAGCGGTAAATCCACAAGAATATTGATGCGCGCCGCCGCAAACTATGCTTGACTATCGATCAGACGTCGGATTGAAGCGGCCTTACCAATCACATAATCTGCGCAAGATGCAAAAACCCAAAATCCTGCCGATCACCGCGGCGCGCGTGATAGTGACCTGCCCGGGCCGCAATTTCGTGACCCTCAAGGTCGAAACGGCCGAAGGCATCTACGGACTTGGCGATGCGACCTTGAACGGCCGCGAGCTGGCTGTGGCCAGCTACCTCACCGATCACGTGATCCCCTGCTTGATCGGCCGGGACGCGCATCAAATAGAGGACATCTGGCAGTTTTTCTACCGCGGCGCCTACTGGCAGCGCGGTCCGGTGACCATGAGCGCGATCGCGGCTGTCGATACCGCGTTGTGGGATATCAAGGCCAAGGTCGCCGGGCTGCCGCTGTATCAGCTGCTCGGCGGTGCCAGCCGCAACGCCGTGCGGGTCTACGGGCATGCGAACGGTCAAACGGTGGAGGAGACCATCGCCGAAGCGCGCCGCTACCGGGACATGGGATACACCGCGATCAGGTTGCAATCGGGCGTCCCGGGATTGAGTTCCACCTACGGCGTGTCGCGCGACAAGATGTTTTACGAGCCGGCGAACGGGGCGCTGCCCGAGGAAAATGTTTGGTCGAGCGCCAAGTACTTGAGCGCGGTGCCGGCGCTGTTCGAAGCCGCGCGCGCCGCGCTCGGCTGGGACATCGATCTGCTGCACGACAGCCATCATCGGCTGACGCCGATCGAGGCCGCTCGCTTGGGGCGCGATCTCGAGCCGTACCGGCTGTTCTGGCTGGAAGACACCGTGGCCGCGGACAATCAGGCCTCGTTTCGGCTATTGCGTCAGCACACGACCACGCCGCTCGCCGTCGGCGAAGTATTCAACAGCATCTGGGATTGCAAGCAGCTCATCGAGGAGCAGCTCATCGACTACATCCGGGCGACGGTGGTGCATGCCGGCGGCATCACCCATTTGCGGCGCGTGGCATCGCTCGCCGATCTTTATCACGTCAAGACGGGCTGTCACGGCGCAACGGATTTATCGCCGGTGTGCATGGCGGCGGCTCTGCATTTCGATCTGTCGGTGCCGAATTTCGGCATTCAGGAATACATGCGTCATCGGGACGACACCGACGCGGTCTTCCCGCATTCATACGGTTTCTCCGCCGGCGCCATGCATCCGGGCGAGTCGCCGGGTCTCGGCGTCGACATCAACGAAGAGCTCGCCGCACGCTATCCCTATCAACGCGCTTATCTTCCCGTGAATCGTCTGCAAGACGGTACGATGACCAACTGGTAGCGAGGGGGGACGAGTGAATCCGCATTGGCCGCGTGCGCTGTGTTGCTTCCTCTTGTGCCTCGCCGCAGCCGCAGCCGCCACCACCGGCGCCGCTACTACCGCCGCGGCCGCGCCAGAAGCGTCGAGTGTGCGCCTGACGATGCCCTTGAATTCGGGTTGGGGCTTCCGCCCGGCATCTGCGGGCCCGAACGATTGGACCCCGGTCGCTATCCCGCACACCTGGAATCGCATCGGCAATGCAGGTACGGAGCGCTCGAGCCTGTCGAACGATGTGCAGGGAGTGGGTTGGTATCAGCTGCACTTTGCGGCGCCGCACGCGGCGGCGGACAGCCGCTACTTCCTGCAATTCGACGGCGTCGGCGCCGTCGCGGATGTGTGGTTGAACGGGGTGTACCTGGGCAAGCACGCCGGCGCCTTCGCCCGTTTCCGCTTCGATGTTTCAGCCTCCATCGATACTTCCGGCGACAACTTGCTCGTTGTGAAAGCCGACAACAGCCGGCCCGAACCGGGCGCAAGTACGGAGGACGTGATTCCCCTGTCGGGCGATTTCTTTGTGTTCGGCGGCATCTATCGCGAGGTCGCGTTGCTCGTCACCCGCGCCGTGCACGCGGACCTGCTGGATTTCGGAGGACCCGGCTTGTATGTGCAAACTCTCGACCTGAATGCCAAGTCGTCGACCGTGCTCCTCGCCGGCAAGCTGGTGAGCGATGCCCCCGAGCCGCGCCGGGTGAGCGTCGAATTCGCGATCGAGGATGCCGATGGCCTCATCGTCGCCAAGGCGTCGCTCGACGCGACGGCGTCGGCGAAGCCCAGCGAGCTACAAACGCAGCTGCACGTGCCGCAACCCCGGCTTTGGCGCGCAACAGAAGATCCTTACCTGTACCACGCCGTGATGACCATCCGGGCGCAGGGCCAGATCCTGGACCGGGTCGTTGAGCCCTTTGGAATACGCACCGTGAAGCTGGATCCCGATCGAGGTTTTTTCCTGAACGGCGAACACCTCTCCTTGCGCGGCGTCTCCATGCACCAGGACCGCCCGGTCAAGGGTTGGGCCATTTCCCGCGCCGATCAAAAGCAGGATTTCGATCTGCTCCAGGAACTCGGCGCCAATGCAGTGCGTCTCGCGCACTACCAGCACGATCAATATAGCTACGAGCAGGCAGACGCCCGCGGCATCGTGACCTGGGCCGAGATTCCCTTGGTCAACAAGGTTTCGTTCGACGGATCCGCCGCCAACGCGGCCTTGAGCGCCAATGCCCGCCAACAGCTGACCGAATTGATCCGCCAGAACAGCAATCATCCTTCGATCGCTGTATGGTCGATCGGCAATGAAATCGATCTGACCGCGACGCAGACCGGAATGCCGAGCCGGCCCGGCGCGCTGCTCAGATCCTTGAATGATCTGGCCAAGCGCGAGGATCCCACCCGCCCCACCACCTTTGCCGATTGCTGCGAGACGGGAATTCCGCCTCATAACAGCGGTGAGGCCGCGGGCAGCGCGGCGCGTGAAGTCATCGTCGGCATGGCGGACAGCATCGGCTACAACCGGTATTTTGGCTGGTATACCGGTCAGCTCGAGGACTTTGGTCCGATGCTCGATGCGGCGCACGCGCATCATCCGCAATTGCCGATCGCGGTCGCCGAATACGGCGCCGGCGCGGCATTGACCCAGCACAGCGACAACCCGGCAGGCGGTCCCATCAATCCGCACGGCCGGCCGCACCCCGAGGAGTACCAGAATCGTTATCACGAGGAGTCCTGGGCGGCACTCGAACCGCGACCCTATCTGTGGGGCGTATTCATCTGGAATTTGTTCGACTTCTCCAGCAACTCGCGAAACGAAGGCGATTTGACCGACATCAATGACAAAGGTCTCGTGAGCTACGACCGCCAAACGCGCAAGGATTCCTTCTATTTTTATCGCGCCAACTGGAATGTCGAACCCACCTTGCATCTCGTTGGCCGCCGCCATGTCGATCGCGACTATGCCGTTATCGACGTGAAGGCGTATAGCAATGCGACGCAAGCGGCCCTGACGGTGAACGGTAATGCCATCGGAGTCGCGCCCTGCGTGCGGGGGATCTGCCTGTGGCACGGGGTGCACTTGAAATCGGGCGTCAATGATCTGCAGGCGGAGGCCCAGATTGCCGGCCGCGCGTTCAAGGATTCGCTGCGCTGGGCGCTGGATCATTCCGAGGCTTCGGTTAACATCAAGTCAGGCGATATTTCCGGCTATCAGTCCGCGGACTCGCGGCGTTTTGGTTCGGACATGTATTTCGAGGGCGGCATCGCGCAAGGCATCAATCCGCCCGACACGGCGACGGCCAATCGAGTTTCCGTCCGCGCCGCCGACACGCCGCTATATGACAGCTTTCGCGAAGGGAGTTTCATCTACCGTGTGCCCCTGCCCAAGGGTCGCTATCGGGTGCAGTTGAATTTCGTGGAACCCAAAATGGAGTCGGCGGGCGCCAGAGTGTTCGATGTGATCGCGAATGGCGTCACCGCGCTCAGGGGCTTCGATATTTTTGTCGCCGCCGGCGGCAAATTGAAGGGCGTGAATCGCAGCTTCGACGCCGCAGTCGATAAGGACGTGCTGGTTCTCGAGTTTCGGCCCCGACGGGGCAACGCGCTGCTGTCGGCCCTCTCGATCACGCCGCTTGACTCCCGCTAGCACGCCGCAGTCCGTCTCCGCGCCGGCGATGAGCGGCTATCGCTGGGTGATCTGCGCGCTGCTCTTTGCCGCGACCTCGATCAACTATGTCGATCGCCAGATCATCGGCGTATTGAAACCGGTTCTGCAGGGTGAATTCGGCTGGGGCGAGATCTCCTTCGGCGACATGGTCTTTTGGTTCCAGGCAGCCTACGCACTGGGGTACTTGGGGTTCGGCCGCGTGATCGATCGCATCGGCGCGCGCGCAGGATACGCCGCCGTGGTCGCGTTATGGACCGCCGCCCACATCGCGCACGCCTTTGTCAGTACCGTCTTTGGCTTCATCGCCGTTCGCTTTGCCTTGGGCCTGGGCGAATCGGGTAATTTTCCCGCTGGGTTGAAGGCCGTCGCGGAGTGGTTTCCGAAGCGCGAACGCGCGCTCGCCACCGGCATATTCGTCGCGGGCTCGAATGTGGGCGCCATCATCACGCCCCTGATCGTGCCCTTTGTGACTCTGCGCTGGGGATGGCGCGCCGCCTTCATCGCGACCGGCGCATTGAGCCTGGCCTGGTTGGTACTTTGGCTGAAAATCTATCGGCAACCGCGTGCCCACGCGAAAGTCAGCGCGCAGGAACTCGCCCTCATCGAGAGCGATTCGCGCGAAACGCCGGGCGATTCCCAGAGCGGCACGAAAATACCGTGGCGCAAGCTGATGCGCATGCCCGAGACCTGGGCCTATGCGACGGCAAAATTTCTCATCGATCCGATTTGGTGGATGTTTCTGTTTTGGCTGCCCGATTTCTTCGCGAAGCGCTACAACTTGGATCTGGAGCACTTCGGACCGCCGCTGGTCGCGGTCTACCTGATCTCGGATGTCGGCAGCGTCGCAGGAGGGTGGCTGTCATCGAGACTGATCCGGCGCGGTCTCACGCTGAATCGCGCACGCAAGCTGACCATGCTCGGAGCATCTTTCCTGATCATGCCGGTGATGTTTGCCATGTATGCGGATAACCTATGGCTGGCGGTGCTCATCGTCGGCGCCGCGACTGCCGGTCATCAGGCCTTTTCCGTCAATCTGTTCACCTTTCCCTCGGATGTCTTTCCCAAGGGGGCGGTGGCCACGGTGGTGGGAATCGGCGGAACGACCGGGGCGATCGGCGGAATGCTGATGTCCAAGTACGCGGGTTGGGTGCTCGAGAGGATTGGCAGCTATACGCCGATTTTCATCGTTGCCGGGGTCGTCTACCTGCTTGCTCTCTTGACGCTGCACGTCCTGTCGCCGCGCATGAGGCCCGTTACGACTTAAGTTTCATCGCCTCGGGACGAATCCGTCATCCGGCGGGACGAACTCGTTGGCGCACGGCAAACGCTTCTGCCCGTGATGGGCTCTTATTGGGGAAGCCACGTGGCCTTCAGCAATAAGGTGTCCTTCGCCATGCGTCTACTCGATAGCATCGCCCATTATCACGCGCCGCTGCCGCCGAAGGCGGAACTGAAGCCTTTCGCACAGCGAATGGCCGAATGCCCATTGCGATTCGTGCTCGGCGATGATCTGACTCGCGCCAGCGCCGAACTGGCATTTGCCGATGGCGCGCGATTGGCAGGATGCCTGGATCTACTCCGGATACCGGCGCCGCAAATGTGGATCGAGTGGAATGATGAAGCGCATAAGCGCGTGATTTACGAAACGCAATCGGCGGTGGAGTTCGATCGCGAGGCCGCGGGACGCCGGGTGGGCATGCTGCTGCGGGCGTCGGCCGATGGGTTTCAGGCCATCGGCAGGACATTTTGGACCGATGCTCGCGCCGATGAGTCTGCTGAGGTGACGCTGTCGCCGCTCGAGACTCACATCGATCTACGCGGCGAATTCGCGCGTGCGCCGGTAGGTGATGATGCCTTGACCGGTGGATTCATCGACGTCACGGACGGGGAAGATCCCGGGATGACCTCCCTGCTGGACCATGTCCGATTTCGCTTCGAAGATTCCTGGGCCGCCTACTATCGGGCCGCGGCAGCGGATATGGCCTTCAGGCAGCGGTTGATCCGCGGCTCCGTGGCTGCGGTCGTCCGGGATGCGCCGTTTCTCCTGGCTTTCATGCTGCTGCTGTCGGCCAAGGATGCGACCCGTCGGGTGCAAATATCGCGTGCGGCGATAAATCACAAGCGGGCGGCGCACGGGCGCGCACCGCTGCTCGATCACATCGAAGTGAAGGCATCGTTGGATGCGGTCAGCGTCTCCGATTCCAGGGACGATGGCGGCGGCCGCCTGGCACCCCGCCTGCATCATGTGCGAGGTCACCTCGTGCGCCGCGACCATCACGTGTTCTGGCGCGTACCGCACCTTCGCGGCAGCGCCAGCCGCGGCATCGTTCATTCGCGAACCGTATGCCTGTCGCTCACGGGAAGAGGCGGAGAGGCGCGCGTCTAAACTGCTTCCTAGGGCGGTACTCGCAGGCCGTCCTGCGCGAAGGTGACGGGGCCCGCAAAGTTCTGTCGGATGGATTGCAGCACGGCGTCGTGCATCTCATCGGTCGCCGGCGACAGGTGGCTCAGCAAGAGCGCGTGCACCCCAGCCAGCTTGGCGACTACCCCGATTGTCTGCGGCGGTGTGTGCAGGGTATAGAGAATCGCGGGAGAAGCCGGCGGATCGAGCACCACGGTGTTGAAAACCAAGAGATCGCTTCCCTTCGCGATGGTGCGCAAGTCCTCGAGGCCCGATGCGTCGATGTCTCCCGAGAAGGTGACGCTCTTGCCCGCATGGTCCACGCGGTAGATCACCGCGGGCGCATCGCCGTGGTGTCCCGCGATGGCCATGATGGCGAGCGCCCCTTCCTTATAGATGACCCGCGGCTGAGCGTTGGCGCTGAGCTGTGTCGCGATGCCGTGCGCTTGGATGCTCATGGGCGCAGAAAAATCCTTCAAATAGGCGAACGCGCCCTTCGGCCCGAACAGCAACTGAAGGAATTGCGTGGTCGACGGAAAATACGCGCCCGTGGGATGGGACGGAGAGCCGTCGGGACCCCAGACATTGAAGACGATGGGACCCGATGAGGAGAGGGCACGCGCCTTGAACAGGCCCGGCAGCTCCCCGGCATGATCGATGTGCAGATGAGTCAGCAACACGATGTCGACGGACGCAATGGAGACCTTGGCCTCGCCCAGACGCGCGAATGACCCAGGTCCCGCGTCAACGAGGATGCGCTCGTTGCCGTCTATTGCTAAAAGGTAGCTGGATGAGGCGCGTCCGGTGGCACCGGGACCGCCCGAGCCGAGCACCAGAACATCCAGCGGCGGCGCGGACTGCGCGGCAGCCGATGCTGCGCCGACCGGTGCCGCGCCGAGCGGTGCCGCGCCGAGCGCCAGCAGTGCCAGAGGGAGGAGGGACATCAAGCAGACCAGGGGATTGCGCATTTTGCGTCTCCGAAGGATTGGGCCTATCGTATCTGCCAAGACTCGGGGGCTTGGGAGTTTCACATGCGGCGAACTAAAGCATTGACGGCAGTAGTAATCGCGGGCTGCATGGGACTACTAAGTGCCTGCGCTACCACCATTTCCGAAGCGGATCTCATGAGGCCCAACTATGGGCTGAACCCGCATCCCATCGTTCTCTTGGATCCGCCCTACGTGACGAGCGGCCAATCTGGCTTCAGCGTGACGCAGGCACCTTGCCTGCCCTCGAGCTACCGCTGCACACCCCAGGCCCAGATCCAGTGGGCCGAGAACGCCTTTCACTAAACAGCCCAGGTTTTGACAAAGTCGGCGAGATTCGGCAACACATCGACCACGGCGTGCAGCAGAACTATTAATAGCAGGCTGCGCGTGCGCGCCCATAAAGTCGAGAACAGCAGGGCGATCGGCGAGAGCATGGCGATGGTGTACGCCGCCACCTGAAAGGGATCGGTGGAGAATCCCTCGGCCCCCGGTTTTCCGCGCAGGTACAACCCGGGCGCGTGTGCGAGAGCAAATACCAGCGCGCCGATGACGGCGGCTCCCACTTCGGTCTTGAGCACTGCGGCGAGTCGGGTCTGCAGAACGGCCCGGAACAGGAACTCCTCGCACAGACCGGCCTCAATGGCGAGCCAGATGAAAGCTGCCGGTGCGGTCCACAACAGCGTGATCGCGGAGGCGTGCAGCGCCGCGATGTCTTTGAGCGCCGGCGAGACCACGCACAGAAGCGCCAGGATGATGGCGCCGAGCACGGTCAACGGCGGCCAGAAGCCGGGGCGATTAAGGCCGCTGCTGAATAAGGGTTTCAGATTGGCGCCGAGCATCGCGAGCAGCAGCGCGGGAGCGCCCACATGTACCGCAAGCTTGACGATGAGCACCAAAAGATCGTGCTCGCGGCCCGCGGGCAGCGCGGTGCGAGTTGCGCTCATGCCCCAACCCAGGAACACCACGGCATAAACACCTAAAAAGGCCAGTACGCTCGCGAGCTCGAGATTCGGTCGGGACACGAGCACCGGCGGGGGCGCGGCCTTGCGGGTCAGCGCAAGGCTGAGCGCCGGCAGCACCGCGCCAAAAATACCCAGTAACTCCGCCGGCTGCGTCCAGTTCTCGCCCTTCCACGCGAGGTACGAGTCTGCGCAGGCCCACGCGATGAGGTAAACAGCGACAAAGGTCAAGCTGCGGCGGCTGATGCGTGCCATGAGTTTTTTTCAGTGCGTGTTTTCGGCGAAGGGACTGGAGGGATAAATACGGGGGCGAGCCGGGTCATTGGCGATCGCTTCCACGAGGTCGTAGAAGAACCGGTCGAATTTCGCAGCGGCCGCGAAATCCACCGGCTGCGTGACATCGTCCTGCGGCCGGTGATACCGGATCTGGTACCACTCGCGGTAGCGCCTCTCGGCGTCGGTGTTTGGGTCGTAGCCAAATATGAAGCTGATCGCGGGAACATGGATGGTGAGGAAGGGGTACTGATCGGCTCGGCGCAACAGGTTTCGCTCCGGTTCGGCATCCGGGCGGATCTCGATTTTCAGCGCGGCGGCCACGCTGCGCGCGGTTTCACCGAGCGTGCTGTCCGACAGCGCCTCGGCGGTGAGAATACGCAGCGGAAACAGCGGCCGCAGCTGGTCGAGATTGACGTCGGCCGCAAGCTGCGCGGCCGGCACGGTGGGGTGAGCCACAAACCAGTGCGAGCCGAGCAGGCCCTTCTCCTCTCCCGTGAACGCGGCAAACAAGATGCTGCGCTTCGGCGCGCGCAGTTTTCGCGACTTGATGTCTTCGGCCATCTGTATCAGCAGCGCAACGTAAGCGGCATCGTCCAGGGTGCCGTTGTAGAGATTGTCTCCGTTGACCGGCGTGCCGAAACCGTAACCATCGAGGTGCGCCGCGATGACGACGTATTCCGCGGCGAGCTTCGGATCTGCGCCGGGAAGCCGGGCGAGAATGTTGGGCGAGCTGATATCCTGCTGCCGTTGCTGCAACTCGGCGCGGAATTTTGCGGGAATGTCGAAGCTGGGTAACGGCTGCTTGGCGCCTCCTGCCTTGAGTATCGCTTCAGCGTCCTGGCCGGATCCCAAGAGCAGCGTCGCGAATGCCGCGGAGTTGAGGCGCATCGTGGCCAGTGGTTCCGGCGCGGCCGGCGACTGCGATCGCAACGTCACGGTTCGCGCATACGCATACGGCCAGCGGGGCGGCTCGATGGTGAAATAAGGATCATCCACATTGATGATGCCCAGCGCCTTGCCCTCGCGCGCATGGGCCGCGCGCAGCGCGCTGCCCGGCAAGTGTTCTCGCTGCGTGCCGAAGCACACCACCACTTTTCCCCCGATGTCGGCCATGACTTCCTTGCCGCAATAGCCTCGAAACGTCAGAGGTGCGTCGATCTTCTCGGGCAAGCCTTCGGCCGGCGCGATGGTGATTTGCTTCAGAACCTCGAGCGCGGCCTCCGAGCCATCGGAACGGCTGAGCGCAAAGCGGGTTCCCTCAGGAACAATGGCGATCTCGTGCATCGGAACCGATTGAAAGAATCCCCCGTCCTCGCCGGCGGGCTCGAGGCCCGCAGACTTGAAGCGCGCGGCCACATATTCCGCGGCACGCTGGTAAGCGGCGGAACCGGTGTCGCGGCCCTCCATGTTGTCGCCGGAGAGAGCCTCGGTGGTGTGCCACCAGGCCAGCGTGTCGGCATCGTGAATCTCGCGGTCGCGCGGGTGCTGCTGCGCTTGCGAGACCGCGCAAACGGCCAGCGACGTGACCAGCGCCGCGATAGAGAACACGCAATCCCGGACGCGCATATTCATTTGGCCGCGGGCGCAGCCGCGGGCGCAGCCGCTTCCGCGCCGGTGTCGGCCGTGAATCCCGCCGCCTCGATGCCGGCCACCGCGCAAGCTTCGTCCTGCTCCGAAGTTGCGCCGGTGATTCCGACGGCTCCCGCGATGGACTTATCGCTCGAGCGAACCAGCACCCCGCCCGGAACGGGAATGATCCGGCCGCCCGCGAGCGCATTGACGGCGGACACGAATGCGGGTGCCACAGACGCGCGCTGTGCGATGGCGCGGCCTCCCATCCCCATTCCCAGCGTTCCCCAGGCCTTGGCCTGGGCAATCTCGGGGCGCAGCAAGCTCGATCCATCCTCGCGCTTGAACGACACCAAGCAGCCGTGGGCGTCGAGCACGGCGACGGTCAGAGGGGGCAGCCTTAAGGTCCTGCCGTGCGCCAAGGCCTTGTCGACGATGAGCGTCGCTTGGACCAGATCAATCATGGAATCTCCTTGAGTAACGCCCGATGGAACGCCGTCGCATCCTGAATTTGAGGCGCATGGCCGAGATCGGGGAATTCGATCAGCCGCGCTCCCGGAATGCGGGCGGCTGCTGCTTGCGCGAGCTGCGGGTAATGCCCCAGCGTGTCGCGGATTGCCTGAGGCGCGAAATCCTTGCCAATGGCCGTGTTGTCCTTGTCGCCAATCATCAGCACGGTAGGGACGGCGATGTCCTGAAGCTCATAGAACACCGGCTGCGTGTAGATCATGTCGTAGATCAATGCCGAATTCCACGCCACCAGTTCCTTGCCCGGCCCGTTGTTCAATCCAGCGAGCATTTGCACCCAGATCTCGTAATCGTCGCTCCAATGCCCCGCATAGTAGGTTCCCTGTTCGTAACGGCGGATCCCATCGGCGCTGGTCTTCAGCTCCCGCGCATACCAGTCATCGACCGAGATCGCCGGAACGCCCTTCGCCTTCCAATCCTCCAGCCCGATCGGATTGACCAGCAGCAGCTGCTTCGTCTCGGTCGGGTACATGAGCGCATAGCGCACGGCGATCATGCCGCCGGTGGAGTGAGCCAGCAGGCGCGCCTCGTGGATACCGAGCGATGCCAAGAGATCATGAGTGTTGTGCGCCAGTTGCTGAAACGAATACTGATAGCGTTCCGGCTTGCTCGATTTACAGAATCCGATCTGATCCAGCGCAATGACGCGATAGCCGGCTTCGGCGAGCGTCGCGATGGTCTCGCGCCAGGTGGCCGCGCAGAAATTCTTGCCGTGCAGCAGCACCATCGTCAGCCCATTCGGCCGCTTAGGGAGTACGTCCATGTAAGCCATGTGCAGCGCCTGGCGTTGCGAGGTGAAGTTGAATTGCGCGACCGCATATGGGTACTCAAATCCCTGCAACTCGGGGCCATAGGACGCCGCCGCCGCAAAGAAGGCGGGCGCCAGTAATGAAAGCACACCCAGGACCCGAAGCTTGAGAATCATGAATACCCCCAGACACAAGATCTTAGCTAGAATCGGCGGATGAAAATACCCGCAGCGCCTCTGATATTCGCGCTCATGCTGAACCCGGCGGCTCACGCCGCCGAACAGTTGGGAAGGGTGTCGTTTCCGGTTTCCTGTGCGCCGTCGACGAGCGCGCCCTTCAGCCGCGGCGTCGCCTTGCTGCACGATTTTTGGTATCAAGAAGCTCAGCGTCAGTTCGAACAAATCTCGACCGCGGACCCGGGCTGCGCCATGGCGCACTGGGGCGTCGCGATGAGCTTGTACCATCAAATCTGGGAACGCCGCCCCGGCGATGTGGTGATGGCGCGCGGCTGGCGCGAGATCCAGGCGGCACGCAAGCAACCGGCGAAGACCGCTCGCGAGCGCGAATACATCGCGGCCTTAAGCATCATCTTTGAGCCCGGGAAACGCGACTATCAAGCTCGTGTCGAGGCCTATTCGGCCGCCATGGCCAAGCTTTACCAGAATTTCCCCAAAGATGTGGATGCGGGCGCGTTCTACGCTCTGTCCTTGCTCGCGGCAGAGTCGCCCAGCGACGCCACGCTGACTGCGAATCGCAAGGCAATGGCCGTGCTCACGCCCCTGTTCGCGGCCTACCCGGATCATCCGGGAGTGGTGCACTACGTCATTCACGCCTGCGATACGCCCTCGCTGGCACCCGAGGGTCTGGCCGCGGCCAGGCACTATGGCGAGATCGCCGCATCCGGGCCGCATGCAGTGCATATGCCGGGCCACATATTCGCTCGCTTAGGGATGTGGCAGGAAGATATCGACGTCAATGAGGCTTCAGTAGCCGCCTCGCGCGCGGCCGAGGCGCGCCATCAGAGCGGCGCCATGGATCAATTCCATTCGAATGATTTCCTGCTGTACGCCTACCTGCAGACGGGGCAAGACGCGAAAGCCAAGGCCGTGCTGACGGATTCGGCGGCAGCCATGACTCACTTCGAGTCCATGTCCGAGATGGGCGAGCACTACATGGCGGGCATGTTTCCATGGTACCGCACCGAGATGCCGATCGTTTACGATCTCGAGATGCGCGACTGGAAATCGGCGGCGGCGCGCGAGCCGGTCGCGGGTGCACCTCCGGAAACGCAAATCGTGACTTACTGGGCGCGCGCCGTGGCGCAGGGACATTTGCGGCAGCCGCAACAGGCGCAAGCCAGTCTTGCCGAGTACGAATCGCGTCTCGCGCTTATGCGCAACGGCAAGAACGACCACGTTGGCGATTCGACCCGCACGCGCGTCGAGCATGGCGAGATGCAGGCCTGGGTCGCGTACGCTGGGGGCAATTCGGACGCGGCGATCAGCTCCATGCGCGAAAGTGCCGATTTGCAGGACCAGGTCGGACAGGGCGAAGTCGATATTCCCGCCCGCGAAATGCTCGCCGACATCCTGCTCGAGCTGAACAAGCCGCAAGAAGCCCTGGTCGAATATAAACGGGCCCTGGTCTTGAGCCCCAATCGGTTCAACGGACTGTTCAACGCCGGAATGGCCGCCGAGGCTTCCGGGGACAGTGCGCAAGCGCAGGCGTATTACACTGCATTGCTCAAGATCACCAACAATGGCGCCGGCTCCGCGCGGCCGGAACTGGCGCATGCCAGAAGCGTCATTTCATCCGCGAAACTAGCCGCCAAGTGAAGTCGCCGCCATGAGGCGGCTGGAATTCAAACTCGAAGCCTCATGCTCGGGCTCGAACGCCCGCGCCGCGC
>DASXNX010000226.1:0-3359 GCA_036494725.1 Steroidobacteraceae bacterium
GCATAGGCCGACGACGGCGGTCGCGCCGAAAGCAATCCGCGGCGCAATGCCCAGCGTCGAGCTGGCATAGGTGGTCATGTAGTTGAGCAAGTAGTTGGTCGTCGTCGCGGCAGCGAGCAGCGCCAGTCCCGCAGCCGCCACGCGCGCGTAACTGCGCACCGTTATCACTTCACCCGGGTGGCGAGGCGGCTGCAGCGTCTCGCCCAGCGTGCGGCGCATCAGCAAACCGAACGGAACTATGACGGCGCCCGCGAGCAGCGCCGCACGCCATCCCCAGCTGTCCAACGCCGCGGCATCCAGAACGCTGGCCAGGCCCACACCAACCAACCCCGCGACCATCACCGCGCCGTCCGCACTCGTCGCCTGGAGCGAAATGTAGAAACCACGCCGCAAGGGCGGCGCGGCCTCCATCAAAAATGCGGTGCTGGGACCGACTTCGCCGCCGAGCGCAAATCCCTGTATCAAACGAAAGGCGATCGCGAGAATCGGCGCAAGCATGCCGATGGAGGAATAGGGCGGTATCAAGGGCAAGCCCGTCACCCCGATGCCGATCAGCATGAACGAGGCGAGCATGGCGGGTTTGCGGCCGATGCGATCGCCGAGGCGGCCCAGCACGAAGGCGCCGAGCGGACGGGTCAAGAACCCGGCACCGAAGGTGGCAAGCGATGCCAGCAGGCTGCCGCCGGGAATATCGGCGGGAAAAAAAGCACGGCCGATCTGGGCCGCAAAAAAAGCGTAGGTTACGAAATCATAGAACTCGATCGCATTGCCCAGCGCGACGGCCAATATATGTCGAGCAGGCAATCCAGTCGGCGCGCTACTGGCGATGCGATCTAATCCCAACGAGTGGCGTTCTTTGGAAAACCCGGGCGCTGCACGCGCACCACGCAGAATCGCTGACCGGTCGGCGCCTGCATCACCACCCAACGCTCCAGGCGATCCACGACCTTCGCTCCCAACTTTTCCAATCGCGCGACCTCGGCGGGAATGTCATCGCTCTCGATGTCCACGTGCACTCGGCTTTCGTGGCCCACGCGCTGGATCTGCACGATGGGCTCATCGGTCGGTGTCTCGAGCATGCGGTAATTGCCCCCGCTGCCCGGATGTTTCGGGTCCACGTCGCGCCCAAGCGCCGCGCCCCAGAAACGAGCCGCCTCATCCACATCGGTGACGTTGCAATCGATCAGGACGGCGCAGAGCCTCGAATGGTGCATGTTCGCCTACTCCCGCTTGATCAATCCATGGCGCTTCTTGCCCACCGCGAGGCGCGCCAAGCCTTGTTCATCGAGGTCAGCATGCGACACTGTCGCCGTCGCCGATTGCACCGGCCGGTCATTGAGTCTGACGCCGCCCTGGTCGATCAGACGCCGTGCTTCGCTTTTCGAGACCGCCATGCCGAGCGTGACCACGACATCGATGATGGACAGTTTCGTGTTCGCGGCGAGGCTCAAGGTGGGCAGGCCTTCGGCCGCGCCGCCACTGAATGCTTGCGCAGCGGTATTCCCGGCTTCTTGTGCGGCTTGATCTCCATGACACAAGCGCGTTGCTTCGGTGGCGAGGATCTTCTTCGCCTCGTTGATGTCGACGCCTTGTAAATTCTCGAGGCGCTCGATCTCATCCAGCGGCAAATCGGTAAATAAACGCAGAAAACGCCCGACGTCACCGTCCTCGGTATTGCGCCAGTACTGCCAGTAGTCGTACACCGGCAGCCGCTGGGCGCTCAGCCACACGGCGCCGCTCGCGGTCTTGCCCATCTTGGCCCCGGAGGCCGTCGTCATAAGGGGCGTGGTCAGTCCGAACAGTTCCCGCTCGCGCACGCGCCGGCCGAGCTCAACGCCCTGAAGAATATTGCCCCATTGATCGGAGCCGCCCATTTGCAACGTACAGTCATAGCGTTTGTTGAGCTCCACGAAATCATAGCCCTGCAGGATCATATAGTTGAATTCCAGGAACGAGAGCGGCTGCTCTCGCTCGAGCCTGAGCTTCACGCTGTCCATCGTGAGCATGCGATTGATGGAGAAGTGCCGGCCGATGTCGCGTAGGAACGGGATGTATTGCAATCCGGACAGCCAGTCATCGTTGTTGGCCATGATGGCGCCGGTCGGACCCGGGTCGAAACGCAGGAAGTGGACGAAAATCTCGCGTATGCCGGCGATGTTGGCGTTGATCTGCGCATCGGTCAGCAGCTGGCGCGTCTCGTCGCGTCCCGAAGGGTCCCCCACCTTGGTCGTACCGCCGCCCATCAGCACGATCGGACGGTGTCCCGCCTGCTGCAGGCGGCGCAGCAACATGATTTGCACCAGGCTGCCGACGTGCAGGCTGTCGGCCGTGGCATCGAAACCGATATAGGCGGTAACGACTCCGCCGGCTGCGCGCTCGTCGAGCGTGGCGGCGTCCGTCAGCTGATGGATATATCCCCGCTGCGTCAGCGTGCGCAAGAAATCGGATTTAAATTCGGTCACTCGTGGTTACGATCACGGATATGCACAGCGCGCTCTAAGCGCTGCTCACCGAGCGCATGCGCGCCTGACTTTGCAAGCCCCACCATTGCTCGACCTGGGTTGTAAGCCCGGCGAGATCGAGTCCCGCCCGCGCCAGGCAAGTGTCGCGGGTCCCGTGCTCGATGAAGCGGTCCGGTATGCCGATGTGGAGCATGGGCAGCGGCAATCCGGCGGCGGCGAGCAATTCGCCCACTCCGGCTCCGGCACCGCCGATGATGGCGTTCTCTTCGATGGTGATGATGGCGCGGTGACGCGCGGCAATCGACAGCACCAGCTTTTCGTCCAGCGGCTTCACAAATCTCATGTTGACCACGGTCGCATCGAGACGCTCGGCGATTTTTTGCGCGGAATCGACCAGTGCACCGAACGCAAGAATCGCCAAGCCGCAGCGGCCTTCGCGGCGCAATTGCGCCTGTCCCACGGGCAGCGCCGTCATTTCCGCGCTGATCGGCGCGCCCGGTCCGGTGCCGCGCGGATAACGAATCGCCGAGGGCGAGGAGAGCGTTGTTCCGGTGTAGAGCATCTGGCGGCATTCGTTCTCGTCGGCCGGCGCCATGATGATCATGTTGGGAATGCAGCGCATGAAGGACAGGTCGTAGCTTCCTTGGTGCGTGGCGCCGTCGCTGCCGACCAGGCCGGCGCGGTCCAGGGCGAATACTACGGGTAGGTTCTGCAACGCGACATCGTGTATCAACTGATCGTAGGCGCGTTGCAGAAAAGTGGAATAGATCGCCACAATGGGCTTCAGGCCCTCCACTGCCATGCCGGCGGCCAGAGTCACGGCATGTTGTTCGGCGATCGCAACGTCGAAGTAGCGCTCCGGAAATTTCTTGGAGAATTCAACCAGGCCCGAACCTT
>DASXNX010000227.1:0-9241 GCA_036494725.1 Steroidobacteraceae bacterium
CCGGCTCGGACGGTTGGGGGCGCTATCCCAAGTCGGGCCGCGCGCAGGTTTTCGTGTTCCCCAATTGCAAGGACGGCCGCATCGTGGCGGACATCGTGAAAATGCAAAAGGGTCATACCGAAGGCTACGAGCCCAACATCACCGACAAGATCATTGAATTGGCGGTGTCGGCCAAGGGCGGCAAGATCGCGACAGGTTCGTGGACACCGCCTCCGCCCCCGCCACCTCCGAAGGGGCCGTTCGGCTAGGCGCTACGCGGCGCTTAGGTTCTGCGGCATGCGCAGATCCTTGGGCAGTCCCTCGCCCATGAGATCGACGAAGTTATCGCGCAAAAAGCGGTCCACTTGCCGCGCGGGTGTGTGCTGCAACGAGTCGCTGAAGCGTTTCAGCGGATTGCGGCCGCCCTCGATGTGCGGGTAATCGGAGGAGAAAAGGCAAACCTGCTCGCCGGCGTTGGCGATGATCCAGCCCACATCCTCGTGCGGATACGGCGTCGCGCGAAATTGGCGTTTTACGAACTCGCTCGGTTTCAAGGACAGATTCTGCAATCGAGCTTCGTGCTTCATGAATGCATTTGCCGCCGAGTCCATGAAGCGCATCCAACTCGGCACCCAGGACGCACCGAGTTCGATAGCCCCGAATTTCAATTGGGGATAGCGGTCGAAGACGCCGTCGATGATGAGAGCCGCTGCGGTCAGTTGGACGGAATTCGGAATCGGCATGAAGCTCAAGGAAGTAAAGTTTTCCTCGCCGCCGTGAAAATCCTTGACCCGGGGAAGCCCATTGTTGAAATAGTCGGCAGATAGCTTTTCCTCGCCGCCGACGTGAAAGACGATGGGCAGCCTCGCATCCTGCGCCAGCGCCCACAAGGGCTCGAATCCGACATGGCTGGGCGAGTGGCCTTGCGGACAGCGCGATGGAATCAGCAACGCCTTGCAACCCAATTCGATCGCTTCGCGTGCCGTGGCGAGGGCGCCATCGAATGTGACCAACGGAACGTAGCCGGTGCCCAGGAACCGCCGATCGACGGAGCAGAAATCCGTCATCATGCGATTGTGGGCGCGCGCAACGGCGTAGCAAAGATCGATGTCGCCCGATTGGTCGAGGTCGAAATTACCGAGACACCAGGTGGTGAAAATCAATTGGCTGGCGAAGCCCAGCTGGTCCAGCGCCCGCGGCCGGTCCTCGCGCCGAAATGAGCCGAGCGCATCGTAGTTCTTGCGCAGCAAGATATTCTCATCAGCGCCGCTTCGAAATCCCGAGTCCTCATGCTGGGCACGGGCCCGGGTAGCGTACTCAGCATCGCGCGGGTGCTTTTTGAGCTTCGGCAGCGCGTCGTAGCGGGCACGGTATTTCTCTTCCAGAAACCGATCCAGGGTGTCCGGCAATTCCATGAGATGCGAGTCGGCGTCGTGAATGACGCGGTTTTCTACGTAAGGCATGACAGCGCTCCGGTATGACGGTGATCGGAGGCTACTCCGGAGTCGCGAGGGGCGAAAGCGTAAGGATTAGCGCGTGATGACCAGGAAAGCAGGGTATAGACTGCTTTTTTGATTTTTATTAATGCTTATAAGCATCTATTATTGACATATACATAGGTTATAGACGATTATTGTGATCAGTATAGGTGCCTATAACCTACTGGTGACTCATGAACATTGCTCAAACCGCCAGCGCTGAGAATCTCGACCGTCAGCTCCCGGCTCTTAGAAGCGCCGGGGACGTGTTGGGTGCGCGGCCGCCACCCATGGGATGGATCCGTTCTCTGCGCACGGCCCTTGGTATGAGCGCGACAGCGCTCGCCAAACGATTGAACGTGAGCCTCGCAACTCTTTTGGGCTACGAGAAGGCGGAGCAATCGGGCAGCATTTCGATTTCGACGATGCGGCGCATTGCCGATGCCTTGGACGCTGATCTGATCGTGGCCCTTATCCCTCGCCGGAGCGTGAAGACAACCTTGCGCGAACGGGCCGAAGCGATTGCGCGCGAAGAACTCAGGGCCGTCGTCCAAACGATGCGGCTCGAAGATCAGGAAGTCGGCGCCCAAGAGACAAAGGAGCAGTTCGAGCACATCGTCCACGAACTGATGCGCACTCCGCGAAAGCTATGGCGCTGACGGATCCCGGAACTCCAGGGGCGACGCCGCTTGATAGCGAGCAAATCAAAGGTCTTCGGCTCGCGTTCATCACGACCCAAGGAGAGCTCAATCGGCAAGAGCAGGCCAATATTCTACGGGCCACTCGCTGGGCTCAAGGTGCCCGCTCGGCCGTGATGCCGGGCATGCTGTCTCTTGAGTTCGCGCTGGAATTGCATCGGCGGATGTATGGGGATGTGTGGGCCTGGGCGGGACGCCAACGAACCACAGATACCAACATTGGAGTGGACTTCACGCGAATCGGCGTGGCATTGCGGGAACTCTTCGACGACGCGACATGCTGGCTTGACGTGCAGACCTACGAGCCTGTTGAGTTGGCGGTGCGCCTTCACCATCGCTTGGTCGCGATCCATCCGTTTTTGAATGGGAATGGCAGGCATGCTCGGTTCTATGCCGATCTCATCTTGGCACGCCATTTCAAACGTGAGCGACTCACTTGGGGCGGGGGACCCTTGGGCAACGATGATCTCCGCCGTGCCGACTACATTGCCGCTTTACGGGCAGCTGACAATCACGATTACTCGGCCCTGCTCAAGTTCGCCAGGAGCTAGCTTGGTCCATGCCTGTTCCTACCAGGCATCGATCCAGCGGATCTTTTTGCCGATTCTCTTCGCCGGCGGCGGCAAGGAGCGCAGCGCCCCCGTGATCCAGCGGCGCGTATCGGCGGGATCAATGACCTCGTCGATATGGTAGGTGGAGGCCTGATTCAACGCCTTGCCGTGCTCGTAGGCCGCCGCGACCATTTCGTCGAACTTGGCTTTGCGCTCGCCTGGATCGCTGATTGCCGCCAGTTCGTTGCGATAGCCCAGTTTGACGGATCCTTCCAGTCCCATTCCGCCGAATTCTCCGGTCGGCCAGGCGACCGCAAAAACCGAAGCAGGATAGCTGCCGCCTGTCATGGCGAGGGCGCCGAGTCCATAGCTCTTGCGCAGCACCACGCTGAGCAGCGGCACCGTCAAGTTCGCGCCGATGATGAATAGCCGCGAGCAGTGCCGCACCAGCGCGGTCTTTTCGATTTCCGGCCCCACCATCATGCCGGGTGTGTCGGACAACGAGAGAACCGGAAGATCGAATGCCTCGCATATCTGCAGGAACCGCGCCGCCTTGTCCGAACCGTCCGAATCGATCGCACCTCCCAGCACCTTCGGATTGTTCGCAATGACGCCCATGGGCCTGCCCTCGATGCGGATCAAGGCCGCGATCATGGTCGGCCCGAACTTGGAGCGCAATTCCAGCACCGAATCGGAATCCGCGAGCGTCGCGATCAGTTGCCGCATGTCGTAAACGCGCACGCGATTCTCCGGAATCGCGCGGCGCAGCTGCCGCTGATCGGCACAGGACCATTCTGGGGATGCCCCCTGAAAATAGCTCAGATAGCGCTTGGCAATCCGCACCGCGTCGGCTTCATCCTGGGCGACGATATCGATGACGCCATTGGGCTCTTGCACGGCCACCGGACCGATTTCCTCGGGCTTGAATATCCCCAGACCGCCGCCTTCGATCATCGCCGGTCCGCCCATGCCGATATTCGAATCCCGGGTCGCGATGATGACGTCGCAGCATCCGAGCACGGAGGCATTGCCGGCGAAACAGCGTCCCGACGTGATTCCTATCAAGGGCGCCACCGCCGACATGCGGGCCCACAGCTCGAAGCCGCGCACATAGCCGCCGCCTTCGGTGTCGCCGGGTCGGCCTCCGCCGCCTTCGCAGAAAAAAACCGTGGGCAGGCGCCACCGCTCGGCCACCTCGATGAGGCGGTCCATTTTTCGATGGTTGTAGGCGCCTTGAGTCCCGGCGAGCACGGTGTAGTCGTAGGCCATCACCGCAACGCGCGCCGCCTCATCGCCGAAGTCCTTGCCGTTGATGCGGCCCAGACCCATCACCATGCCGTCGGCGGGCGTTTGCTGAATCAATTTCTCGAGCGATTGCCGCTTGCGCCGCGCGGCGACCACCAGACTGCCGTACTCGACGAAAGAGCCCGGATCCAACAGATCATCGATATTCTCTCGCGCCGTGCGTTGTCCGGTTTTTCGGCGCCGTTCCACGGCTTGCGGTCGGTGCTCGTCCAATGTGCCGCGATGGCGCTCGAGCACTGCGGCAAGATCGGGCCGGATGAAATCGAGGTCGATAGTCTCTTCAGTTCTGGCTTTGGCGCCCGCCAGTGCCTTGGCCTCGATGAACGCCAGGATATGTCCCTCGAATACCGCGTCGCCCACCGCAACATTAAAAGCGCGCAGCACGCCGTCGAACGGCGCGTCGATCACATGTTCCATCTTCATCGATTCCATGATCAGAACGGCGTCCCCGGCGCGCACGCTCTTTCCAATCGCCGCCGCCAGCTCGACGATGGTGCCTTGCAGAGGAGCGGGCAGGGCGCCGGCCGGCTGGTCCGGCGTCGCCGACAGCGGCGTGGCCTCGTCTTGGCTCTTGCCGTGGACCAGGACGGCCAATGGATCGCTGGTCTCGATCCTGGAGCCCGCTGCGCGAACTTGCTTCAAGTCCGCGCTCGGTGCCAGCGCCGCGGCCGCGGCGCATAGGGCCGGCGCCTGTTCTTCGATGAACCGCGTATGCAACTCGCCGCCGGCGAAGGCAGGCGAGCGCAAGATTGCCCGAAGGAAAGGGATGTTGGTCGGGACACCGCCGATGCGAAATTCCGCCAGCGCGCGCTCTGCCTTGCGGGCCGCCGCGGCGAGATCGCCCTCGCCGACGTGCACGATCAGCTTGGCCAGCAGGGAATCGAATCTGAGGCTGGTGCGATAGCCGGCATAACCGAAGCCGTCGACGCGAACGCCGGGACCCGAGGCGGGTTCATATTGAGTCAGCGTGCCGCCCGCCGGACGGGCCGTGCCCTCGGCGGTCATGGTTTCAAGATTGATTCGTGATTGGATGGCAACGCCGCGCGGCGCCGGAATGGCGAATTGCCGCAATCCCATCCTGGCAAGCGAGCCTCCGGCCGCAATCTGCAATTGAATGCGCACCAGATCCAGCCCGGTGATTTCCTCGGTAACCGTATGCTCGACTTGCAAACGCGGATTGGCCTCGATGAAGGCGAAGGGCAGCGCCTGATTCGCGCTCCGATCTACCAGGAATTCCACCGTCCCCAATCCACGGTAGTTCACTGCCTTTCCCAATGCCACCGACAATTCCAGGAGTTTTGTGCGCAGCTCGGCGCTCAAGCCGAAGGCGGGCGCCGTCTCGATCAGTTTTTGCCGTTGGCGTTGGCTGCTGCATTCGCGGTCCCATAGATGGGCAATTTCCGTTCCGTCGCCGACGATTTGCACTTCGATATGGCGTGCGCGCGGGAAAAATTGCTCGATATAGAGAGCGCCGTCGCCGAATGCCTGTTGCGCTTCGGAGCGGCAGCGCTCGAAGGCGCCGGCCATGTCATCGGTATTTTGCACCACGCGCATGCCGCGGCCGCCGCCTCCGGCGAGCGCCTTCAACATCACCGCGCCGCCCTTCCCCAATCCCTTGAGGAAGCGTTCCGCTTCCTCGAGCGTGACCGCCGCCCCCGACCCGGGCAGCACCGGCGCACCGACGCGCCGCGCCAACGCTTTTGCTTGTATCTTGTCGCCCAGCAAAACGAGAATCTCGGGTGAAGGGCCGATGAAGGTCACCCCGGCATTGTTGCAAAGCTTCGAAAACGCGGCGTTTTCGCTCAAGAAACCATAGCCCGGATGAAGGGCATCGCAGCCCGCCTCGAGCGCCAGACGCAGAATCTGCGGACCGTCCAAGTAGGCCGCGGGCCCGGTGCCTGCGAGCGCGGAGGCTGAGCCGGCGGCCCTGATGTGCAACGAGGACGCGTCATCCTCGGAATAGATCGCCACCGTCGGGATGCTCATGTCGGCGGCCGTTCTCGCGATACGGATCGCGATTTCGCCGCGGTTGGCGATGAGCAGCTTTTTGAACATGAGGATGGTCTCGAAGGCTTAAGACTGCGGACGCTCGTAGAACTGCGCGATGCGGCCGCCGTCGACGACCAGATCATGTGCGTTGATGAAGCTGCCCTCGTCGCTGGCCAGAAACACGGCTGCGAACGCAATGTCGTCGGCCACCCCGGAGCGCGGCAGGGGCGTGGCGCGTGCCAAGTTGCCCGTCAATTTCGCCAGCTTACGCGCGTTGTCCTCGGCGCTCATGGTCTGCGCCTTGGCCGAGCCGCCCCAAAAAATGGGAGTGGCGATCGCACCGGGCGAAATCGCGTTGACGCGAATGCCGTTCGGCCCGAACTTCGCGCCGGCAATGCGCGTGATATGACTGACCGCGGCCTTCGCCGCGGAATACAGGGTGCCGCCCTGGCCGAGCCGGTGCGCGGCAATGCTCGAGTTATTGATGATCGATCCGCCGCGCGCTTGCATGACGCGGGTCGCGTGCTTGATGCCGAACATGACGCTGCCGACCAGCAGCTTCATGCCGTAATCGAACTGCTGTTCCGTGATCGATTCCAATTCGCCCGGCGTGGACGCACCAGCGTTGTTGAACAGGCAGTCGAGCCAACCGAATCGCGCGACGGCCGCGTCGATCACGGCGGCTATCTCGGCCTCATGCATCACATCCGCTCGCTGGAAAAGGGCGTGCTCACCCAGTTCATTCGCCAGCGCTTTGCCGCGCTCTTCCGAGCGGCCCGCGATGACCACGCGCGCGCCTTCGGCTACGAAGCGTCTGGCGGTGGCCTCGCCGATTCCGCTGGTCGCACCCGTGATGATCGCAATCTTCCCGTCCAATCTGCCCGGCATTCGGCTCCCCCGCGTACTCCTCGCCCGCCGCAGAGAATATCACTACCCCCGCAGGGCGACGAAAGCGCTGGCGGCACCGGCGGCGCTTGCGCCGGAGAGCCGTGCGTAGAAACCGGGAAGCGTCGGTTTGGCAGGGGCGGCGTGCCGCAGCGAATCGAGGATGTTGTTCCACATGATCGTCACGTTTTGCACGAAGTGCTCGAAGAAGTCGTGCACCTGCGGCAGATGGGTATAGGCGAGCCAAGCGACCAAGATCAAGAAGCCGGTCGACATCAGCTCGTACCACGCCGTGAACCAGTGATGATTGTATCCGTCCCGGTTGTAGTAAAGGGCGCGGCGCAGGTGGCGCAGCGGCCGCGCAACCACGCTGTAAACAATGATCAGCATGAGGATCGATGCCCACAGGGGAATGGACGCAGCCATGGCCACGCCGAAGATGGTGCCGGTGGTCGCGAGAGAGACGATGGCGACCACCCATACGCAAAACAGCAGAACGCTGATGACCGCGAGAATCGGAATCAGCAGGCCGACGGCGAGATGACCGGCATAGCCCGTGGTCTGCGCGCTGACCTGGTACACGTTGCGCTGCAGGTTGTGGCCCCACCAATAGGCGCCATCGCGCCATTGGCGCCGCCATTCACGGCGCTGTTGCCGCCAGTGGCGGCGCCATTCCTTGCTGTCCTTGAACTCGCCGTAGTGCTTCTTGGCCCGGTCAATCACTTCCTGGGCATTGAAGGGCGCGCCGGCGGCGGCCGCATACTCCTCGTGCGTGTTCGCGAACGGAATCACCAGCATCATGACGATGTAGCCGAGAATCCACAGTCCGCCGGTGAGCAACGTCAGCAGCACGAATAGAATCCGTACGATGGTGACGTCGACGTTGAAATAAGCGGCAATGCCGGTGCAAACGCCGCTGAGCATCGCGCCTTCACGAATCTGATACAGCCGCTTGGGTGCGGTCGGATCGTGGTTCGGAGCTTGCGCCTGCGGTTGCTCGCCGGCCGGGGAATCCTGCGCGGAATGACCGCCCTCCGATTGCACCGGCCCCATTTGCCGTAAGACGTCGTCGATTTCCGCGGCGCTCAACACATTTTTATGCGGCCGCAGGAAATGCGCGCACTTGTCGGCGATGGCCTGTTCGAGATCGGCCATGATCTCGGATCTGTCGGGATTGTCCTTGAGTTGGGTCTGCGCCCGTTCAAGGTAGGTTCGCAGGCTCTGGTAGCCGGGTTCTTCAACATGAAAAGCGTTGCCGTTGAGATTTATGATGATGACGGTGTTCATGATCAGCGACCTAATTGGTTGATTGTCGTGTTGAGGTAAGCCCAATAGTCCTTGAACTCTGCCAGCTGCGATTTTCCTTTCCCGGTCAACTTGTAGTACTTGCGCGGCGGCCCGGACTCCGATTCCTGCCATTCGTAATCCACCAACTCCTCGCGGCGCAGCTTGCTGAGCAGCGGGTACAGCGTCCCTTCCTGAGTCGCGAAGTGGGTGTCAGCCAGCCGTTTCATCATGTCGGCGACATACACCTTGTCCGCGGAAATGATCTGCAGGATCAGGAACTCCAGCAGCCCTTTGCGGATGGGGTTGAACTTTTGATCGCCTATCATTAATAAAGCTACCTTTATTAAACAAGGTACCAGCCTGATAAAAGGATGTCAACTCGGAATCAAGGAACAATGCGTCGGTGGGCGGGCGGGGCGAGGCCGGAGGGACGGAAGTCTATTGCAGCCTTTTTCGAACCAGAGCAAAGACCGTTTCGCTCTCGCGTTCAGAGCTCTGCAGCAACTGCTCTAGCTCCGCGGTGGCTTGCGATACAAAGACGCGATCTTCGAGGGCGGGCACATTGATATACACATTGAGTGCGGCGCTGCGCAAAGCGGCATTGGCGGTGAGCGCTGCCACTCCCGCATCGCTGATGACGCCGCTGTATCCGCTCAGGCCGGCGCGGTGTGACAGCGCGACGACTTCGGCGCATGCACGCGCGCATTCGAGCGGCGTCTCGGTGGCCGCGCGTAAGTTTTGTTGTATTGCCGCGCCGCGCCGCGACTTTTCCGCCTCGTTGGTCTTGGGTAGACGATAGGCCGCCATCAGTCCATCGAAGGCCGTAATGTCCGCTGCCGCCATTGCAGTCAGTTGCGTTCGCAATCGTTCCGACAGGCCGAGCACGCCTTTCATTTCGCTTTCGACCGCTTCCTGGCCCTTCTTGCCGAGGGTCACGCTGCAGACCATCGACACCAGCGCCGCGCCCATCGCGCCCACCACGGCCGCGGCGCTGCCGCCCCCAGGCGTTGGCGCGCTGCTTGCCAGATCATCGAGAAATGCCGCCACCGGACGTTGTGTGATCATGTTC
>DASXNX010000228.1:0-48519 GCA_036494725.1 Steroidobacteraceae bacterium
TACCGTGGGGTGGATGGCATCCCAAAACAAGTGCGTGTTCGGATAGGCGCAGATGGGATTGACGGTGACATTGAATGACAGGCAGGGGGTCCGCGCATCCAAGATTCCGAAAGCGGCCGGGTGCGCTACCACGACATGCAGCACGGAGAAGACATCCAGCGTCGTGATGCTGATGTCCGGCAATGCCCGCAGTTGCGTCAGGGTTTGCGCTAGATAGCCGTTGTAAAGAACACTGAGTTGGGTGGCACCGGCGCTGCCTGCCGGCCCAAGTGACTGGGCGGCCGGCGTCAGACCGAAGTCGGGTAAATTCGGCACGAAGAACGAGCGCGCACCCGCGGCCCATAGCGTCTGGATATTGGAGACGAGCGCGGCCAGCGCGGACTGAATAATGAGTCCGCTTTCGTCGGTGCTGACTTGCGCCGCGGCCAACGCATCATCGAGATCGTTCGCACCGATCCAGATGACATAGGTCGAATTCGCCGGTGCGACACCGTGAAAGTCATTCAAGAAAGCGGCTACCTGCGTGCCCAAGTCATAGTAGCCAAACTCCGGCGCACCCGGCCGTGCACGCGCACGCCCGACCGCGTAATTGGTATAGACCCCGGGCCTCGCAAATGCCGGCCGTCCGCTGTCCTCGGCAAGCCGCAAGAAAGTCAGTTGTTCGATCCAAGTCGGACCATTGGTAAAGCGATGTCCATGTTCGTCATAGGGAGCGCTCGGAATGGGCGCGAACGGGGGTTCCGACACCTGTCCGAAAAGCGCGTAGTAATTTCCTGGATCCGACAGGCTGTCGCCAAAAACCACGAAGCGATCGCGAGCGTCTCCGGCAAGCACTGGGCCGGAAACGATCAGCGTCAGGGCCAGGAACTTGAATCCCCAACTAGTCAGCGAATGCATGCTCATTGAATCTCTCCTTAGTTGAACAATTTCAGCGGTAGGCCACGTGAAAGCTGATCGAGGCGATCGAGAACCTTAAGGACTCGCTGATTGGCGCGCCGAGAGAAGTGGACCCCGTCTCGTAGTTGAAAGTCGTCTCAAAGTGCAGGCGATTCGACATGGGCCAGTCGTAGCCGACGCGCGCGAGACCGCCGAGACCGGTGTAGGTCTTGGTGTAGCCGAAATAGTCGTCCAACACCTTGTTGCCGTAGATAACCTCGCCCACGCCCGCACCGAAGAACCAGCCATGGTCGGAGTTCGGTTCGAATTGGGTTACGAGAAAGACGTTGGTGAGCGTCTGCCCGTAGATGCTTTGATAATCGTGGTTCGGATCGTAGTTGGCGCTGCTTGCCTGCATGCCGAGGCCGCCGATATCGATGCCGGCGAGCCATTGGCTGGTGATCCGTGCGCCGATCTGCGCGTCCACCCACAGTCCGCCGCCGCCCGCCGGCACCGTCGTGGTGTTCGCGCTCATATTTCCGTATCCCAGGCCAAAATCCAGCCAAAGGCGTCCGGGAGGTGCATCCGCACGCGTGGGCGCGGCCAGCGCCAGGGCGGCGATGGAGGCAAGAATGATTGATACAAAGCGGTTCATGACGGCTCCCGGCGAGAATTCGCGCAGCGTTTGCGCCGTGCGGTCGAGCGATGCTTCGACGGGATCTAAGCTAGCAGCGGAGCCGATTCAGACCGCTTACAGGTGAGTCGCAATCGCCTTACAGCGCACTGACGATGCCGGCGGTGAAAAGCGATCGATACAGTTCCTGGGTGGCGACGGACGGGTCTGACTGCCGCTCGGCCTTGAAGATCGCGCGACAGCACTGATAGACCTCACTGGCTTCATGCGGCCGCTTCGCATTCGCCAGCGAGATCATCAGGCGGCGGTACAGGACCTCGTTGAGCGAATCGGACTCCAGCGCTTGGCGGTACATATTGATCAGATCCTCGAACAGGCCGTGCTTTTCGAGTACCGCGGCGATTGTCGTCAGCAGCCGCAGCAGCTGTGAACGAAAGCGCTCGCGCGGCGCCACGGTCCACGCGCATTGCGCGTCGTCGGCCAACAACGTTCCCCGGCAATAGTTGAGCGCAGCGCGCGCCGCACCCACCAAAGCCTGCGCCTGTTCAGGCGTGCGGGCCGCCGACGCAAGAGCGAAGGCCCGCTCGCTTGCCTGCTCGAAGGCCCAGGTATCCAGCCAAAAATATCGACGATTGAGCGAAAGCTCGCCTGAGTTCACCAGCACGGCGCTATCATCCCCCAATTCCTTGCGCAAGCGATGCAATGCCGTGGTCAGCGAGCGGATCGCGTAGTCGTTATCGACATGCGGCCAGAGTGCCTCGGCGGCGCGTTCCAGCTTGACGCCTTCGCCCCCGTGGGCAACAAGGACCTTCAGCAAGTCGAGCGGACGGCCGGCGCGCTTGGCGTTCGAGCCCGCGCCGGGCCCTGAGCGCGACTGACGGAAATTGCCCAGGGCCTCGATTCGAAAGCGCCAGGGCCAGGTGGGCAGTTGATACGGCGGCCTCGCCGGTGCCAGACCCCGGCGCAGAATGAGTTGACGCACATAGTCGGTCTCGACATTCGCTTCCAGCGCTCTTTGGCAGAGCTCGGCGATCTTCTGCGGTTGCCACCAGGGAAAGTGCATCAGGCCATGCTCGCGCCCGAGTGCGAGCGCGGCGCGCAGCAGGCTCAAGGCTTCCGGCTCCGGTCCGTGCCGCAGCGCCATGTGTGCGCGGCACATGAGCAGGGTGAAATCCAGCAGCTTGTTGCGTAGCTTGCATGCCATCTGCCGGGCGCGCGCCATCTCCTGCTCAGCGCCCTGTTCGTCGCCGCCGTCGTCAAGGACCTGGGACAAACCGATACCGGCGATGACCTCGAAGAACGGCAGGCCCAGTTCCGAGGCGGTGGCGACCGCGAGTTTCAGATGCCGGTGCGCCAGGAAGGTGTCTCCTTGCAGCATGGCGAACCACGCAGCTGCATAGGCCCGAAGAAAGACATCAAACTTGCGGTCGCCGATCGACCGCGATTCAATCTGCCGCGAGAAGTCGCCGGCGCTCTGCACGTCTCCCTCGGACAATGCTCCGCACAGGGCGTTGATGAGGAAGGTATCGTTCCAGATCCGCACACCCGTGCGGTCGATGATGTCGAGGCCGCGCATGGAAGCATCGACGCATCGCTCACGCTCGCCCGCAAGCATGTAGAACATGGATTCGGATTGTGCGGCCTTGGTGGCGCTGACGGGCGAGATTCCGGGAGACTTCAGTGCGGCGCGCATCGTGTCGAGCAACGGTTCAACCCGCGAGAATTGCCCGATCCATGCGGCCAGAGCAATGACCATCGCGCACAGGCATACCTTCACATTCGGGTCGGTCGTCGATTGAATCAGTTCCTGGGTTCGCTCGCGCCACATGCGAATGTCCGGGTGCTGAGGCTGACGCAGGGCTATCGCCATGAACATGTTGCCCGTGACGCGTGCCTGCAATTCAACCGATTCGCATTCCGACAGTCGCGATGCCCACAGGGTACCGGCCTCGATCCAGGGATCGAGCAGCTTGAAATCGTTCGGATCGTTGATGATGGTATCGATCACGCTGTTGAGCGCGGCTATGGCGCCATTCAGATCGCTCGGCTGCATGCCGCCGAATTGTCGGTACGCCTCGGCGAACAGTTGCCGCGCTTCGCGCGGCGCAAAGGGATAACGGGCGGCGCCCAACCAGTAGGTGATCCAGGGATCGCAATTCAGGCGCGAGCGGGGAAGGGCTTCGATCCAGCCTTGCAGAGTTTGTCCGCGTCCGTGCTTGAGCAAGGCGTCGGCATTCTTTCTGATGATGCCGACCAACAGGTCCCAGTCGCGGTTGCGGATATGGAGACCCGCCGCTTCCTCGGAGTGCCCGTGCTCTTCGAGCACCTGTGCAACCCGACGTCGCCGCGCTTCGACTTCCTGCGCCGTGCCGCATTGCTCGGCGCGCGCGAGCAGAAACTCGCGCAGCAGCGGATGAAACTGGAACACGAGCTGCGGTTCGGCCTGAATCAGCGTCACCAGGAATCCGCTGGCGGTGAATTCGCGCAGCGCGTTTTGTACTTCGGCGCCCATTCCAAGCTGCGAAACCATGGTGGTTGCCACCTGCGGCAGATAGGCGGCTTCGAGCAGAAACTCCTGCACCGGCGGCGCGAACTTTTCGAATACCTCCTCGGCAAGGTAGTCGAAGATCACGGTCGGCGTGATGCTGGGCTGGCTCTCGGGTTGCGTGCATACACGCGCCCGCAACCCCTGCAGCAGCAATACCAGCCCGGCGACCCAGCCTCCGGTGCGCGAGTGCAATTGATCGAGCTCGGCTTCCTTCAGTGCCGTGCCGCGCGCCTTGGCGACGCCGCGGCATTCGTCCTTGGTAAGCCGCAGATCATTCCAGCCGATCACCGTCATTCGCCCTCGAGCGCGCAAGCCGGCGAAGCTGGCGGGCGGGTCGGTGCGGCTCAGAACGAACACCCGACCGCCTTCGGGAATCTCGCTCATGGCCGCGAGCACGATGTTCCTGCGTACCGAGTCGTCCATTGTCTCCTGAAAATTGTCGAACACCAGGTAAGGTGCTTCGGTGCGAAACAACTCGCGGAAGAAAGTGCGTGCGAAGGCTTCCACATTCCCGAGAAAGCTGGGCTGAAAGGGAGGCAAAGGTGCGCTTCGGCCGTGCGCGCGGGCCGCCTCGGCGAGGTAGAAAAAAGACGACGCGATGTCGTTGTCGCCGCGATCGATCTGGTACCAGAGACCATTGAGACCGCGGCGCTGCGTGTAGTCCGCCGCCAGCGTGGTCTTCCCGGATCCCGGCGGACCGGTGAGCCAGACGACGGGCGAGGTTTTGTTCCGATCGAGAGTCTCAAATAGCCGAGTCCGGGCGTATGCAGCCGTGAGGGCCGGACGTGTGAGCTTGGCCAGTCGTGTCGTGCTTTCCATCGCGTGCCTCCCCGAAATATCGACGAGAGTCAGCTTACGTAATTTGTAGGACAAAGATACTTTCATAGGCTAAGTTGCAACAAAATGCGCTTTTGGTATCGTATAGTGATACTTTGTTGCAGTGAACGTGAGCCAATGACCACCAGAACCCTGATCGTTTCGGAACTCAAACGGGCCCTGCGCGAGGGCGGCCACACCTACGCGGCAGTGGCGGAGCATTTGCACTTGAGCCTCGCCAGCGTAAAGAGGCTGTTCGCGACGGAGAATTTCACCCTGCAGCGTGTGGACCAGATCTGCGATCTGCTCGGCCTGGATCTGCCCATCATTATCGAGCGCGCGCAGGACCAGCGCGCGCCGACCAATCAGCTATCGGCCGGCCAGGAAAAGGAAATCGTCTCCGACCCGGCGCTTTTTCTCATCGCTTGGCTCACCTTGAGCCGCACGCCCTTCGAGGACATCGTCAAGAACTACCGTTTCAATGCGCTCGAGGTGCAGCGGCATCTCATCAAGCTCGACCGCTTGAAAATCATCGAGCTGCAACCCGGCAATAGGGTGAGGCTCCTGGTCAGCCGCCGCTTCAGCTGGCGCCGCGGCGGCCCAGTGCAGCGCTTCATCAATCAGAAACTGCTCAAGGAATTTTTTGCCGACCACTTTGCCGGCGATCGCCAGGAATTCTTCTTCCACGGCGATGCGATTTCCGAGGAGGGTTTGGCCAAGTTGAAACGCGCGATGCAGCATGCGTATCGCGAGTGCATGGAGGTCACGGAACGCGATCGCGGATCGAAGGACACGTTCGGCGTCGCGTTCGTGCTCGCCATGCGTCCCTGGGAATACAGCGGATTCGTGGAATTACGGCGCTAGCTGTGATCGCCGGCGCGTCAGTCGAAGACGACGCGCGGCAGGGGGGCCGATTCCCATTGCCACCTCGTAGCCTTGGGCATCCAGGTGCCGGGTCACCGGTCCCGGAGTCGTAAACCGCGGGAAAGCCAGGGGCGTTCTCTTGACTAAGTCGAACTGCAGCGCCACTCGCATGGGGCTCTCGATTGCGGTACCGCACACCTCGCCGTCACCCTGCTTTGGGCGTACTTTACTTCCTGGCCCTTGCCTGGTGGGTCAGGAGGCCGGCTCATCTACGCGCCGAGAAATAACTTCTCCGCTTCCTGAAGCACTCGAGTCATGCGGCGCGCCCACGTGGCGCGTCCCGGCTCATCCAGCAACAAATCCTGGCGTATCTCGACCTCGACATGAGGTAGGCCGCGCGCCTCGGCGTGGTGCGGAATGGTGTAGTCGGTCTCGTCGCTGACGAAGTAGGGCTCGTTGTCGCCAACGGTCAGTCCCGATTCGCGGCGCAGTTCATTCAAGACCATTCCCGCCAACCGGCGATCGCGGTTATAAAGCACGGCCGCGTGCATCTGCCGGCGTACGCCTTTAAATAGATCCGTCATGCTGTGCTGGGCCACCAGCATGGTGGTGCGTCCCGCGGCGCGGCGCTCCTCGAGCAAATCGTGAATGTGACGGTGATAGGGCTCGAAGATCTCCGTGCGGCGCGCCTGCGCTTGCCGGGCATCGAGGCCGATATTGCCGGGAATGTCGATGGACTCGCCAACCTTCGGAATGGATGAGGCCACCTTCGGGTCGCGATTGCAGTCAATGACCAGGCGCGAGTAGTTGGTCGCGACCAATGATGCGTCGAGTGCCGCGGCGACCTGCGTCGCTACGCCTAGGGCGCCGATGTCCCAGGCGATATGCCGCGTAAGCTCGGCGGGCGGCAAGCCCAAGTCGCCCAGGCGCCGCGGGATGCGCCGGCTCGCGTGGTCGACGACGATGACGAAATTCGAGGAGCCATGGCGGCGCTCCGCGAACACGGCAGACGGTTCGTCGGGCTCGAGCAAACGATAGACTTCAGGGCGATCCGGCACGGCGTCGAGATTAGCATTTGTAAGCAAGGAGTAAGCACCCTGCTATCTGCGAGAAACGATCTTGACCTTGAGTGGCGCGTCTTTGCCGGCGCGGGCCGGCAGCGGCATCGAGAGCAGAAGATCTTGTATTTTGTTGTGCAATATCGCTTTAAGCGAAGCAAATTCCAAAAAAGAGACCGCCTCGGACAACAAAAAGCCCTGTACCAGTATGCCGTGTTTGTCGCGGAACCAGGCCAGCTGCTCGGGCCGCTCAATGCCTTCGGCAGTCACCTCGAGTCCCAGATCCGCGCAAAGATCGATGACTGCGCGCGCTATTGCAGCGGACCGCGTGCTGGTGTCAATTCTGGCGACGAGGCTCCGGTCCAGTTTGATTCGGGTCAGGGGCAGATTTTCCATCGAGGTGAGCGAGGAGTATCCAGTGCCAAAATCATCCAGCGCGATGCCGAGCCCATGGCCTTGGAGTTCACGCAGGGCCGCAATGGTGGCTGGTCCGGTCTGCAGCACCATTTCGGTCAATTCCAGCTCAATGCATCTTGGCGGAAGCCGCAATTCTCTCAGCAGCGCCAAAAGGCGCTCGACGAAACGGTGATCGAGAAGTTGCCGCGGAGAGATGTTGATGGCAACGCGTACCTCCGCCCAACCGCCGTGGAACCAACGGGCCGCGTCGAGAACGGCAGTGCGCAACACCCAGGTATTGATGTCCGACATCAGCCCGGACTGTTCCGCCACCGAAAGAAACTCTGCCGGCGAGGCCAGCCTTCCGTCCGGCAGGCGCCATCGCAGCAGAGTCTCCATGATTGCGATCTCGGAAGTCGCAGGATTGATTTCGGGCTGATAATGCAATTCGAACTCAGAGCGCTCCAGTGCTCGCCGTAATCCCTGTTCAATGGCGAACCGGGCCGCTGCACTCGTGGTCAACTCCGGGGTGAATAGGGCGAGCTGACTGCGCCCCAGTTCCTTGGCCCGAAACAACGCCGAGTCGGCCGCGCGCAACAAACCCTCTGCGCTGGATTCGTGCTCCGGAAAGATGCTCGCGCCCACGCTGACGCTGATGCTCAATTCGCGCTCATCGACCAGCACCAGCTTATGGAATGCACGAGCCAGCATCCAGCCCAGTTCATGTATGGAGTTAATCGACTCGGCATTTTCGTAAACCACCGTAAATTCGTCGCCTCCCAGGCGTGCGACGAAACCGAAGCCACGGGCGAGCTCGTTGAGGCGCTCGGCCACGCTGATCAAGACTCGATCGCCGAAGGCATGCCCGAGACTGTCGTTGATATTCTTGAAGTTGTCGATGTCGAGAAAATAGATGCCCACGTGGCGACCACCGCGGCGGGCGCGATCGAGCGCTGAGTCCAGCAGGGCGGCGAGATGGCGGCGATTCGGCAGCGACGTCAGCGGATCCTGCTGGGCCAATTCCTGGAGCTTTTGGGTTCGCTGCAGCACTTGCTCTTCCAGGCTTTCTTGCTGTTCTTTGTAGGCTCGCCGGGCGGACTCCAGGCGCAACGACATATCATTGAAGGAACGCGCCACAAAATCGAGCTCCCGTATTCCTCCCCGGGGCACTCTGACGCGGGCCGGTCCCATTGCAAGTTCATTCGAGGCCTTCACGAGCCATCGCACCGGAACGTGAATGCTGCGGACGGTGAAAAATGAGATGACGACGATGATCAGCATGACGAATGCGGTCACCAGCGCCATCAGTCGTGCGGAGTTGGGATCGCTGCGCTCAAGGGTTGTTTCGGTGATCGAACTGCCCGTGGGCGCCGGTAAATCGTGCGCGGCGCCCGCCAGATTCGACCACCGATCCTGCACCAGCCGCGACGCATCCGATGCCGCGGCTATTTCCCTTAGAAGAGCCCGGCTATTCTTTGCAAATTGCAGAGCTGCCTGATCGTATCGCGAGTTCAAGGCGGTCAAGGCAACTCTCAAGGTCACGAGCGCATCGAAATCCTCTCGGACACCGCGCACCCAATCTGCTCCTTCGGAGCCGGTGAGGGTGGACTGACTTGAAGCGAGCAGCTCTGAGAATTGCGATTCGTCGGCGATGAGAGAAGCAAGATTGCCGCCGTGCGTCTCGTCAAACAAGATGGAGGGCGCGTGCTGTCTGATCGAATCCAGGACGTCGTGCATTTTAATGAGCGATTGCCGCGCGATGACTCTTCCGAACAGGGTCCACTCTCCTCCCATGGAGCTTTGCAGTCTGCTTGCGATCGACTCGACATGACTCGAGTACGCGGCGCGCGAGTGACGGCGTTGTTGAGCCAGGCGGCCCAGGCTCTCGCCGCGATCCAGGAAATCCTTGATCTCTGTCTCTCGCTGCGCAGAGCGGACGGACACCGCAGCGAGCTGCAATGCGGTTCTTGCGTCGATGAAGTCTGAACGGCCAGTTGACGGATCCACCTCGTCGCGGGACAAGCTCGCTTGTCGATAGCTTTCAACCGTCAGGGCGAGCGCGTCATTTGTTTTAATGTCCGCGATCGCGGCCGTCAGGAGGGAGCGCGCCTTCGATGCCGCTGCAGAGGGCGGTGCGGCGGCAGTGGAGTGGACCACCGTGCGAATGATATGGACGCTTTCGTGCGCAATCATGTTCGCGGTGCCCGCGAGCAGGGAGACCGCGACCAATGACATCGTCAAACGCGGCGTGATTCCAAGTGGGAAAAACGATGAGACCCGAGCGATGAGTTGCCCCAGAACGGATCGAGCTTTTATTCCGAAAGGCGTAAAACCCATGGGGTCACAACCCAGGTACAACGCGGTTGACTCATCTTCCCCCCTTGCATCATGCCGGGTACGGACTCGCCGTCGGATCTGTGGATTCGCTCTCAGTTAAGGAGCGGCTGCGTAGGTTAGTCCTACAAGGATTAAGTTAGGTGGCCCGCGAGCGGCAAGAACGTTTGTCGGCGACGGATTCGTGCGTAAATAGGCCGTGAGTGCTTCGTTACTCCGCCGATTCCTGATGTGGACGCTTGCCGTGTTGAGCGTGCTGATTGCTTCGGTCGCAATTCTTGTCGCTGCCGTGGACTCAGGCCATTGCCGCGAATGGGTGATCCGCTTTTTCGCCCTGCGCATTGGACGCCCGATCGAGGTCGAGGGCGCGCTCGAGGCGCACATTTGGTCTCTTAATCCGCAGGTGATCGCAGAACGCGTCACCATCGGCAACCCGCCGTGGATGCCTTCGGGGCGTACCGCGGAGATCGGAAAGCTCTCGATCGTCATCAAGCTGCACGGATTCGGTCACGCTTCGGGCATCGTGGGGCTCAATATGGAGGCTACGAAGCTCTATCTACAACGCGACCCACAAGGGCGTGCCAATTGGCAATTGACCGATCCTTCCAAAGGCGGCGGCGAGGAAAATGTCCCAATTGTGCGCAGCCTGTCGATGCCGAACGCACACGTTGTGCTCGAGGATGCCCTTCGACACCTATCATTCCAGGGTACGGTATCCGCGATGGACGTGAATGCAGCGGGCACCGTTCAACCGTTGCGGATCGATGGGGCGGGCCAGCTGAACGGCAAACCGGTTTCCTTCGAGATTTCCGCTGATTCTCTTGTCGCCGCCAGTCACCAAAGCCCATACCACTTCACCTTCGCCGAGCATTCGAGCGGTTCGAAACTCGAGGGCCGAGGCCTTTTGCCGCGACCGTTCGATTTCAACCTGCTCGATGCCACCTTCGAGGCCGCCGGACTGGACTTGAAGGATCTCTACTTTCTGACCGGCGTCACCCTGATAGATACCGGCAGCTTTCATCTTTCCGGCAAGGTTTCGCGCCGCGGCGCCATTACCACGTTTAGCGATCTTGCCGCGAGCACCGGTCAGAGCGACCTGCGTGGCGGCCTGTCGATAAACTCTTCGAGCGGGCGGCCGAGACTGGATGCGGACCTGAGTTCTGAAACACTCCGATCAAGAGATCTGGGCGCGCGCGCGGCCGGGCGCAGCTCCGAGCCCGAGTCGCCACTGCTGCTGTCCGACGCCAAGCTAAGTATCAATGTTTTGCGCCGCGGCGAGGCAGCGGTGAATTTCCGCGCGCACCGCGTCGATGTGGGCCGACTGGCGGTGCACGAGGTTTCGGCCAAAGCGCGCATCGATCATGGGGTGTTCACGGTGTCGCCACTGTCGGCCGAGGTGCTGGGCGGTACGGCCACGGGGCATCTCAAGCTCGATGCGAGGAAGGAAGTTCCGGCGGCGGACGTCGATCTCAAAATCACCGATCTGCAACTCGCACAAGTCGGTCGCAAAGCTTCGCAGGATCCATCCATTGCAGGACTGCTGCAGGCGCGGGTCACCATCACCGGCGCCGGAAGTTCGGTCCACCAAGTTGCTGCCAGCGCGAACGGGACGGTGAGGGTGCAAGTTCCGCACGGAGAGATTCGAGAGTCCTTTGCCGAACTTACCGGGATCGATTGGCGCGGGCTCGGTCTCTTGCTCAGTCACAACAAGGTGCAGATCCCACTTCGTTGCGCAATCGCGGATTTCAAGGCTGATGCAGGTACTCTCACCGCGCAGAGTCTAATCGCGGATACCGAACCTGTCCTGATTAGCGGCGAGGGTCGAATTCATCTGGACTCCGAGGCTCTCGATTTGACCATCCGCGGTCATCCGAAGAGTCTGCGGCTGTTTCGGTTGCGCGCACCGGTGTTGTTGCGAGGCACCCTCGGCCATCCGTCAATCGCCATCCAGGAAAGCAAGTCTGCTCTGGTGATCGTCGATCCCGGCAGAGCCAAGGATGCAAACTGTGCGGCTTTGCTGGCCGAGGAAAACTCGGGTCCTTAATGTGGGTTAGCGCCGGCCAAGGACCTGTACCGAGAGTCGCGGGCGGGCGGTATGATGGTGCATGCCTGCGAACACGCGCCCAAATAAACCCCAAGTGCGGCGGATACAGCTCGGGCGGCGCGAAATTGTCACCGAAGGCAACAGCAGAGCGATCTTCAACGATTTATTCCATTACTTCATGACGGTCAGCTGGCCGCAGCTGTTTGCGACATTCGCGGGCTTCTTTCTGATCTTCGACGTGCTGTTCGGTTTGCTCTACTACCTGGCGCCCGGATGCATTGCCAATCTTAATCCACCCGGTTTCGCCGGCGCGTTCTTCTTCAGCGTCGAGACGCTCGCCACCGTGGGATATGGCGAAATGCATCCGCAGACGGTGTACGGCCATACCGTGGCCATGATCGAAGTCTTCGTTGGTCTCATGTCTCTTGCCGTGATTACCGGCCTCATGTTCGCCCGCTTCTCCCGCCCGCGGGCACGGTTCATTTTCACCAAGAACCTGGTGGTTCGGCCGATTGACGGTCGCACCACCTTGATCACCCGAGCTGCGAATCTGCGGCAGAACGTCGTGCAGGATGCGTCGGCGCGCCTCTACATGCTGCGCGATGAGGTCACGCAGGAAGGCTACAACATTCGGCGAGTGATCGATTTACGCCTGATCCGATCGCAGCATCCCATGTTCGTGCTCGGTTGGACCTTGATGCATGCGATTGATGAGTCGAGTCCCCTATTCGGCGAGACCGCTGAATCGCTCGCGATATCGGAAGCGGCGCTGGTGCTGAGCGTGACCGGCACGGACGAATCGACGGGTCAAACACTGACCGCGCGGGTCCAGTACTCCCATCGGGACATACGCTGGAGCGCCACCTTTCACGACATGATTGAAGAGGCGCCGGACGGCACGTGGCATCTGGACTATTCGAAGTTTGACGAGGTGTACGAGTTGTCCGGGTCAGAATAGAGGCGACTAAGCGCGTCACGGCCGATTCAATCGCCGCAGCACCGCCGCTTTGATGTGCGCCGCCAGCTCGGGCGTCATCTCGCCCAGTGCGCCGCGGTGTTCCTTGGGCAGGTGCGCGACTGGATCCGCTCCGGTTTGAAACACGTAGTGGTCAAATACCGCGCGCCACGCGGCGCGTTGTGTCTCGGGTAGATGGCGCAATGTCAGGAACCCGTGAAGCAGACAATCGTAGGGCGATCCGAACCCGGTCGCCGCGGCGTCCCACCAGTAGTTGATGAGCACGTTGAATCTCTCCAACGACTTGACGTGATGCCACCACATATAGGGGATGTATATCGCATCGCCGGGTTCCAGCTCAGCCGTTTGTGCACGGGCCAGCGCCGTTTCGAAGCGCGGATATTTTGCGAGATCGGGATCTTCCAGCGACACCATGCTGACGGGCTGGCCGGCGAGCGTGAAATGAATCGGTCCGACGTAGAGATTGTTGATTTGATCGGGCGGAAAGAATGTGAAGCGCCGGTGGCCGGCAACCACGCAGGCAATATTGTCGGAGATATCGTAATGCGTGGTGACGATGACCGAATTGCCGATCCAAATTCTCGGGATGGCGGAAGGATGGGCCGACTCGAGCGCGTTTTCGGCCGCGAATTTGGGCAGGAAATCCGCAACGGATGCCGATTGAATGAATATGGCGGGCGGGTTTTCGTCGGCCATGTGCGAAAGCAAGCTCTCGAGCGTCGAGGAGATCTTTTCCGGTTTGCGCTCGAAGTTGAGGCCGCTCAGATCCTCGCTGTAGAAGAAGCGGCCGCGAATGCCGGGATCTCCAAAAAGAGTTTCCACCGGACGGCCGCCATCGAACTTCTCTAGGTAATCGCAGGCCGCGCGGGGCGACTGTAACCCTGCGTGCACGGCGGGCCAGTGATGCACCAGCCCTTTGAGGACGGCCGGCTGATTGCGCGGAACGATCTCATTCCTAAACGTGGCCGGATCGACCCCGCGCCATTCACGAACCTTGGGCAGCGAACTCATCGCATTAGATCCCGGACGAGCGCGGCGATCTTGCCGAGACGGGAAGTATATCGTTAAGAGGCGCGCCGACGTCGCCAGCAGGGTGGGGCCGGTTGGCCCCACCGTTATCGCCTAAGAAACGCCTAGTACTTGAATCCGAACTCCAGCAAGTAGGACCGGCCGTACACTTGGTAGCCGCCGTCGTTCGCCAGATTCTCAGGATTGTTGTCGGTGGAGAAACGGGCCCGTTCGTTGGTCAGGTTGCGTCCCTGAAATCGAACGCTCCAGTTCTGCAGGAAGGTGTACCCGACGCTGGCATCGAGCGTGGTTTCAGCCTCCAGCATTTTCAACGTGGTGCCGACCCAGGTGGGAGCCACGGTAAATGGGGTGTGGTGCTTCACGGCCACCCGCGATTCGAACCCTCCCTTGTTGTAGAACAGGTCCGCTTCCGAAGTGCCCCTGGCGAAGCCCACCATCGGATAGGGATTGCCCACCGGCGCCGCCTCATGAATATTCGACTCCACCTGGGAGTGATTCGCGTAAATACCGAAATCCTGCAGAAATCCCGGCAGGAAGAAAAATCGCGTCTGAAACGTGAATTCCACGCCGCCGATATTACCGCCCGGAGTGTTGCTCTCGGAGGTGATGATGTAAGTGGTTCCCGCGATGCTCTCCGTGGATTGACCCGCGCCGATGTAAGTCTTGACGTCCTTGTAGTAGGGCGCGATGGCCAGCATCGATTCCTCGTGGAAATACCACTCGTAGGACAAATCCACCTGGAACGCCTTGAAGGGATCGAGTTTCGGATTGCCGCCGCCGCCGGTGGGCGGACTCCCCGTCGGGTTCAAGCTGTAGCCGGTCACGAGCGCATCGAGCGGCGGCCGCGAGATCGCCAGTGCCGTGCCGAAGCGCAGCAGCTGAGTATCGCTCAGGTGCAAGGTCATGTTGAGGCTCGGCAAGGGATCGGTGTAGCTGTTGCCGATGGAGACGGGTGTGAAGGTGACGCCGCCATCGGGAGACTGGTAACCGGCACTCGTCGTATTGGTATGAGTAACCCGCAGGCCCACGTTGCCGGTCAGCGGCATGGTGCCGAGCGACGTCTTGAAGTCCAGCATGGCGTAGCCTTCATAGGTTTTCTCCTCGACCGTGGTTCGCACCAGCGGCAAGTCGGACCCGGCCGGCATGGCCGAATTGGGATAAACCATCGGGAACAAGCTGTTGAAATTGCCGTACACCAAGGGTGGCGCGGTGAACGAGGGCGCGGTGAACGAGGAAAGCCCCGCATTGGCCAAAGAAATGACCGGTACGCCGTTCTGTCCCGCTGTGCCCGGTGGGCAGACCTGGGAATTCTGGTCGCCCGGGATGGTGAAGGAGGTCGAGCCGGTGCCGGCGCAATATCCCCATTGATTCTCGTGATGGGATTTCAGACGATCGGAAAACCGACCGCCGAACTGCACATCGCTCAAGAAATCACCATTGAGCGCGCGCCTGAAGTTCAACGCGATGCCAGCCAAGTGGTCCCGCGTTTGCTCAGGGCCGCTGCTCTCGCCGGTGCCGTTGACGTTGGATCCGTTGTTGCTGCGAAAGCCGCCGATGGTTTGGATCGAGGGATCGGCCGGATTTTCCCCGGGCGTGGCCCCATAGGGCACTTGTCCATTCGCGACGTTGAACACCAGGCTGGGCGGATATTGATCCGACAGCGCGATTTCCTGCCATCGATTCGTGCGCCAGGCATCGGAATAGGAGAGATCCGCTTGACTGTCCCAATCTCCGGTTTTCCATTCGGCGTTCAGGCCCAGGACGGCCAGCGTGTGTTTCTCGTCATACCGGGCAATTTCACTTTCATAATTCGGAAACGAATTATAGAGATTGGCGGCCACCACAGAGCCGTTGACGATCTGGTAGGAGTTGCCGGGGGCGTTGTAGATGGCGGAATTCCCGTTCGCCCAGTTGCCAGTGATGTTGTTGCCATACCAGGCTTGGAACTGATTTTCCTTGATTTCATATTGGGACCAGAGGCCATCGGCCTTGATGGTCAGTTCATCATTGACGCGCCAGCCGGCACCGCCGGCAAAGCCATAGCGATCCTGGGTCACTTCCTTGATTTCGGTATTGAGACCCCAGGTGGTGTTGTCCGGGACGCCGTCGCCGTTCAAGTCGCCGGTGTTGCCGGCCGGGTTGGCCGGGGTGGCGCCCGAGTTGGCCGGCGTATTCCAGCCGAAGGTGCGAAAATCCGGGAAGGCGTTCTTCTCGCGTTGCGCACTCGCGGCCAGCGAGAACGCGAAGTCATCGTTCACATGCTTGATGAAACCCAAGCTGGCCCGATAGCCATACGGACTGTAGCCCGGCAAGTTCTTGCCTTCATCGTTGTAGGTAGGACCCGCGCTCACGCTGAACGTGGGGCCCTTGTAATCGAGGGGCGAAATGGTGCGGATGTCGACGGTTGCGGCAATGCCGCCCGAAACCAGCGAGGCATTCTGGGCCTTGTAAACTTGGACGCCCGACAATATCTCGGAGGGGTAGATTTCCCAGCGCAAATCTTGCGAGGGCTCGGATGAGGCAACTTCCCGCCCGTTCACCAGACCCAAGATCAGGCGCGGCCCCAAGCCGCGGATGGATGCCTGGCTGGCGTTGCCGCGATCGCGCGTGGTATTGACGCCGGGGAGACGATTGAGCTCTTCGGCAATGGTCACATCCGGCAGCTGACCGATTTCCGCGGTCGTGATGTTGTCGCTGATGACGTCGGTATTTCTCTTGGTGGCGATCGAGTCCTTCAAAGACATGCGCACACCGGTGACCACGATTTCCGACAGATTGTCGCCGGAGGCATCCGCCGCGGCTTCCGCAGCAGCCGCGGCATCGACGTACGCGGCCCATCCGAATGAGGTGAATATGGCCAACGCGCCGGTCCCGTAGGCAGGCAATCTCTTTTTTGATTTCACGAAATCCCCCTGAGTTACTCGAGCATCGCGCTCAATTTTCTAATTACTATCCCAACTCAATAGTCGTATTATACGATAAATAGGATGATAGCTGTCAATGGACCCGAACCCAGGGCAGTTGATGCATCCTAAGGGCGCCCCGCGTGGGCCTAAGATGAGAAGAATGTCCCGGGAACGCGTGCAAGACATCGTGATCGTCGGCGGTGGGGCGGCGGCCTGGCTGGCTGCCGCCACCTTGTCGCGGGCGCTTAAGCCCTCCTTCTGCCGCGTCCGCGTGTTGGATTCGCCGCAGCGGGCTAAGCCCTTGAGCGAGGTGGCGTTACCGTCGTTTCACCGATTGAACAACCTGCTGGGTATCAACGAGGACGATTTGCTGCAAAGAACCGGCGGCACATTCCGACTGGGCGAGCAGTTCAACGACTGGGGCAGGATCGGGGATCAGTACTTCCACGGTTTCGGTCCGCTCGGAGTCAAGCTGGATGCGGTGCCCTTCCACCACTACTGGCTCAAGCTGCGCGAATCCGGAGAGTCCGCCCCCCTGGAGCAGTACTGCGCCGCGGCCATGGCCGCGAAGCTGGACCGATTCGCCCATCCCTCCCAAGATCGCCAGTCGTTTCTTTCGTTTTATTCCTATGGCTACCACTTCGATGCAGCCTTGCTCGAGAGCTATCTTCGGAAATATGCGCTGGCCCACGGTGCGCTGCGCATCGAGGGCAACGCCGTCGAGGTGCAGTTGAGCGAGGATGGGTTTGTCGGTGCGCTGCTGCTCGAGGGCGGCGGGCCTGTTGGCGCCGATCTCTACATCGACACCGGCGGGATCGGGAGCTTGATTCATTCCCGCGTGTTCAAGGGCGCCCATGAAGACTGGAGCCGGTGGCTGCCCTGCGATCGCGCGGTGACAGTTGCGCAGCCTCGCGCGGGAGAGCAGATCCCTCCCTACGCGGAGTCCAGTGCCCGTGCCGCCGGATGGCAGTGGCGCATCCCCCTTCAGGATCAAATTGATCACGGCTACGCCTACTCCAGCGCTCATTCGAGCGACGAGGAAGCCGCGGACACATTACTTTCCGGTCTTTCGGGTTCACGGCTCACCGAACCGCGTTTCATTCGCTGGCCCCAAGGCCGGCCGAAGAAGTTCTGGGACAAGAACTGCTTGCTGCTGCCGGGCGTGTTCGATCCGCTGGAGGCCACGGGACTACATCTCGCGCAAACCAGCGTCACGCGCCTGCTCACGCTGTTTCCGGTGCAACGCTTCAGTCCCCTCGACATGGAGGAGTACAACCGACTCGCCATCCAAGAGTCCGAACGCATCCGCGATTTTCGCATTGCCCATTTCAAAGCGACCCAGCGCGACGATTCACCGTTCTGGCTGCAACGCGGCCGCATGCCGATCCCCGAGACGCTTGAGAGCAAGATCGATCTCTTTGCGCGCTGCGCGCGCCTCGCCATGTTCGACGAGGAGCATTTCGGGGAAGACAGCTGGATCTCGCTATTCTTGGGACAGAACGTGCTACCGCAGGATTACGATCCGCTGGCCGACGTACTCGACCTCGAGGAAACCAGGACCGCTTTGCGGCGAATGCGCACCCTGATCCAGGACGCGGTCAACACGCTGCCTGCCCATGCGCAATAGCCGGATACGCGATATCGCCATTGTGGGCGGCGGCACGGCGGGCTGGATGGCCGCGGCCATTCTGGCGCGACGGCTGGCACTTAGGCTAGGCGCACTGCGGGTGATCGAATCTCCCGAGATCGGCACTATCGGAGTAGGCGAGGCCACGATTCCGCCGATCCAATTGTTCAACAAGGCCCTCGGGATCGACGAGGACGAATTCCTGCGCAAAACCCAGGGCACGATCAAGCTGGGAATCGAGTTCAAGGATTGGATGAAGCCGGGCCACGCCTACTTTCATCCCTTCGGCGTCTACGGCACCAACCCCGATCAGGTATCGATTCACCAAGACTGGCTGCGGCTCAAGAAGCTCGGCGAGCGCGCCGGCTTCGAGGACTTCTCGTTCAACAGCGTGGCCGCGGACCTGGGGCGAGTGCCAAGCGCCGCTGAGGGCGACCCCTTATCGCCGGTGTTCGCCCATGCCTTTCATTTCGACGCCAGTCTGTATGCCCAGTACTTGCGCGAGTACGCGCAGGCTCGGGGCGTGACGCGCATCGAACGCAAGATCGTCAACGTGGAACTGCGCCCCGAGGATGGCTTCATTCGCGCCTTGGTCTTGGATGATGGACAGCGCATTGAGGCAGATTTATATATCGACTGCTCGGGGTTTCGCGGGCTGCTCATCGAACAAGCCTTGAAGACCGGCTATGAGGATTGGACCCATTGGCTGCCTTGCGATCGGGCCGTGGCGGTGCCCTGCGAGAGTGCGGGCGCGTTGACGCCCTTCACCCGCTCCACCGCCCGCGAGGCGGGGTGGCAGTGGCGCATTCCGCTGCAGCATCGAGTCGGCAATGGCTATGTGTACTGCAGCCGCTTCATCAGCGACGATGAAGCCACCGGCAAACTAATGGCGAATCTGGACGGTGCGCCGAAGGCCGAGCCGCGGGTGCTGCGCTTTGCCACCGGTCGACGCAAGAAGTTTTGGAACAAGAACTGTATCGCCCTGGGGCTGGCGAGCGGCTTTCTCGAGCCTCTGGAGTCCACCAGCATTCATCTCATTCAAAAGGGGCTCACGCACTTGCTCAATTTTTTTCCGGACCGGGAATGCAGCCCGACGCTCGCAGACGAATTCAATCGCGTCGCCATCAACGAGTACGAACGCATCCGGGATTTCATCATTCTGCACTACAAGGCCAACGGCCGGCAGGATGCGCCGCTCTGGGAGCATTGCCGAAATATGGAAGTGCCGGCGGAACTGTCCTACAAGATGCGCCAATTCCGCAGCAGCGGAAGGGTCATCAAGTACGGCAGCGATTTGTTTGCCGCAACCAACTGGATTGCCGTGTTTCTGGGCCAGGAGGTCTGGCCTGAGCGCTATGACACGCTCACGGAGCAGCGCGATCCCAACGTCACGCAGAACCATCTGGAGCAAGTGCGCTTGCAGATCCTAAGAGCGGCGCAGAGCGCGCCTAAGCACGAAGAGTTCATTGCCATGCACGGAGCCGCCCGTGCCGGATAACCGCATCCGCCACGTTCTGATCGTCGGCGGAGGAACGGCGGGTTGGATGGCGGCGGCGACCCTCGCTCGCATCCTCAAGAACAACTACTGCAAGATCACGGTGGTGGAATCGCCGGAGATTGGCACGGTGGGGGTGGGCGAGGCGACCATTCCGCCGATCCGCGCATTCAATACTTTGCTTGGCATCGATGAGGGCGACTTCATGCGCAAGACCCAGGCGACCTACAAGTTAGGGATAGAGTTTCGGGACTGGGGCAGCATGGGCCACGTCTACCTGCATCCCTTCGGCAAGTACGGCAAGCCCATCGATCAAGTGGCGCTGCACCACTACTGGCTGAGGCTTCGCGCCGCGGGCCAGGATGAATCATTGCTCGATTATTCGCTCTCCGGGACTGCGGCGCGCCTGGGCCGATTCATCCGGCCGGTGGAGGATCCGCGGCTCATTCTCTCGAGCCTGGCCTACGCCTTTCATTTCGATGCCAGTCTGTACGCCCAGTACTTGCGCGAGTACGCGCAGGTGCGGGGCGTGACGCGCATCGAACGCAAGATCGTGAATGTGGAACTGCGCGCCGAGGATGGCTTCATTCTTGCCTTGCTGTTGGATGATGGACAGCGCATCGAGGCGGATTTATATATCGACTGCTCGGGGTTTCGCGGGCTGCTCATCGAACAAGCCCTGAAGACCGGCTATGAGGATTGGACCCATTGGCTGCCTTGCGATCGGGCCGTGGCGGTACCTTGCGAAAGCGCCGGAACTCTGACTCCCTTCACCCGCTCCACCGCCCGCGAAGCGGGATGGCAGTGGCGCATTCCGCTGCAGCATCGAGTCGGCAATGGCTATGTGTACTGCAGTCGCTTCATCAGCGACGATGAAGCCACCGGCAAACTAATGGCGAATCTGGGTGGCGCGCCTAAGGCCGAGCCGCGGGTGCTGCGCTTTGCCACCGGGCGGCGCAAGAAGTTCTGGAACAAGAACTGTATCGCCCTGGGGTTGGCGAGCGGCTTCCTCGAACCCTTGGAGTCCACCAGCATCCACCTCATTCAGAGCGGCGTTACTCAGCTGGCGGCGATCTTTCCGGACCGCAGCTTCGACCCGCACGATGCGGCCGAGTACAACCGCCTGCAGATCGATGAGATCGAGAAGGTGCGCGATTTCATCACGCTGCACTACAAGGCGACGACGCGAAACGACACCGAGCTGTGGCGGTACTGCGCGAACATGAGTGTGCCGGACACCCTCAACTACCGCATGGACCTGTTTCGCAGCAGCGCCCGTATTGCGTTCGAGAGCCAGGAGTTATTCGTCGAGCCCAATTGGTTGTCGGTGTTCATCGGTCAGGGACTATGGCCGCGGCGCTATGATCCCCTCGCCGATGTGCTTCCCTTGGATGCGGTCAAGGCTCAGATGTCGCGCTTGAGAGCGCTGATCCGTCAGACCGCCGAGGCCATGCCGACGCACGCGCAGTTCATCGCCGAGCATACCCAGGCGCAGCGGCCATGAGCGCGCGCTGGTTGGCCGGTGCATCCCTCATATTGACGTTGGGCTCGGGCGTGGCGTCGGGAGAGGAGGGACCCGCGACCCGGGCGGTGTTTTTGGATTCAGGCGGTGTGGTTCGCTGGTCCGACTCCAACCAAGAGGTAGCCCTGTACGGCGCCAATTACTGCGTGATGTCCGGCTCCGATTACCGCATGGCCGGATGGGTGTCGAATGACCGCAAGGCCATGATCGATGAAGACCTGGCGCAATTCGCGCGCATGGGCTTCACCGCGCTCAGGCTGTGCTCCTGGGGCGACTGGGAAAATGCCGACCGGGCCGGCAATTTGATCGTCAATGAGCACGTCGATCTACTGGACTATGTGATCGCCACCGCGCGCGAGCGCGGCATTTACATTCTGCTGACGCCCATTCATACCTACGATCCGGCATTCGCCGATCAGATGGGCAAGCCCTCGACCAATATCGGCTTCTCGCGCTATTTTTCGCGCGAGGAAATGGGCACGAATCCCAAGTCCATCGCAGCGCAGGTCAACTACATCAAGCAGCTCTTGAATCACGTCAATGCCTACACCGGCGTGGCAATCAAGGACGAGCCGGCGATTCTGTTCGTCGAGATGATCAATGAGCCGGTTCATCACCCGCAAGATCGGGCGGGTTCCATCGCCTACATCAATACCCTGGCCGCCGCCGTGCGCGACACCGGCTGCAGGAAACTGACTTTCTTCAATGTGTCGCAGGACTTCGCCATCGCGCCGGCGATCAAGGAATCCACCGTCGATGGCGTGACCTTCGGCTGGTACCCTTCCGGGCTGGTCGCGGGACACCGGCTGAAAGGCAATTTCTTGCAGGCAGTCGACAACTATCCTGACATGCTGTTGCCGACGATCGCAGGCAAGCCGCGCATAGTTTATGAATTCGATCAGGCGGACCTACTCACCGGATATCTGTATCCGGCCATGGCGCGCACCTACCGCAGCGTCGGGGCGCAGTTGGCCACCATGTTTGCCTATGACATGCTTCAGACCGCGCCTTTCAATCTGGGCTGGCAGACGCATTATTTGAATCTGGTGCACACCCCGAGAAAGGCGGTGAGCGCCGTAATCGCGGCCGAAGCGATGAGGCGACTGCCGGGCTTCAAGTCCTACGGCCGGTATCCTGAGAATCTCCAATTCGGTGATTTTCGAGTCAGCTACGAAGAGGACTTGAGCGAACTCAACGCCGATGATGCGTTCATGAACGCCGGAGCGACCGATTCGAAACCGCGCAATCCCAGCGCGCTCAAGCGCATCGTCGGCTTCCAAGCCTCCGGCGTAGTCGAATACGAAGGCAGCGGCGCTTACTTTCTGGACAAGGTGCAAGAGGGCGTGTGGCGTCTGGAAGTTTATCCGGACGAGGTGCTGGTATCCGACCCGTTCGAGCAGCCCAAGCCGGACAAGATTGTGTCGAGACTGCTCAACCGTTCCTGGCCCATGACCTTGCGGCTGCCGGACTTAGGCGGCGAATTCTTTGCCACGCCCATCACTATTCCTTGGAATACGGCAGCCGGCGCACGCCGGGCCGTGAAGGCGCAGTTCTCGGTGGAACCTGGGGTCTGGCTGCTCAGCCGGGTGAAACCAGTCGAGCGAGCGGCGCTGCCGGCCTCCATCAATCGGGTCGGGTTTGACGAGTACCACATCAACAAGCGCCTGTCCTACGAGGATGCGATTCTCTCGTTGGCACCCAAGGAATTCCCGGCCGACAAGGCTATTCAAATCCGTGCGCTCATCGCCGACGCGGTGCTGCCCGACGAAGTCAAACTCTGGATCCGCCCCGCGGGCATGCGCAATTTTCGCGCTCCCATTCCGATGAAGCGCACCCAAGGCAACGAGTACGCCGCCGAGGTATCGGATCTCTCACCGGGACTCTACGAATATGCGGTAAGCGAGAAGACGGCAGAGCACGCCACCACTTTTCCGGGCAGCATCCCGAATCAACCGGGCGAGTGGCCTTTCTCCATCGATACGCCTTGGGTCTTGCGGGTGACGCCGCCGGGGGCGCCCATGCGTCTGCTTGATCCCAAGGCCGATTATTCGCAGTTGTCCTTCGTGCGCCCGGGCGAGAGTTACCGGCAGGCTTTGTTCCAGATCGTGCCGGGAGAGAGCGCGGACGAATCCGCGCTGAGCCTGACTCTGCCGGACTTGGGAAAGGACACGCCGGCGCGCTACGCCGCGGCGCTGTTCGTGGGCGATGTGATCGCGACCCGCCCAATCGATGCCGCGCAGGCGCGCGTCGTCGAAGTCAAGCTGCAAGCCGTTGGCGGCACGCGCAAGTCCATCGATGTGGCATTGATCGAGCGCGATGGGACGGCCTGGACCGCTTCCGTGGCAGCCGGCCCCTCATGGACGACCGTGCGCGTCCCCGTCGGAGAATTTCGCATGGCCAGGAGCATTCATATTCCCAGTCCCTTCCCGGGACTGTGGGATTACTGGCGCGAAGCTTCCGCGCTACGCGGTGGCGCGAGCGATCGCTTGCAGGGAGATCATATCGAGCGGCTGCAGCTCACCGTGTATCCGAATTCAGGAGAGCACGCGGGCGATAACGCGCGCGGCGCGCAAGTGGAATCGATCCGCCTTCAGCGATAGAAAAAGAAGGTGTTGGCGGTGAGCCGCCCAGTCTTGGGGTTGGCGTCGAAGCCAAATGCGGACCCAATATCGGCGCTGTGCAAATTGATGCTGCGGTAGATGAGTACCCGGTTGAATGCCGCATCGAACGTCGAGATGCGCTCGAACATGGCGTCGTCGCCGCAAAGGTAGCGCGCCGGCGGGGACCCGAAGGCCCGAAGATCTTCCGTCACCGCTTTCGAATACGGCTGCTTGCGCGGTTCGTCGACATACTCGTAGCCGGTGCGCCGATGCCGGTAGAAGGAGGTGCCGCCGTGCTCTCGCGGACAAAGGTAGTGCAGCAGCGCCAGTTGCTTCGGGTTGGTATTGTCGAAGTGCGGCATGCGCTGCACCGGCTCGAGCTTGTCGGGTGGCGTGGTGACCAAGGAAAAGTGGCTGAGCTCGCCGGTGACGGCGCTCGCCTTTAAGCCGAAGGCATCACCGATGATGCCGCCGAGAAAAGCGCGCAGGGCGAAGCAGTAAATAGGCGGAATCGGCGCCCGTATCCCGGGATAGAAGGCATCCGACACACCGTCGAATTTGCCGTGCGCAACGGCGTAGTCGACCAGCACTTGCGCGTTGTCCAGAAAATGGTCGACCACCAGCACGGGTTGGCGCTCCGAGCCGATTTGCCGCGCCTCCACTCTGAAATCAGGGTGCAGCCGCAATTTTCCGTTGAGGTCCAGCACCGGCTGCGATCATTCCACGAAAGCTGCGACTTCAATACGCCGGCCGCAGAGGAATGCATCGGCGACCAGTTGCAGGGGGGCGATGTCCACATCGCTCAGGCCCGCATGAATGAGTTCGGCGAATCTTTTATACAGCTGTGGATACTCAGCAGTCGGCGGGTTCTCAACCGGTCGACCGTCGATCGCCATATCGGTTCCCCCCATCGACAGCGCGAGACGCCCTGAATCGGTTTCGATCTCGATGCTCCAGGTCTGCGTGCCGGTCTGCAGGAAATCGAGCTCCACCTGCGCGGTAAAACCTAAGCCGGCGAGCGACAAGCTGGCGGCGATTGGGGTCGCGCAGTTGCTGGGAAAGGATAGCTCCGCGGAAGTCAGCGCCAGGCTTTGCGGCACGATGTGGGTCAGGATGGAAAGCGCGTTGATGCCGGGATCGAACACGCCCAATCCGCCTGCTTTCCAGATCCAAGTTTGGCCGGGATGCCACACTCGCACGTTCTCCTTCCAGGTCACGGCGATGTGGCGGATTCTGCGCTGATTCAGCCACTCGCGCGCCGGCTCGACGCCGCGCGCATGGCGCGAGTGCCAGGAGGCAAACAGCGAGACGCCGCTCCGTGACGCGATTTTCTCCAATGCGACGACTTCGCTGACGGTGACTCCCGGGGGTTTCTCCAAGAGGACATGCAGGCCCTGCTCCAAGGCCTGGCAGGCGATCTGAAAGCGGACCTGGGGAGGCGTGCACAACGCAACGGCGTTGACTCCCGGCGTCCCTTTAATCAGCGCAGGCAAATCATTGAAATTCGGTAGCCCGCTTAATTTGGCGTGGGGACTCGCCACGGCGACCAAGTCGAAGGCCTCATTGGCGCGCAGCGCGGGAACGTGCTGGTCGCGGGCGATTTTGCCCAAGCCCACCAGCGCGATCTTGATCGGCGGCACGCGGGCTTAAGTGCGATCGGATTTCAGCGGCCGCGCGGCGCGCTTCTCTTGCGCCTCGCGCTTGACGATCAAATCCATCGCCTCCTGGATGAGCTTGCGCATGGCATCTTCGGCTTGATCGGCCTTGCCGGCGATGATGGCATCCGCCACCCGCTTGTGGTCGGCCACGCTTGCGAGGCGCACGCCCTTGTAGCGATTGGTCATGCGTATGCTGAAGCGCAGCGCCGTGGCAATGAGCTCGGAGAGCTGGGCGTAGAATCGATTGCCGCTTCCCCGCAGCACGGCGACATGAAAGGCGATGTCCGAGTCCAGCGGATCATCCTCGCCGCGATCGGCGGCCTGCATGCGCAGGATGGCATCGCGAATGGCGGTCTTTTGCTCGGGGCCGGCCGAGACGGCCGCGAGCTGCGCGGCGAAGGGTTCAACGGCGGCTCGAATTTCGGTGAATTCGATGAGCAGCGCCATGGAGAATTTGCGCTCCAACAGCCAGCCCAGCACATCCGGGTCCAGGAGATTCCATTTGTCTTCGGGTTGCACCCAGGTGCCGCGCCGCGGCCGCGCGCCCAACAGGCCCTTGGCAGTGAGCATTTTCACCGCTTCACGCAACACCGGCCGGCTCGCGCCGTACTGGCGGCATAGCTCGGCCTCGATGGGGATGGGGTTGTCCGCCGAGTACACGCCGGTAACGATCGCGATTCCGATGTGATTCGCGATGCTGTACGTCAGATTCTGGCCGCGGACGTGAGTATTCATGTTTACCTTAAGACCTACCACCAGATGGCATAAAGCGCGATCAAGATGGCGGTAATCGCCACCGCCGCCACATTAAAGCCGGTACTGGTGGAATAGTCGATCTGCTTCAGTTCGACCTTGAGTGCGGTCTCGCGGCGCGGCTGCATCAGCGAAATCACAATGGCCGCGGCGAAGCACGCCAGGAACACCCATCCCACCCGATCCATGAAGGGCAGCGATGGCCACCAGAGCCAGAACGCAACGGATAAAAGGAAGGAGCCTATTGCAGCCACCAGTGCCGCGGCCGCCGTGCATCGCTCCCAGAACATGCCCAACAGGAATATCACGCAAATGCCCGGCGTGAAAAAGCCCGTGAACTCCTGAATGTACTGAAACGCCTGGTCAAAACTGCCCAGCAGCGGTCGCGCCATGATGATGGCTGTGATCAAGGCAACGACCGCGGTGATGCGGCCCACCAGCACCAGGTGCTGCTGAGAAGCCTGCGGGCGCAGCGGGCGGTATACGTCCATGGTGAAGATGGTGGCGATGGAATTGATCTTCGAGCCCATCGAGGCCACGATGGCCGCGATCAACGCTGCGAACACCAATCCCAAGATGCCGGTCGGCAGCATGGCCAACAGAGTGGGGTACGCTTGATCCGGGCGCTCGAGGTGCGGCGCCAAGGCCGCGGCGGCGATGCCCGGCAGCACGATGATCACGGGCATCAAGAGCTTCAAGAAGGCGGCGAGCACGATACCCTTCTGCGCTTCGCGAGTGTCCTTGGCAGCGAGCGCCCGCTGAATGATGTATTGGTTGAATCCCCAATAGGACACGTTCATCACCCACATCCCGCCGATGAGCACCGAGAGTCCCGGGAGATCCTTGTAGTAGGGATTGCTCGGGGCCAGGATCATGTCGAATTTCTCGGGAAATCGGGTCGTCAGCGCGTGAAAGCCGGCAATGACGCCGGCGCCGCCCGATATTTTATTGAGGGCAATGAAGGTGATGATGAGACCGCCGAGCACCAGCAGGGACACCTGCACGATGTCGGTCAAGGCCACGGCTTTGAGTCCCCCGTACAGTGCATAGGCGCCCGCGAAAACACCCAAGGCAACGAGCGCGGTCTCCACGTTCAGTCCCGCGACCGTGTGCACGGCGGTGGCACCCAGCCAGAGGATGGCGGTGAGATTCACGAAGACGTAAACGCCCAACCAAAAGATTGCCATGACGGTGCGCACGCGGGTGCTGTAGCGGCGCTCCAAAAACTCCGGCATGGTGTAAATGCCGTTCTTCAAGAAAATGGGCAGAAAGAACTTGCCGACGATGATCAGCGTGATGGCCGCCATCCACTCATAGGAGGCGATGCCAAGACCGATCACGTAACCGGAGCCCGACATGCCGATGATTTGCTCGGCCGAAATGTTGGCGGCAATCAGCGAGGTGCCGATCGCCCACCAGGGCAGCGCACGGCTGGCGAGGAAGTAGTCCTGAGCATCCTTCTGGTGCGTGCCCTTGTCGCGCGACACCCACTGTGCCAGGGCAAAAATCGAAACGGCGTAGAAGCCGATGATGGCAATGTCGATCGGCGATAGGCTCACGCAGTTCTCCCGGTTGTGGTTATTTTTTGTCGCGCCTCGCGCAGCGTTCGCACCAGGAGTTGCGCGCGGCGTTCGATGTCGCTCAAAGCGTACTCCGGCCGGAACAATTCCGATCCGAAGCCGAAGCCCGCCGCACCGGCCGCCAGATAATCGGCAATGTGTTCCGCGCCGACGCCGCCCACCGCCAAAAGACCGGCATGCGCCGGCAAAACGGTGCGCAGCGCCTGCAAATGCTTGGGTCCGTAGCTTGCGGCGGGGAACAGCTTCAAGTGCTTCGCACCCGCGCGCAGCGCAGCGAACGCTTCGGTGGCCGTGGCGATGCCCGGCAAGACCTGCATTTGCAATTCAAGGGCGGCGCCGATGACTTCCGCATCGCAGTTGGGCGAGACGATCAGACGCCCGCCGGCCGCGTGAACCTTGCGCACTTCCTCGGCGCGAAGCACCGTGCCGGCGCCGATGAGGCAATCGGGACCCAAAGCCGCCGACAATGCGGCGATGCTGGTGAAAGGATCCGGGGAGTTGAGCGGTACCTCGATGACGCGTATGCCCGCGGCATACAGCACCTTGGCCACGTCCAACACCTTTTTGGGATCCACGCCGCGCAAAATCGCGACTAAGGCATCTTTGTCGAAGAACCCCTCAGCCGGCACGGGCGCGCACCTGCGATGAGAGATGACGGTGCACGCTGGTCAGACCGGCGAGAGCGGCCGCGGAGCCATCTATTTGAATCGCCTCAAGACCTTTCGCCTTGAGCGCCGCGGCGTAGGCTTTCGTCAATTGCGGTGCACCGATCAAGCGCAGGGAGCGCTTCGCGAGAGCCGGGTCAAACAAGTTGAGCGCACCGGCGATATCGCTCGCTATCAAAAGACCCGACAGAAAGTCGGCGGCATGGCTCGCGGGCAATTCCCCGCTCAAGACGCGGCTGCGGCATTCGAACAGTCTATGCAGGATCGGAACGCTCGGATAGTCGTTGCAACGCGCGACGCCTTCCGCGAACGCGCCGGAACCGGCTTGCGCATTGATCGGTTCTGCGCGGACCAGCACGCTGTGATCGCGCAGCGCACCGAACAGTTCGCCGGTGACCGAGGTCAAGAACTCCTGAATGACGCCATTCTCGATCACCACCCACTTGGTGTGCGTGCCGGGGAGGCATAGCAGATGCTTACCTAGACCCAGCACCGGATCCAGCGCCAGCGCGCCCAGCACTTGGGTCTCCTCGCCGCGCATGAAATCCGCGGTATGCAGGCGGTTCTCGCAGCGCAGGCCCGGAACGATATGCACGCGTCCGGCGCGCAGCGCGATGCAGCCCGCCGCGATGTTCTGCGGAATGGCGGGGCAAGAAACATAAGGAGTTTGCACCCAGCCGATGCTGGACCCGATCATGCCCGAGAGCACGGCAGGCAGCGCACCGAAGCGCGTCTCCCAGTCTTTGAGCAGCGACTCGAATACATCCTCGAAGGGGTCTTTGACGGAAGACACGCCCGGCCCGACTGCACTCTCGAGAATGCTGCCTTGCGAATCGCAGAGGAACAGCCGCAGGTTGCTGGTTCCCCAATCGCCGGCGACATAGCGCGGCATTAATGCGATTCCCGGTCTACGACGCTCCCGCTGGCACCCGTCAAAAAGTCGAGGTCGCATCCCGTGTCCGCTTGCAGCACATGCTGCACGTAGAGTTGGTAGTAACCGCGCGTATGTTTAGATGCGGGGCGATCCTTGAGCCACGCCTCCTTGCGCTTTGCCAGTTCCTCGGGCGAAATCATCAGTTCGAGCCGCCGAGTCGGTCCATCGAACAGGATCTCGTCGCCGTTTCGCACCAAGGCCAGAGGTCCGCCCGCCGCCGCTTCGGGTGCGACGTGCAGCACCACGGCGCCAAACGCCGTACCGCTCATGCGCGCATCGGAAATTCGCAGCATGTCCTCCACGCCCTGCTCCAAGAGCTTGCGCGGCAAGGCCATGTTGCCCACCTCGGGCATGCCGGGATAGCCCTTGGGTCCGCAGCCTTTGAGCACCAGCACGGAACTGGCGTCGACGGGGAGATTCGGATCATCGATGCGCGCATGAAAATCTTCGATGGATTCGAACACCACCGCGCGTCCGAGGTGCGAGAACAGCGACTTGCTGGCGGCACTGGGCTTCATCACGGCGCCATTGGGGCAGAGATTGCCCTTGAGCACCCAGATGCCGGACACGGGATTCGCGGGCGCGGACAGCGTGCGAATGACATCGCGGTTGAAACATTCGGCGGATGCGAAGCCGGCGCCGATCGGAGCGCCCCAAGCCGTGACGGCGTCGGAGTGCAACAGAGGGCCGAGTTCTTTCATCACCGCAGGCAGTCCGCCCGCATAGTGAAGATCTTCCATCAGGAATTTACCCGAGGGCTGCAGATCGACCAGCAGCGGCACATCGACTGTCAGCCGATCGAAGTCGTTCAATTCGAGCGAGACCCCTAAGCGTCCCGCAATGGCCAACAAGTGCAGCACCGTGTTGGTCGAGCCGCCGATGGCGCCCAATACACGGATCGCGTTCTCGAAGGCCTTGCGATTGAGAATGGTCGAGAGTCGCACGTCCTCGCGCGCCATGCGCACGATGAGCCGTCCGCTCTCATGCGCGATTCGGCGGCGCTGAGCGTCCACCGCCGGCGTGGTGGCGTTGTAGGGCAGGGCGATACCCATGGCTTCCACCATGGATGCCATGGTTGAGGCGCTGCCCATGGTCATGCAGGTCCCGGGAGTACGCGACATGCCGCTTTCGGCCGCCATGAAATCATCCATCGAGATCTTGCCGCCGCGCACTGCCTCGCTGAATTTCCAGACATCGGTTCCGGATCCGATGTCGCATCCGCGAAACTTGCCGTTGAGCATGGGGCCTGAGGAAATTACCAGGGTGGGCAGGTCGACGCTGGCCGCACCCATGAGCTGGCCGGGCGTGGTCTTGTCGCAGCCGCCGAGCAGTACCACCGCGTCGATGGGATTGCCGCGGATGGATTCCTCGACCTCCATGGCCAGCAAGTTGCGAAACAACATCGCGGTGGGCCGCATCTGGGTTTCGCCCAGGGACATGGCCGGAAACTCCAACGGCAGACCGCCGGCTTCCCACACGCCGCGCTTGACGTGTTCGGCCAGATCCCGCAGACCCGCGTTGCAGGGAGTCAGCTCCGACCAGGTATTGCAAATCCCGATGACCGGCCGGCCGTCGAACACATCGGCAGGCAGTCCTTCGCTCTTCATCCAGCTGCGGTGAATGAAGCCGTCCTTATCTTTGGGGCCGTAATTGCGCTGGCTGCGCAGCGGACCTTTTTTTGTCGTCATGGCACAACTTCCGTCATTCGCGATCGCAGTCGTGCATCGCACGATATGATCAATATAACCATTTCCCGGCAGTCCTGTTGACCACCGTTCGGTAAATATTATAATATAAATGCGATATAACTCAATCTAGATAAAAGCGCCCAATCCGGAAAATCCATGCCATGAAGCGACTCGGATGGCTGCTCGGCGTATTATCGATATTGCTTACAGCATCGGCCCACGCGGCAACGCACGTCGATTTCAACACGGGCTGGGAATTTCGAACCGACCCGGATGGGATCGGTGCCGCATCCGGATGGACCCAATCCGTGCCGGTGAACACGCAATCGGTCAGCCTGCCGCACACCTGGAACCTCGGTGAGTATCACGACTACTTGGGGGTGGCCTGGTATTTTCGACGCTTCGCGATGCCGCCCACCTCGGCCGGCACGCATGTCGAGCTACATTTCGGCGCCACCTTCTATAAGGCGCGGGTGTGGCTCAACGGCCTCGAACTGGGCGCGCACGAAGGCGGATTCACGGCCTACTCATTCGACGTCTCCGACAAGCTGCGCGACAGCAACACGCTGGTTGTGCAGATCGACAACCGACCGGGTGCTTTCACCATCCCGGGCTTCGGCGCTCGCGGGACTCCGGATGCCTGGTACGACTGGTGGGCCTTCGGCGGCATCGTTCGCGATGTATGGCTGACGGAAAGCGCATCGGCGTGGATTGATCGCCAGCGCATTCGCAGCGAACAAAATGCCGATCGTGCCCTGATCCGCGATCAGGTGTTCTTCGGCAGCGCGTCGCCGTTACCTAAGACGCTGCGCGTCACGGCATACGACCCGGATGACAAGGAGGTCGCCAGCGCAACGTTGGCGTTTCCCGGCGCCGGCGCAAGCGAGGCCACCGCGTCGCTCACGCTGTCGAAACCGAAGCTCTGGGGCATCGATCATCCCGTCGTGTATCGGATGAAGGCCGAGCTTCTGAACGCCGCCGGCAAAGTGCTGGATGAGGATAGCGACACCTTCGGCCTGCGCACCGTGGAGATTCGGGACCGGCACCTGCTGGTCAACGGCGAGCGCGTGCGCTTGACGGGAATGACACGCCACGAGGATTCGCCCTGGGAAGGTCTCGCCGAGACGCGAGGCACCATGCGCCAGGACTACGATGATATGAAGGCGCTGCACACCGCGCTCACCCGTCCGGTGCACTATCCGCAGAACCCATACATCCTGGACTACGCCGATCGGCACGGCATCTTGCTCGTCCCCGAAATTCCGCTGTGGCAATTCAGCGAAGAACAGCTTGGAAATCCGGCCGTACTTGCATTGGCGCAGCGGCAAATGCAGGAAATGATCGAACAGGCGGGCAATCATCCCAGCATCTTTGCCTGGAGCGTTGCCAATGAAAGCGCCACCGGCACTCCCGGCGGCGTCTCCTATTTTCACAGCATGCGCACCTTCATCCGCAAGCTCGATCCGCAGCGGTTCGTCACCTACGCGGATGACAATTTGGCGAAGCTCGAGCGCGCAGATCACTCGGCAGCGAATGAGGCCGATTTTTTGCTCATGAATCAATACTACGGGACCTGGCATGGCCCGGCCGCCGCGCTCAATCCAGCACTGGATAAGGTCAACACTTTGTTCCCGGACAAAATGGTGATCATTTCGGAGTTCGGCTATCCGGGGATTTTTGCCAAGAGTCCCGCCGAGGCGGATCGCGAGCGCATCAAGACCCTCGAGGAGCAAATGCCGGTGATGGCGGCGCGCGATTGGATCGCCGGTACTATTCTGTGGTGCTACCAAGATTACAAGTCGCGCCGCAATCTCTGGCCCGGTCAAATGGAGGGCTATGTGGAGCACGGCGTGGTGGACGAATGGCGGCAGCGCAAGCCCTCGTACGAAGTCTGGAAGGAGTTGAGCGCGCCGGCGAAGATCGACACGCAGTGGCTGGGCAAGCCTGGGTCGATCTGGGGCTTCACCGCCACCGTGACGCCCAACACGGAAAAGAGTATTCCCTACTACCCGCTGCATGACTATCAATTGTTTTGGAGTCTCTATGACGCCAAGGGCAAAGTGATTTCCAGCGGCAAGCGGCGCTTCGCAAATCTCACGCAAGCGGACCAGGTCAACGAGTCGCTGCCGGCTGACGCCGCGGCAAAAGCACCGCACCTCGTGGTCACTCTGGCAAGTCCCTCGGGAGACATTGCTTCGCAGCGGTCGCTTGCGTGGCCGGCCAAATGAGTCCCGGTGCGTATCAGGCATCTCCAGTCTAGGTTGGCGGCGGCTTTGCTGCCGCTGCTGATCGGGCCGGTGTTTGCGGCCGACGCGCCGCCGCAGATCATTCCACTTTGGACGAATGGCGCGCCGGGCGCCGCGGGCCACTCGCCCGAGAAAGTGCGCCTCACCGAGTTGGGCGAGCACGTCGTCTCGAATGTGCACGTGCCGTCCATCACCGCCTACCTCCCGCCGCCTGACAAAGCCAGCGGCATCGCCGTCATCGTGATTCCCGGCGGCGGCCACGTGGAACTGTGGATGGATCACGAAGGCTACAACGTCGCCGAATTTTTAAAGAATCACGGCGTCGCGGCCTTCGTGCTCAAGTATCGGCTGGCGCGGGAGAAAGGCTCAACTTATACCATCGAGGGCGATTCGCTCCCCGACGTGCAGCGCGCCATTCGCCGGGTGCGAAGCGAATCTGTCCGATGGCATCTGGATCCCGAGCGCATCGGGGTCTTGGGCTTCTCCGCCGGCGGACAGCTGGCCGCGCTCGCCGCTACGCATTACGACGACGGTGCGCCGCAGGCTAAAGATCCGGTGGACAGACAGAGCTCGCGACCCAACTTCCAGGCGCTGCTGTATCCGGCCATCCCGGCTGGATTGGCCTATTCGCCCGACTCTCCGCCGGCTTTCCTCTCGTGCGGCGACAGCGATCAGCTGACCCCATCGCAAGGCCTCGCCGAGTTGTATGTGGCTATGCGCCGCGCTGGGGTTCCCGCGGAGATGCACATCTACGCTGGTGCGGCCCATGGATTCGGGCTGCGCACCAGCAACAAGGGTCCGGTGGCGGCGTGGCCGCAGCGACTGATTGATTGGCTGGAGGAGAGCATCGTATGGCCCGAACATCACGTTCCTTGAGCTTGTTGGGTCTCGTCGCGGCGCTCATGATCGTCGCCGGTTTCAGTGCGCCGGCGACGGCACAGAATGCCCCGGGCATTCATCAAGACAACGGCGGTTTGAACGGTTCGTTGACGCGCGGCGATCTCGAAAAACTCAGCGGCGATCATCGCAATAGTCCGACCGAACCCAAGGACACCCCGGAGGAACGAGCGAAAGCCAAGGTGCAAAGCGCCGCGCTGCTCCAGTCCTTGCAGATCAGTTGCGACGTCGGCGATGCCAAGCTAATCGTGGCCGGCAAGACCAAGCCCAAGACCGGGGGCAAGGAAGTCGACACGCGTCTGTACGAGGTTGCCTGCATCAACGCCATGGGCTACCTGCTCGAAGCCCAAGGGGATACGCCGCTGGCGATCTCTTGCCTGACCGCGGAGGAAGCACGCGCCGCCGATGTGACCAAGGGTAAGGCGCCTTCGTACTTTTGCCAGTTGCCGGGCAATGCTGATGTGTACGCCCTGGTCAGATCGATGATCATCGATGGAACCGGCGCGCAATGCACCGTGCAAGCCTTGCAAGGCTTCGGCCGCAGTGAATCGATGCATTCGGATTACTCCGAAATCGCCTGCACGGACGGCAACGGCTTCTTGTTGCGCATGGCGCAGCCGGGCTTTCAAGCCAAGACGGTGGTGATGAGCTGCATCGAGGCAGCCAAACAAGGCATCAAGTGCAAGATGACTGATACCGGATCCGTGGAATCGACGGTGGTGACCACGCAGACCTTCAAAGACGCGCTCGCGCACAATGGCGTGACCTGTCCCATCGGGCAGATCCGCGTGGTCGGGCAAGAGGAGCATCTCAAGCGCTATGTTGTTGAGTATCTGTGCGCCGATCAGGCGACAGGCACGGTGGCCTTCATTCCGTTGAGCGGCAACACCAACCCGTTTGAATCCCAGGGCTGCGCGGCCGCGCTGACGGATCGAGGCGTAAAATGCTCGCTGGCACCGATGAATTGATGGAACTGACGCTGATCAGTGCGGCAATGCGTAGGCAATGAGGTAGTCGCCGCGAGTGCTGTCGCCCTTGTAGCCGCCCGCGGCGATCACCACATACTGTTGCCCGCCGATGGAATAGGTCATGGGGGTGGCTTGGCCGCCGGCCGGAAGCTTCACGTCCCACAAAAGCTTGCCGCTGTCGGTATCAAACGCGCGCAGGTGGTCATCGAGACTGGCCGCAATGAACACCAAGCCGCTGGCGGTCACGATGGGGCCGCCAATGCCGGGCATGCCGAGGTTTACATGAACGTAGGGAGTGTCGCCCAACGGGATCTGCCACTTGAGGGTGCCGTGTTCCATGTCGACCGCGCTAAGTGCGCCCCAGGGCGGTTTGACGCAGGGGATACCGAGGTCCGATTTGAATGCCGCGCGGCGCATGCCATAGGGCGTGCCTTCCTGCCGAGCGAATTCGAAATCGTTGTACTTGCCCGATGATCGCTGCTTGAGCAGCTCCGCGCGCGGAATGAGCGCAACGACGAACGGCAGGTTCATGGTATTGGCGATCGCCAGCTGCCGTTTGGGATCAAAGGCAACGCCGCCCCAGTTTGAACCGCCGGCGTTGCCCGGCTGCATCAAGGAGTCCTGAACGACCGGCGGCTGGAACATGCCTTCTGATCGATAGCTTTCGATGCGCTTGCGGCAGGCGCGAGTGTCGAACCAGAGAACTCCCCAGGCATCATCCGGCGTCACGGGAGCCTGGCGCGAAAGCGGCGGCGGTGCGGACGGAAAGGGTTGTGTGGGGGAAGGATGTTCGCCCGGCACGGCATCCTGCGGTACCGGTTTTTCAATGATCGGAAACAAGGGCGCACCGGTGTCGCGGTCGAAGGTGAACAGGAAACCCGTCTTGGTTGCCTGGATCACGGCCGCCACATGCTTGCCCTCGTGCACCATGTCGGCCAGCGTCGGTTGCGACCCCACGTCGTAGTCCCAGATATCGTGGTGCACCAGCTGCTGGCCCCATTTCAGCGCGCCGGTGGCGCCATCCAGGGCCACCACGGAATTGGCCCAGCGGTTATCGCCCGGCCGCTCGCCGCCGAAGAAATCGGGACTCGCGGAACCCGTGGGGACAAAGACCAGATGACGGTCGGGATCTACCGACAGGGGTGCCCAGGCATTGGCCGCGCTGGCCGTGGAGACGCTCTCGGCGCGCCACTCCTTATATATAGGGTTGGAGGGATCGCGGGGGATCGGGTCCCAGCTCCAAACCAACTTGCCGGTTCTGGCGTCAAACGCCCGCACGGTACCGAGTTCCTCCAGCACTGCGCGGTTGTCGCCGATCGAGGAGCCGACGATCACCTTGCCGTCCAGAATAGCGGGCGGCGAGGTTACCAGATAATTTCGCCACTCGTCGCCCTCCTTGAACTGCAAGCGCACGTCCTTGAGCAGATTCACGGCGCCGTCATCGCCGAAGTCGCCGCACAGCTTGCCGGTGGCGGCATCCAACGCCAGCAATCGACCGTCGAGCGTCGGCGCGTAAATGCGCGCATGGCACGACGCATTCGGCGCACTCGCCTCATCCACCCAGAGCGACACGCCACGCGACACGCCGTCGGAGTAGTGCAGATCTTTGCGGCTCTCGCTCAAGTGCCGCCATCGCAGCGTGCCGCTGACGGCATTCACTGCGATCACGTCGGTGCTGCTGGTGGTCAGATAGAGCGTGCCGTCGTACAGAATCGGCGTCGCTTCAAATGCCGAGCGGCTCCAGTCCTTCACGCCCTGTCCTAATTCGCCGGTGCGGAAGGTCCACGCTGTTTTGAGCTCATGCACATTGCCGGGAGCAATTTGCGTCAGCGGTGAGTAACGCGTCCCGCCGGCATCGCCGCCGTAGGCCGGCCAGCCGGCATCGGCACCATAAAGAAGAGTGGGCGCCGCGAGCAGGCAGATAAGCGTCAATGCTGATGATGGGCGCATCGCTTTCCTTCCATTGGCGAGATAAAGACTATGCCACAAATGGAGCAGCGCGTTAGGATGAGCACTCCATCGCATCCCGCAGGATGGAGCGGAGAATGGAAGTGACTAGCGGTACACGTTGGTGTTGCTTGATTGCGTCGACGCTGTTTTCAACGATCGCGTCAATCGCTCAAGCCGCCTACACGCCGCCGCCGCCCAAACCTCCGGCAAATGCCCAGGCTGAAAACTCCGGCACCGCGCTGTCTGAAATAACGGTGGAGGCGGATCGGGGCACGATCAAGCAGAGTGTCGTAGCATTCGCCTTCCACGTCACCCAGAAATGGGATGTCGACGACTCGTTCGCGCGTTGGCTCGTGCCGCTGTGCCCCCTGGTGGCCGGGTTGCCACAGGCGCCGGCGGAGTTTGTCCTCGAGCGAATCTCCATGATTGCGAAGGAGGCCGGTGTACCCCTGGCGGATGCGGATTGCAGACCCAATCTCTACGTGGTGATCACGTCGCAGCCCGTTGCGTTTTTAAAGGCGTGGCGGCGCCGCGACGGCAACCTGTTTGGCAACGCGTTTCCGGCCATGATCAAGCGATTTCTCGACAGCACGCGCCCGATCAGTGTCTGGTACAACGATGAACTCGTCAGTACCTTCGATCCGACGCCATCGACCATCACCATCATCGGCGGCGGTCAGACTCAGTACCAAGGATTCAAATCCAAGGGATCACGCGTCCAATTCAACACGGTCACGGGCATTTCCTCGGCCATGGTGATTGTCGATGCCAACAAGGTCAATGGATTCGAGATTCATCCCATCGCCGACTATGTGGCGATGGTAGGGCTGCTGGAAGTGAACCTCAATGCGGATTTGGGTCGCGCGCCGTCGGTGCTGCACTTATTCGAAGCGCCGGAACGGACCACGGGACTCAGCGCATGGGACCAAGCTTTCCTCAAGGCTTTGTATCAGACCGATCAATCCTCTCGCTCGCAAGTTGCCGCCATTGCCGAGAGCATGATGCAAGATCTCGCACATTGACCTCGCGGGATAGCCTACCCCTCAATCAGTGCGAAGGCGCACACGGAAGAGGTGACGCAGGCCAGTGCGCAGCCGATCATCGCCACATGAAATGCACCCAAGAGTTCCGTGCCGGCAGCGAGCACGGAGCCCAGCAGCGCGGTAGCCACCAAGCCGCCGGTACGCGCGGCCGCGCTATTGAACCCGGAGGCGGAACCGGTGTGGCGCGCATCAACCGATGTCAGCACCGCGGTCGTGAGCGGCGCCACGGCTGCACTCATGCCCAGCGAGATCATCAGCATCACCGGCAATACATCGCTCCAATAGTTCGCGGTATGGTCAATTCTCAGCGAGAGCAGGAAGCCGAGCGCGACGATGATGGGGCCCATGGTCAACGGCAGCCGCGCACCGATGCGCCCTGCAAGGGCGCCGGCGAACGGGGAAATGATCGCCAGCAGCAACGGCAACGGGAGCAGGGCGGCCCCAGCGGCGGTCCCGGAATAGTGGGCGGCGTTGATCAGTAGATAAGGTATCAGCACGAACAGCGCACCCATCGCGCCGTACAATAAGAAGGTATAGATCGACAGACCCATGAAGCTCTTGGAGGCGAACAAGGCCAGCGGCATCATGGCCTGATCGCCGCGGCGGCGCTCGATCCATACAAAGTAAATCAGCAGCGCGGAGGCCAAGACTGCGAAGAGAATGGCACCGGGCGTCCAACCTTGTTTGCCCGTGCCGATGGTCAGGGCCCAGGTCAACGCGCCCAGTCCCACGGTCGCCAGCAGTCCGCCGTAAAAATCCAGCGGGTGATCGCGTTTGGGCGGATCGCGGGGAACAAAGCGTAATGCGAGCACGATGGCCCCCAGCGCGAGCGGCAGATTGATCAGGAAAATATTGCGCCAGCTGCCCAAGTCAATGAGCCAACCGCCGAGTACCGGACCGATGGCGCCCATTGCCGCGCCGGATGCAGCCCAGATACCGATGGCGCGACCTTTGGATTCGCCCGAAAAGGTCTGGCCGAGAATGGCCAGGCTGTTGGGCAGCAGCAGGGCGGCGCCGACGCCTTGAATGAATCGGCCGGCGAGCAAAATGGAGAGCCCCGGTGCCAGCGCACACAGGAGCGATGCGAGTCCGAACAAGGTGGTGCCGGAAATCAGCAGCCGCCGGCGGCCGAAATGATCGCCGGCAGCCCCGCCCAGCAAGAGCAGTGCGCTTAAGGGCAATAAATAGGAATTGACGACCCACTGCAGCGCACCGGCGTCGGCGTTGAGATCTTTCGCGATGGCCGGCAACGCGACGTTGACGACCGATCCATCCACGAAGGACAGGCTCGAGGCCAGTATGGTGCAAATCAGCACCCATTTTTGATGTGCTACCGGCGCCGGCGGCGCGGCCTGTGCAACGGCGGTGCCAGGTTGCGGGGGTGTGCTCACATCTCCTTTGTACAACCTTGCAAGGCAGGATTGGTAGTGCTTTTTTGGCGTAAACCTAAGTTGCGATACACTCGGCCACCTCCATTCCGGATAGGGTCTGTCATGAATCGCAGTGCTCGCACCTTGGCCGCACTTTGGGCCCTCATCATCGGTACTACGGGATTCACGATCGCGCCTGGCATTGCCAAGGCGGCAACCGACAAGGATCTCAAGATCTATTTTATTGACGTGGAGGGAGGTCAATCGACGTTGATCGTCACCCCTGACCGGCATTCATTGTTGATTGATACCGGATTCGCGGGCGATGGTATGGGCTTTAAGCCTGGCGATCCCAAAAAAGCGCGCGATGCGAATCGAATCGTTGCGGCCGCGCGTGATGCGGGAATCACCCAGATCGATTACTTGCTGATTACGCATTTCCATCCCGATCACGACGGCGGTGTCGTCGAACTGTCAAAATTGATGCCCATCCGTGCGTTCATCGACCACGGGGATCCGAACGCTGCGGCAGCCACCACGGTTCCGGATACGAACGACGCATTCAAGGCGTACGCGGCGGTGCGAAGTACGGGCCGACACTTGCAGCCCGGTCCGGGCGATCATCTACCGATGAAGGACATCGAGGCCATCGTGGTGAGCTCCGCGGGTTCCACATTGGCCGCGCCGCTGCCGGATGCTGGTGCAGCGAATGGCGCCTGTTCCGATCATGGAATCCCGGCGCGGGATGCGTTTGAAAATCCTCGCTCGACGGGGATCGTCGTCCGCTATGGGAAGTTTCGGTTTTTGGACGTCGGTGACCTGACTGGCCAACCCCTCTTCAATCTTGCCTGTCCGAGAAATTTAATCGGACCCGTGGATGCCTACCTGGTGGCTCACCATGGAGGGCCGGATGCCGCGGGCCCGGAAACCTTTGCGGCATTCAAGCCCCGGGTCGCCATCATGAACAATGGCGTGAAGAAGGGCGGCGCGCTGGCGACCTATGAAGTTCTGCATCACGTGGCGGGCCTCGATGACGTGTGGCAGTTACACGCGTCCGCGGAGGCGGGCGACAGCAACTTTCCTGCGCAATACATCGCCAATTTGGATGAGAGCACCGCTCACTGGATCGAACTGATCGCGAAAGAGGACGGATCATTTCGGGTCCTCAACCAAAGAACGGGAGAGTGGAAGGCCTACCCGGCACGATGAGCGAAGCCTATGGCTGCAAAACCAGTTCCTGGGTCGTGTTATCGATTGACCAGCTCCTAAACCTCTTCAGGAAGCTTTGGCCCAGCAATAGCGGGCTTCTCGAGGGCGCAACACTTCCTTCCACATTGGAAACTTCGACATTCCCGACCTTCAGCGACCGGATGGTGAAAGCTTCCTGACTGTGGCTTTCTCCTTCCGCATTGATGTAGTTGTGTGACCCTCTCATATCACTCTTAGTGATAGTGCCCGCGCGGACCAGGGCGGAGAACACGTCGGTAGAAATGCTCACATCGGAAGCTCCGCTATCCACGGTGAAATCCAACTTGATGGCGTTGTTTATTAGAACGGGTGCCACCAAAGTTCCACCGTGCTTCGCTAACAAGACCCGGCTTGAAGTCGAATGCGCGTCCGCAGAATTGGGCGAGGCCGAGGCAATAGGCGGCCTCGATGGCGAACTTGCGAGGCCCAAGTGCGACTTCAGATCTTGAACCGATCGAGCGCTGAAGAGAGTTAGCCCCGGATTCAGGCCTTCAGCCAGTTCGAGTTCCGACCGAGCCAAGGGGATTTTCCCTTCCTTGGCATAAAGCCAGGATTGAACGAAATGAGCCTTGGCGCTGCGGGGATGATCCGCGAGCACTCGAGTAATCATTTGCTGTGCCTGATTCAGACGGCCGTTCTCGGCAGCGGCATAGATCTGCTCAATGGTCGGATCGCTGTCGGCCTTTGCGACAAGAGCAATTGCGACCCCGAGCAAGAGCGGTATGAATGAAGTTTTGCGCAAAGCGGCGGAAATCATACGCGTGGAGAGTGCTATTGGCTCGGAGCCATACCTAGGCAACGCCGCGAAGTTGGCGAAAAATGATGTGCCGATAATTAACATTATCGGCACTAATGGTGTTTTTACGATAGGATCAGTTTGCATGAAACTGACTCAACGCCCGCCTGAATCGGTTCTGAGCCCGATCGGTGAACAGAACCCCGAGAAAGCAAGAGAAGCGCTCGTTGAATGGAGCGCGATGGCCAAAGAGGCGTATTCCAAAAATACGCAGCGGGCGCATAGGGCGGATGGAAAGGTGTTTCAGGGGTTTTGCGAGAAGGCGGGGCTCGAGTTCTTCCCGGCGGCGCCGATGACGATCCGCGCGTTCGTCGAGCACTGTGTGGAGATGGGCAAGAAGCCGGCGACGATCCGGCGGTATGTGGCGACGATTACGAGGGCGCATTTGGCGGCTGGGCTCACGAGTCCTTGCGCGAGCGAGCCAGTGCGGTTGGCGTTGAAAGAGATGGGACAGAAGATCTCAGCGAGACAGCGCCAAGCGTTGGCGTTGGGATGGAAGGAGATCAAAGAATTTATCGAGAGCGCCGGCGATGGGTTGAGGGCGGATCGGGAGCGGGCGCTACTCTGTGTGGCCTACGACACGATGGCCCGTCGCAGCGAGCTCGTGGCCCTGAATTTGGAGGACGTCACCTTCATGCCGAATGGATCGGGAACGATATTGATCCGAAGATCGAAGACGGACCGGGAAGGGCAGGGGAGCACTGGGTATTTATCGAGGGAGACGGTGAAATGGTTGCGAGTTTGGCTGGAAAGCACGGTCATCAGGGAAGGGGCAATATTTAGGCGGTTAGTGGGACAGAACCGCGTCGGTGATCGGTTGCACCCCGATATCATCGCTGACATCTATAAGAGGGTCGCGCGCTGGATCCAGCTGCCGGCGAAGCAAGTGGCGCAGGTGAGCGGACATAGCGTTAGGATAGGGGCGACGCAGGATTTGCTCGCGTTGAATATTGATCTAGCCTCGGTCATGCAAGCGGGCAGATGGAAGTCGACCGCAATGCCAATGAGATACGGAGAAGAAGTGTTGGCCGCGCGGGGCGGGATGGCCAGGGCGGCCGAGCAGCAGGGGAGAGAAGATTAGCGTACTAGGCTGAAACGTTCGCTTTGCAATTCGCTGCTCAAGAGATGAGAATGACTTGCATGGGGTGCAAGTTCGAATCTTGTCGCCCCGACCAGCTTTAAATCACTTCTAGAAAAACCCTTGTGGCCAAGCCTGTGGCCAAGTTTGAAATCAAGAATGATGACCCAGGGAGGGAGGCTTTTTGAAAGTCGAGGTCGTGGCGCGGAAGGGTATGGACGAGACGCGGATTTGTTGGGTATGCCGCGCGGAATTTGCAGGTCCATTTCCCGAGCAAGGCGACACAATCTTAGTCGATTGTTGTAATTGCGGGGATTATAAAATCTCCGCGTCCCTCCGGGCGTCCCAATTCCCGCTACCGGATACGCAACGTTATCGGTTTAGCTTTTGGTGTAAGCAGCAACAACTAGAAAAGCGCGAGCCTCCGCTCCTCAACTCATATTCAATCGACACCATCGTTGCAGGATTGCCAAGCCCCACCGTTCATGAAAAGCCGGACATTCTGTTGCGGTCCTTTTCGCTGCTTTACCCGGAGGCGGGAAAGATCTTCAAGATCGATACGTTCCGGCAATGGTCCTTGGCCGGAGCCGTCGACCTCAACGAACTAAACTTTCATGTGAATACATTGCTTGAGCGTGGTGACCTCAAACGACGGGCTGGCCCTGACTATGAAATTACTGGCACCGGTTGGGCACGCATCGGCGAAAATCTGAGACTTGCATCATATGGCCCTAAAAACGTCACCGATAACGTGTCGCGAGCGGAGACGCATGTTACAAGCCACGGGCAAGTCGGTGGGATCACTGCGAACACTGTCACGGTCAATCCACCGCCGCCCCCGCCTCCATCCGAGCCGCCGAAGCAGGATCAGCGATGGTGGGAAAGGGGATGGGTGATCGCAGGCAGTATCGCGGCGATCATAGGCACCATTATCGCCATTCTCACATACACGGAATCGCATCACGCCAAGGACGATAAAGTGGGCAACAACACCTACGTTACAAGCAACAACCAGTCTGGCGGCATTACCGCGGGGACTGTGAACATCGGTCCTCAACCGCGGAAAATGGACGATCAGTTTGGGGCGAGGCTCGCGCCCGCTATTCCGAAGAATGTAAAAGTAAATGTCTCGGCGGCATTTGGTGACGAGGAAGCATTTGGATTCGCCACGGAAGTAACGGCTTGGCTTCGCGCAAACGGTTGGGAACATGTTGAGGGAACTGGGCGAGCTGTGTATTCGAAGCCGATACTCGGCATTGAAGTGGATACAAGCAATCCGAATCTCATCGAGGTGCGCGTCGGCAGGCACCAATAGCTTTGGTGAAGCGAGAAATTAGTGGCCCTTATTGCGGGCCGGTTATCGCGTTGACGATGCGCCGCGCGGTTAGAATCGCGCGAGTGCTGCACTTAAAGGGAGTCGATACATGCGTGAGTTTTCCGAAAAGGTGTCCTTTTTTTTCCCTTAAGGATGTCCTTAGAGCAAAATGCGGCGCAGACGAATCGAGAAGGCGGCAGCCGGCAAGGGAATACAAGTACGTTCTCGCATTTGGACCGCTGGCGCCACATCGGCGCAATCGGCGAAACGTTGAGGGAAAAGCATGACGCACAATTTCAAATCTATTTCCTGTCGAGCGGCGCGTTCCTGTTGTCCGATAGCAGCGGGATGGCCGCAAAACATGGGACGTCCGACCTTACCAGGCAGTTCACCTCCATGACGTCCATTAAATCAGGGACATGTTTTAGGCAAACTCACAGGCGTGAACAGAGCAAGATTGGGAATCAGTGCTGGTTGAGACCGACGGAGGGTACATGCCGGAATTAACGGCGTTTGTTGGCCATAGTTTCCAAGAGAAGGACAAGCCATTAGTGGACCGATTCTTGGAAATGCTAGGGACAGTTCAAAAGCTCATGCCAGATTTCACCTGGGAAAACGCACAGGCTGCGGAACCAAAGGAGTTGTCTAAAAAGGTTCGCGAAAAAATGGAAGGAAAGAACCTCTTCATTGGAATTTGTACCGCAAGAGAGGAAGCCATCGAATCGGCGAAAATCCGCGCACCGTGGTGGCTCCCAAAGGGCACCGTCATAGCGGAACGCGCGGAACTTAGAGTTAAAACCGCAGATTGGATACTTCAAGAGATTGGCATGGCAGTCGGCCTGAACATGGAGATGATTCTCCTGCTGGAAGAAGGCGTCCGTAAGCCTGGCGGGTTGCAAGGCGACTTAGAATACATTTCATTCTCTCGGGACAAGCCGGAACAATGTCTTACACAATTTACCAGCATGCTACGAACTCTCTCGCCCAAGCCCGCAGCCGCGGCGCGCGCTGAGCCGGCCAAGACAGAATCGTCCGCATCAGAAGTAAACGATGAATTCGTGGATGAGTACACCTCTCCGCAACCGAACTGGACAGCAGATGTTTATATATCTCGCTACCGCTTTGCCATAACCATTCGCGATAAGGATCGCCAGCAGACGATCGCTCAAGCCTTTCGCGATTCAAATCTGAGCCTTGACCCAAACAGCGCCGTCGCATTCGACTCAGCCCAAATTTCTGTTCGCGCGGCTGCCTACAAAGAATCGTGGCTAAACGACCTAAATCGGCTTTCGCGGGCGAATCCCCATCATTTTGGCCCCTATCTCGGTCTCGCAGAGCGATTTGCGGACGCTGACGAACACGAACAAGCAGCTGCGAACTATGAACGGGCCGCAGAATTTGCGAATAACCCTAATAAGGCAGTTCAATGGCTCGCATTAGCTGCTATTCATCGGGACAAAGCTGGACAGAAGAGCCAAGCCGAAGATTTGATGGCCCGCTCCGGCGCGGCACTACTTACAATCCCCGCAAATGAAGCGAGTGGTCTAGCCCAAATTGCTGATGCGTGGCTCGCACTTGGAAATACCGATCTATTCTTGGCTTGTGCAGAGAGGTGTCTCGAGATCAGCCCCGAGCGCCCTGACCCTCGATTCGATTTGGCGTATCAGCATGCTGAGCGAAAGGAGGAGGCGGAGGCATTGTTCCACTACCGACAATACTTGCTGTCAAGAGACAACCCTGGTGTTTGGAACAACATAGGCGTTACGGCTACCGCACTAAAACTCCCCATCGCTGCGATTGATGCATACATTGTTGCTGATAGGGATGGCAATACATTGGCCACAAGCAACTTGGCAGACGCAAAGCTCGACGCTGGATTTGTTGATGAAGCGATTGAGGTATGTCAGCGTGCCTTGGCCCGACCCGACCCGGATACTCGACTTTTTGAAGTACTCGCTCGGTGTCAGCGAGCCAAGGAAGAGGCGCCAAAAAAGGAAGCTGAACTTCTAAAACATACGAAACCGCGCCGCGAATTTCTTCGACGAATGGGTAGCGCCAGTCTACGTCCAACCCCGACAGAATCTCCTGCGAACTGGCAAGGTCCTCAATGCTTGCTATTCGCCCATCTGGAAAATTCGAAGATAACCATGAAAGGAACTTACGAGCGTCCGCGATTCGGGGGACTGTCTCTCGGCGACGCCCTAGCCGGAAGCCCGCAAACGGAGACAGTTGTAGTCGAATACTCGGGGCGCTTTTATGGGTTCGCACTTGTCGGGAAGGTGAAAACGGAATCAGTGGAGCCACGTGGCGGCGGTCTGCTTGCCGGCAGTGCGGCGCTTATAGGTGAAAATGGGCAGGATTTTTTGGGTTACCTGGATTCTAATGCGACTCAATTGACCGTTCTAGAAGGCAAGAGAATTTACGCGGTCAGGGTTGCAGGACAATCCGTCGACATACAGAAGTGAAATTTGCTGTAAGTTTTCCTAGAAGACGTCACTTATTGCCTTGAGGTCGTCAGGGAGGAAAATTCGGCAGAACGTGACTGCGTATTCCACGCGATGGTGAACAGCGTTTCCAGGGGAACGTGAACACGGATTCCACGGCAACGTGAACAGCTTTCCATTTGATCGTGAACACCTGAGGGCGCGGCGTGGCGCGGTGTTCACGGTGGCGGAAAGGTGTTCACGATCGTGGAAAGTGAGGTGGGCGGCTGGAGATTGATCGATAGGCGAACCGCGTAACCTGAGGGATTTGCCCTTCAGGAGCGCAGTCGATGCCGAACGAGAGGATCTCCATGTCGAAGTTGAAGCAGCTGATCGGGCTGCAAGCGAGCAATTTGAGCGTGCGGGCCTTGAGCCGGGCCCTGGGACTGTCCGTTGGGGCGGTTTCTAAGTATCTACGGGCACTGCGGGCCTGCAGAATCGAGGCTGGCGAGGCCGAAAAGCTCTCGGAAGTCGAGCTCGAGCGGCGTGTGTTCGGTGTGGCGCTGGTGAAATCGGCCACCCGGGCGGCGCCGGACTGCGCCTGGATCCACGGGGAACTCAAGCGCCACCGGCACGTGACGCTGCAGCTGCTCTGGGAGGAATACAGCGCCGAGCACGGCGCGGCGGCTTATCAACGCAGCGCGTTTTGCCAGATCTACCGGGACTGGGAGAAGCGCCTGAAGCGCTCGATGCGACAGCGTCACTTCGCTGGCGAGAAACTCTTTGTCGATTACGCCGGCCGCACGGTGCCGATCTACGGGTACGGCGGTCAAGTTGCGTTCCAGGCACATTTATTTATTAGCGCTTTAGGAGCAAGCGGCTGCGCGTACGCGGAAGCGACCCGCAGCGAGAGCTTACCGGACTGGCTCGGGAGCCACGTGCGGGCGCTTGAGTTTTACGGCGCGGCGCCGACCATCATCGTGCCCGACAACCCGAAGGTTGGCGTCACCCGCGCAGACCGGTACGAACCGGATCTGCAGCGATCATACGAGGAGATGGCCGCCCACTATCGCTGCGTTGTGATCCCGGCAAGACCGTATCGTCCGAAGGACAAAAGCCGGGTCGAGTTGAGCGTCCTGTTGATCTACCGCTGGATTTTGGCCCGGCTGCGCCACCAGAGGTTCTTAAGTCTGGAGGATCTGAACGCAGCCATCCGAGAGCTGCTGCCGAGCTTGAATGATCGGCCCTTCCAACGCCTGCCGGGATCACGACGCAGCGTCTTCGAGGCGCTTGACCGCCCGGCGATGCGGCCGTTGCCGGCGAGTTCCTATGTGTTCGCCGAGTGGAAGGAACTCACCGTCGCGTTCGATTACCACGTCGACATCGACCGGCATTATTACAGCGTTCCGCATGCGCTCGTCGGCCACACCGCCTGGGCGCGCTTCTCGGCGGCGAGCGTCGAGGTGTTCTTCCGCGGCGAGCGGGTAGCGACCCATGTGCGCTCCTATCAACGGGGCGTGCATACGACGATCGCCGATCACATGCCCAAATCCCATCGGGCTCATGCCGAGTGGTCGCCGCGCCGGCTTATCCAGTGGGGCGAATCGATCGGCGCTGCCACCGGCGCGGTGGTCGAGCAGCTGTTGCGCTCGAAACCGCATCCAGAACAGGGCTATCGGGCATGCCTCGGGCTCCTGTCCCTGAGCCGCGAGTACGGCGAGCAGCGCCTGGAGACGGCCAGTGCTTTGGCGCTTCGGCTCGCGAGCCCGACGCGCAAGAGCGTCAAATCCATCCTCGAAAGCGGCCGCGATCTACCGCGGGCGCAGTGCGAACCTCTCGCTCTCGAGATGCCGATGCACGGCAACGTGCGCGGCCCCGGTTACTACCACTGACGATGAAACCCAAAGGAAAAACCAATGCTGACCAACCCAACGATCGAAACCCTCAAGAGCCTAAAGCTCCACGGCATGATCCAGGCACTCGAGGAACAACAACAGACTCCCGCGGTTCACGCGCTCGCCTTCGATGAGCGCATCGCTCTCATCGTCGACCGAGAACGACTGTATCGCGACAATCAACGCCGCACGCGGCTCTTGCGCGGCGCGCGCCTCAAAGTCGCCGAAGCCTGCATCGAGGATATCAATTACAAAGCCGCCCGCGGCCTCGATAAACAGCAGATCGC
>DASXNX010000229.1:0-5360 GCA_036494725.1 Steroidobacteraceae bacterium
CTGCCCGCCCGAGCCTCGGCGTCGTAGCCGCCGTATTCGGCGAACACACCCTCGAGCTCGGCCGCTTTCATGTAGTCATCGTCGGTGGCATTGGGGTCGGCGTAGATGCGGTCGCGTTCCTTCATCGCGGCCCACAATTCCGTGTGGCCGCGCATGACGACATCGAGCACGCGTTCATCCTCATAGCCGAATTGGTTTTGATTCAACTTGCCCAGCCGCATCCCGGTTTGCAGCATGACGTCGCCGGCGCTCGGCTCGAGATCGCCGCCCAACACCTTCATCAGCGTGGATTTGCCGGACCCGTTGGCGCCGATCAGCCCGTAGCGATTGCCGTCGGAAAACTTGACCGTGACCTGCTCGAAGAGCGGCTTGGCGCCAAACTGGATGGCGACGTTGGAAGTAGAAAGCATGTTTATCCGATCAAACTGATATACGGCCGGTTCGGCCGTGGGTTGCACTAAAGGGGGTACTCGGATGGGGCCGCGTCGTTATGCGAACCGCCCCCCAGTCCGGCGCACAGAGTTTAACCGAGCCGGAGCCCTGAGTCTGCGCTTTTCGACATATGTCCGGCCGGGCCAGCCTGTATAATCGGCCGGGGCACCCTGTGGGAAGGGCCTGCACACCTGGCGCATTCAATCCCAGCCGCGTCGCAACGGCATGCGGGACAAGCCCGCCCGCCGAGCCGGCCATTGCAGTGCGGAATGCGTTTCCGCGGAAACGCGCGCCCTTTGAACTTAAACTCCGTGCAGGAAATTGAGCAGGTGCTTGAAGTAGACCTCCTGGTCATCCCACATGCATAGATGGCTGCCGTTCGGGCAGAAGCCATAGCCAGCATTCGGCATGAGACCGGCCATCTTCTTCATGTCTTCGGGATCCATCTCATCATATTGGGCACCGATGGTGAGGGCCTTGACCTTGATTTCAGGCAGGCGGTCCCAGCGTTCCCAATTCTTGAGGTTGCCGGTGACTAGGAATTCGCTCTTCCCCTGCATGAGGTTGTAGATCTTGTCATTCGCATGCCGGAATGTGCGGGACACCGGTTCCGGCCAGGGTTGGGCGCGGCAGAGCATCTTGGGATACAGATCTTCCATCATGATCTGTTGATACTCGGGCGAATCGTAGTCTTCTTTGGCTTCGAGCGCCGTGAGGCGGGCAAGCGTGTCCGGCGGAAGCTGGTGCTTGATGAAATCAGCCCGCTTGAGAAAAGACTGTACGCCCGCCGTCATATTCGAGATCACCAGTCCCCGCAGGTGCTGCTGATGGTGAAGGGCGTACTCGATGGCGAGAATTCCGCCCCACGAGTGCCCATAGAGGACGAAGTGTTCGAGCCCGAGGCCGCGTCGCACCTCCTCCACTTCCGTGGTGTAGCGAGCAAGAGTCCAGAGTTCGGGATCATCGGGCTGATCGGAGTTGTTGCAGCCGAGCTGATCGTAGTAGTACATCTCGATTCCTGCCTGAGGCAGGAAAGATTCGAGGGCCTCGAGATACTCGTGGCTGAAGCCCGGTCCGCCATGGAGCACCAGCACCTTGACCGGTCCGGAGCCGATCTTCTTGGTCCAGACTTTGTACTTGCCGCCCGCCGCCGGCAGCATTCGAATGCCGGCGACGCGAATGCCCGGAGGATTGAGGCCGTCAGGACGAACCGCCGGGATGTCGGAAGCCGGTGCCGAACCTGGGGTCCCCGGCGTCGCGGTGCGCGCGGCACTCATCACGACCGAGGCTGCAGTGGCGGCAAGAAGACTGCGACGATTCATGGGCACTCCGGAAAATGAATGAGACAGATATGTTGAGGGCCCGAGTGTGCCGGTGCGGCGCCGCAATTTGCAACGGCACTAGGGTCTGATGGCCAGATCGCCTTTCGAGATGAACAGGCCAGATTGATCCCTTGACCTGCGTGGCGCGGACGGGCGATATATAAAGCTAATCGGCCCCTTGCTCCAGCCCGACATAGATGAAAATCAAGCTTCGTTGGGTCCAGTCGAACTGACCGAAGAACTCATTCAAGGCGCGGGACATGACGGCTCGCCGCCCAGCATGTCGGGGCCCCGGCACTGGAGCAGTGGTATTCCCATCACAATCCCGGGCGCCGGTGGCCGACGATCAACTCATAGTCGCTCGAAGTTCAATCACTGTTCATCGTTCGGTGTCGAGCGTCATTCCGTAGACGTCATGCGGTCTTCTTCAAACTGCCGTGGGGATCGATGACGAATTTCCGGGCGACGCCCTTGTCGAAGTCGGCATAGCCCTGGGGTGCGGCATCCAGGGTGATGACTGTGGTGTTGACGGCTTTGGCGATCTTGATGCGGTCGTGCAAAATTGCCATCATCAAGCCGCGGTTGTACCTGAGGACCGGCGTCTGACCGGTGAAGAAGGCGTGCGATTTCGCCCACCCAAGGCCGAAGTGAAGACTGAGGCTGCCTTCTCGCGCAGCTTTGTCCTTCGCACCCGGATCGGCCGTGACATAGAGTCCCGGGATCCCAATCCTGCCTGCCGCGCGGGTGACGGCCATCAACTGATTGAGGACAGTGGCGGGCTGCTCCTCGCCGCCTTTCTGTTTGGCTTCAAATCCCACGCAGTCGACGGTGCAATCCACTTCGGGCACTTTGAGTATTTGTTCGATTTGTTCGCCGATCGTGCCTCCTCGCGACAAATCGATGGTCTCACAGCCGAACGAAGCGGCGTGCGCGAGGCGGTCCTTGTTGAAGTCCGAGACGATCACGACTGCGGCGCCCAGCAGCAGCGCAGATGCGGCCGCAGCGAGCCCCACGGGCCCGGCGCCGGAGACCAGAACCGTCGATCCGGTGGCGACGCCGGCGTTGACGCAGCCGTGATATCCGGTCGGCAGGATATCGGTGAGACAAGTCAGATCCTGGATCTTTTCCATCGCCTGCGCCTTGTCGGGAAACTTCAGCAAGTTGAAGTCGGCGTAAGGAACCATGACGTACTCGGCTTGGCCGCCGATCCATCCGCCCATATCCACATAACCATAGGCGCCGCCCGCACGTCCGGGATTGACCGTCAGGCATACGCCGGTTTCGCGCTCCCTGCAGTTTCGGCATCGGCCGCAGGCCACGTTGAACGGGGTCGAAACGAGGTCACCAACACTGATGAATTCGACGTCGGACCCCATCTCGATTACTTCGCCGGTAATTTCGTGGCCCAGCACAAGCCCTTGGGGCGCAGTGGTGCGGCCTCGCACCATGTGCTGATCGCTGCCGCAAATGTTCGTGACCACAACTTTCAGAATCACTCCGTGGTTGATCTTCTTTCCGTTGGGATTCACCATTTTCGGATAATCGATACTGCGAACCTCGACCTTGCCCGGTTCGACGTAGACGACGCCGCGATTGCTTGCCATGACGGATTGCTCCCCTCGGGTTCTAACTGAAAGCCGTAACACCGGCTTCGGCGACGCTTTGATCTTGTTCACCTGAGCCGCCGCTAACGCCAATGGCACCCACAACTTTTCCGGCTCGTTTCAGCGGGATGCCGCCTGCAAAGATCATGACGCGGCCGCCGTTGGAGGCATCAATCCCAAAGAAGTCTCCGCCCGGTTGCGCGAGCGGCGCCAGATCCTTGGTGGCGATGTCGAAGGCGCGCGCCGTGAAGGCCTTTTTGATTGATATATCGATGCTGCCAATCCACGCACCATCCATTCGTACGTGCGCGACGAGATTCCCTCCGGCGTCGGCGACCGCGATATTCATGGGCTGGCCTATGGCTGCCGCTTTCTTCTCGGCAGCGCCAATAATTTTCATTGCATCATTGAGTGTGACCATAGGAAGGCTCCAACGAGAGGTACGAACAGGGGAACGAAGATTGTCTCCGCTGCGAAGCGGCACTGTTTCATCGCGTCGGGCTTTTCGCCTTGATCGGCGTCAACAGTGGGCTGGAATATCGGCGTCAACCGTTGTCTGGAATCTTCGGACTCGCCGCGGATGGGGCCCCCGCGGGCGCGGCTTTGGTTGATGCGAAGCCACTGACGACGATCAGTGGTGAAATCGCTACATTCGGCTTTATTCGACTAGGGTCATGGGAGCGGCGACACTCCAAATAAGCGCACATGCGCCCAACCAATCACCAGCGCGTAGATCGCGAGCCCGAGCACGACCGAAATGACATCGTTCAAGGGACGCGGCGGCGCGGTTCGCAGCAACTGAGGAGTCGAACGGCGCTTCAACGAAATTCGATCCACCACGGCCCAAGCCAGAAATGCACCGAACAACAAGACGTCCGCCAATAAGCCGTTGGCGAGCAAATGCGCGAATGCCCAGAGCTTGACGGCGGCCAGCATCGGATGTTTGGCCGCTGTTTTGATCCGGCCCGGCAAGTACGCCGCGACGATCAGCGGAAACACTGGCAACATCAGGATCAGCGCTACGTGCCGCAGCCAGATCGGCGGTGAATACAGAACCACCGGTGCTTCACGTGCCACACCAAATCCGTAGCAGATCAGCACGAAGCCAACCAGCGAGATCAGGGCGTACAGTCCCTTCCACGCACCCTCGCCCAACCGATGGATCATCCGCGCACGCAGCGCCGGCGCGACGATGGCGACCGAATGAACGCCGAGGAACAACACCAAGCCGATGATCAATAGCGCCATCGCTGGGCCCTCACTTCTTGCCGCGTGGTTTGCGGCGTACCACATTCATCGCGGGGCGGCGGGATTTTGCACCCGCGACTTTGCGCTTTGCCTGTCTGATGTGTGGAATCCGCTTGCCGCGCTTGGCCGCAACCTTCGCGTTGCCCGCCTTGGGGCGTGCGGCGACCTTTTTGCGAGCCGTGGCGCGCTTGGGTGGGACGGCTCGTTTGGCGGAAGCCGCGCGCTTGGCCGGAGCGGCGCGCTTCGCCGGAGCGTCGCGCTTGGCAGAAGCGGCACGCTTGGCCGAAGCGGCACGCTTGGCCGAAGCGGCACGCTTCGCCGGAGCGGTGGGTTTGGCCGGAGCTACACGCTTGGCCGGAGCGGTGGGCTTGACCGAGGCGGCACGCTTCGCCGCCGGCGGCGCGGCCGCCCCGCCCTTGAGTTGCTCGAGGATCCCTGGATTTTCCAGCGTCGACATGTCTTGCGTAATTTCCTCGCCGCGCGCAATCGAGCGAAGCAGTCGGCGCATGATCTTTCCGGACCGGGTCTTCGGCAGATTGTCGGTCAAGCGAATTTCATCGGGCTTGGCGATCGGGCTCAATTGTTCCCCGACCCAGTTGCGCAGCTCTTCGAGCAGCGATTGCGCCGCCGCTCCCTCCGGCCGCGGCACATTGAGCACGACATAGGCGAAGACCGACTCACCCTTGATTTCGTGGGGCTTGCTGACCACCGCGGATTCCGCGACCAGGCGGTGCGCCACCAGCGCCGATTCGAT
>DASXNX010000230.1:0-20058 GCA_036494725.1 Steroidobacteraceae bacterium
CGCGCGCAGCTGTCCAGACTCGCGCGTCCGCGCGACTCGCCGAGCACGCGCTTCGCGCGCGCAGGGTCTGGACAGCGAGCACGGTGTGATACGCTGAACCCATTCAGGTAATCCCGCCCTTCCCATCTTCTGGCCGCGAGCCGGCACAAGTCGGTAGGGAAATCAAACAAACGACCATTGCAATCGAACTGAGTAACTGATCGATGAGCTGCTCTATTGATGACGATGATTGGCCGGAGGCCGGGAGCCGATAGCGGAAACGCGGTGAGGACGTGCCCGTTAGCGAGGGCAGTCCGTCGGCGCGGCTGTGTTTTTGATCCGTTGGCTATTCCGTCTCGGGCAGGTCGAGCGCGGCGCGCAGATGCACGTCCAGCACTGCCACGAGTACGAGCGTATCGTTGAGCGCGTCCACCGGGTCGCGCTCAAGTGACGTGGTGAGTGCCGACTTGAGCCAGTGCGATGTGGCTTCGTCGTTGAGCACGTCCTCGACGGTGAGGGTGCGCGCGTTCATGGGAATTACCGAGTCGGTTCCTCCCGACTTCGATTGGGGGGCTTCGGGAGGGTCTTTCGTTTCGTCGACTCTCGAAGGCGTACGGCGGCCAGCGGCTCACCCTTCTGGATGGAGCCCGCCATCGCGCCGCGCACGAGCTCTAAGAACCTCTCTCGGTCGGTTGGATTCGAAATACGCTGGGCGGCAAACTCCTCCGCCGCCCGGACGCTCAAGAACGCGGATTTCAACTCTGGATGGGCGCGAACGGAGGCCTGAATATCTACTTGTTCGTCTCGCAACTGGCGGGCGAGACGAGCACGGTCTGCAAAGAACTTGACCTTCTCGACCACCCAATGCGTGCGATGCGCATGGCGTTCGTCTTGCCGCAGGATTCGGCCCTCGGTGTCGCGAGTTCGCACCGTGACGGTGACAGCTTCTCGACTTGCGCGGCGGGCACCGATGAGGTCCCCTGTTCTCGGCTGTGTTTGGGCGTCGTGGAGCGCACGCTCGAGATCCTTGCCCCAGAGAGTCTTGCTGCCGCGGCTCGTGAGGAGCTTGACGTAGTAGGAGGCCTCTTGGTCGGCACGAAATTGATAATTGGCGCGCCCGTGTTCCGTCAGTCGGCCGACGAGCAATTGATCGTCGTGACGACGGGCAGAATCGGATCCGCGACCCTCGAATCCAATGTTGCGTGACTCCGGACTCGGGCTTGTACCCCTCGAGGCACCCGTTGGGGGCGGCTCATTCTCGGCCCTGATCGTCGGCGGGCGTCCCAAGCCTTTGTCGGCCTCACTCACGAAAGATCACCCGTATCGTCATCCGCGCACCTGCGCAGTCTCACGGTCGCGCGGCTTGGGGGAGCGCCGCTCGACGCGCTTGGTCGAGCGCTCGCGCAGGCGTACCGGCGGCACCGGTTCACCGCGGGCAATCGACGCGGCGAGCGAGGAGCGGACCCGCTCGACGAACGTTCGCTGATCTTCGGGATCTCGGAACCGGCGGGAGGCTATCTCGGCGGCGTGAACCTGCAAATAGGTCCCCACGAGCTCCGGATGCTGTCTGACCGCCTGCTTAGGGCTTATCGTCGGATTGCGCAAGGTCTCGGCAGCCGCCGCACGCGCTTTGAAAAATGTCTGCTTCTCGACGATCCAGCGGTTCCGATGCGTCGTAAGCTCCCGCTCGCCAATGACCTGGCCCTCGGGATCGCGCTTGGCGGCCCTTACTTTCACCTGTTCCTGGCGCACGGCCCGCAGCCCGATCGCATCGGCCACTTGAGGCTGGGTGAGGGACTCCCTGAAGGCTCGCTCCAAGTCGATGCCCCAAATCACGCGATCACCGCGCGAGGTCTCGATCTTCACAAAATAGGACATTCGCTCGTGCGGATCGTGATGGTACGGCGCACGACCATGCTCGACGAGCTTGCCGGTCAGAAGCACGCCCCGCTTTTGTCGAGGCTCCTCGCGCGAGGGCGAGGCGATGCGGTTACGATCGCGCACGCCTTCGACCGCAGTCCCCTCGGCGGCGTCATCGACAGAAGCGGGACCCTCGCTCTGTCGCGCAAGGGTGCGAATAAGACGCCCCTCTTCGAATGCGCTCGGCCGGTACCCTCGCACCTCGAGCCCCGCCAGGCGTGCGGAAAACCAGGCTTCCCTGCGAAATCGCTCGGTGCCTCGAACGGCTATCTCGCTCCACCCTCGCGCCTGCGCAATCGTCACCAGGCTCTTGATCACCTCCGTATTTTCGCTCGGCGTCGTGAGACTGCGCCCCCGGTCGGTGAAGGCCCGAGTACCATCCGCAAAATAATACTTGCGCCCGACCTGAACGAACTGTCGACGAATAGCCTCCGGGACGGCTCCCGAGTCAGCATTGGCTTGCTGCGACGGCGACTTCGCCGAGCCGGCCGGCGATGCCGCGCGATCCTCCGTTGCTGCCGCCGCAATGGGATCCGCACCGGCACCCCGCTTGGCCGTTTCGCGCAGGGTCCTTGGGTTCGAGGCACGAACGGAGTTTTCAGCCTCACCTTGCCGTTCGCTGCCCGCTCGGAAAGCCGATTCTGTACCCCGTCTCGGGGTTTGTTGCCGGTGCGCCCGCACGCTGCCATCTGCCGATGGTGGTCGACGTGCCCTGGAGGCTGGATTTCCGCTATCAGATCCGTTCGTCCGACCTCTCTTGTCTGACATGGGAACCTCCTATCGTACGCGTAAGGTCGCGAGAAAACTCTCGACCGCGGTGTTGAGCTGCTGCTCCGTAAGCTTCTCGCCCTCGGGGAGCTTCACTTGGGTAAAGTCCACCGCAAAATCTTCGAGGGTGAGCGTCTCTAAGCGGTCGATATCCTCGACGGTGGCCTCGCGCACGGCCTCGGCCACTTCGCCCCCTTCTATACAGCCACTCGCCGCCCCCGGTCCGGCGGCCAAGGCCGCCATGGGATCCGCATCCACCGAGGGTTCTGCAGCGTCAGTCGGCGTGTCAGCCCTCTTCAAGGGGCGCGGAGCGGCTTGTGCCGGCGGCGGCAGGAGCCGCGCCTTGAAGCGCGGGTCTGTGAAATAGCGAATTTTGCGACACCGGATGGGGTTGAGCCCCTCGTAGAACACGATAGCCTGCTCGGGGCCCAGGGCTTTCACCTCCTGCGGGAGCAACAAGGCGCGGCGGTGTTCACTCACACTCACGCTCCGCTGTCGCCGGCCGCGAGGATCGGAGAAGTTCATGAGCGGCTTCGATAATGTCCTCGCCTTTACCGTGGTAAAGCCGAGCTCATCAGAGATTTCGCGCGCATCGGCGAAATCCTTGGGTTCAAAGACGATTCGGGCGGCGAGGCTTTTGAGCATGGTCTCGGCGCCATTCGGACCATAGACATCGCGCAGCTGCGCCGGGGTCTGAATCACGAGCACCACCCGCACGTTGTAGCCCGGCAAGTAGCTGATGGACTCCGCAATGATCGGGATGCGGCCCAAGGCCGTGAACTCATCCAAGAGCATCATCACTTGGTGCGTCAATTTCGGATCGTGCTCGGGGAGGGTTCTCGTCTGCAGCCCGATCGCCTGTTGAAAGAATAGCGCAAGCACCGGGCGCAGCCGATGCAGGTCATCGGGATTCACGCCTACATAGATTGACAAGGGCTTCGAGCGCAACTCTCGAAGATCAAAATCATTCCCGGAAGTCGCCGCATCGAGAATGGGGTTGAGCCACAGATCGAGCCGCGATGTAAAGGTTTTCCTGATGCTCGAGGCGGTGACAGGCGCCAAGTCGATGACATCATAGAGCGCCCGCACGCATTGCGATGAGAGAGGGTACTTGCCCTTGTTTCGACCCTCGATGACCCGCTTCCAGTGCTGGCCGAACCCCTCATCGTCCGAGGCCATGCCCTGGCGCAGCACCTCGCCAATGGTCTTCGGGCTCGAGGGAGTCTCGAAAAGGTAAAGCGCGATGCCTAGGAATAAGGAACGCGCGCTCGCCGTCCAGAACGGGTCCACATTCGGCGGATCGGGGTAGAGCATCTCGGCAATGCGCTGCAGGTCATTGACGCGCTTCAAGGGGTCCTTCGAGACGTAGAAGAAGGGATTCCAGCACGCGGTCTTGCCATCCTCGGCAAAGGGATCAAAGAGGTAACAGGTCTGTCCCGAACGCTCGCGAAAACCCGCCGTGAGCGTCCAGTTCTCGCGCTTGATGTCGACGCAGATGAGCGAATCCGGCCAATTAAGAAGATTCGGTACGACAATGCCCGTCCCCTTCCCCGCTCTCGGCGGTGCTGCGAGGGCAACGCCCTGCTGGCCGCGGAGCATGAGGCACCGCCGGCCGACCTTGCCTATGATGATCCCGTAATCGCCCAAAAGCCCCGCGGCCGCGATTTCCCGGCGGGTCGCAAAACTCGCATCGCCATGCAATGAGCGTCGCCTGGGGAGGAAGATCGCGAGCGTGCTTGCCAGCACGACGGCAACACCAAACGCCGAGCTTAAAAGCAGCCGCCCGCGAATCTCGGCACGGTCCCCGTAATAGTAGGCATAGCGCACGATCGTGAGCGGCGTCGCGCTACGGGGATCACTCTTCACCGACCACAAGAAGGCGTATCCCGCGAGGTACTGCGCGATGAGGAGCGCGCCAACGACGGTGGCGCACGCCTTGAGGGCCCCCGAGGTCCGACGGGTCTTAACGATGGGCTGCCAGGCTGCGGCGTTTGCGCTCGGGTTCATACCAGATCTCTTTGACGTAGCGCTGATGGTGTTCAACGCCAAACTGGATCACGATGTCGACCAAGAGATAGAGGAGACTCTTGATGTCCTCGCGCGCGAGTTCCTGACCCGCGCGACTTTGCTTAACGAGGAGCACCAACTGCTCGAAGGCGAGTTCGGCGCTGGCCGCGTGGACACTGGTGATCGATCCCGCGTGACCGGAATTGACGTTGCGCAAGTAATCAAACGCCTCCTCGGACCTTAGCTCTGCGAGCAGAATCCGGTCCGGCTTCATCCGCAGGCACGATTCCAAGAGTTGCTTCGGCGTGACGCGGGCAAGTCCCTGATCGTCCTTGCTGTAAAAGAGCCGCACGTGATTCGGGTGCCGGTCGAGCACCAGTTCCTTTGCATCCTCGATCGTAATCAGGCGCTCCTCGCTCGGGATCTCCCGGATCAGCGCCTTGGTGTAGGTGGTCTTCCCGGACCCCGTAGGCCCCGAGACCAAGATGTTCTTGCGACTTCGAACCGCCAGGCGCATGAAGGATTCATAGTCCTGGGCTTGAAGGAGTTGGAGGAGCTCCTCCTCCGCGGGATCCAAGGCCTCGCGAGCGCGCTGCGTCGTGCGAAAAAGGCCCCGCGCCGTGAGCTCCTGAAGCGACCAGACCTCGTTCGAAGGACGTCGAATCGTGAAGGCGACGCAGCCCTGCGTCGTCGCCGGTGGCAAGACGATCTGGACCCGCTCCCCGCTCGGGAGCGAGGCGGATAAGAGCGGGGACTCCTCGTCGACGCGCTGGCGCGTGGAGTTCGCCACCAGTTTGGCGAGCCGCCGACACCAATCAAAGCTCGCAAAAGGCAATGACTCGCATCGCCAGCCCCCTTGAGTCTCGAGGAACGCCTCGCCCGGCCGATTGATGCAAAGCTCCGTGACTTGCGGGTCGCTCAATAGCGGCCGCAGCGCGCGGAGGGTCAGATCGAGTGCCGATGCCTCGGGCGATAGGTGAATGCTCCGCGCGGCCTGCGATGACCGCTCGTCCGTGGTTGCCGCCGCGGGCTCAGCGATCGGCGACAGGACGGAGCTCATACACAGTCCTGAAATCCAGATCGCGAGCGACCAGCACCTGGATACGATCGCCGTTTTGCTTGCTTACCGTGGGCGGGATGTTGACCGTACCCTTCAAGACTTCAGTGACGATGTCCTGGGAGCCTGATGGGTTATAAATGACAGTCCCGCCGCTGCTTCTCGTCGAGGTGACGCCCGTCTGGATAGCCCCATCAATCACGGAGATCAGGATCGCCGCCCCGAATCGAGCTAGAAAGTGGTTATTCACGGTGCCTGGCAGGCCCGATCGGCCGAGCTCATCCGTGCCGGGGGATGAGAGTGGAATCACGACCCCCGTCGGCGTTCGCGCCTCGGTCCACAGTACAAAGACCCGGGAGGACCCTTGCCGCACATCGCCGCGCGTTTCCCCGACGAGCTTGGTGCCCCGCTCGAGGAGGACCACCTTGCCGTCTGCGCTGAAGGTATCGGTCGCGGTGATGCAAGTCGTCAGTCCCGGCAACGAGCTGTCAATCGCGGTCTCCAAGGTGCAATCGATAAAAGCTCCCTTCGGCAATAGCAGGCGCTGCGTTGGCAGCACACTGGCAGCGACCGCGGGCGTGACGCTCGGCCTCAGGAGCGCTGCCATGCCGCCATCGCCGGCGGCTCCGCGCCCCGTCCCGTCCGCCGAAGCCGCATCGGATACAGCTCCCAGACTTTCGGGGAGGGCCGTAACCGAAGGTGAGTTGCCTCTTGAGGAGCCCGGCTCCGAGAAGGCCGGCCCGGATAGCTGTCGCTCGAGCGCGAGCTGATACGGGGACTTCGCGGGGTCCGAAGGATAATTACTCGTGACGGGCATTGCCGCAACGGGGCGCGCGGGATCCACACTCGGCGCGTCCGGCGGCGGCCCCAGCACTTGTTCCACGACCGGATGGCCGTTCGCGTCCCGAATGGGCATCGGGGCTGGAGGATCGATGCGACCCAAGCTCGGCAGCGTCATCTCGCCTTGCGCCTTTGCCTTCGAGGCACTTTGGGCCTGTTGGCGCACCTGACTCTGTTTTGAGAACACTTGCGCGTAATACCAGGTGAGAAGCCCCAGACCCAAACTCGACATGAGTCCCATGGCGAGCAGATTGCTCACGCGCGATTGGATCGATCGCGCCTGATTGATCGAGGCAATACCGCGCTCGCCGAGGACGGTCGACTCATCGGGTGATGATGAAGCCTCCTTCCCCTGCCCCTCGCGACCACTCTCGCCTCCGGGAGCGCCGGCGGGCTGCCTCCCCGTCTTCCAAAAAGACATCATGGCGAACTCCCTTTGCGCATTCGTTCCACATCCGGCGCCACGGTTCCGGACTTGAGCCGCTCGCCACCGCCGGCAAATCCCTTATTGACGATGCAACCCGTCAAAGTGCCGCGCCGCAGAATGAACCGAGAGGCGACGCGGTGAATGACCACATCGCCCTCCGTCATGCTGAAATTAAGCAAGGATTCCGTGCCATCGTCATTGCGCACGAAGATCGCGGGTAGTTCCGCCTTGGCGCCGAACGTCAGGCGCGTATGAACGCCATCATCGGAAGCCGCCACCGGCTTGATGGCCGAGGCTCCGCAGAACCAGAAATCATAGTTTCGGTGCCGATTCTCACTCGCGCGAGCGAGATCGGTATCCGCCTGCTGCTCTGCCGTAGGACCGTGCGGAGTCGGGGGCGGCGGCGGATAAATAAAGCGCACCGCGTACATCACATCGTCGGTCTCAAGATTCGGTCGCCGGGGCGAGACCGAATACTCAAACCGATAGGCCCGGCGGTTGGTGTAGATGACGAGATTTGTCCCGACACTCGCCGCCTTGGGCTTTAAGATCAGATGATTCTCGTGCCAGCCGAAGGTCACGGCCTCCAAGTCCCCGCCGCCGTTGCCCTCGAAAGTCTCGCCCTCCTCGAAGGTGAGCTCGATGGCGTAGCCCACGAAGCCATAGAGCCGATACACCTCATCAACCTTGTAGGGCGCGGTGCGAACCCGACTGTCGACTGTCCCTTTCGTTGGCAGCGTCTCGGCGGCAACAAACCCCGAAACCGCCAGGGCCAAGATCCAGAAGAGCCCGCGAAGCGTGCGGATCGACGCTCGCAGTAACGGGGTTTTTCTCATGGCGATCGTCCTCCCGGGCCCGGATCGGAAGCCATGGCGCCCACAGGCTCGTTCAGGACTTCGGGCTCGCTTTTGAACTCCACCACCTTAAACCCGAGCGGATTCCAACGGCGTACCTTGGGGTCTTTGGACGGTTCCCCGTAGGTGTACTGAACTGAGGCGATCCAGTGCGTGACTTGTTCATCCGTGCCACCGGCCGGACGCTTCGCCTTCGTGTAGCGCACTTGAGCAAGATCCGATACTCCACTACTCCGCCCAAAGAAGCTGATGGAGCTCACCTGTGCGCGCACGGTTGTGCCGTCCTTGTACACGTTGAGCGGTGAGCCGGGGTTGGTCTTGGTCCAGAGCGTGTACCACGCTTGATTGCGGGCGGCGGTGTGATAGGCCCCGCACTCCTCGTAGTCGCTCTCGGCAGTTGCAAAATTAAAGCGTTCGCAGACCGTGACGTAGTGATCCAGAAAAAAGCGCGTGACAGCCTCGGGCATATCGGCATAGCCCGCGTACACCGGCACCACATCGACGAGCCCCGTCGAGTTATCGACGCGCACCACGAAGGGCTCGACGCGCTTTAAAGGCATCAGAAGCATGAGCGCCGCCGCGGTGGCGAGCGTCGCGACCCATCCAGCCCCCGCCACGGTCCACGCAATTCGCGTCTCCCGACGGCTCTGGCTCGCCCGATCTGCGTCCCAGGAGGCGGCCTCGGCAAAATAGGCCTCGAGCGCGGCATCCTTCATGGCGATCGAGCTTCGGCCGGGGAATTCAACGGTGATTCCGCTGCTGCGTTCGCCGATTTCGACGCCATTGCCACGGGGGCCGGGGCGTTGATGGGCTCGAGACGCCCATCGCAGGAGACGCGTTTATTGTGGGATGCGCAAGCACCGAGAAGCACCAGCGCCGATAACAACATCACAGTGTTCATCTGCATTTGCATGGACTCCTTTGGCTAGCGTGCCCTCAAGACGTTTTCACGCCGACCCACGAGCCGCCGTACGCCGGCGACAGTCCCTTGCCGCAGACCATAACCGGCCTTGCGACTCAAGCTATCCCACCGCGTGGATTCGCGATCCATCACCAACCCGCGCATGAATTGCCCGCCGCTCCGGCTCGCGCCGCCAAATCCCCAGAGGAGTGCCGCGCTCACGGCCCCAAAGGTACTCAAGGCGAGTCCGCTCGCGAGACCCGCCGCCATCGGCATGACCTGTCGCATCACCAGGAATGTAAGTCCCGCCGCCATGCACACGCGCACGGCCTGAGCGATCTGAATCCCCCCGCCTGCCGCCGCGGCCTGTTGGGCGGCGGTCGAGATGAGTTTCATCATTAAGGCCGCGACCAGCACGGTCAGGATGGTGATAAACGCGTAGTTCGCGAGCTGTGCGATCCAGGACTCAAAGAATCGCTTGGTGCTTTCGAAGAAAAGCAGCGCGATGAAGAGCGGCCCTAATGCCAGAAGAATGGAGAGAGCAATGCGAGACAGCGCCAGCAGGAATATCGTATAGATCGCCGTGACTCCGACGATCAGGTAAACCGCAAACCCCGCCACGTAGTACGAGAAATTGCCGTTGAGGAATCCACCCTTCTGTATCAGTAATGTCGCCGCATCGTCGCCCGAAAAAATAATCTGGTCGATCACCGTCACCGAGTCGTAGGCGCCGATGACGTTCGCCGCGAGCTGCCCCGGTGCATTGAAAAAGGTATCCACAATCACATCGTTGTAGAGCCATAGATGCAACGCGCCGCCCAAGATGATGGCGAGAAGGAGAATCCGCTTGACCCCCGCCGACAGCGGCTCCTCGATCTTGCCGATGAGGTGCAGATAACCCCAGATCATCACGTAGACTGTCGCCAAGGTGACGATCGCAGGTTCCAGCGCCGCAGCCACGAGCGCCGTATTCGCACTGATATAGTTGCTCAAGAGTCCGTTGAGCCAGGTGTTGAACTCGGCATAGAATCCCACGACGTCCCTCCGTTGGTCTCTCCCGCGCTTCCCTTCTCTAATCGACGAGCTTAAGGGCACTTGATCCGGCGACGGCGCGCAGGGAACGGTGCTCCTCGTGACAACGATCCCTAAACATTGCCGTACACACTGCGCACCGTCCCCGAAATCGCTTGACCGCTACAGTCCCATGGCTGGCAGGCGCCGCAATGACCCGATGTCCGAGATCGCTTGTTCGCGCGCTTGCTGTCGAAGCGCTCTCTCCTGAGCCTGCTCCGCCTGATACAGCACCTGCATCTTGGTCTGCTCGTTTGCGAGCATGGTTTGCTCGGCCGCGATGCGGGCGCTTAAGTCAAGAATCCCCTTCTGATCCGACGCCGTCGGAATCGCGTTGATCAGCTGCTGAAGGGAAGAAAATCGATCACTCGTCGTTTGAAGCGACTCAGTCGCCGTTGCTTGTTGCATCGCGATGTTGCTGCGGGCCGCCTGGATTTGATTTCGTTCCGCGGGCGACAAGGCCGCGAGCTGCTGGGGCGTCAGCACCGCATTCGCATTGACGGATGATTGAATGTTCGTCGACAGGACGGGATAGGCACCGCTCGGTTGAGTGGCAGCAGCCTGAAGTTGGGCCCAGTTTGTCGGCAAATAGTTGCGGTTGGTTCCTGAAAGGAGGAGCTGCATCCCGCGGCTCCCCGTGATGGATTGAAACTCCTGTTGCGCCTGACGCAAATGAGCCTGGGCCGTCGTCAGCTCCTGCTCCATGGTCGCGACTTCCTGCACCAGTTCTGCAATGGCACCCACATCGACCACCGCCCACTGAGCGCGGGCCGCAGGCGCCAACCCCAGAAAGAATAGTGAAAGAAGTACGCCGAAACTTGTTTGTCGGAACATGTATGTCTCCTTAGATTGCGCTGTTGTTGAAAATCGCAGCTGTCCCACCATCCTTTTGAGCAGCGGATTGAAAGAGGGGTAACCATCGCGCTGGGTCCTCGCCCACTTCGGCCACAATTCGGTGGAGCCGCTCGACTTCGCTCGTGCGCCCCGAAATCACCGCCAGCTCCGCATCGAAGCCCTTTAGGTCGAGTTGACACACGACACTCGAATGACCTTGCTTGATGAGGAATAACCGTGAGCCGGGTTCAAGCTCCTCCTTGATGAGCTTGAACTCCCGCTCGGTGAGGCCAAACCCGGCGATGTAATCCTCGGCACTCGCATCCGAGTTGGGAAAGAAGACTTTGGTGGCGGTCTGCTCGATGATCGTGCGACTGATCGAACTTCGAAGCGCATCGCTCGGACTTTGGGTGGCGGCGCAAAAGACGCCATTGAGCTTGCGCCAAACCTTGAGCCCGTCCTTGGCGAAAGCCTCGAAGGTTTGGTCGTCGAGCAAGCGTGAGAACTCATCTGCCCAGCAGACAAAGGGACGACCGTCGAGAAGTTTCCTCACGCAGTGAAAGAGATAGAGGTTTATAGGCGAGCGGATGGTATCGTGATCCAAGAACTCAGTGACATCGAACCCCATGACCGACTGAACCGTCAGCCGTGCGACGATCGAATCCTCGGGGTTGTCGAACACCCACGCATAGTCGCCGCCGGCGCTTTCGCACCAGCGCGCGAGGCGCGCATGGATCCCCTCAGAGCGGGTCGCATCCGTGAATTCGATGAGCCGCGATAAGCGGCGCCGCTCGCTCTCGAGCGCGAGTGTCCCGCGAAGCGCGTGATCCAGATCGGCCTCCTCGCGGGCCGAGAGCGGTGCCGGCCCTCGTACCAGGGATCGAAGCCACACCTTCTGAAACTCGAGCGCCGCCGGCGTGTCCGGGAGCTGCAGGGGATTGAAGCCCGTCGGATGGCCGTTCCGCAGCGGGAGATACACGCCACCCAGCGCCCGCACCAGTATTTCGAGTCCCTTGTCCTTGTCGAAGAGCACTTGCGTCGCGCCCTGACGCGCAAGGAGCGCCACCATGAATCCGATGAAGACGGTCTTTCCCGACCCTGTCGGACCGCAAATGAAGGTATGCCCGGTGTCCTTGCGGCTGCCGCCGTCCGGATCCTTGGGATCACTCGCATGGAGCGAGAAATAGTAGGGAGAGCGGGCACTCGTTATCAGCATCGCGAGGGCCTCGCCCCAGTGATTGCCCGTCGCCCGTCCCACCGGATAGTTGTGAAATCCCGCCATCGCGGCGAAATTGCGCGATGTGATCGGCGCCTTGCGCGGCCGATCGCGAAAATTGCCGGGAAGCTGCGCCCAGAACGCGGCTTCCAGAGCTAAATCCTCGCGAGCAACCGTCATACCGGCGTCCGCCAGGAGCGTGCGAGCCTGGGCGATGTGATCATTTAGGCGCTGCACATGTCGCGCCCCGACGTCACCCGAACCGTTGGACGCCGTATCGGTGAGAATGTGAAAAGTCAGGTGGTGATCGCCCATCACGAACTCGTTGCTCGTCACGGCATCCAGGGCGTGAACCAGCTCCTCCGCCTGCGAAACCGCGAAATCACCGGCGTTCGCCATTCGGGCGTGCTGACGCTGCAGCAGACCCTGGCTCGTGGCCTTCCCGAGAAACGCAAAAGATTGCGTGAGCACGAACGGAAACGGTGCGGACAAGAGCGCGTCATGCATACCGACTGTCGTGGGCGTCGGGTATTCCTTGATGCCCAACATCGCCCCCAGACGGGTCTCGGTCGGCAAGCGGTACTCGATCACCTCTGTGCCGAAGATCGGGCGAGTAGTTGCAATTACCTCATCGATCGAGGCGCGAGGCAGTGGCACAGGCTGGTATTCCCCATTGACCAGAAGCGCGAAGAACTCAAGGGGCTGGGAATACAGACGACCGCTCCGACAATAGATCCCCAAGCACTCAGGCTCGTAGCGCGCGAACGCGGCCAGGAGCGTCGCCCCGAGCTTCTCGCACGCATCCAGTGCATCGGCCAGCGTATCGCGGCTGGCCACGTTAGACCGTCTCGACAGCGCCTTGGCCAGGAGACCCGAGGCGGTGCCGGCGACCGGCCGATACACGAGCGAGAGGTAGATCTCGTTCACCATGAGCGTCTCGCCCGCGATCCTTTGCTCATACTTGAAGGCTAGCTGCGAGGCAAAATCATGGCCCGGGGCCCGCACCGAGGACCTGTGGTCGCGACGCCGGATGATATGCGTCCAAATCGCGACATTAGGACTCGCTATGTTCCGCCAGGTCACATTAAGCCGTTCGTGCCAGTTATTGAGGTCCGCGTCATCCGCGCTCTCAAAGCTTGCCCCGCTTAGCCGCATGACCTGCACATAATCCCCTTCGACGGTCCTCACGAGGTTGGAGGCAACGTGTGCCCGATAGGGGATGTGGCGGGCCACCGGCTGCTCGCGATGTATCGCTGTCTCCCTCCTCAGGCGCGGCATGGGTGCGCGCCCTTCGGTTGATGCAAGATTCGCACGGTTACGGGCGCCAGCCGGTCTCCCTGGCGATCCGGGAGATCGAGCACCAACGGCGTGCCGCTGCTCGCAGTCCAGTAACGAAACGTACCAACATAGGACGGGAACCGGGTACGCCCCCACAAGAAGATCAGGTCAAAGAATCGGGCATCCCGTACGCAGAGGAGCGCGCACACCCCGTGGATCGGTACCGACAGTAGGAGCGTCAACAGGTTCTTGGTCAACAGGAACACTTCCATGGTGACAACAAGATTCAAAAGCAGCGCCGAGAAGGTCACACCCCAGCGCATCGGCGGCCGGGTGACGGCGACGAATAAGAGGTCCGCAGTGAGCCCGGTGTTTCGGTCGGCCATCTTGATCTCCTAGACCCCGAACATGCCGCGAATCCAGGTGACCATCTGCGGTGCTCCGAACACCACCGCGATGCCCACAATCGCAGCAATCGGCCATCCCCAAGAAATGCGATTAACCATCGCCATGACGCCTAGCACCATGACCAGGATGATGGCAATCGGCGTGGCCCAGGCAAGGATGTTAGTTTGAAGAGAATTGGCGCCCGTCAGAAAAGGGGATGTCTGTGCCAGGACGAGATTCGGAGCAAAGAGCACGAGGGCAAACACCGCGATCCGCAACGCTTCTAATGGCAGTGCGACAGGACTGATCTTCACCATGGAAACAACTCCGAAGTTCCTTTGATGGGTGCACCGCACCCGCAATCCGCCGCCGTTTTGCATCCCGAAAAACTGACGGCTGCCTTCGGACCTATGCAAACACAGGCGGAGCCTGCGATGAATCCCCCATTTATTAGCAGTTTGCGGAGAAACTCCCGCCCGAACCGTTCGCTCTGTTACGAAGCGTCTTGTCTGTCATGGGCAGTGTCGTTCCCAAACGAGGACGTGCGCGCCGCCCTCGTTCGCGGTACGCTAGCCACCTAGGAAAGGGTTCATTGGGAGTCACAATGAGTCCAGTGAGTTCGTCCACAAGGCCGACCGATGAAGATCGCTCGTCGGGTACTTACGTAATCGCTGCGCTGCGACTCGCGTGGCATTCCGTCCGCTTGCCGATTTTGGCGGTCCTCGTCGTTCTCGAACCTTTTGTAAGCATCGTGCTCTCCGCACTGACGATACTCGGTATCTTTTTTGCTTTGTTCTTTCGCTTTCTGGTTCGCCTGCCACATTTCCCCTTCTGGATGATGCTAGGCATCTCGGTCGGCTGCGCGACTTTGCTATTGGTGTATTACGGGATTATTAGAATTCTGACCGGCCGGTAGCCCGGTCCACCCGCTGTCAGATCGCTTCTTCGACGTGTGCCGCAGGCGGCGCGTCGAATTAGAGCGCGCCGCCTCCTTCATATCGCTCCGATTATCTGTCTCACGACAGAGAGCGCAATGTCGATCGACCTCACCCTGACGATCAACCACGGTGAGCGCGGCGCAATTCTCGCACTTTCCCAATTCCAGTTCGTCCCCTCGACTAATTGAAGTGACCAACAGCAATGCATGTTCAAGCGTAAGGTTCGAGTGTGGTACGAGCTCGCGAAACATTTCGAATGCCGTACACAACCGCTCTCCTCGAACCACACTGAGCGGTTCCTTGGTTATGGGTGATGCGCGGCGCGCAGGAATCAGATCGAATAGGCACAATATCGAAGCCAAGAGCTCGGTATCCGCGCGCATACTCCACGACTGCAAGAGGTGAACCGCCGCTTGCGGCGGCGGCCCTCGATGCCTAGTCGCAATGTCTGCATTCTCGCCATGCACGTAAGATCGGAACAAATTACGGATGCCGCGGCCGGACAAACCGGTCCACGCACGAATGATCCCCGTACGCGCCTCATGGTGAATGAGGCGCAGTGCGAGATTGTACTTTCTCACATCACGGCGGTAGCGGTGATCCGATATGCGCATAGATTAATTCTGCCTCCATCTACAGTTATCCTGCGGCAACGACCTCACATAAGTGCACATGCATTTCTGACGTGAATGACAACAAACTGGAGTGTCGCAGCCATCTCGACCTGCAGGCGCTGGCGCGCAATTCAGCCTTACATCCTGTCAAGGACGAATCTCGCGATATTTAAGTGCCCAACCCTGAGTTGCGACTCCGCTCGATCCGTTGCGTGACCCACCCTTGCACTTCCCCCTCGATCCACCCCACTGCGCGCGCGCCAATTTTGATTCGCCGCGGGAAGCGCTTTTCGGCCTCCAACTGATAGATCATAGATCGGCACAGGCCTGTAATGCTGCACACCTGCGGAAGACGGAGCACTCGCAATAGTGCGTCCGTGGCTGAAGCTTGAATCGTCATAAACGACCTCCTCCACATTCTGCGGTTCCGGTCGCCTAGGGGTGAGTTGTCACTCACTGAAGATTATTAACAACGAATGCAAGGAAGTCAGCGAGAGTTTCAGGTCAGATTGAGGAAAAACCGAACGCCACTTAAGGAGCCAAAACGGCCCCTCATCCGGCGATTGTCGCGAGCGCCAGGTGCTTGCTGCCATCCAGTAAAGGCGAATTATCCGAGTACTGCGATAACTCTCGCACGAGACGCAGGAGGTTCAGGAGAATCATGAAGGCCACACCGACAATCAACGCAATGCCGATATCGCGCAGGGAAAAGGTGATAAAGGATTCCATGCGCTCTTCCTTGATTCATGGGGCATTGGATTCGCTGTGAGGTTCGCCTGCAACGCCCAGTTTTGGTTCGTCCGGGCAAGCCCCCGATCGGATCCTGGTCAAAGCGTCCGGACGTCCCCCGATTGTGGGTTGCGCTCATGGGAGCAGCTCCTGTGAAAGTCCTCGATTGCTTCCGCGCGGGCTGGTGGCAAACGCTTCCAACTACCGAGCGACGCAGGGGGCCGTATGGGTCTCGACTCGCCTGACATGGCGCAGAATCGGCACGAAAAGCACCATGGATAGCACTGATCCGCCAATCCCAACCAGAGCGACCGTCTCAAAGCTGCCATCGTGCGCCAAGAGCCCTGCTATGGCCGGACCAATGGCAAACCCACATTCCATGGCGCCAGTCACGGCCGCCGCGAGCCGGCCGCTACGGTCCGCAAGCGACATGAGTCCCATTAGGTTCGGTACGAAAAAATGCCAGCCAAAAAACAGTGCCGCGACGCCAATCCGGTACGCTATTGGATCACCAGCCACTGTGATAAGCATGGCGCCGGCGACCAGGCAAAGGGGAATGACAATCTTCCATGCGCGTGCCGGCAGATGGGCCGTCAGGATGGCGGCGAGAGCTCCGACTAAAGCAACGAAGTACCCCATGCCGAGTACCTTGGCTACGGTGTCGGCGGAAATGCCGATGTTTACACCCATGCGCTCGACAAATGCGGCTACACCGCCATACGCAATGTACACCACGAATGTCGCTACTATCCCGCTCCAGAAATCCAACCGGGAAGGGCCTTCCTCAGAGCGCGACGCGCGGATTCCAACGGGCCGCTCGGCCTCAGTGAGACTAGGGAACTTGCCGACGAATGGCAATAAGCAGGCAGGTGCCACAGCAATCGGCACGAACAGCATCGGTGCCCCAAATGCGCTACGGAACCAGGGTATGGCATACTGGACAGCGGTCCCCATTAGCAGTGCCACTACCACGAACACGGCATAGAGTCGATTGGGATTGTTCATTCGCGCAACTCCAGCACCCATGAGCGCGAATCCCACGCCTTCTCCCAAGCCGGCCAACAGTCTGACTGCCAGAATACCCTCGAGTGAGTGCGTGTTAACGCTCGCTAGATTCCCAATAGCTAGTGCACTCAGCGCAAAAGCGAGAAGGAGAGGCGTTCGTACGGAGAGCAACTGCCAACTTGCCAACACCGCACCTGCACCGGCTCCCGCCATGTAGACTGCCGCGGTGTAACCTGCCTCGGCGAGCGTCAGTCGAAACGAGTCGACGTAGACGCCGATGAGCATCGGCGCAAGAAGGTTCGTCATTATGACCGCGACCCCTACCGCCATCACGATGACACTGTCCAGCAAGTCGCCTTTGCCCTTGCTTTCCAGCGCAAGGCTCACAGTAGGTTGAGCACGCACACTTCACCTTTCATGACTAATGGGATGTGGGTCAGAGGCTCACGAAACAGGTCCAGATCCTTCAGCGGATCGCCGTTCAGAACCAGTAAGTCCGCGTGGGCACCGGGGCGAACACAGCCGAACTGCCCCTCCATTTGCACCGTCTTCGCATTCGCCGAGGTTGCCGAGCGCAGCACGTCGATTGGAGTGTCCATTTCCGCGCGTTGGGCGAGCTGGATTTCAATCGGCTTCGGTGTGTCGGCAATCGCGCAGGCTGCGACGGCAAGTATGCCGGACAGCGCGAGCAATGCGGCGATAATCGGCAGATTCTTCGGCATGGGCGATCTAACCCCGAACGACTGAGCAATGGACAGTGTTAAAAGGTAGACAGTTGACGACGACTCCCTCCAATGGAGTCGGACTACGGCACCAACCCCTCGAGCTCGCGGGAACGTGGTGCTAATAGAAAGTTCCAGAATTGATCGCTTCAACAATGGCTCCTGGATATACAACCCGCCGGCATGCTGCATGCTAAACATCAACAACCTGTCCTATGCCGGCAGCGCGCGCTTTCTCCAGCACGTAGTGCGACGACGCCAGATCTTGCGGTGCAACGCCTAAGGATTTGTAGAGCGTCACGTCGAGCGGCGACGTACGGCCTGCTTTGGATCCGTTTGCCACCTCGCCTATTTCACCCAAGATGTGTTGCGGTGTAATCGCGCCGGCTTCGAGCGCCCGGAGGTACTCACCGCCCTCATTCACGGTAGAGTTGCGGCAGTCGACAAAGAATAGCGACCTCACCACGGTCGGCGTATCGATCTCGGCGGCGCCGGCGATGCTCGATCCCACCACGTTCAAGTGCGCGCCTGGCGATACCCAGTCACCGAACAAGATTGGATCCCGTGCCTTGGTGAGCGTGCAAATGAGGTCGGCACCCGCAACGGCCTCGTGCACCGTGGTGGCCGTCTCCACTACGATACCGTGTTTCGCACCCTCGGACGCTGCGAAGCTTTTCGCCTTGGCGGGATCGCGCGCCCACACCCGGATACGATGCAGGGGGCGCACGCAAAGCATCGCTTCGAGATGACTGCGCGCCTGTTCCCCTGCTCCCAGGAGAGCCAAGTTCCCCGCCTCCGGGTGCGCCAGCAGCCGCGTCGCGAGTCCACTCGCCGCCGCGGTGCGAATGGCGGTGATTTCGGCGGCATCTATCAACGCGACGGGGCGACCGTGCTCTGGCTCGAACAGCAACACAATTCCGAGATGCGAGGAAAAGCGCGGTGGCTTGTTGTGCGGCATCAGGCTCACCAGCTTGACGCCAAAGCATTCCGGGCTGCCGAGATAACCCGGCATATTGCCCAACATCCCGCCATTGCCGGGCATGACCATGACGGAACGCAGCGGCAGCACCACTCGCCCTTCCGATATCGCAATCATGGTGGGTCGAATGAGATCCACGCACTCCGACATGGGGAGTAGATCCCGTACTTCGGTGGCCCGCAAGACCCTGATTTGCATGCCAACATCACCCCACGACGCCAAATGCATGGTGATTAAAGCATCGCCAGATTCCATCGTAGAGTCTCCACCCCGACGCGAAAGCGCGAGTCTTGCCGCTCAGGCTTTTGGTCATCTCCTCCGCGGTGGGCAAGTGGGGACCCAGATTACCGGTGAAAGTCTCGGTGACCGTCGCGATGGCGCGAGTCATTACCATATCACCCAGTCGTTCTCCCCAAATTCCTTTGAAATCGATTGTGCTATTGGTTACATGGCGATCCAGCTCAATGAAGTCGGCCTTACGCAGCGCAAGGCAGAAGAACTTCGGATTGCAGTCGTAGCAAGTCGCTACAAAATCGTCGGCAAGTACATCCTCCAGTACCTCCAATTTGCCTGCTTCCAGAGCCCGTGCCCACGAGCGAAGCCGCCCGATCACGACTTGTATTTCATTGTCTGTTTTGGTCTGTGAATTCATTAGATTTTCTCTCCACTGTTGCCGACGTCATCGTTGCGTCCTTGCTGAGAAGGCACGGGTCTGCTACGGAACCGACAACGCATTGAAGAACTTGTCCAATCTATTCATCGCTTCCTCGATGAGTTCGTAGGGTTGCGAGCCGAAGCACAGGCGCAAGTGACCTTCTCCGCACTTCCCATAGAAAGTGCCTGCTTCGACTACAACTCGAGCGGATTGCAGGATCTTTTCCGCCAACGGCTGAGCGCCATACCCAGTGCGACTAATGTCGGGAAATGCGTAGATCGCGCCTGGCGGCAAGCTGCAAACAACATTACGCATGCCGTTCAGTCGCCGAACCATGAGATCCCGGTTACGCCTGTCAGCGTCAATCATGGCCTGGATCGGCTCGTAAGGGCCGGTCACGGCCGCCAGCGCGCCCTCCTGTACGAAGGTGTTCACATGAGTGACCTCCGAGGTGAACACTTTGGCCAAGCCTTTCATCATTGCTTTCGGAGCCACCGCATATCCCAATCTCCACCCATCCATCGCATAGGCTTTGGTGAAGGCGAACATCGATACGGTTCTTTCCGCCATGTGGGGCAGTGAAGCGATACTGATGTGTTTCGCCTGATCGTAGGTTATGCCTTCGTAGACTTCATCGGCGATAATGACGAGGTTGTGCCGAACCGCGATGCCCGCGAGGCTCGACAGCTCATCTAACGTATGGACACGCCCTGTCGGATTTGACGGATTGACGAGCACAACCGCGCGAGTGCGCGCGCTCACTTTCTCCTCGATCCAGTCCGGCCGAATTCTGAAGCCGCCGGCGGCGTCGAGCGGCACACGCACCACGCGGCCGCCGGCCATTTCTATCTTCCCAATATGCTGTGGGTAATAGGGA
>DASXNX010000231.1:0-2182 GCA_036494725.1 Steroidobacteraceae bacterium
AGGCGGTCCGGGGCGGGGTCGGCCAGTGTTTCCGGCTGGAACCCATACGTCACGCCGCAGGACGCGATGCCTGCGTTTCGCGCCGTCTGTATGTCCACGCTGCTGTCGCCGATCATGAGCGTGCGATCGGCGGGAATGCCGGACTCGCGCATCAGCGCCTGCACCCCGATCGGGTTCGGCTTCTTCAAATCGAAACTGTTGCCGCCGTAGACCTGAAAAAAATGCCCGCCCACGCCGAGTCCGTCGAGAATGGCGCGGCTGATGCGCACCGGCTTGTTGGTCAACACGGCCATGCGCTTGCCGGCGTCGCGCAGGCGATCCAACGCTTCGCGCACGCCCGGATAAAGTGTGGTGTAGTCCAGGTAGTGCTCGCGATAGTATTCCAGAAAGAATTCGAGAGCCTCCTCCACGTCCAGTTCGGAGGCCTGGTCGCCCATCGCCCGGCGTATCAGCACGGGGGCGCCGTTGCCCACATAGGAGTAGACACGCTCATGATCTAGCGCGCTCATCCCCATATGGGAACGCGTGGCATTGACAGCGTGCGCCAGGTCCAGCTTGGAATCAATCAGCGTGCCGTCCAGGTCGAAGATCAATAAATCCATGGTTACGCGGCGCCCGTCTTCTTTTTGGGCGGATGCCCTGCGCGCGTCGCGGGCTTGCGCCGGACACGCGTGCGCGTGCCGCCCACCTCGTACGCCACCATCTTGCGCTGAAGGGTATTGCGATGAATGCCGAGTTGCTTCGCGGCGGCGCACTGATTGCCCTGATTGCATTGTAATGCGCCCTGAATCATGCTCTTTTCCAGAATCTCGATGGCCTGTTGCAGGAAGAGTCCGCAATCGAGCAGGTGTGCCACCAACCCGTCAAATCCGTCTTTCATCTTTTTTCATCTCCCCGTTTGGCAATTTGCGAATCCCTTTGTCCAGCGCATCGCTCCAGGCAGCCTTGACCTGGGCGTACGTCTTGCGGAAGCCCTCTTTCAATTCGTGCGGAGCCATGCCGGCGACCATGCGGGCGGCATCCACTACATAAGGGGCCATCCTGGAGTTGACAATGGCTTCGGGCGGCTTCTCGCCGTGCGAAAACGCCATCACTCCCATAATGATTGCGATTGCGAAGACCAATCCACGCAGCAGGCCGAAACCCGCGCCTAACAGGTGATCGACAATGGAAAGCCCGGTGACTTTCAAAAATCTGCCGACCACGTAGCTCACCAGCGCGCCAAACAACAACACGCCGCAGAATACCACCGCGAAGCCGCCGGCGTTAGCCATCGTCCGGCTACTGACATAAGGCATTAGGTAAAAGCCGACGGTACCGTAGAACCAGATGCCGAGCAGCAGTGCGAGCACGCCCGCGATCAATCCGATGACTTGCCGCGAGAGCCCGCGGCGAAGACCGGCAATGCCGCTGGCCGCCAGAATCAGCGCCAGCACAAAATCCAGCCAGTTCATAGCGCGCGGCCGGTCAGAATCTGGTAGGCCTGGCGATACTTCCCGGCAGTCTTCTCCGCAACTTCTTCGGGCAGAGGCGGCGCCGGCGGCTGCTTGTTCCAGTGGATGGATTCCAGGTAGTCGCGCACGAACTGCTTGTCGAAGCTGAACTGCGCGCCGCCGGGCTGGTAAGATTCCGCCGGCCAGAAGCGCGACGAATCGGGCGTCAGGACTTCATCGCCCAGTACCAGTTGGTCACCCACGAAGCCGAACTCGAACTTGGTGTCCGCGATGATCACGCCCTTGGTTTCGGCGTAGCGCGAGGCGCGCGAGTAGATGTCCAGCGTGAGATCGCGCAGACGTTTCGCGAGATCTTCACCGATCAGCGAAACCACGTGTTCGAAGCTGACGTTTTCGTCGTGTCCCGACGTCGCCTTGGTGGCCGGCGTAAAAATCGGTTCGGGAAGTTTGTCGCTCTCGCGCAAACCGGCGGGCAGTTGGATGCCGCACACCGTGCCGCTCTCACGATACTCTTTCCAGCCCGAGCCCGAGATGTAGCCGCGCGCCACGCATTCGATCTCAATCATCCTGGCGCGCTTCACCAACATCGAGCGGCCCTCCAGTTGATCGCGGAACGGATGCAGGCTTTCCGGATACTCATCGACATTCGCCGTCAGGAAGTGCGTCGGCGTCACATCGCGGAGAAAGTCGAACCAGAAGATCGAGAGTTGGGTGAGCACTCGCCCTTT
>DASXNX010000232.1:0-26158 GCA_036494725.1 Steroidobacteraceae bacterium
CCTCCTGCCGGCGCAAACGCTCGAGCCCCTGGTCCACCAAGTTCTCGAAAGGAATCGTCTCGACCCAACCGTCAATCGGGTAGCAGCCGCGCGCCATGCCCTCGATCACGCTCGGAAAGGCGTGCACCGACATCGCCACGCCGGTGAGATTGACCTCGGGCATCAATAGATCAAAGGGCGGAATGACCACGGGATGATGATGGATAGCGACCACCACGGCGGTGCCGTCGACCCGGGTACCGTGCAGCATGGCATTGAACGAAGCAGCCACTCCCGCGGCGTCCACCGAAGCATGCGCGCCCATGCCGCCCGTCAAGTCGCGGATCGCAGCAATGGGATCACAGTCGGTGGGATCGAGCACCGTCTCCGCGCCCAAGCGCTCGAGCACCGCGCGGCGTACGGGCGATGGATCAACGAGAATGACCTTGACCCCGCGTTCCCTGAGCGCGAAGTAGACCCCGATACCGATGGGACCCGCGCCATGAATGGCGGCGGTTTGCCCGGCTTCGAGCCGGCACCGATTTGCGGTATGCCAAGCGACCGCCATCGGCTCGATGAGCGCTCCCTGTTTGGCGGCCATGCCGCGCGGCAGCCGGTGCGCCATCGAGCGGCGTACCACCGTGTAGTCAGCCAGCCCGCCACCGTTACGGTTGTATCCATGAAAAGCGAGGATCGGACAGTGATTGTAATGTCCCGCCTTGCACCAGCGGCAATGACCGCAGGTTTCAACCGGCTCAACGGCGACCAAGTCTCCCGCCGTCAGATCCGAAATCCCGTCACCGCAGGACACCACCTCTCCGCACATTTCATGGCCGAGAATGACTGGATTCTTAACTCCCGTGAGCGGATGTGGCGTGGTGCGAGTGGTGATCGGACCATCGTAGATCTCATGCAAATCGCTGCCGCAAATGCCGTTGTACAGCACCCGAAATTTGACGTCGCCCGGACCCGGTTCGGGTTCGGCGACCGCTTCGAGCCGAACGTCGGCACGACCATGGTAAACGGCGGCACGCATGGATTGCGGCTAGCTCATTGCCCCTCTGGCGGTGCTGTTCAGCCATTCGCAGGTGCGAAGAAACCCGCCAAAGGAGAACAGGTGGATGCCGCTGAAATCGGTGTTGCCCTGGTCCAATGACTGGGCCATCTCGCCCAGCACGCGATCGGGACCGTGATCGCCGATGAGGTTCAAGAGCGAGGCAGGCCGCGCTCCCAGAACCCGAATGGAGGGACCGGCACCACAACGCTTGGCGAATCTGAACAAGGTCGCCAGGCTCGCAGGACCTGCCAGTCCACCCACGATGCGCGCTTGCACCCCGTGTGTTCGCAAGTCGCGTACCCATTGCAGGAATGGCGCCGATTCGAAAAAGAATTGCGTCACCAAGGTCACCTGGAGATGTGCGGCCCGCGCAATCAGTACTTTTTCGCGCTCGGCGCGCCGAATCTCATCGAGTGCCACCGCCGGGTGCCCTTCCGGATGGCCGGCGATCGAAACGCGGGTGATGCCGTGCCTGGAAAGGGCGCCACTGCTTAAAACCTGGCTGACCGCGGAGTACGGTCCAACCGGAGCGGCATAGTCGCCCGCGATCAACAACACTTCCCGCACATGCGCAGCGACCAGATTCTGCAAAGTGCGATCGAGTGTCTCGGCATCGGGAATCAAACGTACCGGCACATGCGGAATGGGATCAAAGCCCGCATCGTGCACCGCACGGCACATGGCTGCCGTGCTCTCCCATGTCTGCTTCGGCAGATGGCTGACATAGAGTTTCTTGCCGGGCTCCAACAGGGATCGACTCGCCGGCAAATGCACCGCATCCTGCACGTGGACTTCAAGCGAGCATTCGCGTGCCAATCGCGCAACGGTTTGTGCGACCGCCGTCTTCGTAAGCGGTACGGATGCCATCATTTAAGCCTGCCGGCTGCGCCAGCCCTCGTGGTAACCCTCGCGCACGGTTCGCGCGTAGGGAACCGGCGATACCTTGACGCGCACATCGAGTTGCTTGTGACGCTCGACGGTGGATTTCTTCGTGCCGCCGCCCTCCTCGCCCCAGACCAGCGTAAGCACGTCGCCCACATTGATGTTGGGATCCACGACACCCAGCGACAGAGCGCTGCGTTCGTTGAAGCTGTAGCCGCCGAACATCGAGAGGCCCACCGTCTTCCCGCCCATGGTGACTTTGTCGTACGAGGATGACGCATAGTTGGCGATGGGAATGTCGAAGAACTTGTAGTTGTCGGCGCCCGGCACGAACATGGACGAATAGGTTTTGGCGATATCCTCGCCATTCCATTCGAACGTCACTTTCTTTCGATGCGGTCCCTTTGCCATCTTTTCCAGCGCTTCGCGGCCGGCGAAGTCGTGGTCGAACTTGACGAACCCGCCATAGCCCAGTTCATAGGGCGTCATGTAGTAATCTTCGATCTTGTCGGAAACGAAGCTGCCGCCAATAGAGCCGGTGGCCTCGTAGCCGTTTGACGGCAGCCACTCCCGATAGCGCTTCATCCTCTCTCCGGTATAAACCGCGGGCAGCGGCGAAGGAATCCAGCCTGACTCGAGCGTGTTGCTGGCGTAAGCCCGCGATCCGACCGGCACAATGCCGAACTCGCGGCCCGCTTCGAGGATGGCGTCGCGTATCTCGTCGCCCTCGGCATACGGTCCCCAGATCTCCAGACCCGGAGCGCCGGCCATGCCGTGACGCAGCGCGCGTACCTTGCGTCCTTTGATGTTGATGCTGTCCATATTGAAGAACTTCACTTCCGGCATGGGCGCGCCATTGAGCTTATTGAGCACCTTGGAGGCGTTCGGCCCCTGAATCTGGAAGCGATAGTGCCGGCGGACGACGGCTTTGCCCCGCGGATGAGACGGCGAGCGGTCGTCGCGAATCACATCGACCTTGAAGCCGCCGGTTTCGGCATGAAACTGCAGCCAGTTGACCGACGGCGCTCGCCCCACGAACACCAGTTCATCCTTGTCCAGATAGAAGAGTATGCCGTCGCCGATCACATAGCCGTCATGGCTGCACGGCACCATCTGTTTGGCCTTGTTCGGCGCGAAATTGGCGAAGCTGTTGATCGTGCAGTACGACATGAGCTTGAGCGCATCCGGGCCCTTGACGGTGAATTCGGCCATGTGGTGCGACTGATCGAACAGCACCACCGAGTCGCGCCACGCGCGTTGCTCGTCCCGCCAATTCGTGTACTCACTCGGCACAACCGGGTAGACGTATGCACCGAGCTGCGAATTGCGCAGCAATGTGACCGGGTTTCCTGCCGCTTTCAACACGCTTTCAAGGTTTTGTCCGCTCATATCTGGCCTCTCACAGGTGGTGCGGCAAGATCCTGCGCTTGCGGTAGCTATCTGGCAATGGGATAGTATGAATCCACACTATTTGAAAATCGAATAACCAGTGAGCGAGCTCGATCTGAATTTGCTGAAAGTCATCGATGCGCTCGAGGAAGAGCGCAGCGTCAGCCGCGCTGCAGCAAAACTGGACAAGAGCCAACCCGCGGTGAGCGCGGCCCTCGGCAAACTGCGTGTGTATTTCGATGATCCGCTCTTTTTACGAACCGGCAACTTGATGCAGCCGACGCCGCGCGCGACCGCCATCGTCGGCGCGGCGCGTTCGATTCTTGGGATCGTCGACAGCGAGATCATCTCCACGCCGGTGTTCGACGCGGCGGCTAGCGAGCAACCGATCAGGCTGGCCCTGTCGGATGTCGGCGAAGTGATATTCCTTCCGACTCTGCTGCGCAATGTGCGTCAGCTCATGCCGCGCGCCGCCGTTTGCTCCGTCAGTCTGCCGGCCGCCGAGGTGATGCATGACCTCGAGAAAGGGGGCGTCGATCTGGCGGTGGGCTATTTTCCGGATCTGGGCAAAAGCAGCTTTTTTCAGCAGACCCTGTTCACCGACAGCTTTGCCTGCCTGATCCGCGCCGATCACCCGATTACCGCGAGCAGACTGTCGATCAAGCAGTTCTTACAGCTCGAGCACGCCGTGGTGCGGGTCGAGAGCCGTACGGAAGAGGTGATGGAGAGGTATCTCGTGCGCAAGAAAATACAACGCCGTGTGGTGCTGACCACGCCGCACTTCGCCAGTACGCCCATCATCGTGGCGCAATCCGATCTATTGGTGACGGTGCCCGAGCCGCTCGCGCGCTACTTCGCCGGCGCATCGGCAAACTTGCGCGTCGTCGGTCTGCCATTTGAGCCTCCGCGAATAGAGTTGAAGCAATTTTGGCATCGCAAATTCCATCGCGACCCGCGAAATCGTTGGTTGCGTGCGCTGATCTACAAGATGTTCCAGACCAAGCGCGAACCCGCGGTTGCCGGCCGATGATCTCCGCTAATTCAGGTCGACCACCACCCCGGCCGGTGGGGGCTCTGCGTAGAGCATCGTAACCAGCGTGTGCCGCTGTGTCAGAACCGCGCGTTGATTGATGCTGCCCTTATCGGTGATTTCGCCGGAATCGAGACTGGGCGCCTGTGCCATCACCGCGAAGCGCCTGATCTGACGCGAGGATCCCTGCACGGCGGCGTTATGAATACGAAACTTCTCGGCGAGTATCGCGGTGATCTCTCCCGATAACAGACCATCGGCCGTTTGCGCGCCCACCAGCGGCATGGCGGCGGCGGCGGGCCATACCAGCACGCTCACATAAGAGGTCTCGTGCCCCGCGATCACGGCGTCGAAAACATAGGGACTACAGGCACGCACCACGTCACCACGCAGCGGTCCGACACTGACCCATGTGCCCGTCGCCAATTTGAAGTCCTCGCCGACTCTTCCGTCGAACACCAACCCGCGCCGCGGATCGCCTTCATCCAACAAGTGGGCGGCATCGCCGAGCTTGTAGAAGCCCTCCTCGTCCCACGCGGCCGCCGTCTTCTCAGGGTCGCTTACATAGCCCGGCGTCACGCTGGGGCTTTTGACGCGCAACTCGAGCTTCGCGCCATTGGGGACCAGTTTCAGCACCACTCCCGGCATGGGTGAACCTATCAGTCCGGATTCTTCCGCGGAGCCGGCGCCGAAGGTCACTCCCTGAGTCTCCGTCGCTCCGTACATCGTGAGCAAGGGAATGTTTCGGCCGGTCTGCGCGACCGCCAATGCCTGCAGGCGAGAATAGACGGGGCCGGAAAGCGTGGCACCGCCGTACGCGATATAGCGCAGGTTTTTAAAGAACGAACGGCACAGCGCGGAGTCCTTCTCCATGGCATCCGCAAGCATGCCGAAGGCGATGGGTGCGGACCCGAAAACCTGCGGCGAGACGTCGCGGAGATTCCTAATGGTCAACGGGAAAAGCGCAGGCGTGGGCTTGCCATCATCGAGAAACAAGGTGCCCGAATTCCACAAGACACTGTTGAAACCGATGTTGCCGGCGCTGATGTGGCTCCAAGGCATCCATTCGAGACTTTCCGGAACCTCTCCGGGTACATCCTGTGTTTCATCGCGCAGCGCCTCCTGAGATCCGATCAATGCAGTCATCATTCCGTGAGTCTGCACGACCGCTTTGGGTGAACCCGTGGAACCGGAGGTAAACAGATACTTCGCCACGCTGGCGAAGTTGACCGCGTCAAGTGCCGCATCGACGGTCATCGGCTCGGTTTTCAGCACCTCGTCCCATTCGATCTCACCGGCGGCGCGGTGATTCACCGTGATGCCGATCAGATCTGGATTCAATGCGCGCAGGCTTTGCAGTGCCGCGGCGAACTGTTTTCCGTCATGCGCGAATACAACGCGAGGGCGCAAAGTAGAGAAGCAATGGCGCAACTTGACATGATCCGTCGACAGCAGGCTATAGGCGGCGCTGACCGGCGCAACCGGAATTCCGCTTACATATCCCGCCAACATCAGCAGCGCATGTTCGATGGAATTGCCCGACAGGATCATGACGCAGTCGCTCGGCTGCAGACCTCGATCAAGCAACCATTGAGCGATGGCGCGCACCCGGGCCAGCGCTTTGCCATAACTGATTGAGCGCCACGGCCCCTGGCCTTCCTCACGCTGACGGAGGAACGGGCGTTGCGGAAACTGCACCGCCCGCTCGACGAACAAATGGCCGATTGACCGGGGCCCGGCCATGGGTTCCATGCCGCAGCGGATCAAAATCGAACCATCCGCACGGCGCTCCACATGGACGTCCGGCGTCTTCACGGGCGAGGGAGGATTCCTGTCGATACTAGGTTCTGTTTGCATTGGGAAGCACCGTTTCTCCATGAATCGCGCGCAGCAATTCCAGATTGGCGTTGTGGGTGGCGCGCCCTATTCGATAAAAGGCGATGCAGGCAATGGATAGCCCAAACAAAACGACCACCACGGGTATATAGACGATCGCTAGATTTCGCAGCACTTCAGGGGAGACGCCGTCCGGACGCGCCCCTTCCGGAAACTTGACCCAGGCGAGGAGCAAGCTCGCGATAAAAATGCCGAGCCCCGAAACGCATTTCTGAATGAAGAACGCCGCGGCAAAATACAGCCCTTCGGTGCGCTGACGGGTTTGAATTTCGTTTTCCTCCACCGTATCGGCCAGCATCGAGGTCACCAGGGCGCCCGATGCCAATGTCAGTGCCCCGACAACCAGCGTGAACAGCAGCAACAGAGGGAGCAACGCGGGCGATGAGTTATCGACGAACCAACCGCATAGACGTAGCGCGACGGGCCCCGGCGCGAGCACCAGTGCCGCCAAAGCGATGAAAATCGCACCGCGCTTCTTGTCCATGCGCCGGGTGATCACAGGGGCCAGCCCTAAGGCCAGGGCGGCCGAAAACAAAATGGAAAATACCAGCGAGGAGATTTGGTTGGTCGACAACCCCCAGTAATAACTATAAAAGTACACACTGAGTGTCGATATCACCCCGGCGGCCATCGCCCCGAAGAAGCCGCAGGCGAGCATGGCAAGGACGCCGCGGTTGGCGAGCGCGGCGCGGATCTCGCGGAATTCCAGCACCCAGTTGAAACGGCGTTTCGGCGGCGGCGCGCGCAAGTACCGTATGTAGTCATGGGTGCCGCCGGTCGAGATGACTATGGATAGAAAAATGAGCACGGCCGCCGCGATCGAATAACCGTGATACCCGGCGCGATTGAGCATGCCAACCGGCTGCGCCGCCGTCGGCCGTAGAAACACTGAGAATGCAATCACGCCCATCATCACCCAGCCGACGCAACCGAAGAAAAACCGGTACGCTACCAACGAAGTCCGTTGATCGTAGTCCTCGGAGAGCTCGGCGAGCAAGGCCGCGCTCGGGACCTCGTACAGCGCGATGAACATGCGCACGATGATCGCGGTGAATACCAGATAAGCGAATAGCGCGCCCGAGCTGACTTGCATCGGAGGATTCCACAGCAGGTAATAAAATATCGCGCAAGGCAGCGCCGAGGCATACATGAAAAAGTGGCGCCGGCCGAGACGGGAATGGAAGCGGTCGGACACATGTCCAATGATAGGATCGACAAAGCCGTCGACGATGAGCGCGATCAAGATTGCCAGGCCGACCCGTTGCGCCGGCAACCCCAGCACCTGATTGTAAAAAATGAGCAACAGCAGGTTGAAGCCGTTGTCCTTGATTCCATAGGCTACGGTGCCAAAGCCGTACACAAGCTTGGTTCGTGAGCCGAACGCGGCAGGCATTCCAGCCACCGTCATTTTTTTCATTATTCCCCCGCTCAGCGCAGATTATTCCAAGTCGCTGGATTAATATACGTCCCAGCTCAGTCAGGCGTCAGGAATGCTCATGCCGCTCGCCAACGCAGAATTTCGTGCCGAATTCGAGTCCTGGGCCGCATCGGGCAAACCGCCCACGGGGTCGCTGCCCTTGGCGGCGGCAGCGCTGATGTCCCACGCTGCCTTTGTCGAACCGGTCAGGCAAATTGCCATCTTCGATGCCATTGCTGCGGCGTGGCTTGATCTCACCAGCGAACAGGATCGGGCAGCCTTGGTCGGGCGCGAGCTTCGCTTCCCCGCGGCGGCGGATGCTCCCGACGGCTGGGAGACGCCGCGTGCGGTATGGGACGCCTTCTGGGCGATCGTCGATACGGATCCCGCGGCGGCGGCCAAGCAAAATAACGCGCTCGACTTCACCGGACGGGTGGTCGCGATTGGGATGCACTACGACCGTGAGCTGCTGACGCGATGCGAACATGCCGTGCTGCTGCACTCCGACGTGCAGGCTCTCCTGGCGGAACCCGAGGTGAGGATGACCACGGAGGACTTGCGCAATTGGCCGCCTGACAGCTTGGGCACGGATCTGCTCAACGTGCTGACTTCGAAGGGCTACGATCTGGAGGTCATCAACGCGGACGATGTATTATTGCCGCCGATTTTTCCCGCGCAAAATCGCACCAATCGCCGCATCCTGCAATTGCACGATGTGTGGCATTTGTTCGCCGGCTACGGCTTCACGGCCCAGGGCGAAGTGGGCATCTCCGCGTTTCAGCTGGCGCAGTTCGGGCAGAATTATTCGACGCGATTTCTCGCGGTGGTAACCACGGCAACCTGTCTGACCAAACTGGTCGATGTCAATCAGTTCATCTCGCTCATCGCCGAGGGCTGGCGGCATGGGCGGCGCGCGCCGCCGTTGATGTCGGTGCCCTGGCATAAGCTGCTCGGTAAATCGATCGCCGAGCTACGCGCTGATATAGGGGTCGCGCCGTTTAAAAGCCGTGCTCCGGAATTCTTGAACTTCGGCGGCTGATGGATTATTTGACCAGCCGGACAACGGCATCCAGCAGCTGCGACCGATCGGCGCAGGGTCCGACCAGAATCTCCACTTCTCCCGGTTCAAACACCGGCTCGAGATTCGTTCCCAGATAGCGCAGTTCCGCGGCAGGCAGTGCCAGCGTCACGGTGCCTTTTTCTTCCGGCTTGAGTTGGATCTTGCCGAATCCCCTGAGTTCAAGCTTCGGCCGCGACACCCTGGCAACCTTGTCATGCACGAACAAAAAGACCGTTTCCTCCGCCTCGTGCGGCCCGCGGTTGGCGAGATCCACGAGAATCGTCAGCGAGTCGTTTTCCGCGAGGGTGCCGGAAGAGATACGAAGATTCGAATACTCGAAGCGGCCGTAAGTGAGGCCGAACCCAAACGGAAACGATGGTTCGTTCGGCTCGTCCAGGTACTTGCTGGTGAATTTGTCGTTGGCATCAAAAGGTCTGCCGCCGGGAAGCTCGCTGTAAAACAGGGGTATCTGGCCTTCGGCGCGCGGCCAAGTGACCGGCGTGCGGCCGCTGGGGCTGGTGCTTCCCGTCAGCACGTCCGCAATGGCATTGCCCGCCTCGCTGCCCAAGAACCAGGCTGCGAGCACCGCGTCGGCCTTTTCGATCAACCAGGGTACGATGAGCGGCCGGCCGGAAAACAAGATGACGATCACCGGGGTCCGTGAACGCCGAGCGTGCTCGAACACCGCGTCCGCAAGTGCGGCCTGGGTTCCCGGCAGCCCAAGATGCGCCCGGCTGGCCGCTTCACCGCTCATGACGGCCGCTTCGCCAAGGCAAAGCGCAATGACATCGGCGCCCGCACACGCCTCGAGTGCTTGGGGGATACCGGAAAGATCGGTATCCTCGATGGCAACGCCCGCCGCGTGGCGAATCTCGGTCTGCTTCAATGTCTCACGCAGGCCCAGCAGCACACTCACGGACTCGCCCGGCTCCGCCGCACCCCACCACACGCCGCGCATTTCGGCCGGTGCGTCGGCCAAGGGTCCCACTACCGCAACACAGCGCACCGAGGCTGATATGGGCAGCGTGTCCTTCTCATTCTTCAACATGACAATGGCACGTGCCGCAATATCCCGGGACAGGTTCCGTCGTTTCTCGCGAGCCGCTTCGGACTCGCGCTGCGCGCCGCGCCGGTAAGGATCGTCGAACAGGCCCAATCGTTGCTTCAAGGTGAGCACGCGGCGCACGGCTGCATCGATTTCCGCCACGCTGATCGCGCCACGCTCCAGCGCCAACGGCAGTCCGCGGCGATACGCATCCGACATCATGTCAATATCCACTCCGGCCTTGAGAGCCAGCGCCGCGGCTTCAGCCAGATCCGCGGCAATTCCATGGCGCATCAGTTCGGCGATGGCGTGATAGTCCGTGACGATGACGCCGTCGAATCCGCGCTGCCCGCGCAGCCAGCCCTGCAACAATGCGCCATTCGCGGTCATGGGTATGCCCGCCAGATCGGTGAACGCAGGCATGATGGCGGCCACCCCCGCGTGCACCGCAGCGGCGAATGGCGGTAAATGCACTTCGTGCAACGTTCGCTCTGAGATGTCGACCGATGCATAGTCGCGCCCGGCCGCTACTGCTCCGTAGGCGCAAAAGTGCTTGGCGCATGCCGCCAGTGAATCGGGTTGCGCCAGATCTTCACCTTGATAGCCCCGCACTTTCGCGTCTGCGATACGAGCAGCCAGCCAGGGGTCCTCCCCCGGACCCTCGGCGCCTCGCCCCCAGCGCGGGTCGCGAGAGACATCGAGCATGGGTGCGAAGGTCATGGCCACGCCGTCCACCGCCGCCTCCTTCGCCGCCTCGCGGGCGCTTGAGGCCCAGGCTTGTGGATCGAAGAGCGCGGCTTCGCCCAAGGGTATGGGGAATAGTATCCGATGACCGTGAATGACGTCGAAGCCGATCAGCAACGGAATTCCAAGGCGCGACTGCTCCACGGCCAAACGCTGCATCGCATGTACGTTTGCGGCGCCGAACACATTCAGCAAATTGCCGATGGCGCCGCTTTTGATGGCATCGGTCGAGTCGCCCGCGATGACCGGGCCCGTCACCGCGAGGCTGCACGCCGTCATTGTGAGCTGGCCCAGTTTTTCGCTCAGCGTCATGCGGCTGATCAGGCTCTCGATCATAATGGCTGGATCACGGTTCCAAAGAGAAGCGCATGAGCAACGACAGGCCGGCCGAGACGGCGGATTCCAGGGGCGAATTGGAAGAGGCTGCGAATGCCCGCCTGTGGCCGCAGCTTAGGATGATGGTGGGCGCCCTGTGGGAGGCGCCGGTGCGCAACACGCTGTTTCTCCTATCGGGAGCACTGTTTGTCGTCATCGCCACCACAGCTTACGGCCAGATACGCCTAAATAGATGGAACAAGCCCTTCTATGATGCCCTGTCGCATCGCAATTTTGCGGATTTCATACATCAACTGGGTGTTTTTGCGGCAATAGCCGGGACATTGTTGGTGCTCAACGTTGGGCAGAGATGGCTCGGCGAGACCTTGAAGATCAAGATGAGACTGGGACTGGCCCGTGACCTCATTGAAAACTGGCTGCGGCCCGGCCGGGCGTTTCGCCTGGCGAATGCGGGCCCGATGGGGGTCAATCCCGATCAACGAATGCATGAGGATGCGCGCCACCTTACCGAGCTCTCGGCTGATCTTGGCATCGGCCTGCTGCAGTCATCTCTCTTGCTCGGCACTTTCGTGAAGGTGTTGTGGGGCTTGTCGAGTAACTTTGTTTTCCATTTCGACGGCCGGCAAATTGCAATACCGGGCTACATGGTATGGGCGGCAGTGCTGTATTCCGGATCCGCGTCGCTGCTCAGCTACTGGGTCGGCAGCAGCCTGGTCAATCGAAATGCGCAACGTTATGCGCGTGAGGCTGATATCCGCTTCTCGCTGGTGCGTGTCAATGAGCATATCGATGCCATCACCTTGAGCGGCGGCGAGCAGGGCGAGGCGCGGCGCATCGAATTGGACCTATCGGCCGTGCTTGCGGCGACGGCAAAGCTGGTGAGGGGCCTGACCAGTCTGACCTGGGTCACGGCCGGATACGGTTGGCTGACACTAGTTGCCCCGATTCTGGTCGCTGCGCCCCTGTACTTTTCCGGCGATTTGACTTTCGGCGGCTTGATGCTGGCATCCGGCGCTTTCGTGCAAGTGCAATCCTCGTTCAGTTGGTTCGTGGACAATTTCAGCACGCTGGCCGATTGGCGCGCGACGCTGCTGCGCGTTGCCGGTTTCCGCCGCGCCGTGATCGGCACCGACGATATGCACGACGTCGAGAGCCGCATCACCTACGCCGCCGCAAAAGACGGTACCTTCGGAATCGAAGATCTACAGATAGCCTCGCCGAGCGGCGCCACCCTGCTCCAAGAAAAGAAGGTTCACATAAAGAAGGGGGAGCACGTGCTCATTGTCGGGGACTCGGGCTCCGGGAAGACCCTGCTTTTCCGTGCGCTGGCGGGATTGTGGCCTTGGGGTTCCGGAAGCGTTACGCGGCCGGCCGGCGAGGAAATTCTCTACATGCCGCGCACCCCCTATCTGCCGCCCGGCACCTTGCGCGAGGTACTGGCATATCCGAAGACCACCGACGCATTCGAGTCGGAGCGTTATGCCATAGCACTGTCGCGGCTCGGCCTGGAACGCTTCGCGGCGCAGCTCGATTCGCCGCAACGCTGGGATCGGGATTTGAACGAGGATGATCAACAAGCGCTGGCGTTTGCCCGCGTATTGTTGCACCGGGCACCCTGGGTGCTGATCGACGAGGTGCTCGATTCGCTCGATGATGAGGCGCTAAAGCGCGTGGTCGATGTATTCGCCAAGGATCTTCCGCAATCGGGCATCATCCATATCGGCCGCAGTGATGCGCATCAGTTCATGTCGCGGGTCCTTCACTTGATCAAGGACCCCATGACGAGAAAGCTGGCGACGCCGGGCCCACTCCTGGCAACGAGTTCGTAACATGCCGAAAGACCCAAGCCCTGCCGAGCTGGCGTCGCTGCCCGACGAGCAATTGCTCGAGGCGGTACAAAGACAGAGCTTTCGTCTGTTTTGGGAAGGAGCGCATCCGGTCAGCGGGCTCGCGCCGGATCGCCGCAAAACCGCTGCGTCTGCGGAGGATGATTTGGTGGCCACGGGCGGATCCGGTTTCGGGGTGATGGCCATCATCGTGGCGGTTGAGCGCGGCTGGATCACCCGGCCCGAGGCGGTGGAGCGTTTAGGGCGCATGCTGGACTTGTTGACTCGCGCTACCTGCTATCACGGGGCATTCCCTCATTTCATGAATGGCCGCAGCGGCGCCACGATTCCCTTCATGCGCAAGGACGACGGGGGCGATCTTGTCGAGACTTCGTTTCTGATCATGGGATTGCTGTGCGCCCGCGAATACTTCACCGAAGACACGCCCGGAGAGGCCAAAGTTCGTGGGATCGCCAATTACATATGGAACGATGTCGAATGGGATTGGTACGCGCGCGGCCGCCACGCGCTCAGTTGGCATTGGAGTCCGAATAACGGCTGGGCGCTGGACCTGGACATTCATGGTTGGAATGAATGCCTCATCACCTACCTGTTGGCGGTGTGCGCGCCGCGATATCCCATCGACCCTGCCGCGTATCACCAAGGATTCGCCGCCGGCCGCAACTTCATCAACGGCAAGTCGTATTACGAGATTCCACTGCCCCTGGGCGCTCCCTTCGGCGGCCCGTTGTTCTTTGCCCATTATTCGTTTTGCGCCATCGATCCCCGCGGCTTGACGGATCGCTATGCAGACTACTGGGAGCAGAACGTCAATCATGTGCGCATCAATCATGCGCACTGCGTCAGAAATCCGAACCAATTCCAGGGCTATGGCGCTTCCTGTTGGGGTTTGACCTCGAGCGATGGCGCCGATGGTTATGCAACGCATTCGCCGGACAACGATGACGGCACTATTTCACCCACCGCGGCCCTGTCGAGCATGCCTTATGCACCCAAGGAGGCTTTGCAGGCAGCGCGCTATTTCCTGACCGCCCATGGCGACAAGGTTTGGGGCCGATTCGGCTTCGTTGATGCGTTTAGCGAGGGCCGAAATTGGTTTGCCGATACGTTCCTGGCCATAGACCAGGGGCCGATCATTCTCATGATCGAGAACCATCGCTCCGGCCTGCTGTGGAAACTGTTCATGGGGGCGCCGGAAGTGCAAGCGGGTCTTCGCGCGCTGAGCTTCGCAATCTGATGGACTGGCTGAATCATTGGGTGGAACAACAGTATCTACATAGCGCGCGGGCGATGCTGCGCAGCATCTCGCCGGTCGACATCATCAAAATTCGGCCCGGATTCGGACAATCGGTGCGCGCGCACAAAGGCTCCGTCGTCGCCTCGCCGATACTGGGCAATTACGATCCGGAGCCGGATTATTTCTTCCACTGGTATCGCGATTCCGCCATCGTCATCGATGCGCTGCGCATTCTGCATGGGGATGCGCGCCTCGGCATCGACGCGCTCGCCCACTTCGCCGACTTCGTCTCCTTCAGCCTGTCACTATCGGGTCTTGATGGACACGGGCTCGCGCACTCAGCGGCCTGGCGCGACGCAGTCGCACCCGATTTTCGTCGATTTCTGCGCAGCAATGAGGAACTTTCGTCGGTGCAGGGCGATAAAGCGGCGGGCGAGACGCGCGTGAATCCCGATGGCACGCTCGATATCTCCAGCTGGCCGCGGCCCCAGCGTGACGGCCCTGCCATGACGGCCATTACGCTGATGCGATGGCTGCAGAGCGCCGGTCCGCCAGGCGAACTCAAGCTCGCCATCGACACGCTGCTTCTCGCCCATCTTGAATATACGCGCCGATACTGGCGTGAATCGGGTTTCGACATTTGGGAAGAAGAAAAAGGCCTGCATTACTACACACTGAGGGCGGCTGCGACCGCGCTGGGCTTGGGCGCCGCGTGGTACGAAAAGCGAGCGGACAACGCCGCGGCCGCGGTGTGCCGCGCCGATTCGCTCGAAATACTGCGCCGGCTCGATGGATATTGGCGGGAAGGTCCTCGGTTCTACTGCTCGCGCGTGCTGGACGACAACGCGGTCTCAGCCAAGGAGCTCGACATTTCCGTCATCCTCGCCGCATTGCACGCGGGAGGAGACGGCGAATCCCATTCGGTGTTCGATCCAAAAATGCACGCCACGCTGGCGAAGCTTGAGATGCTGTTCGATGCGGACTACGCAATCAATCGAAATCGGCCGGCAACGCGGGCCCCCGCCATGGGCCGCTATCCGGGTGATGTCTATTATTCCGGCGGCGCGTACTATTTTTCGACGCTGGCCGCGGCGGAGTTCTGCTTTCGCGCCGCGGCGCGCTCGCCCGATGCCAAGGAGTTGATCAAACGCGGCGACGCCTTTCTTGAAACCGTCCGAGCATATACGCCGCCCAGCGGCGATCTCTCCGAACAGTTCGATCAACACAGCGGTGCCCAGCGCTCGGCGCAACAGCTCGCCTGGAGTTACGCGGCGTTTATTTCCTGCGTCGATGCGCGGCGCCGAGCGTTCCCGTGAGCCGCGCTGGAACCGCTTCGAATTCAACAGAAGCCCGGGGCATGCACAGCATTTCACGGAACGCCGGTGGAGGCACGGCAGCGCTCATCAAGAATCCCTGTATGGCATCGCAGCCCTCGGCCTGGAGGTAGCGAAGCTGCGCGCTCGTGGTAACGCCTTCGGCCACGATCTTAAGATCAAGGCTGTGGCCGAGCGCAATGATCGCGCGCACGATCGCGGCGTCGTCCGCATCGTCGGTGATGTCGGCGACGAATGAACGATCAATCTTCAGGGTATCGAGCGGAAAGCGCTTAAGATAATTGAGCGAACAATAGCCGGTGCCGAAATCATCGATGGCAATCGAAAAGCCGAATTCCTTCAACGAAAGCAGCGAGCGTCTTCCAGCCTCGGCGTCGCGCATCAGCACGCCCTCGGTCAATTCGAGTTCGAATTGCGATGGCGACAAGCCGGCGTGGCTGACAATATCACCCAGCTGCAACAGCGCCTGAGGGCGCATGAAATCGCGCCCCGACACGTTTACAGCGACGTGAGGCAACGCAAGGCCTTCCTCACGCCATCGGCAAAGATCTGCGCATACGCGCTGTAGAGTCCAGCGGCCAATGTCGCCGATCAGTCCGGTCTCTTCAGCCACGGCAATGAATTCCGCCGTCGGGATCTGGCCCCGTTCGGGATGAAACCAACGAAGCAAAGCCTCCCCCCCGGTCAGCTCCAGGCTTTGTGCGCCGAACTTCGGCTGGTAGAAAACATCCAGCTTCGAATCCTCGATCGCCCGCCTCAATTCCATCTCCAGCGACAGGCGTTTCAGTGCCCGCGCATTCACCTCGACGTCGTGGACGCTCAGCTGATTTCGGCCGCTTGATTTGGCCTCATACATTGCCGCCTCGGCGTTCTTCAAGAGACTCTCCGCATCCGCGCCGTGATCAGGAAATGTGGCCAACCCGATGCTGAGCGTGGCGACGAGTTCGTAGTTTCCCTGCTTGATGGGCGCCTCATGCATTGATGCCACGCGCTGCGCTGCTTGCTTCGCTTTCGAGAGGTCCGCGCCTTCAAGCACGATCGCGAACTCATCTCCGCCGACGCGGGCGATGCGCGCCGCGACGTTCTGCGGGTCGAAGGCGCTCTGCAATCTCTCGGCTACCTGGCACAGCAGCGCATCTCCCGTCCCGCGGCCCAAGGTATCGTTGATGCGCTTGAATTGGTCCAAATCGACGTAAAGGAGCGCCAATTGCGTGGCGCGGTCGCGCGCGGCCGCCAGGGATTGGGACAGGAATTCGCGCAGCCACTCGCGGTTGGGCAGCCCGGTCAGCGCATCGAAGTACGCCAATCGATGGATGCGGGCGTCGGTGGCGCGCAAAGCCTCAACGGTGCGCGCGCCGCGCAATACATAGCGAATCCGGTAAGCCAACAACGGCCAATTGATGGGCTTGGCGACAAAGTCCGTGGCGCCCGCCTGGTAGGCGCGATCGATCGACCGGGTATCGTCGCATCCGGTTACCATGACGATCGGCAAGTCCATGCCCCCCGGCAAGCTTCGGATTCTCGCGCACGCTTGATATCCATCGCCTTCCGGCATTTCCACGTCGAGCAGCGCGATATCCGGCATTCGCAACGCGCACGCGGCCAAGGCGGCATCGCCGCCGGCCACCGCCTGCACGATGAATCCTGCGCCGCCTAGCATGGCGGCGGCGATTTCACGGGTGATCGCGTCGTCATCCGCGATCAGTACATGCACCAATTCGGATGGCGTGCTCATGCGGACTTGCGCATTTTCATCTGCAACTCGTCGCAGACGCGGCTGTGCAGAGATTGGATCCGAGCATAGATTTCCCTGGCACCGACCAAGTTCCCCAGACGCGCCAGGTTTTCCAACTCCCGGCAAAGCCCCGCCAGTCCGTGCGCCCCGACATTGCCGTTGTACGACCGCCACGCATGCGCGGCGCGCGCTAGCTCGGCGGCGTTGCCGGTGGTCAGAGATTTCTCGATTGACGCGATGAGACCCCGCGAGTCCGCCAGGTACAATTCACCAATGTGCGTCAGCATATTTTTGTGGCCGCTCTTTGGCAGGGCACGGAGCGCGCCCAAGATTGCGTCGTCCAGCGTGGCTTCACTCGGCTGCGCCTGCTGTGTCAGTCTCGCCGGCGTGGAGGGCGGGCGCCCGGCAATGGCCGACGTCCGCTTGCGTCCCTTCTCCAGCCACTCCTCAAGCATCCGGTGCAGCATTTCGCGTCGAAAGGGTTTCGCAAGATAATCGTCCATACCCGCCGCCAGACAGGCCGCACGGCCGGCGCGGGTTGCGTCCGCGGTAAGGGCGATGATGGGAACATGAATGCCCGGTCGTTCGCGCCGGCGAAGCGCGGCGGTCGCGGAGAATCCGTCCATGACCGGCATTTCGCAGTCCATCAAGATCGCGTCGAAGTGCTGCGTTTCGCTCGCCTCCAGTGCTTGCTGCCCATCGCAGGCTGTGTCCACCTGCAACCCAAGGGAGCTGAGCATGCCGATCGCTACTTCTCGATTTAAGGGCTGATCTTCGACTACCAACACGCGCCCCTTGAGCGGCGCAAGCACCCCGGCGGGCTTGTTGAGCACGTTGGTACGCTCCGCGACATCCGAGCTAGCGTCGCTGCAGCCGGCGAGCAAACGATGCAATTCTGTGAGACGCAAGGGCTTGGTCAACTGCAGCTCCAATCGCGAATCAGCCGCTGCCGAATGTGCGCCAAGACTGACAAAACTAACGAGCCGGACAATTTTGGTGTTCGCGGATTGCCGCTGAAGCACCGCTTGCCACAATTCCGGGGCCTCGGGAATCAGACATTCGTCAACGACCAACGCATCGTATTTACAGCCCGTCGAGAGCTTGGCGGCTTCTGCCAAAGAAGCGGCTTCGGCCGCGTCGCAGGCCCAGGCCCGCAAGGCGCGGCTGACAATGATGCGGCCAGCAGCGTTGGGATAGATGGCCAGGACGCGCAGGCCAGCGAGGTCTTGGGGCCGCACCGGTGTTTGCGCCTGATCGGCCAAGGGCAGCGTCAATTCAAAGGAAAAGCTCGAGCCCTTCCCCGGCAAGCTGACCAGTTCGAGCCGTCCGCCCATGAGATCGATGAGCTGCCGAGAAATTGCCAGTCCGAGACCGGTGCCGCCGAAGCGGCGAGTCGTCGATGCATCTTCTTGCGCGAATTTTTCGAAAATTCGCGACTGGTTCTCGGGTGCGATGCCCACGCCGGTATCGGCAACTTCCAGGCGTACCTTCAGCAAGTTACCGTCCGCGTCGAGGGTCGTTAAACGTAAAATGACTTCGCCGCGCTCGGTAAATTTCACCGCGTTACCGCCAAGGTTGACCAGCACTTGGCGCAGCCGCGCCGCATCTATTCGCACGCGAGGCAGTGCCGTGGCCGGGGTGTCGCATAACAGTTCGATGCCCTTGGTCGCGGCGCGCGCAGCCAGCATTTCCACTGTGTGTTCAACCAGTTCCAGCAAATCGCATTCGACCGGATCCAACTGCAATCGCCCGGCCTCGATCTTGGAGAAGTCCAGGACATCATCCACGATGGCGAGCAGCGAGTCCGCGGAACGATGAATGGCTTCGGCAAAGCGCCTCTGCGAAGCATCGATATGAGTATCGAGCAGGAGACTGGTCATTCCCAGAACGCCATTCATCGGAGTGCGCAATTCGTGGCTCATGCGCGCGACGAAATCGCTCTTGGCACGGCTTAAGACTTCCAGCTGCTGATTGCGCTCTTCCAGTTCGCGCGTGCGCATTCGTACCGTATGTTCTAGCTGGCGGTTGTAGCGTTTTTCGCGTTCTCGCCGTTGCCGTTGCAGACGCCACAGATAGATTGCGGCCGCAATGAACGCCAAGAGATAGACCATGCGAGCCGCGACTGTATTCCATGGTGCCGGAGCAACGTGCACCGGGATGCGCAACTCGTCCTTGCTCCATATGCCGTCGGCGTTGGCGGCGCGCACCTTGAATACATAGTCTCCGGCATCCAGATTGGTATAGGTTGCGCGATGCATCGCTCCGGCGTCGATCCAAGCGGCATCGAATCCCTGCAATTGATAGGCATATCGATTGTTGGCGGGAGAAGTGAAGTCCAGCGCGGCGAAGTCCATCGTCAGCAGCTTGTCATCGTAGGCCAGTTGCAGAGGGCGCGTGGCGCTGGGTAAGTCTTGGGGCGCAATCGGGCGATTGAGCTTCGCGGCGGTCGTCAGTACGACGCGCGGCGCCGGCGCATCCGCCTTGGTTGCCGCCGGCGCGTCCACAGCGAGCTGCGCCGGAGAAAATGCATTGAATCCGTTGTTGCCGCCGAAGAACAGCGTGCCGTCGGCGCTCTTATAGTGCGCGTTGAAGCTGAATTCCTCGTCCTGCAACCCTTGCACCTGATGGAACATCTTGATTTCGCGCGCGCGGGGATCAAACCGCGCCAGACCGCTATTGGTGCTCAGCCACAACCGGTCCTTTCCATCCGATTCGATGCCGTACACCACCTGGTTGGACAGGCCTTTGAGGCTCGCTGGGCTTTCGAAGCGCACCTTACCGGGATCAGCCGAACTGCCGATAACGCGTTCGAGACCGGCGCCGGCCGTTCCCGCCCATAGCGCGCCGTGCTGATCGATATGCAGCGCATAAACCCGGTCATCGCCAAGACTGGCAGGATCGCGATCATCCCGGTGGTAGGCGTAGAAGCGGCCGGTTTTGCGCTCAAGCAGATTGAGTCCGCCGCCCGGGGTACCAATCCAAAGGTTGCCGAGGCCGTCCTCGAGGATGGCGCTCACCATTGAACTGCTGAGCGAGTTTGCATTGGCAAGCTTGAAGGGATAGCGCGTTACGCCGTCGCTGGCGCGATCGATGCTGGCCAGCCCGCCACGAAAAGTTCCGACCCACAGCGTGCTGCCGCGGTCTTCGTACAGCGACATGACGCCGCTGGCCGGCAGCGTACTCGGATCATCCGCAACGGAGCGAAAGACCTTGAGTTTCCCCGTGGCGACATCGAGCTTGGCGAGACCGCCGGACATGGTGCCAATCCACAGGACCCCGCGCGGCTCATACAGCAGCGCCATGACGCGATCGTCCGTCAGGCCGCCAACGCGGCGCTCGATGCCCGTTCGGCCGTCAATCTCAACGAGTCCGGATCCTAAGGTTCCGACCCAAACCTTGCCATTGGCGTCATCGGCAAATGCCGTGATCGCTGTAGAGCGGAACGCGTTGCTCAAGTAGTGCCCCATCAACCAGCCGCGCGGATTCCAGTGACTGGCGCCTCCCTCGCGAGTGCCGACCCACAGAATGCCGCCGTGATCTTGGTACAAAGTCAGCACGATGCCTGAGTGCAGGCTCTGCGGGTTGTCTGTTTCGTGACCGTAGTGGACGAATGAGCCGCCGGTGCGATCGAACAGATCTATGCCATCGCCGGTGGCCACCCACAGCCGCTGTGCGCTGTCCTCCAGCACCGCCCATACGGAATCGTGACTCAATGATTTGGGATTCTGCGGATCATGGCGAAACAGCGTCAGCCGATCGTTGCCCGGCTCGAGACGAATCAGTCCGCCATTGACGATTCCAAGCCAAAGCGCACCGACGTGATCCTCGCGAATCGTGCGAATGCGTAGATCGCTGAGCTGCACGCCGTCAAGACTGGCAACGATGTTTGCGAAACCATCGATTGCCGGGTCGTAACGGCTCAAACCTCTGTCGGTGCCGACCCAGATCTGTCCCAGATGATCCGCATAAACGGAGTCCACGGAATCGGCCGCCAGGGAATGCGTATCTCCATCGCGATGACGATAGTGCCGCGTCACGCCGGTGTTGGGGTCCAATACATCGAGACCCTGATCCTTGGTTCCTGCCCAAATACGGCCTCGCCGATCGATAATGAGCGCGCGCACCGCATCGCTGGCCAGACTCTGCGGCAGCTTGGGGTCATGTCTGAATTGCTGAAACTGATCGGTCTTGCGCTCCCAGCGCGCAACCCCACCGCCGTCGGTAGCCAGCCACAGATCGCCGTTCACGTCCTCGGCAATCGACCAGATATAGTCGCTGGCCAGGCCGTGCGCATCCCCGCGCTGACGCCGATATTCGTGAACGGAATAACCATCGTATCGATCGAGGCCGCTTTCAGTGCCGAGCCAGATATATCCGGCCGAGTCTTGCAGGATGGTATTGACGGTGCTCATCGACAGCCCGTCACGAGTCGTCAGATGCTCGAAATACATCGGTCGAGCGGCAGGGACCGGGGCAGCCGCTTGCGCTGGATCGCTCAGCACCGCCATAAGGCAGGCCGCCAAGACGCCAAGCCCGCGACTGCGCATTGCTGCTCTGGCGCTATTCCTGAAGGGGAACGTCGACACCCGTGTAGCCCTCGGTCCAGGTATAGCCCTCGGTCCAGGTATAGCCCTCGGTCCAAGTAAACCCGCTGCTCGTCGTGTAAGCGCCGTTCCACAGCAAGCCATCGCCCAGCAACGGCACGTCTTGCAACAAGCGGCCCACGATAGGGATGCTGCTGACCAAGGCTCCGACGCCCCCGAGCAATGAACTCACCAGGTTCGGGGCAGGAGTCGAGGCTTGCATGATGTAGAAGTTCCCGTTGGCATCTTCATTCGCCCGCCCGCCGTAGTGTTGCAAGCCCGCGAGATCGAGCTTTACGTTGATGCCCTGATTGGCGCAACCCGATGCGTTGCTGTAGACCGCATCGTGCGCATCCACGAGGCCTGCGCCTTGCTGGAAAACGCTGTACGCCAGGGACCCCGAGGAATTGACCGCGGGATGAGCACCCGATATGAGATGGCATTTCACTTGATCCGGCGTCAACAATGGATTGACCTGAAGCATCAGTGCAACCACGCCGCTTACCGTCGCAGCCGCCTGAGAGGTACCGGACATGGTCATGTCGCTGTAGGGTTCCGTCATCCAGCTCGGAAACTCCATTGCCAGCGTGCTGTTATTGGGCGCGTATGCCGTGATATGCCCTCCCATGCCGAGCACATCAGGCTTCACGAATCCTTCAAAAGTCGGTCCCGCGGACGAGAAGGATGCGAGCCGATATTGCGCGGGTTGCATCGGATAATAATTATCGGTGACCGCCCCGACCGTAATCACATACGGAATGTTCCCGGGAGCGTTGATGGATAACGGGTCCGGACCACGATTCCCGGCGGCCGTTACCACCACGATTCCCGATGCCCACGCGGCCATGACTGCCTGATTGAGCGGGTCTTGCCAGTACGGGCCCGAGGGCGGCGCACCCAACGACAGATTGAGCACTCGTATTCCGTATCGAAATCGATTGTTGATGATCCACTGAATGCCGCTGATGACGTCGGAATACTGCCCCTCGCCGTTGGCGTCCAATGCGCGCACTGAGACCAAGTTGACGCCGGGAGCCACACCCTGAAATCTTCCGGTCACGGCGACGCCGCTGCTGGCGATGATCGACGTGACGTGCGTGCCATGACCAAATGGATCAGTGATGTTTCGGCTGTATGACTCCAGGAACGCAGGCAAGTAGTAGCCGGGATTTTGCCGTGCCAAAATCACATCGTACTGAGCCAGCACTCTCGACCGGCCGGCGCCCGGCGCGCTTTGCAGCGGACCTTCTTGATTCCACAGGCCCGAATCGAGCACGGCGACGGTCACGCCGCTGCCGGTCATGCCCCTCGCCTGCAAATTGGCGGCGTCGACTTCACCGGGATAGTAAGTTTCGGGCAATACTCCCGCAGAACTCGCAATGACCGAGGCGTCTTCAAAGATATGCAGCGCTGGGATTCGCGCGGCACCCAGCTGCGCGAGTTCGTGTTCATCGAGCGCCGCGGCCACGGCGCGAATGACGCTAAGATCGCGAGTCACGACACCACCTGCGTCCGATACCGCGCTGCGCGCGACTTCCGCACTCCCCGCTTGAACGATGTAGTGATGCCGCTGCAAGGCGGCCGCCACGCTCGATTGCGGCGGTGGCGGTGACGCCACATTCGGGCCGGCCGCCGCCGCGCTTAGCGCATGCGTGTCACCGCGGAAGCTCAGTCCCGTGAAACACAAAGCGGCGGCAGCTCCCACGGCCGCGAGAATCGATTGTCCGCGACGCGATCTTGGTAACATGTGGCGCATTTCCCGTTGCTAAAACAGCACAGTAAGATGCGCAGTATTCTCGACGAATCGCTTTGTCTAAATTTGGCGACACACCATAACGCCTGTGACGCACGTCACAGAAAATGCCGATGGGCCGGATATGTCAATTCAGGAAAATTCCCTGCTGCAAACGCTGCTCAGGGCCTCAATAGTTTGTTCGCCGCGAGCGCTGTGATCAGTGCGGTGATGAACGAAATCAAGACCGTGATGCTCACGCCGAGTATTCCGTCGCGGTGCTCGCGGTACCATAAGTCCGCCCGGCCGCGCCGCGTGTGCAGGCGGATGGCGCGGTCCGCGCCCGCAAACGTCACCGCCGCATAGATTGTGCCATCGCTGCGTCTCGCGAATGTGATCAGCCGGCGGTATTGCAGGTAGCGAAGCGGCAGCTCGATCTTGACGGTAAGCAACTTTGCGCGGATGTCCTCCGGAAACGCCGAGGCATCGAGACTTTGCAGCTTGCCGTCGCGGCGCCAAGCTTCGCCCTCGCGCAAGGGATGCATGGCGAGCCATAACAACTGCTCGCTTGTCACCTGAACATCCTCCTCGATGTTCTCGCGGTAATAGTACAAACCGTGCAAGATGCGATCTTCGTCGTCGCGGCTCATAATATCGGCCTATGTTCGCTCAAAGCATCATCGTCGCCATAGTACACCGGCTGCAACGCAGCCTGCGCTACGTGCTGACGTGCGGTTTGCTGCTTGTTTCGGGCGGCGCGGTTGCCGGGAGCATCTTATTCATCGGCAACAGTTTCACCTTCGGCTACGGCTCCGCGGTCCGCTACTACAGAGCCGACAGCGTCACGGATCTCAACGGCGGCGGGCAAGGCGGTGTGCCAGCGCTATTCAAGTCATTTACCTCCCAGGCGGGACTGTCGTATGAGGTCTATCTCGAAACGGAACCGGGTGTCGGCATCGATTGGCACTTGGAGCACAAGCTCGAGATCATCGGGCAACGGCCATGGGATGCCGTGGTCATGCATGGATTCAGCACGTTGGACCCAAAGAAACCCGGCGATCCCGGCATTTTAATCGCCAGCGTGCACCAGATGGCGGAGTTTCTGCGGGTTAAAAATCCGGCGGCGGATATTCGGATCATGGCCACTTGGCCCCGGGCCGATCAGACCTATGATCCCAAGGGCGCGTGGTACGGCAAGCCGATCGAAGCGATGGATCACGACATTCGCGATGGCTACAACCGCGCGGCGGGCGGAACAGCCGGCGTCAGGGTCGTTCCCGTGGGCGATGCCTGGGTGCGCGCCATGCACGCCGGCATCGCGGACTCCAATCCCTACGACGGAATCGATGCCGGCAAAATCGATCTGTGGGCCTACGACAACTACCACGCCAGCGCGTACGGCTATTACTTGGAAGCATTGGTCGTGTTCGGCAGCATCACCGGCCGCGATCCGAGATCCCTGGGAAGCAATGAGTGCTCGGGCTTCGAGCTGGGCCTCTCATCGGCTCAGGTAGTCGCCCTCGAGCAGGTGGCCTTCGATCAACTCGCCGCCGAAGGCGCAACTCTGAGCAGTCCGCCGCCGGCCTCGACCAAACCCGCGTTGCCTTCCCGGTGCGTGTCGCCGCGCTAAGCGTCCCGGGCCGCCCTCGCCCGCTACGCCGACGCGCAGCACCTGCTCGAGGCGTTGCCCGCCACATTCGAGGCCAGGACACGGGCGTACCTCCTGCTCAATCGCCACGCACAGCAACTGTGCAAGCGCAGCCACCCGCATTGCGGCCGCTGTCCCCTCTCCGGTCGCTGCGCTTTCGCGCGCACCGCGTAGTCGGGCTTATTTCTTCGCCGACATGTACGTCTTGGTTTCATCGCCCACGATGGCGACTAAGTTGCCCATGGTCAGATTGGCATCAATCAAATGCAGACCCCAGTCCTCGAGCACTTGCCCGTTCACGACCACGTCGCCGGAAATATCGTTGGTGCGTGCACCGCCCGGAGTCGGATGCACCGTCACCGCAAGATAAGAGCCGTGATCGTTTGACACGCACTCGGCACTCAGGAGCGCCGGCACCTTGACGAAGGAAGTCTCAATCGGTTTCGCCGGCTGAGTCCAATCGAAGGGCTCGCGAGGACCATCGGCGCCCGTGGAGATCTTGTTTACCGACAGATAGGCGTCGAGCATGCCCGATCCGCCTCCAAGCGCCGCTGGATTGGCGCAAACCGCTTGCATGCCTTCAGGCGCCTTACCGAAACGCGAGTTCGCCGGCGGAGGCACATTGGAGCGGAAATCGGCGAAAGCAATGACGCAACCAGTTTGGCGGTTCGTGCGGCACACAGGAACATGCTTGAACGCACCGCCGACATCGGCGCCCTTGGGTACGGGCAAACTGGTTCCCATCAGGATCGCCGAGATGATCTTGTCCTGGATGGGCTTGCCGTCGATTTCTTCCTTGATAAGCCGCGTCAAAACGCCCGATCCCTGACTGTGGCCCACAAGCACGACGCCCCGGCCCTTGTTGTCATGCGCCAGGTAGTAATTCCAGGCCGCAACCACGTCGTTGTATCCCAAATCACGGTCAACCGATATCGGTGTTCCCGCGATCATCGCGCGCAGCGCGGTCAGTGTGACTTGCCGGTACATCGGCGCAAACAGCCGGCACTTGGCCGCAAAGCGCGCAAATTGCGCGTTCACAACCGATCTTTCGGCCGAGGTGATATTGAGATCGGAATTTCCGCCCGGTTCACCCGACACCGTCGGATAAACGTAGAAGCAGTCGATCGGCGGATTCTTGGCAGGATGGAATGCTTCGCGCGTCAGTTTCCCATCCGCCGCCACGATGGTCGCATCCTGAGATACCGTA
>DASXNX010000233.1:0-7900 GCA_036494725.1 Steroidobacteraceae bacterium
GGTCCCGAGGATGGGGCGCTCGCCGTGAAAATCTTCTCGGCGCCGGGCGCCGACTGATCGGAATAGTGGACCACTCCGTCCGCGTCCACCCATTTGTAGATCACGGCGGCCTGCGCCGAAAAAGCCAGCAACAGGCCAAACCCTAGCCATGATTTCCGCGGGTGCATAATTCGAAAGCATAGTCCTTACGTCTCCGGACCACAAAACCAGGTGACGGCGGCGTGACCGCCGTCACCTTAAGGCCTTAAGCACCCTGGAACCCTACAAGCTGTAATACATCTCAATTTCGATCGGATGCGTGGTCATACGCAGGCGTGTCACTTCCTTCATCTTCAGCTCGATATAGGCGTCGATCAGATCGTCGGTGAATACGCCGCCGGCCTTCAAGAAGCCGCGGTCCTTGTCCAAGTAATCGAGCGCCATGTCGAGCGAGTGACAGACGGTCGGAATCTTCTTGTCTTCCTCCGGCTCCAGGTCATAGAGATCCTTGTCGGCGGGGTCACCGGGATGAATCTTGTTCTGAATGCCGTCCAGTCCCGCCAGCAACATGCTGGCGAACATGAAATACGGGTTACCCGTGGCATCGGGGAATCGCACCTCGATACGCCGGCCCTTGGGATTCGAAATCCAGGGAATTCGGATGGAGGCGGAACGATTGCGGGCCGAGTACGCCAGTTTGACGGGCGCCTCGAATCCCGGCACCAGGCGCTTATAGCTGTTGGTGCTGGCATTGGTGAACGCGTTGATCGCTCGCGCGTGCTTGATGATGCCGCCGATATAGTAGAGCGCTGTGTCCGAGAGGCCGCCGTACTTATCGCCGGCGAACAGCGCCTTGCCGTCCTTCTGCAGCGACTGATGCACATGCATGCCGTTGCCGTTGTCGCCGACGATGGGTTTCGGCATGAAAGTAAGGGTTTTTCCATATCCATTGGCCACGTTCTGCAGCGCGTATTTCAGGATCTGCACTTCATCCGCTTTCTTCGTCAATGTATTCGCGGCGACGTTGATTTCGCCCTGTCCGGCGGTGGCCACTTCATGGTGATGCACCTCGAACTTCAGCCCCATCTCTTCGCAGGCCATGGACATCGCGGTGCGAATGTCTTGCTGGGAATCCACCGGCGGCACCGGGAAATAACCGCCCTTCACACCCGGTCGATGACCCCTGTTGCCGTCCTCGTAGGTCCTGCCGGAGTTCCAGGCACCTTCATAAGAATCGACCTCGTAAGCACAGCCGTTCATGCTGGAGCTGACGGTGACTTTGTCGAAAATGAAGAATTCGTTTTCCGGGCCAAACAGCGCCGAGTCGGCAACTCCGGAAGCTTTCAAGTGTGCTTCGGCGCGCTTCGCCAGCGAACGGGGATCGCGGCCGTAGCCCTGCATGGTCATGGGCTCGATCACATCGCAGCGCAAATTCAGTGTGGTCTCTTCGTAGAAAGGATCGATGACGGCCGTGGCCGGATCCGGCATCAAAATCATGTCGGACTCGTTGATACCCTTCCAGCCCGCGATCGACGAGCCGTCAAACATCTTCCCATCCTTGAAAAACCCCTCATCCACCAGGCGCGTCGGCACAGTGACGTGTTGTTCCTTGCCAATCGTGTCAGTAAAGCGGAGATCGACGAATTTCGCCTCTTTTTCTTTAATAAATTTCAAAACATCGGCGGGAGTCATTTGCGTCCTCGCGAAAGTTGCGTGAAAGAAACCTGAGTTCCTCAGGGCTACAGAGCAATGCAGCTAATGTGCCATTAGCGTGCATATATGGATCAAGCACTTGCAATGCCGGCGGCTGCGGCATGCATCATAATAGATCGTTGCCTAAGAAACAGAGCCCCAATTTGGTGCAAAGACGGATTTCACGTCAATTTTGCACTGCAAGCCGGTACGCGCGCTGCGGAAATGAGCTATTTGGGTGCACGGGGAAATAAGACAGCTTTTTGGGGCATCGTTATACTCGCGGGCTTTGCCTCTTTCAGAAAGAATCATGCCCCACGCTCCCTCGCCCCCCAGGACCTTTCAGGATCTGATTTTTGCCCTGCAAAAATACTGGTCGGCCAAAGGGTGCGTGGTGCTCCAGCCGTACGACATGGAAATGGGCGCGGGTACTTTCCACACGGCCACATTCTTGCGCGCAGTCGGACCGGAACCCTGGAGCGCAGCCTATGTACAGCCGTCGCGCCGGCCCACCGATGGCCGCTACGGCAACAACCCGTTCCGACTACAGCACTACTATCAATTTCAGGTCTGCATCAAGCCATCGCCCGACGATTTCCAGGACCTATATTTGGACTCTCTGCGATACCTGGGCTTCGACTTGCTGACCCACGACGTGCGCTTTGTCGAAGACAACTGGGAATCACCCACTCTGGGCGCGTGGGGCTTGGGCTGGGAGGTCTGGCTCAACGGTATGGAGGTTTCGCAGTTCACCTACTTTCAACAGGTCGGGGGACAGGATTGCCGCCCCGTAATGGGCGAGATCACCTATGGCCTCGAGCGTTTAGGGATGTATATCCAAGGCAAGGAAAGCATTTTCGATATCGTTTGGACCGACGGCCCCTTCGGCACGGTCACCTACGGCGACGTGTTCCATCAAAACGAAGTGGAGCAATCGACCTATAACTTTGAGAAAGCCAATACCGCGGTACTCGCGGCGCAGTTCGACGCCTGCGAGGCGGCTTGCACAGAACTGCTGAAGGACAAGCTGGTTCTGCCAGCCTACGAGCAAATGCTGCGGGCATCGCATTCTTTCAATCTGCTGGATGCGCGTCATGCAGTCTCCGTCACCGAGCGACAGCGCTTCATTCTTCGCGTGCGAACGCTGGCACGCGGAGTGGCCGAAGCCTATCGGGAGAGCCGCGAAGCACTTGGATTTCCGCTGCTCAAAAACAGCGCAATGCGAGTGGCTTGATGGGATCGCGGGACTTGCTATTCGAGCTGTGCACCGAGGAATTGCCGCCGCGCACCCTGCTTCAACTATCGGACGCCCTCACCGCCGGCATTGCCGGCGGCATCGACCGCGCCGGTATCGTGCACGGCCGGATTCATGCCTATGCCACGCCGCGCCGGCTTGCAACTTGGATAGAAAAGCTCCATGAAAATCAGCCGGATCGGCAGGTGGAGCGGCGCGGCCCGCCGCTCGCCAATTCCTTCGATACGCAAGGCAAGCCGACACAGGCGGCGGCCGCATTCGCCAAGAGCTGCGGCGTTGCCGTAGCGGACCTATCGACGATCAAAAGCGAAAAGGGAGCCTGGTTACAATATCGCGGTACCGAGCGTGGTGCCGCTACCGCCGCCTTGTTGGCCGGCATCGTCAATGAAGCGATCGGGGCCCTGCCCATTGCGAAGCGCATGCGCTGGGGCGCTCGCAGCGCTGAGTTCGTCAGACCCGTGCATTCCGTGGTGCTGCTCTACGGGGAGGAAGTGGTGCCCGCGGAGATTCTGGGAATTGCCGCCGGACGCGTGACCTTCGGCCATCGCTTTCATGCGCCGAAGCCGATTACCCTCAAGAACGCCAAGGGCTACGCACGACGGCTGCGGTCAGCCAAGGTGATCGCAGATTTTACCGAGCGCAGCGACAAGATCTGCAAAGGCGTGGGCGCGGCGGCAGCCGATGTCGGCGGCATCGCATTGATCGAAGATGCCCTGCTGGAGGAAGTCACAGCGCTGGTGGAATGGCCGGTGCCGCTTGCGGGCCAGTTCGAGCGGCGATTCTTGGATTTGCCGCGCGAGGTGGTGATCGCGACCGTACAAGATCATCAGCGCTACTTCCCGGTGGAAGACTCCACCGGCAGGCTAAACGGCTGGTTTGTCACCGTGAGCAACATCGAGAGCCGCGATCCCTCCAAGGTCCGGGAAGGAAATGAGCGAGTGGTGCGGCCGCGCCTCAGCGATGCGGCCTTCTTCTGGGAGAAGGACCGAAAGACTCCGTTGCAAGAGCAGGCCAAGAGGCTCGAGGGCGTGACCTATCAGGCCAAGTTGGGCAGCTATGCGGACAAGACCTCGCGCATCACCGCGCTGGCCGAATTGATCGGCGGCAGCATCGGCGCGGGGAACCTGGTCGGCCAGGCGGCGCAACTGGCGAAGGCGGATTTGATGACCGCCATGGTGGGCGAGTTTCCGGAATTGCAGGGCACCATGGGCCGCTACTACGCCCAAGCGCAAGGCGAACCGGAGGAATTGGCGCTGGCGCTGGAAGAACATTATCGGCCCCGGTTTGCCGGCGACCCCATTCCCGCCACGAAAATCGGTCAGGCGGTTGCACTGGCCGACAAGATCGACACCTTGGTCGGGATATTCGCCATCGAGCAGCGACCTACGGGCACCAAGGATCCCTTCGGTCTGCGCCGCGCCGCGCTCGGCGTATTGCGCATCGTGCTCGAAGCGCGGCTGGAGCTGGATCTGTTCAAGTTGCTGCGCGCCGCGGCCGCGGCGCAACCGGTGCAACGACCCGCGGTGGTCGAGGAAGTTTACGACTTCATTGCCGAGCGCCTGCGCAGTTTGTGGCTGCAACCGCCGGCGACCACGCCCGAGATGCTCGACGCGGTGCTGGCGAGCCGTCCGCGTTCAATGCTGGATGCCAAGACGCGCTTGGACGCTCTCAGAGATTTCCTGCCCTCGCCTGAAGCCTTCGTCCTGAGCGCCATCAACAAGCGCATCGCGAATATTCTCAAGAAGACGCAGGTGAGCGGCGATTGGGTCGTTGACGCCGGAAGCTTGACCGAGGACGCCGAGCGGAACTTGCACCGGGCTCTCGCGGCATTGCGCGACCCGGTGCTCAAGGCGACTGACCAGCGGCGTTATGCCGATAGCCTGCAAGCGCTGGTGGGATTGCGCGCGCCGGTGAATGATTTCTTCGAACGCGTCATGGTGATGGACCAAGACCCGCTCAAGCGCAACAACCGGCTCGCATTGCTGCGCGACGTGCAGGTATTGCTCAGCGGCGTCGCGGATCTGTCGCGATTGCCCGGCTGATCGCCATGCAGTTCGCGCGCTCGCTGTTCTACACCGCCTACATGATGGTTTCGGCGCTGCTCTTCGGCGGCATCATGTCGCTGGTATTCTGGGCGCCCTACAGGACGCAATTCGCGATCGCGCGCACCTGGGCGCGGCAAGTGTTTTGGGTTCTGAACAAGGTGTGCGGACTCACATTTGTCGTGGAAGGACGGGAGCGCATCCCGGCGGGCAATCACATTGTGATGGCCAATCACACCTCTGCCTGGGAGACCATCGCTCAATTCTTGATTTTCCCGCCGCAGGTGTGGGTGCTGAAACGCGAGTTGCTCTGGATACCCTTGATCGGCTGGGGTCTGAAGCTGCTGCGGCCCATTTCGATCAACCGCAATGCAGGACATCGAGCGGTGAACCAGGTACTCGACCAGGGGAAGGAGCGTCTCGCGGATGGACTGTGGGTCATCATCTTCCCCGAGGGCACGCGGGTCGTTGCCGGCGAGTCGCGCCGCTACGGCGTGAGCGGCGCGCTCCTGGCCACCGAAACCGGCAAATTCGCGGTGCCGTTGTCCCACAACGCATCCGACTTCTGGGTGCGGCGTGGAATCCTGAAGAAGGCCGGAACCATCCGCGTGATCATCGGTGAGCCGATCCCCTCTGCGGGCAAGGACCCACGGCAACTCAACGACGAAGTCAGGCAATCCATCGAAGCCGGGCTCGCGCGGATCGCGAGCGGAGCAACGAACCAGGCGGCCTAGCATCGGGGTGCATCAAATGACGCGCTTATATTTGGCTTGTCTCGTCTACGCGGCTCTCGCCATCGCCGGCGCATCGGCACGCGCACAGGGCAACGCACCCTCGGATGCGGAGATCCGCCGGATCCTGGTGAATCGCATCGATACGGAAAAGCGAAGCATCGGCATCGTCATCGGCGTGATCGATGCCAAGGGACAGCGGATCATTGCCCAGGGCGCCTTGGAGAAGGGCGACAGCCGGCCTCTGAACGGCGATACCCTGTTCGAGATCGGCTCCATCACGAAAGTTTTTACCTCGCTGTTGCTCGCTGATATGGCGCAACGCGGCGAGGTGCGTCTCGATGACCCCATAGCCAAATATCTTCCCGCATCGGTGAAGATGCCGGAGCGCGGCGGGCGGCAGATCACGCTCGTCGATCTGGCGACGCATACCTCCGGCCTGCCGCGCATGCCGGAGAATTTCCGCCCAAAGAACGCTGAAAATCCCTACGCCGACTACACCGATGAGCAGCTCTACGCGTTTCTTTCATCTTACGAGCTCAAGCGCGACATCGGCGTCAAGTACGAATATTCCAATCTAGCCTTCGGCTTACTGGGGCAGGGTCTTGCGCGCCGCGCCGGCACCGACTACCAAACGCTGGTTGAGACGCGCATCTGCCAGCCGCTCGCGATGCACAGCACCTGGATAACTCTCTCGGGCGATCTGCAGCATCGCTTTGCCGCCGGGCACACCGCGGATCTGGTCACGGTTTCCGAATGGAATATCCCGGCACTGGCCGGCGCGGGCGCGCTGCGCTCGAGCGCCAACGATCTATTGAAGTTCCTGTCGGCCATGATGGGTTACACCAAGACACCGCTCGCTCCGGCCATGAAGGCGATGTTGACCGTGAACCGGCCGACGGGTCAGCCCTTCATCGACACGGCGTTGGGATGGAATATCGACACGCGCGGCGGCAATGAAATCATCTGGAAGAATGGCGGGACCGGCGGCTATCGCACCTTCATCGGGTACGCGCCACGCAGCGGCGTCGGGATCGTGGCGCTGTCGAACGCGTCGACCGGCATCGGCGTCGATGACATCGGCCTGCATTTGATCGACGCACGATATCCCTTGGAGGTTCCGGAAGGCGCGCCGCGGGAAGTGAAGGTCGACTCGAATCGGCTCGATGACTATGTCGGTCGTTACGAAATGGCGCCCACCGCCATCATCTCCGTCACCCGCGAAGGGGATCAGCTGTATGCGCAGCTGACCGGACAGCCGCGTGCGGCGATTTACGGCAAGAGCGAACGCGAGTTCTTCTACAAAATCGTCGACGCCCAATTGATTTTCCAGGCCGGCGCCGATGGCAAGACAACGGGCGTGGTGTTGCGTCAGAACGGACGCGACAATCCGGCCAAACGCATCGACGACGCGGAGGCCAAGAGTCTCGAGGATGCCCTCGCCAAGCGATACAAGGATCAGACGGCATTTCCCGGGAGCGAAGCCGCCACGCGCCGGCTGGTCGATGAATTGCAACGCTCCAGCGTGGACTACGGGCAATTCACGCCGGATTTTGCCGTGCTGGCGCGCGAGAACGAGACGCGCAGCGTGGCCTACATCAAGAGTTTCGGGGCGCTGCAGACGCTCAGTTTCAAGGGCGTCGGCCCCGGAGGGGCCGACATCTACGAACTCAAGTTCGATAACGCCCTGGTCGACTGGCGAATCGTCCTCGCACCCGACGGCAAAATAGCGGGCGTCGGCTTCGCCAAGAAGCCCTGAGTCGAGCTCCGCTCAGGTCTTCGGCAGCGGCTTCGGCGCCATAGGCACACCATTGGGCCGCGCCACCGCGAGCATCTTCTTGTATGCGGGACGGCCTTCTACATTCGTGCGCCATGCCACGATGTGCGGATAGGCCGACAGGTCCGCCACGTTGAATGCCTCGGTGATATTGGTCGGGAACAGCATCATGATGTCGGCGGCCGAAAATTCGGCGCCTCCGAAGTAGGGATGCTTGCTCAAAAAATCCTCCATGAACTTGAGCACCGCTTCCGTGTCGACCAGCTTGTACTGGCCTTCCGGTGTCTTCGGCTTGCCCTGGATCAGCGCGACGCGATAGTCCGCGATCACGCGCGCGGCGAACGAGCCTTCGGCGAAATGCATCCACTGCAGGTAGTACGCATAGTCCGGAGAATTGACGGCCGGCTCCAACCGGCCGTTGCCC
>DASXNX010000234.1:0-38559 GCA_036494725.1 Steroidobacteraceae bacterium
CCAATGGCACGAACCCTCATCCTTCGCTGGTGGAGGGGGTAGGATTCGAACCTACGAAGGCATAAGCCAGCAGATTTACAGTCTGCCCCCGTTGGCCGCTTGGGTACCCCTCCCTAAAATGAGCCGCGTATTTTGCGGTGCCGGCCACCCGGTGTCAATGTCAAGTCGGATGGAAAGCAGGGCCCTGCAAGCTCTCGTGGTCTGGCACGGGAAGACTTTGACATTATTTTAAGATACTATTATCTTACGATAGGTTTTAAGACATATCGAGAGATAGTATGCATCATCACTTCCATCATTTTTTTGGGCGCCATGATCACGGATTCAGCCATTTCGGCAAGCGGTTCATGGAGGGCGGCGGCCGGGGCGGACACGGGTTCGGCATGGGCCGAAAGCTGGCCTCTTCGGACCTGCAACTCCTCATACTTAAGTTGTTGGATGAAAAGCCGCGTTACGGCTACGAGATCATCAAGGAGCTGGATGACCGCTCGAAAGGGTTCTATGTGCCCAGTCCCGGCATGGTCTATCCGGCGCTGACGTATCTAGAGGAGATCGGCCATGCCACTGTGGCCGTCGACGGCGCCCGCAAGCTGTACAGCATCACCGCCCCGGGCAAAGAGTACCTGGTCAAGCACTTGGCCGCCGCGGACGCCTTGTTTGCGCAATTCGGCCGGGTGGGAGAGCGGATGGATCGGATGCGCCGGGTGCTCGATGCCGAAGATGGCGGCGAGGAGCTGGATCGCGAACGGCGCGGCTCGCACGAGCTGCATCGAGCCAGGCGCGATCTGAAGCTTGCTCTGGCAGACAAATGGCATGGCTCGCGCGAAGAGCAGCAGCGGGTCGCCGCGATACTGGCCAAAGCCGCCGCGGAAATCAGCGGCAAGTAGTTTCGGCTCCCTCAGTTTTTGCGCTCCCCTGCCGATGCTTGGGCAGGAGGTATCGTGAATACGGTGGATTTGACTCCGCAGGGATTGGTCGAAAATATCGAGGACCTCGTTACGCTGCCGGAGGTCGCGCTGCGTATTGCGCGCATGGTGGAGGATCCCACCTCCTCCGCAACCGACATTGGACGCGAAATAAGCCATGACGCCGCGCTGACCGTCCGATTGCTACGCATCGCTAACAGCCCTGTATTCGGCCAACAAGGGAAGATCACCACCATCAGCCGCGCCATCACCGTCCTCGGCGTGCGGCAGGTACGCGATCTGACGGTGGGGATCACCGCGGTGCACACCTTCGACGGTATTGCCAATGAATTGGTCACGATGGCTTCCTTCTGGCGTCACAGCGTGCTTTGCGCGGTCGCGGCGGATCAAATTGCCGCGCGCCGCGGCGCCCGACGCGGCGACACGCCATTCGTCGCCGGACTGCTGCATGACATTGGGCAACTCGTGATCTTCAATCGCGTACCGGAACTCGCGCGCGAGGCTCTGCTGATGTCCGCGGATTCCGTTGAGGACCAGGGTTTGCACTTGTGCGAGCAAAACGTCATAGGATTCGACCACGCCGCTGTCGGCGCCGCGCTCGCCCGCGGATGGGGATTGCCGCCCCCGTTGCGCGCATGCATCGAATTCCATCACCAGCCCGAGGCCGCACGGGAATATCCCGCCGAAGTCGCGGCCATCCACATCGCCAATAGCGTGGCAGTGCTGGCGGAGATCGGCAGCAGCGATCTGCGCGATGCGCCTGCGATTTCCCCGTGGGCGTTGCGCCAAGCCAAGCTCGACGACGCGACGATAGCGGAAATTGCGGCGCAAACCCAGCGAACCGCGGCGGAGGTGCTCCCGCTCATGGTCGCCGCCTAGCCTCCATTCGCCCCACGGTCCGCCGATTGTGACCCAAATCGCACGGCGCAAGCGCCCGGCGGCTCCGGAGCATAAAGATTCTTGCGAATTTGCCGATATTCCTGCAGTCGATTGCGCGGTTAGACGAGCGCCTGCTGAGCGGAGACGATTTGCAAATGGGGAAGAAAATACTTACGGTCGACGACTCGGCATCGATGCGGCAGATGGTGCTGTTCACGCTGCAGAGTGCCGGCTATGAGGTCGTGCAAACCTGCGACGGCGTCGAAGCCCTGGATTGGGCGCGTGAGTCTCCCGTCGACCTCGTCTTGACCGATGTGCATATGCCGCGCATGGACGGAATCACCTTGGTACGAGAGCTGCGCGGCCTGCTGCACTACAAATTGGTGCCGATGCTGATATTGACGACCGAGTCGAGCACCGAACGCAAGATGGCCGGCAAACAGGCCGGCGCAACCGGGTGGATCGTCAAGCCTTTCAATCCCGTGCAACTACTGGCCACCGTCGCCCGCGTTATCTGATATGACACTTGATCTGGAGATGGCGGAGATCGCCAAGGTCTTCTTTCAGGAAAGCCGCGAAGGGCTTGACGCCATGGAGGCCGGCCTCCTGACGTTAGGCGCAACCGCCGAAGGCGAAAGCATTCATACCATCTTTCGCGCCGCTCATTCGATCAAGGGCGGCTCGGCGACCTTCGGCTTCACCGAGGTCGCGAGCTTCACCCACGGGGTGGAGACGCTGCTCGATGAGATGCGCAACGGCGTGCGGCCGATCACCGCCGAAGCCATCCAGATCCTGCTGCAAGCCTGCGATTGTTTGCGCGAAATGATCGCGGCGACCGAAGCCGAGCAACCCTTGGACCAAAGCCGCATTGCCGGTTTGAACGGCGACATCGCACATATCCTGGGCGAGCGGCCGCAGGGCGCTGCTTCGGCTACGCCAGCCGGACCGCCGAGCGCCGCGCCGGTGCAACACGGAGTGGCCGGCTGGCGCATCCTGTTTGAGCCGGTCGCCGACCTGTTGCGATTGCGTAACGAGCCCACTCGAATGTTCGCCGAACTGGAGCGCCTGGGCGCCTTCGCCGCGCGCGCCGATGCCTCGCGGCTGCCGCTGCTCGAAGAGATCGATCCCGAGTCCTGCTACCTCGGATGGGACATGGAGATCTCCGGGAATATTGCGCGCGCCCAAATCGACGAAGTGTTCGATTGGGTGGATTCGCGCGGACGGCTCGAGTGCCTACCCATCCAAGATTCAGCAACTGTCACGGCCGCGCCGCCGGACGGGACGGCATTGACGATTCAGGCGGAACGCGCACCGGCGCCGCCGAGCGTACCCGCGCAAAAGGCGGGCGAATCCGGTTCCATCCGGGTTGCGACCGAAAAGCTCGATAACATCATCAATCTGGTCGGCGAGCTGCTCATCACGCAGTCGATGCTCAGCGGCTTCGCGGACGGAATCGATCCGGGCGAACTGGATCGTCTGCGCCAGGGACTCTCGCAGCTGGCGCGCAATACACGCGAGCTGCAGGAAAGCGTGATGCAAATTCGCATGCTGCCCATCAGCTTTGCCTTCAACCGTTTTCCGCGCATCGTTCACGATCTTTCGCGCAAGCTGGGCAAGAAGGTCGAGCTGAAGCTCGCGGGCGAGAATACCGAGCTCGACAAGACCGTGCTGGAAAAGATCAACGATCCGCTCGTGCACTTGGTCCGCAATGCGCTTGACCACGGTCTCGAGACCCCTGAGCAGCGCGCGGCGGCCGGCAAGAACGACACCGGCACGATCGAGCTGGGCGCGTTTCACGAGAGCGGAAATATCATCATCGAAGTACGCGATGACGGCGCCGGTCTTAACAAGGCCAAGATCTTGCGCAAGGCGCGCGAGCGCGGGCTGGTTGCTCCTGATCAGGAGTTGACCGAGGAACAGATCGACAATCTGATTTTCATGCCCGGCTTTTCCACCGCCGAACAAATCAGCGACGTCTCCGGCCGCGGGGTCGGCATGGATGTGGTGCGGCGGAACATCAACGACCTGGGCGGTCACGTTCAGATCTCCTCAACGGAAGGCCGCGGCAGCACCATCCGGATCCGGCTGCCGCTGACGTTGGCCATACTCGATGGGCAGCTGGTGCGCGTTGGCCGGGAGATTTACGTCATATCGCTGCTCGCCATCGTCGAGACCGTTCAAGTCTCGAAGGATCAGGTCAACAAGCTGGTGGGTCGCAGCGAGGTATTTCGCTCGCGCGACGAATATTTGCCGGTCGTCAAGCTCTGCGATCAGTTCGGCATCGAGCCCGACAGCAATCGCGCCGAGGACGGCCTGCTGGTGGTCGTCGAAGCGGACGGCAAGCGCGCCGGCGTGCTGGTGGACGACCTGCTCTCGCAGCAACAAGTTGTGATCAAGAGTCTCGAATCCAATTTCAAGCCGGTCGCGGGAATCGCCGGTGCGACCATCCTGGGCGACGGCATGGTCGCGCTGATCATCGATATTCCGGAGTTGATCCGCTCGGCGCGAAACGGCGCGGTGACGGCGCGCGCGGCTTGAAATTCACGCAGTAGCAAGAGGTGTCGAATTCATGAACAAAGCGAACGCGGCGGGCGCAGCGGATCAGTCCGGCAGCGAACAATACCTAACCTTCATGCTCGCGGGCGAGGAATATGGCGTCGACATCCTGCGCGTCCAGGAAATCAAGGGCTGGGACAAGGTGACGCGCATCCCGCATACCCCCGACTATGTGCTGGGCGTCATCAATCTGCGCGGTGCCGTGGTTCCCATTCTCGATCTGCGGCGGCGCTTCGGTCTCGAAACCATCGATTTCGGGCCGACGACGGTGGTCATAGTGATGCGAGTCGGCACCGGACCGGAGGAACGCACCGTCGGCGTGGTGGTCGACGCGGTTTCCGAGGTCTACAACGTCAATCCGGGCGAGGCCATGCCGCCGCCGGATGTCTGCGGCAATGTCGACACCGTATTCGTCAAGGCGCTGGCGACGATCGACCAGAAGATGCTCATGTTGCTCGACATCGACCGCCTCATCGGCAACAGCATCTCGGGTGATCTCATGCCGGGAGTCGCAGCGGCGTGAGCAAGAAGAAACCTCATCGCGCTACGAACGCGGCTCGCCCACGCCAAGCGGAGGCTATCCAGCTCGACGCGCGGATGACCATCGTCCAGGCTGCCGGCTTGCGCAGCGCACTGCTCGTATGCCTCGCCGAAGGCGGAGCCATCGTTATCGACGGCACCCGTGTCGAGGAAATCGATACGGCGATACTGCAGCTGCTTGCGAGCCTCTGGCGCACCGCCGCCGAGCGCGGAATCGCTTGTTCCTGGAGCGGCGTGTCCGACATCGTGCGGCGCATGGCGATTCTCATCGGCATTGCCGACGTGCTGCGCCTCCCAGCCGCGCAGGATCGCCGCGATGTCGCCGCCTGATTGCTGCCGCGCATGGCTCGATTGGGCCGCCACCCAGGTCGACCTATGTCTGACCGAGGACAAGCCTGCTTGCGATCGGCTGATGGAAGCGCTCACCGGCGCGCTCGAGCCGCCCAGAGCCAATACCGAGGCGCCGGGTGCTTCGGCGCCCGGCGCTTCGGCGCCCGGCGCTTCGGCGCCCGGCGAAACCTCAATCAGCGGCAAGATGGCCGCGGTGGTGGTCGCGGTGCAGTCTCATGACCGCGTGATGCAGCAGCTCACCCACGTGCGCGATGCGTTGCGCCTTTTGCACACGCACCTTGGCGACCCGACGCGAGCGGCGTCGCCCGATTCCTGGCGGACGCTGCGCGAGATGCAAATGCGCGAGTTCACCATGGCCGAGGAACGGGCGCTTTTCGCCCGCCTGGTCGCGCCCCCGGATGAGGGCTGGCTCGAGATAGCGGCAAACCCGGACGAAACCGTGGAGATCTTCATAACCGATGCCGGCCTCAGGCAACCATGAGCATGCTGCCGGCCGATCACGAGTTCGAGTTCACGGACTCCGAATTCAGGCGCCTACGGGAACTGGTGCATGCGCGCACGGGGATCGCCCTGTCCGAGGCCAAGCGCGAGCTCGTCTACGGCCGTCTCGCGCGCCGGCTGCGCAAACTCAATCTTGCGTCATTCGCCGAGTACTGCCAGCTGGTTGAACGCGCGCAATCCGATGAGCTGCAGGAGCTCACCAACGCCATCACAACGAATCTCACGTCGTTCTTTAGAGAGAACTACCATTTCGAGCAGCTCGCATCTCGAGCTCTTCCGGAACTCGAATCGGAGCGGATGCCTACGCGGCGCTTGCGCCTGTGGTCGGCAGGTTGCTCGACCGGAGAGGAACCCTATTCGCTCGCCGTCGTCATGCGCGAATGCCTTGCGCACTTGTCCAACTGGGATATCAAGATGCTGGCGACGGACATCGACTCGAAGGTGGTCGCCGCGGCCGCCGAGGGCATCTACGCGGAGGAGCGGTTCAAGGGCGTCTCTGCGGAGCGAATCAGAAATTGGTTTCCGCAGCTCCCCGCACAACCCGGCTTTCGCGCGGCATCCGCAGAGCTCAAGGCGCTTGTCACCTTCAAGCAGTTGAACCTGCTGGAGCCCTGGCCGATGAAAGGGCCCTTCGATGTCATCTTCTGCCGCAATGTCGTCATCTACTTCGACAAGCCCACGCAGCGCGCGCTGTTCGACCGCATGGCCGACCTGCAGAGGCCGGGCGATTGGCTGTTTATCGGCCACTCGGAGAATCTTCACAACATAACCCATCGCTACAAGCTGGTGGGACGCACGGTCTACCGGAGGCTGGAGTGAGCATAGGCGACACCACCCGGATCTTCGTGGGCGGCCCGCCATTACCGCCGGCGCTGCCGCATTTCGCCCACATCCGGCGCACCTGGGACGGCGACTTAGGATTGCCGGTCGCCAAGCTCCTGCCCGGCGACTACTACGTCACCCAGCACAATGAGGCCATCTTCACCGTGCTGGGTTCCTGCGTCTCGGCCTGCGTGAGGGAAGCCAAATTGGGCATCGGCGGCATGAATCACTTCATGCTGCCGCGCGACCGCTCGGGCGGAAAGAGCGTCTGGGCGGACAGCTTCGTGAGTTCCGCCACCCGTTACGGCAATATCGCCATGGAACGCCTGGTGAATGACATCATGCGCCTCGGCGGGCAGCGCGCGAACCTGGAGTTCAAGGTGGTCGGCGGCGGCAAAGTGCTCGATATGGCGCTGGACGTCGGCGCCCGCAATGCGCAGTTCGTGCGCGACTATCTCAGGACCGAAGGTTTCGTCATCGCCGCTGAAGATCTTGGCGATTGCTTCGCACGCAAGATTTACTACAGCCCGGCCACCGGCAAATTGCGCGTGAAGCGCCTGACCGCCACCGTCAACCGCGCGGTATTCGAACGCGAGCGGGATTTCGAGGCGAAGACCGCCCAGGCCGAATTTGGATCCGTGGAATTGTTCTAATCAAGAGATCAAGAGCAAACCATGGAAAAGAAAATTCGTGTTCTGGTGGTGGACGACTCCGCGGTCATGCGCCAGTTGCTGACTGAAATACTCTGTGCCGACCCGGCCATCGAGGTGGTTGGAACGGCGCCCGATCCGTACATTGCGCGCGACAAGATCAAAATGCTCAACCCGGATGTGCTGACCCTCGATGTCGAAATGCCGCGCATGGACGGCCTCGCGTTTCTTCGCAACCTCATGAGGTTGCGCCCCATGCCTGTGGTCATGTGCTCCTCGCTCACTCAACAGGGAGCCAACGTGGCGCTCGACGCGCTCGCCTTGGGCGCGATCGATTATGTTGCCAAGCCGGTGTTCGATGTCGTGCACGGCATCAAGGAGTCGGCACAGGAACTGATCACCAAGGTCAAAATGGCCGCGCAAGTCCAGGTCAGGCCGCTGGTAGAGGCGCCCGCCTTGAACGTTGCGCAGCGTCACGACGCCGGCGTCGTGCTGCCGAAGCGCAGTCCGCCGACGATATTCGCAACGACCGAGAGAATCGTCGCGATCGGCGCCTCGACCGGCGGCACCGAGGCCATCAAGGAGGTCCTCTCGCATCTGCCGCCGGACGTACCGGGCATCGTCATCGCGCAGCACATACCCAAAGCCTTCAGCGGACCCTTTGCCATCCGCATGAACGCGAATTCGCCTCTGAATGTGTGCGAAGCACAGGACGGCCAGCCCATTCTCGCAGGCCACGCCTACATCGCACCCGGCGACCGGCACTTGATGGTGGTGCGCGACGGAGCCCGCTACCGCTGCCGGCTGAGCGACGGCGATCTGGTCAATCGGCATCGCCCCTCGGTCGATGTGTTATTCCGCTCGGTGGCACAGAGTGCCGGCCGCAATTCCGTCGGCGTCATGCTCACCGGCATGGGCCGGGACGGCGCCGAAGGCCTGAAGGAAATGCGCGAAGCCGGCGCCGCGACCATAGCCCAGGATGAGGCCAGCAGCGTCGTTTGGGGCATGCCGGGTGCCGCCTGGCAAATCGGTGCGGTTCAGTCCCTCCATCCGCTGCAGCAGATAGCCGGGCAAATCCTGAATCTCGCCGCCGCACCCGCGGAGCCTCTCAAGAACCCAGGTGTCCGGTCGACTAACCACTGAGCGGCAAGGGCTCGCAACTCGCATGGTCGCCGGAGTGAATGGATGAAAATATTGATTGTCGACGATTCCACCGCCATGCGCATGATTGTCAAGAAGACCCTGCGTCTCGCGGGATTCGAAGGCCACGATATTACTGAATCCGACGATGGCGCCAAGGCCCTGGCCGCGATCAAGGCGTCGAAGCCGGATTTGGTGCTTTCGGATTGGAATATGCCCAACATGACCGGCCTGCAATTGCTGGAAGCGTTGATGAGCGAGAAGGTCAAGCTCACCTTCGGTTTCATCACCACCGAAGCGACGCCGGATATGCGCGCCAAAGCAATCGGTGCCGGGGCCAAATTCCTGATCTCTAAGCCGTTTACGCCCGAATCGTTCAAAGAGCAGCTTGGCGCTCACATTCGCTGATCATGTCGACGGCCTTCCCTTTGCCTGACGGTCCGAAGATAGTGCAGATGCTCGGGCTGCTGTTCGACGGTTTGGATGTCAAACCCGGCGGCAGCTTCGATCAATCGGCCGCCGGCGGCGCCTGGTTCGGCGTCTTCATCGCCGATAGCGGCGAGCCGGTGGCGCTATGCGGCGCGGATGCGAACCTCGCCGCAACCTTCGGAGCCGCTTTCTCCATGCTGCCGGTCGCCGCGGCCAAGGACGCCGCCAAGGCGCGCGAACTCAATGAGGTCATGATCGGCAACGTGCGCGAGATCATGAACATCTGCACCCGGCTGGTAATGGATCCCACATCGCCGCATTTGAAGCTCGAACAGATCTATCCAATCCGCTCGTTGCCCGCGGGAGCGGCCGGTTTGCTGGGCGCCCCGAAGGGGCGGCGGGAATTCCAGGTGCAGTTGCCGAAGTACGGCGGAGGGGTGCTCACCTTTCTCTCCGTGTGAACCGCACCGAAAGTGCGTGCTGGTCGACGGTTTGGCCTCCTCAAGAGCACCCCGGCGCAACTGATTGCAGCGCAGCTAAAGATCGAATTTGGCGCGCCGATAGCCTGAGCAACTAGTTTTTCCCGCAATCTCCAAAGCTCCAGGGAACCGATCATGCATGCAAGCATTAAGGGTCTAATAATCGCGTTGGTATTGGGCGCGTTGCCGATCGCAAGCGCGGTTGCCGCCCCGACCAAGGATGAGGTGGTCGCCGTCGTGAAGAAAGCGGTCGCCTTTTACCAGGCCAACGGGAGGGCCAAGGCGCTCGTCGAGTTCAACAACAAGGACGGACAATTCGCCAAGGGAGAAGACTACGTCGACGTGCACGACCTGAACGGCGTATGCGTCGCGCACCCGATCTCTCCTGCCAAGGTCGGTCTCAATCGATTGGACCAATCCGATTCAGCCGGCAAGTTCTACGTGAAGGACTTGGTCGATGCCGCGAAACAGAAGCCCTCGGGGTGGATCGAATACGTGATGAAAAATCCCGTCAGCGGCAAGCTCGAGAACAAGATCGCCTACTGGGAAGTCCACGATGGACTCATCTTCAAGGCCGGTACCTACACAGAGTAGGTCCACATGAAGTTCATCGGCGATGTTTCGTTGCGTTGGCAAATGCTGCTGGCGCCGCTGCTGCTGATCCTCGCGATCTTAGGGTTGGCGGCCGTCACCTTTCGCCAGCAGACCGGCATGGATGCAGCCACGACGCGCTTGTTCAGCGAAACGGTCGCTCGTCTGACGGCGCTCAACGAGGCCGATGCTTTGGCCTTGGACATCAACGGGCGCATGTTCCGCGCCATGACGCTGGTGCAAAACGGGGCTCCCGCCAAGATCGTCCGCACTCTGATCGATACGCTGCCGAACGATCTGGACAAATTGGAAGAGCAGCTCGCCGCGGTCTCGAAGCGCGCCGCCGACAGCGGGCACGAGGACGAGGCCAAGCGCATCACCGAACTGTCCGGGAAATTCCGCAAATCGGGCGCTGCATTTTCCAAGGTGCTGTTTGCCGATGCCAGTGTCGCGGTCGACTACGCCACCTCCGCGGGCGCCTTTCTCGAGGGATTGCACGGTACTCTCAAGACGTTGTCAAAATCCTACGATGAGGCGTCGGCGACCGAATTTGCCGGGATGAAAGCCAGTGCGGCGGCGGCCATGCGCCTCTCGGTGATGGGCGGACTGCTCGCCGTCATCGGCGGTCTGGCGGTTAGCCTGTGGCTCGCCCGCTCCCTGACTGCGCCCTTGGTCGAGTTGACGCACGTGATGGCCGCGCTGGCGCGCGCGGATTGGTCGGTGGAGGTTCCGTACGCGGCGCGTGGCGACGAGGTCGGCCGCATGGCCCGCGCGGTCAATGTGTTTCGCGACAACGGCGTGGAAAACGAGCGCTTGAAACGCATCGAAGAGGAGAACCGTCAGCGCACCGTGGCGCAACGGGCGGCGGAGATCGAGCGCGATCGGACCGAGCAAGCCCGCATGGCTCGGGAAACCGAGCGCGCGCGGCAATTGACTGAATTGACAGAGCGCTTTGACGCGACGGCGCACCAGGTACTCGGCAGCTTCGCCAGCTCTTTTCGCGCGCTGCAGGAGACAGCCGGCACCATGGGTTCGGCCGCCGACGACACGCGCAATCGCGCGGACGGCGTCTCGCAGGCGGCCGTGGAAGCCTCGAACAACGTACAGACCATCGCCGCCTCCATCGAGGAACTCGGCGAATCGATCGCGGAGATTTCGGAGCAGGTGCGCGCATCCTCCGACATGGCTGAAGCCGCGTCTCGCGATGCCGACAAGCTCAACCAGACGCTGCAAGCGGTCAATGCCGCCGCGCTCGAGATCGGATCGGTGCTGGACTTCATCAAATCCGTCGCGAGCCGTACCAGCTTGCTCGCGCTGAATGCCACCATCGAGGCTGCGCGCGCCGGCGCCGCCGGACGTGGATTTGCCGTCGTTGCGAACGAGGTCAAGGCATTGGCGACACAGACCAAGCAGGCCACGGACGGCGTGACCTCCAAAGTGGAGCGGATCCAGAGCCTGTCAGGCGGCGCGGCTGGCGCGGTCACCTCGATTGCCGAAAGCATTCACGCGCTGAATCGAAGTGCAGCGTCGATTACCAGCGCGGTTGCCGCCCAGAACGCCGCGATGCGGGACACCGCCAGAACGGTGCAATCGGCGGCCGATTTCACCCGCCGGGTGAGCGACCAGATTCAAGAAGTCAAAGATACCGCCACCGAGACGGAGCAGGCCGCCGACGGCGTGCTGCATGCCTCCGCCGATCTGGCGCAACAAACCGATCTGCTTCAGGCGGAGGTTTCGGGCTTTCTTGACGCGGTGCGACCGGAGTCTGTCGCCCAAAGTTCGAATTCGGCGATGCCCGCGCGACTCGCCGTCTAGTCTCAAGAAATGCAGGCCCGGGTCGATATATATCAAGAATATTTCTCTGGAGATCGTATGAGCCATCGAGATTCCGTCGGCACACGCCTGCTGCTGGCCTTTGCGGGCGTGATCATCGTATTCGGTGCCGCGGTAGCCTTGAGTCTCATTCGTCTCGCCGACTTCAACGGCGCAATGACAGAAATTACCGGACCCTTGCTGGTCAAGGTTGAGACCGCCGACGCCTGGGCGGCGACGGTGTCAGAATCGATGCGCCACGCTCGCAACATGCTCATCATGGACGATAAGGCGGAGATCGCGGGCGAAGTCGCGAAATTCGCGGCGCTGGCGCAGAAAAGCCAGGTATATGCCGATACCATGGCGGCCACGGTCAAATCGGCGGAAGGCAAGGCGCTGATGGCTGGAGTCACGGAGGCGCGCACGGTCCTCCTGCCGCTCGATCAAGAATTCATCAACCAGGTCAATGCCGGCGACACCAAGGGTGCAAAAGAGACGCTGCTGCAAAAATCGCGGCCGGCCCAGATCGCCTTCATGGCAGCTCTGGCCAAGGTGAGCGAACACCAGAGAGAACACATCCACAACAAGGCGGATGAAGTCGCCGCCTCATACCGCAGCACGTGGAAGCTCTTGGTCACGCTGTCGCTCGCCGCCGTTGCGTTCGCTTGCCTGCTGGCCTTACGGATGACGCGAGCGATCAGAAATCCGTTGAACCATGCGGTGGCCGTGCTCGGGGAGATCGAGAAGGGCAACTATCTCAGCACCGTCAAGGTCAAATCGCGCGACGAAATCGGCCAGACGCTTCTGGGTCTCGAACGCATGCAAGTGGCGCTTCGAGAACGCACCGATAAGGAACATGCTGCGGCCACGGAAAATGCGCGCATACGCACCGCCCTGGACCGGGTCTCGGTAGGCGCGATGCTCGGCGACACGGATGGGAAAATAATCTATATCAACGATGCATTGCGCGAGCTGTTCCGTCATCAGGCGGCGGAATTTCGCAAGCAACTGCCCTCCTTCGATCCGGAAAAGATAGTTGATGCCTCGTTCGACATGTTCCACCAGATTCCTGCTTTGCAGAAAAACCATGTGGCCGGGTTGACGGCCGCGCACACGGCTGAGGTCAAGATAGGCGAGGCCAGTCTGCGGCTTGTGGCCAACCCGGTGACCGATATCAGCGGCAAGCGCGTCGGCACGGTGGTGCAATGGGCCGATCGCACGCCGCAAGTGGCGATCGAGAACGAAGTGCAAGCCATTGTGGCCAAGGCCATTGACGGGGATTTGACAGTCCGCATCCGTGAAGAAGGCAAGCATGGCTTCATCAAGGCGCTGTCCGGCGGGGTGAACGCGCTGCTCGCGAACATGGCCGACGTGGTGCGCAACATGGCTCGCGCCGCAGCCGAAGTACGCACCGGATCCGAGGAGATCTCCCGCGGCAACGCCGATTTGAGTCAACGCACCGAGGAGCAGGCCTCCAGCCTGGAAGAGACCGCCTCTTCAATGGAGGAGATGACTTCGACGGTCAAGAACAACGCCGACAATGCCGCACAGGCGAACCAGCTCGCCTCGGCGGCAAGAGACCAGGCGGAGCGCGGCGGTGCCGTGGTCGGCGCGGCGGTGGCCGCAATGGGTGAGATCAATGCCTCCTCGAAGCGCATCGCGGACATCATCAGCGTCATCGATGAGATCGCATTCCAAACAAACCTGCTCGCGCTGAACGCCGCGGTCGAAGCCGCGCGTGCCGGCGAACAGGGGCGCGGCTTTGCCGTGGTCGCCTCGGAAGTGAGAAATCTCGCGTCGCGCAGCGCCGAGGCCGCGAAGGAGATTAAGACGCTGATTCAAGATTCCGTCGGCAAAGTCACCGAGGGCACCAAGCTCGTCGATGAATCGGGCAAGGTGCTCGGCGAAATCGTCGTCAGGGTCAAGAAGGTCACGGACGTCATGGCAGAGATCGCGAGTTCCAGCCGCGAACAAGCCTCCGGCATCGAGCAGGTCAACAAGGCGATCACGATGATGGACGACGTGACGCAGCAGAACGCGGCACTGGTTGAGGAAGCGTCCGCCGCTGCGCAGGCACTCACCGAGCAGGCATCGAATCTATCGCAGCTGATCGCCCGGTATCGTGTGGGCGAAGCCGCCGCGGCGGAGTCCCCGCACGCCGCTGCGTCGAGGGCTGCCGCCCCGGCAGTGGAACGCCGCGCTCCCAACCGGCCGATGACGGGCAAGAGGAAGCCGGTCGCAGCTCCCATTGCCGTGGCACAAGCCCGCTCGGTCACCGGAGCTGACGAATGGAAGGATTTTTGATCGGCCCGGAAGGGCGTCCGTACGTATCGCGGGTCGGCAGCCGCGCGGAGCTCTGATTGGAGGTCATGCAGCAGCGGCTGCAATCGCACATCCAATTCTTTCTGAAGGCCTTCGAAAGCCTGTCTTCGTTGAATTCTGGCTCTCGCGCTCGCTGCGCTAATTTCCAGCCATGCAGCTCCAGCAGCGCCAAAGCGGCAAGGCCGGCCAGCGGAGATCGAAACAGATTCGTCGCCATAGGTCGGCGGATGCTATTTTAAGTTCGCCTCGAACAACTTATAAATCCGCTTGTACTCATCCAGCCAAGAATCGGCATTGGTGAAGCCGTGCCGGTCCAGAGGATAGGGCGAGATGGTGAAGTTGTCCTTGTGCAGCTCGATCAGCCGCTGGTAGAGGCGCATTGAATCCTCGAACAACACGTTATCGTCTATCACGCCATGACAGATCAGCAGCGCATCTTGTAATCCCGCGGCGAATTCGATGGGTGATGATCGCTCATAGGCAATCGGATCGATTTGCGGATCGTTCAGAATTCCCGCCGTGTAGTCGTCGTCGTATTGCATCCAGTCGGTGACCGGGCGCAATGCGGCGCCCGCCGCGAACTGTCCCGGCGCGCGGAAAAGAGCCATCAAGGTCATGAAGCCGCCGTATGAGCCGCCATACAGGCCCACGCGTTTCGCATCGACTCCAGCCTGTTCCACCAGCCATTTCTTGCCGTCGAGCAGGTCTTCCAGCTCCGGATACCCCATCTGCCGATAGATCGCGGTGCGCCAGTCGCGCCCGTACCCGGCCGATGCGCGGTAATCGAGATCGAGCACCACATAGCCCTTGTGCGCCAGCAAGTTGTTGAACATTTGTTCGCGAAAATAGTACGAATAATGCAGATGAACGTCCTGCAGGTAGCCGGCGCCGTGAATGAACAGCACCGCCGCCTTGCTCGCCGCGGCGGCGATATTGGGATCGCGATACAGCTTGCCGTAGATCACACCGCCGAAGTGCGTGGACGGCACCTTCACTATTTCAGGCTCGATCCATTTCATGGATTTGTAATCGACCGTGCGTGTATCGGTCAGCTGCCGCGGCACTCCGCTGCCGTCGGCGTTGGCGATCGAGATCTGAGCGGGCATGTAGGACGTCGAAATGCTGAGCAACAGCCGTTTACCGCTTCGATCCGGATCGGCCCTGTCAACGCCCTGCAGCTGCGTGAGCCTCTGCAACGTGCCGCCGCTGCTCGGAACCCGATAGACATCGTACGAATAGGGTGCCGTCTCGTTGCTCAATACGTAGAACCAGCGGCCGTCGGCGGAGAGCTGCGGATTCGACACCTCGAACTTGCCGCGGGTCAAAGGCCGCGCTTCGCCGCTCAAGGTCTTGGCATAAAGATGAGCGTAGCCTGATTCCTCGGATTGATACCAAAGCGTTCGATCGTCGTTGAGCCAGCCGAAATCGTTGAAGGTCTCGATCCACGCCGGGCTATTGAGACGGTGCTGCGGAACAAGAGCATAGTTGACGAGGTCGATGCTCGCGATCCACCGATCCTTGTGATCGATCGAGTACAGTTCGATGGCTGCGGCTCCGCCATCGCCGCTCCACACCACGCCGGCGGGACGGCCGTCCGGTTCCTCGTCGACCGTCAGAACGCCGCGCGCCTTTTTATCCGTGGTTGCCGCGGCGGGCTCTTGCTTGGCGTTGGGATGCGCCCTGGCATTTTCCTCGCGGACCGACTGCAACGGGTCATCGTAAATTCCCGGCAGCTTGTCCGTCGCCAAGCTGTGCGCCGTATGGTCGATCAGATTGAGCAGCACGAATGACTGCGCCGCCGGTGGATTGCGGCCCACCCGCAAACGCTCCTTCTCGAACTCTTCATAGCCCGACTCGGTCACATAGCGCGTAAGCTGAGCTTCCCTGCCCCTTACATGCGCCTTCGGCTCGGTAATCACCAACAGCCAGCGAGCATCGGGCGAGAGTTCGGTGTCCAAGATGCTGGCTTCCTCGCCCAGATAAAAAGGTGGAGCAGCGCGCGAGACATCGGCCTTCTGCAGCGCCTCGTCGTGTTTTCGCACCGCATCGACATCGTCGTGTAATCTCTTCAACGTCGAGAAGGTACGCAGCTGCATGTCGCGCAGGTCATCGGCCGCCGGCTGCGCGTTCGGATCTTTCTCGGCCTTGACGATGGCCGCGGGTGTCGTGACTCCGTTGCTGAAGTCGTGTACGAACCAGTCGTTGCCCACCCGAAAACTCAGCAGCCGTCCGTCGGCCGAGAAGCGCGGCGCCTTTTCCGCCTGCGGCGTACGGGTAATCTGGGTCAGTCGGCCGTTGGATAGATCGCGAACGAAGATGTCGTGATTGCGCACGAAGGCTGCGCGCTTTCCCGCGCGATCGTACACCGCGGGGCCGTCGGCGCCTGCCATCGCAGCGCCGTCGACGACTTCATCCTTGCCGTTGCCGAGCTCGATGCGATGCAGATCGACGATGGGCGACCCCAGGCGCTTTTGCGAGTAGTAAACCGCCCGGCCGTCCGCCGACCAGTAGGGCTCCTTGACCGGCGGTCCGATCCAATCCGGATCGGCCATGATTTTTTCCAGCGAAATGCCGGGCGGAGACGCGGGCTCGGCCATACATGGCAAAGCCAATGCAGCCGCTGCAATCGAAATCGCAAGCAATGGAGTCTTCATGTTTTTCCGCCTGACTGAAGCGCTCTATATTAGCGTCAAATCACGCGTACTCATCGATAATGGATTTGGGCGGCCGCTGCGGGCCCGGATCTTCCGCGGCCTCGCCGTTTTTTGGACTCCGCGTTTCAGGCGGCCGAGCGGGGCGCTGCCGGCCCTCCTTGTCGTCTCTTGAGGTTCGCCGGTCGCCTATGGGCAACGCCGGATAAAGTCCCGAATTGCTCAAGCGATCGACTTCGCTCATTGCGTCACTCGCTCGGAAGTCTCCGGTGCGGGCGATGTCTGCGCCGCAGGCGCGGGGACCTGCTGTGCGCCATGCTTGGCATCCTTCGCCAGCACGGTTTTTTCCAAGTCGGCGGGCTGTACTCGATTGAACAATCGGTTTGTCCCGCTCTTGGCATCCGCCAGTTCGACACCTGTTGCGGGGGTTTGCGGCGTCTGGTCGGTAATTCGCGCAGTGGTCGCGCCTTGCGGCGCTGCCACGGCTTCGAGCACCAGAATCGCGACGCGCCGATTCGCATTGCGCCCTTCGCTCGAATCATTGGCGTGACGAGGATGAAACTCCCCGAAGCCGACGATCTCGAGGCGCAAAGGATCGATGCCCTGCTTGGTGAACTGATGCACGACGCTGGCGGCACGGGCGGCGGATAGCTCCCAGTTCGAGGGGAAGGCGGCCGTGTGGATCGGCCGATCGTCGGTATGTCCTTCGACGCGGATCGGATTGGGAAAGGGCTGCAAGACCTCCGCCAGCTTGTCCAGAACCCCTTCGGCTTCCGCCGCGAACGTCCCGGAGCCGCTCGGAAACAAGATATCCGTGTTGATTTCGATTTCCAGCCACATGCTCTCGCGGCGCACCGTGATCAGCTTTGCGTCGATCAGCGCGCGCATCGCGTCCTGAACCTCGCGCTCCATGCGCACCAGCGATCCGGGGATGCTCATCGTCGTGGGGGGGCTGTCGCCCTCATGCTCGCCCTTGATCTTCATCAGGGCCGTCGGCGTGATGCCCACCAACGGCTTGTCGCCGCCCTTGCCCTCTTCCTTCTCGCCGATATTCAGCGGCTGCATGCTCTTCGGCGCGCCGTTGAAGGCCGCGATCATCGCGTCCGAAAGCACGCGAAACTTTCCCTCGTTGACCGACGACATTGCATACATCACGGTGAACAAGGCGAACAGCAGCGTTACCAGGTCGCCGTAGGGAATGGCCCAGGCTTCATGGTTCACGTGGTCTTCATGCTTCTGCTTGCGCGCCATGGCGGTTAGGAGCCTGCCCTAGTGATGAAAGTAGCCTTGCAGTTTCGATTCGATATTGCGGGGGTTCTCGCCCTGAGCAATCGCGATGAGACCCTCGATCACCATGGTTCGCACCTGTGACTGGCCGTGAATTACCGCCTTCAATTTGTTGCCCATTGGCAGGAACAACAGATTGGCGAAAGCGATGCCGTAAATAGTCGCGATGAATGCGGCCGCGATTCCGTGACCCAGCTTCGAGGGATCATTGAGGTTCTGCATGACCGCCATCAGTCCCATCACGGCGCCGATGATGCCGAGCGTGGGCGAATACACGCCCATGGACTCGAAAACCTTCGCAGCCTGGGTGTCAAAATGCTCCATCGTGTCCAATTCGATTTCCATGCTGGAGCGGATCGCATCCGGCTCGCCCCCGTCCACCAGCGATTGCAACCCCTTCTTCAAGAACTCGTCCTTTTCACCTTCCACCGCGGATTCCAAGCCGAGCAATCCTTGCTTGCGCGCGATGTTGCTCCACTCGACTATCTTTTCGATCATGGCTGCGGGATTGCTGACCGGCGGCCTGAACACCCAGGAGATGATTTTCCATGCGCGCAAAAAGGTGGCCATCGGTGTCTGCACCAGACTGGCGGCCAGCGTTCCCACGACCACGATCACAAAAGCCGCGCTGCCGACCAGCGCACCGGCGCTGCTGCCTTTCAAGATTGCGCCCCCGATGATCGCAATCAGGCCGAGTACAACGCCGATGATGCTTAAAATGTCCATGTATCAATCCGGCGCCAGCCACTCCGCGAGCCGCGCCCGCAAACGGACCAGCGCCTGTCCATGAATCTGGCACACCCGGGATTCCGAGACTTCCAGCACCTCGCCGATCTCGCGCAAGTTCATATCCTCGTCGTAGTAAAGCGAGAGCACGAGCTTTTCGCGTTCCGGCAACCCGCTGATCGCGTTGCTCAAAGCGCCGCGAAAGCCGGCATCCTCGATGTCATCGAACGGGCCCGGCCGCTCGTCGCGCGCGTGGTCCGCGGGGCTCGACTCATCTTCGCTGGAACCCATTTGATCGAAGCTGAACAAGCGGCAACTGGCGGCATCCTGCACCAGCTTGTGATACTCATCGATCGACACGCCGAGGCCGCCCGCGATATCGGTAGGTGTCGCGTCGTGGCCCTTTTCGTTCTCGATCTTGCGCACCACGTCGGCCATCTCGCGCATGTTGCGGTGCACCGAACGAGGGGTCCAATCCGATTTGCGCACTTCGTCCAGCATCGCGCCGCGTATGCGAATGCCGGCGTAGGTTTCGAAATTGGCGCCCTTGGTGGCGGAATAATGCTTGGCGGCGTCCAGCAATCCGATCATCCCCGACTGGATCAAATCATCAACTTCCACATTCGGCGGCATGCGGCTGACCAAGTGATACGCAATGCGTTTCACCAAGTCGGCGTGTCTTAACACCAGCTCTTGCTGCGGTACCTGATCCACGGGAAGGTCGCCGTCGACGACCGGTTTTGGGCCGCGTTTCAGGGTATTCGAGTACTGTGTGCTTGCTCTCATTGCAATACCGTCGAGGGAGCAATCCGGGCCCCCACCATTCGTTCGACAAAGAACTCCAGGTGACCGCGCGCCCCTTGGGGCACACTCCACTTATCGGCCTTGGAGGCCAGATTCTTGAGCGCAAGGGAGGAGATTGAGGCCGGGAAGGCATCGACCACGGCGGTCTGCCGCTGTACGGCACGGCGCAGATAGTCGTCAAACGGTATGGAACCGGCGAACTCCAGCGTCACATTGAGAAATCGGTCACAGACTCGCTCAATTTTCTGGAAAAGATCGGGTCCCTCCCCGGAGCGCCGGGTCTGGTTGGCCAGTATTTGAAATCGCTGCACCCCATGCTCGCGGCTCAAGACCTTGATGAGCGCGTAGGCGTCGGTAATCGATGCCGGCTCGTCGCATACGACGACGACCACGTGATGCGCCGCCTGGCTGAAGGTCGTGACGCTGTCGTGCAATCCTGCGGCGGTGTCCACCACCAACACTTCGACGCGGTGATAAAGATCGCTGAAGGCCCGGATGATTCCGGCGTGCTCGGCCGGGGTAAGGGTCGCCATTTGCTTGATGCCGGAAGCGGCGGGCACGATTTGCAAGCCATGCGGTCCTGTGACTATGGCGTCCTCCAAGGCGCAGTCGCCGCGAATGACGTGGCCCAGGTGGTAGCGGGTGCGCAGACCTAGAACCACGTCCACGTTGGCGAGGCCAAGGTCCGCGTCCACCAGCATGACATCGCGGCCCTGCGCGGCAATCGACACGGCCAGATTGGCCGATACCGTGGTCTTGCCGACGCCGCCCTTGCCGCCGGTGACGGCGATCACCTTGACGGGACGCGAGGAGTTGAGTTCCGCCAAGGCGGCGGCCTGATCAGGCGAAAGTCTGCTATCACGCATGAGCGGATGCTCGGCCGAAGTTTCGGGCCAGATAGGCTTCGTCGCGCCGGGTCGGCTCATGCTCCTTGAGCTGCTGCGCGGAACGCACCAGCCAGACTCTCTTGACCTGCGATGCATGCAAGTCCTCCGGGATGCGCTGGCCATCGCACAGATACGCGATTTTCAATTTGTGGCGCAGCACCGTGGAAATAACGGGACCGAGACTGGCCGCCTCATCCACCTTGGTGAGTATGCAAGCCGCCGGCTTGATGCGCACGAACGCGCACACGATCTCATCCAGTGCTTGCCCATCGGCCTGCGCGGGAAGCGCCAGCAGCACTCGCGCGCGCGGCGCCGCATGCTTGAGCGTCGCCAACTGCTCCGTGAGCCGCACGTCGCGTGGTCCCATGCCGGCGGTGTCGATCAATATCAGCTTCTTCGATTTCAGCTTCTCCAGCACACCGGCCAATTCTCTGCCGTTGTTCGCCGCGTGCATGGGAATGCCGAGAATGCGGGCATAGGTCATCAACTGCTCGCGGGCGCCGATTCGATAACCGTCGGTGCTGACCAGGGCCAGATCCTGAGCGCCGTGCTGCATGCACCAGCGTGCGGCCAGCTTGGCGATGGTCGTGGTCTTGCCCACTCCGGTCGGCCCCACCACCGCGGTGATGCCGCCGCTGACGCAGGTCGAATCGTTGACGATCGGCAGATGCTTCACGAGCAAGGCCAACGGAATATGCGAAGGATTGTCCAAGGTGGTGCTCGTCGGCGTGAGCTCGGCGAGCTTCAGGGCCACGTCCGGTGCGATATCCATGGACGACAGCTCCTCCAGCACCCTTGCCCGCAAGGGCTCGCGCAGGCGCCTGTCGCTCCAGGTCATGCCCGCAATGCCGGATTCGAGCATGCGTCGCATATCCTGTAATTCGCGTTTCATGGCGCTGTAGCCTGCGTCGGTCACGGGCGCGGGACGCTGCGGCGTACGCGTGACGGCTGCCGGCGCCGGTTTCGGCATGGCCGCGGCGGTACGGGCCGGTGCGGCAGTCGTCGGCGGCGGCGCGGCAATCGCAGCCGGGCGCTGCCGATTCGCGTCGGCAAACAAGGCTTCGTCGTAGTCCACGGCCGCGATGACTTCGATGCCATCCTCGCCGCGCCGGCTCGACAAAATCACGGCGTCGGGTCCCTGCTCGGCCCGCACCAGCGCCAACGCAGCGCGCATGCTGTCCGCCGTATATCTTTTTATCCTCATCTTAACCTCCGTAAATCAAGCAACTCATCAGCGCCCGACCGCGGCAATAACGCGGATCCGGCGATTTTCTGGAATCTCGTTGTAGGCGAGTACCGCCAAGGAAGGGGTCGAATGACGCATCAGACGCGCAATCCACGGACGAATCTTCGGTGCCACCAAGAGCACCGCCGGTTCGCCTGCCGCTTCCTGCTTGCGTGTGCTGTCACCGAGCGCCTGCTGTACTTTGTCGGCGAGGCCCGGCTCAAAGCCCGGCGAGCCGTCGCCGCCGGCCATCGAGTCTTGCAGCATCTGCTCGAGCGCAGGATCCAAGGTGATCACCGGCAACTCCTGGCGCAGTCCGCCGATGTTTTGCACGATGCTGCGGCCGAGCGCCACGCGCACCGCCGCCACCAGCGCGACCGGATCCTGATTCTTGGGCGCCAGCTCAGCCAGCGTTTCGCAGATGGTGCGCAGGTTGCGGATGGGCACCCGCTCCAGAAGCAAGTACTGCAGCACCTTGACCAGCACGCTCATGGGCAGAAGTTTCGGCACCAGATCCTCGATCAGTTTCGGTGCAGTCTTTGCCAGGCGATTGAGCAGCTGCTGCACCTCTTCGTGGCCCAACAGTTCGTGGGCGTGGGATTGCAACAGATGGCTCAAATGAGTCGCGATGACGCTGCTCGCGTCGACGACGGTATATCCCTGTGCCTGCGCTTGCTCACGCCGCGACTTGTCGATCCAAATCGCCGGCAAGCCGAAGGCCGGATCCTTGGTGGACGAACCCGGCAGGGTGCCGGAGACTTGACCGGGATTGATGGCGAGTTCTCTGTCGGGGAACACTTCGGATTCGCCCACCGGCGCCCCAAGAATGGTGATGCGGTAGGAGTTGGGCCCCAGCTCCAGGTTGTCGCGTATGTGCACCGCCTGCACCAGAAAGCCAAGCTCCTCGGAGAGCTTCTTGCGCACGCCCTTGATGCGTCCCATCAGCTCTCCTCCCTGCGTCCGGTCGACCAGCGGAATCAAGCGGTAGCCGACTTCGAGTCCGATGAGGTCCACAGGCTCGACATCGTCCCAGGACAACTCTTTTTGCTCCGCTTGGCCGGTCGGCACGGCCGTCGGGACGTTGGCCTTGGGTGCGCCGGGTGCGGGGCGCTTGCTAAAGAAATAGGCGGCGACGCCGCATAAGGCCGCCATTGCCAGAAACACGAAATTGGGCATGCCCGGGATCACGCCGAGCAGCGCCAGTATGCCGCTGGTCACCGCCAGTGCGCGCGGCTGGCCCAGCACCTGCGACATGATCTGCTGGCTCATGTCGTGCGGACGCGAAACGCGCGTTACCAGAATGGCAACCCCAACCGACAGGAGCAGTGCGGGAATTTGCGCCACCAGACCGTCGCCGATGGTGAGCAACGCGTAGGTGCGGCCGGCGTCCGCGAGCGGCATGCCGTGTTGCGCGGCGCCGATGATGGTGCCGCCGAACATATTGATGAACACGATCAGAATGCCGGCGATGGCGTCGCCTCGTACGAACTTGCTGGCACCGTCCATCGCGCCGTAAAAATCGGCTTCCTCGCGGACTTCCTGGCGGCGCGTAATCGCTTCCGCCTGTGTGATGATGCCGGCATTCAAATCGGCGTCGATCGCCATTTGCCTTCCGGGCATCGCGTCCAATGTAAAGCGCGCGCTGACCTCGGAGATGCGCCCCGCGCCCTTGGTGATCACGACAAAGTTGATGATCACCAATACCGTGAATACCACCATGCCGACCGCGTAGTTGCCGCCGACCACGAAGTGGCCGAATGCCGCGATGACGTGGCCCGCGGCCTGCGCGCCCGTGTGGCCGTTCATCAGCACGATGCGCGTCGATGCCACATTGAGTCCGAGGCGCAGCAAGGTGGCGCCCAGCAGCACCGTCGGAAAGGCCGCGAACTCCAAAGCGCGCCGCACATAGATCACGGCCAGCAAGATCATGAGCGACAGGGAAATGTTGAAGGTGAAGAACACGTCCAGCAGGACAGCCGGCAGCGGCAGCACCATCATGGCCAGTATGACCATCACCAGCAGCGGCACTCCCAGGCCGTTGCGGGCGAATTCACCGAAGGTTGCCGTCAGGCCGCGCACGGTCATACCGCCTCGTACTCATCGCCGACCTTCGGGTCGGGACGCGCCATGCGCGCTGCCAGCGTCGGGTTCAAGGTTCGGATCCTGAAGATGTAGGACAGCACCTGCGCCACCGCGACGTACAGGCCGTTGGGGATTTCCTTGTTCAAGTCGGTGGAGCGGTATAGCGCACGCGCCAGTTTCGGCGCTTCGAACACCGGCACGCGATTTTCCTCGGCGATGCGGCGAATGTTTTGCGCCACCAGATCGAGGCCCTTGGCGACCAGGATCGGCGCGCGCATCTTCTGCGGATCGTATTTGAGGGCGACCGCGAAGTGCGTCGGATTGACGATGACCACATCGGCGACGGGTACTTTGTGCATCATGCGGCGTCGCGCGATCGCCTGCTGCATTTGCCGTATGCGCTGCTTTGTTTCCGGCCGTCCGTCCATTTCCTTGGATTCGTCCCGCAGTTCCTGGCGGGTCATGCGCAGCGCCCGTTTGAACTGGAACAGCTGCAAGGGCACGTCCACGATCGCGACCAGCGCCAGTGATGCGCACAGCCACACGAAGGCCCAGCTCAACAGGCCCGCGCCGCGGGCAACCGCCGCGCGCGGCACCATGCGCGCCAGCGCCAGCACATCGCCGAACAGCCACGAGACGATCGCAAGGCACACGCCGCCCACCAGCAGGCACTTCAGCAGCGCCTTGCCAAGTTCGGATAATCCGCGAAGCCCCAGCAACCGCTTGACGCCCTCCAGCGGATTCAAGCGCGAGAAGTCCGGCGCCAGCGCTCGTGGACTGAAATTCCAGCCGCCGAGCACCACGGAGGCGAGCAGCACCAGTACGACGAGCGCGCCGAAAACGGGCAGCAAAGCGGTCAACGCGCTGCTGCAGGCGGCGGCGAGCGCCGCGGACATCGAATCGGTCTGCGCCAGGGATCTTGAGTCGAATGACAAACCGTTGCGCATCACCTGCGACATGCGCGCGGCGAGCGATTCGCCGACGGCAACCAGCGTCGCGCTGCCGCCGATCATGGTGGCGAAAATGGTCAGCTCCCGGGAACGGGGAATCTGCCCGCGTTCGCGTGCCTCTTGCAGGCGTCGTTGCGAAGGTTCTTCGGTGCGTTCGCCGCCGGTTTCGGATTCTGCCATCTAGGGCACTCCCGCAACCGGCGCGCCGATCAATTCCGAAACCGCCATCAACGCGCTGTTGATGAGGCTGGCGATGCCCGACATGATGCCGTCGATTCCCGTGAGCAGCACGAAGAAACCGCTGAGGAGCGTGATGGTGAAGCCGATGCCGAATAAATTGAGCTGCGGCGCGGCACGGGTTACCACGCCCAAGGCTAAATTCACGATGACCAGCGCAATCACGGCCGGCAGCGCAATCAGCAGGCCCGTATCAAAAACCCTGGCGCCCCATAGCGCCACGGACAGCAGAAAATTCTTGTCGACGTTCTCGGCGCCGATCGGCAGCGTTCGAAAGCTCTCGGCCAGGGCGCCGAGCAGCATCAGATGTCCGTCAATTGCAAGATAAGTCAGGGTGCCGAAAATCATGAACATCTGGCCGAGCACCGGGACCTGCGCGCCGCGCTGCGGGTCAACCAAGGTCGCGAATCCCAGGCCCATGGTCATCGAGATGCTTTGTCCCGCGAATACCAGCGCTTCGAAAGAGAGCTGCACGACCATGCCGATTGCGACACCGATGAGCACCTCGAGCACCGCCGCTAGCATGCCGGCCGCGGAAAAAATCGACAGATTCACCGGGCTCTGGACCAAGGGTGCGAGCAGAAAAGCGAGCGCCGCGGTCAGCACGATCTTGACCCGGCTCGGCACCACCGCGGCGCTGACCACCGGAGCGGCCAGCACGAATCCGCCTATGCGCAGGATCGGCCACCACATCCGGCTCACCCACAAGGATACGTCGGCCGCGTTGATGGTCAGCGCTTGCATGGCTAGCCGATCATCGCCGGAATGCTGGCGTACAAGTCGCGCGTGAAATCGATCAGCACGCGCAGGATCCAAGGGCCGGCCGCGAATAACGTCAGCACCAGCAGCAGCAGCTTGGGGATGAAGCTCAAGGTGGATTCGTTGATCTGTGTGGCCGCCTGCAGCATGCCGATCGCCAATCCCGTGATCAGCGCGATGAGCAGCAGCGGCGCAGAGATCATGGACGTGACCAGCAGCGTCTTGTGTGCCAGGTCCATGACGTTTTCCGGCGTCATTGATGGAAGCTCGCGGCCAGGGTGCCGATCAGCAGCGTCCAGCCGTCAACCACCACGAACAGCATGATCTTGAACGGCAACGACACCAGCACCGGGGACAACATCATCATACCCATCGACATGAGCACGCTCGCTACGACCAGGTCGATCACCAGGAAGGGGATGAACACCATGAAACCGATCTGGAACGCGGTCTTCAGTTCGCTGGTGATGAAAGTCGGAACCAGCACCGTCAAGGGCACATCGTCGGCGCTCGCGAATTGCGGCTTGCCGGACAGCTTGGAAAACATCTGCAAGTCGTTTTCGCGGGTCTGCGCCAGCATGAATTTCTTCAGCGGCTGCACGGTGCGCTCGAGGGCGATTTCCCCGGCCAGCTGACCGTCCATATACGGCTTGATGCCGCCGGCATAGGACTGCTCCAGAGTGGGGCCCATGACGAAAAAAGTCAGAAACAGCGCAAGACCGGTGAGAATTTGATTGGACGGTGTGGTCGCCATGCCCAGCGCCTGGCGCAGAATCGACAGCACGATGATGATGCGCGTAAATGCCGTCATTGCCAGCAAGATTGCCGGCAACAAGGTCAACACCGTCATCAAAATCAGTATTTGAAATGTCAGCGAGTAGGTCTGCGCGCCGTCGGCCGCCGTCTTGATCGCCACCGCCGGCAAAGCGACCTCGGCGCTCGCCACGCCGAGCGGCAGCAGCACCAGCAGCGCAAGCGCCATCAGGTGCCCTCGATTGATTGTGAACCCCGAAATCATGCCGGGCCGCCGCGCTTCATGATCTCGCGCAGGCGATCGGCGAACGCCGAAGGGGCGGCGCCCGGCTTCAGCACGATCGGTGCCGCTAGCGGCGTCAATGGCACGATGCCGCCGGCACCGATGCCAATCAAAACCTGGACCTCGCCGACACGTGCCAGCACGATGCGCTCGCGCGGTCCCACCTTGAGTTCCTCGAGCACCGCTGCATCGATGGATCCACGCGGCACGCCCAGCTTGAAACGCTTCAACAGCCAGCCGATCGCGAAGATCAGCGCCACGATGGCGAGCAGGCTCAAGGTAAGCTGCGTCAAGCTGCCCACCGACAGCGGCGAAGCGGGCGCCATAGGCGTCATTTGGCGTGCTCCATCCTCTCGTTGGCGCTCACCACGTCGGTGAGGCGGATGCCGAATTTCTCGTTGACCACCACGACTTCGCCGCGCGCGATGCGCACGCCATTCACCAATACGTCGAGCGGTTCACCCGCAAGGCGGTCGAGTTCAACGACAGCGCCCGGCGCCAGTTGCAACAGCTCGCGCACCGACATGCGCGCCCGGCCAACCTCGAGCGCCAAGGTCACCGCGACATCGAGAATCAGATTCAGGTTCATTTCCTGTCCGCCTGCCGCTGCGGCATTGGGTTGCAAGTCGCCGAATTGGGCGCGCGCGACGGCGGCGTTTTTTTGATCGGGCGGGCTCATACGGGGGCTCCTGGAAGAATCTTGAGTGCGTTGCGTCCCTGCGAGACGCCGAAACGGCCGTGATACAGCGGCACCTCGCCGGCCAGCAAGGTGACCTGCTGCGGCTCTTCGATGGAAATGATGTCGCCGGGGGACAGCTTGACCAATTCGCGCAGACTGATCTGCGCTTGCGCGAGAATCGCGCGCGTATCGAGCTGCGCATCCTGCAGCGCCGTGGTCAATATCGGCGCCCAGGCTTCCTGTTTGCGGGCCGGCGCCGCGCTGCCGTCGCCGGCGAGCAACTCGCGAATCGGGGCGAGAAGAGTGTCCGGCAGCAGCCAATCGATGCGGCCACCGCGGCCGGCGAATTCCACGTTGAACTTGACCACGGTCACCGACTCCAGCGGGCCGCCCAGTTGCACCAGCCGCGGATTCGTTTCTTGCTTGACCAGCTCCATCTCGAGCGGCGTTACCGTGGCCCAGGCAGTGCTGAACTCCGCGGAAAAGCTGCGCAGCATCAGCGCCAGAAAACGTTGTGCGGCGGGTGCGACCGCTGCCTGAGGATCGCCGCTGGCGCGGCCCGAACCGCCGAAAAAGCCATCGAGCAGAACCAGCAACATCGCGGGTTCGACGCTGAGGTAGGCCGGCCCGCTCAAAGGCTTCAGACGCAGCACCGCAAGGCTCGCGGGCACCGGCAGCGATGCCTGCAGGTCGGCGCTCTTCACCGATTCGACGCAATCGAAATGCATGCTGGCGTCGCGGCCCAGCAATCCGGACAAGGCCGCCGCGCCGCGATCTGCGAAATTCTTGCCGATGACTTCCAGCAAAGGCAGCTGCGTGCGATTGATGCGCTGGGCCGCAAAATCATAGGGGCGGACGGCGTTGCCGTTCTCTTTGCCGCCCTTTTCGAGCAGCGCCGCCACCTCTTCGTTGGAGATGTTGCCGTTCGCCGGAGCCTGGTCCATTACTGCACCACGAAGCTGGTGAACAACAGGTCGTCCACGTCCGCGCCGCCTTCCTTCTTCTGTACCGCGCGAACTTCCGCCAAAGCTTCGTCGCGCAGTTTCTCCTTGCCTTCGCGCGACATCATCGTCTGATAATTGCGGTTGCTCATGAGCAGCAGCAGGTTGTTGCGGATCACCGGGATGTTCTTTTGCACGCTGTCGATGGCCTTTTCGTCGTGGCACATGATCGTCATGCTGATTTGCAGGAAGCGCACCGCGGAGCCATCCTCGAAATTCACCACCAGGGGCGGATCGACGGCGTAGTACAAGGCCGGTTTGGCGGAAGATTTCTCCTCGCCCTTGCCCGCGGAGGCGACCGGGACGATGGCCTTGATCTTGCCGTCCTTGTCGAGCTGCATATCCGGCAGCGGGTGCATCTTGGCGTTGATCGAGCCGCCGACCACGACGGCCGCGAGGGTCAGCACGAAAATGCCTGCCCCGTTCATCATCGTACTCATGAGGCCGCCGGATTTTTTCGGCGGAGTGGGAGTCGCTTCTTCGGTTTCGTCGGCCATAGTTCGATTCCATCGCGGTCACATGCCGCAATCGAATCGAGCAAGTTCTATGCCAGAGCTGAGCTAGTGCATTTTATCCCGAATATTCAGTGACTTACCTTTTGCCAGGCGCCATCGAGGAAAACGGCATCCGCCGAGAAATTGACGCTTACCAAATATTCACGCGCTGATCGACCGGTAAATACATCTTGTCCCCGCTCTTCACGCCGAAAGCGGCGTAAAAGCCCTCCTGATTCCGCAACGGCGCGGTTCCGCGAACCGCCGGCGGCGAATGCGGATCGGTCTTGATGAGCTGGATCGCTTCGGCCTCGCGCACCTTGCCGCGCCAGACCCGCACCCAGTTCAAGTACAGCCGCTGATCGCCGGTAAAGCCGTCCATCACGGGTGCCTGATGTCCCGCCAGGGATATTCGGTAGGCCTTGTAGGCGATCGCCAGGCCGGAGTTATCGCCGATGTTCTCGCCCAGGGTGAGCGCGCCGTTGACGTGGTAGTCGGGCACCGGCTCGTAGGCGTTGTACTGCGCGATGAGCGCCTTGGTTTTTGCGGCAAACTTGTCATGGTCGGCCGGAGTGAACCAATCGTGCAGGTTGCCGTCGGCATCGAACTTGCTGCCCTGGTCGTCAAATCCATGGCTCAGCTCATGGCCGATCACGGCGCCGATGCCCCCGTAGTTCACCGCATCGTCAGCCTCGGCATCGAAGAACGGCGGCTGGAGGATGGCGGCGGGAAATGTGATCTCGTTCGCAGTTGGGTTATACGAGGCGTTGACGGTGTGCGGGCGCATGCGCCACTCGCCGCGGTCGACGGGTTTGCCCAGCTTGTCCAGATTGCGCCGAAACTCGAACTGCGCCGCGCGAACCACATTGCCACGCAAATCATCTCGGGATATTTGCAGCGCGCTGTAGTCGCGCCAATGATCGGGATAGCCGATCTTGGTCACTATCTTGGCGAGTTTGGCGCGCGCGCCCACATTGGTTTCGGCGCTCATCCAATCCAGGGTATCGATGTCCCGCCGATAGGCTTCGAGCAAATTGCCGACCAAGGCCTCCATGCGCGCCTTGTGCTCGGGCGGAAAATATTTCTCGACGTACAGTTTGCCCAAGGCCTCGCCCATGCTGCCGTCGAGCAATTCGATGCCGCGCTTCCAGCGCGCCTGATTTTCGGGGACCCCCCGCAGGACGCCACCGGTGAACGCGAATCGTTCATCGACAAAGGCCTTGGACAGATAAGGCGCGGCCGCGGACAGCACCCGCCATTTGAAGTAGGTCTTCCACACCGGCAGCGGCGTCGATGCCATGACCTCGCCGAGGCCCGTGAAGTAGCTCGGCTGCTGGACGATGACCGAGTCGACCGGGCCGTCGACGCCGACACCTCGCACATAGCGTTGCCAATCGTAGCCCGGCATCAAGGAGCCAAGATCGGCGATCCGCGTCTTGTTGTACGTCTTGAGCGGATCCCGGTTCTCAACCCGGGTCCATTGCACCTGGGCGAGCGAGGTCTCGAGCTTGAGAATCGCAGCGGCACTCGCACCCGCCTGCGAATCGCCCGCCATGCTCAACATTTTTTCGATGTGCGCCTGATACTTGACGCGCGCATCCTTGAGCTTGGCGTCATCCCGCAAATAGTAGTCGCGGTCCGGCATCCCCAGGCCGCTTTGCGTGAGAATGATCGCGTACTGCGTGGAATCCTTCGCGTCCCGATTGATATAAAGGGCGTAAGGAGCGCCGGCGCCGATCGCGTTCATGCGGGCTACCAGCGCGGCCAACTGATGCATGTCATTGACGGCGTCAATGCCGGCAAATTCGGACTGCAGGGGGTTAATACCCAGCGACTCGAGCTTGGGCTCGTCCATGAAGCTCGCATATAAATCGGCGAGCTTTTTTGCATCCGCTTCACCGCCCGTCGCGGCGCCCTCGTTCAGGGACTCGACGATACCGCGCAGCTGTTCCTGCGTGGCATCCTCGATGTTCGAAAATGAACCGACCCTGGACTTGTCGGGAGGCAATTGAAAGCTGCGCAACCACTTGCCGTTCAGGTATCCGTACAAGTCGTCCTGCGGACGCACCGAGGTGTCGACGTACTTCAGGTCCAGCCCGGAATGCAGCGCAGCCCGCGCATCCGGCGCCTTCACGGCCGCGGCCTGCGGCGGGCCATTGCTCGCGCAAGCGGTCAATCCGAAGATGCCCAAGGCCAAGATCACTGTTCTAATCATGAAAACTCCCCGCGCCATCAAAATTTCAACGAGACTCTCAAACCCGGACCCGCATCATCGAGCACCAGCCGCGCGCCGTGCAATTTGGTTACCGCCGCCACCAGCGACAGCCCCAGTCCTGATCCTGGAAATTTCCGCGCCTCATCGAGACGCACCCGCCTGCCGAGTACGATCTCGCGCTTGTCCGCCGGGATGCCGGGCCCATCGTCTTCGACGATCACCTCGGGACTGCCGCCCGATCCGTTCAGCACCACCCGGATGTGCCCCCCGTCCGGCGTGAATTTGATCGCGTTGTCCAGCAGGTTTGCCAGCGCCTGCGCCAGCAGCTGACGGCTGCCCTGCACGGAGGCCCCCGACGCCACCGAGCTTTGCAACGTAATGCCGCGCTCTTCGCTGACCGGCGCGTACAACTCGACGACGCTCGCGACCAGTTCCGAGAGATCCACCGGTTCGCGGGCCACGGTTCCCGTCTCGGCGAGCGCAATACGCAACAGCGCATCGAGCGTGCTGCGCATTTGATCAACTTCCGTGCTCACCCGTTCCAGAACGCGCCGCTCCGCAGAGCCCGGACTCAAGGTCGTCATTGCACCCTCGGCAGTCGCTTGCAGCCGGTTCAGCGGCGTACGCAAATCGTGGGCGGCGCTGTCCAGCACCGTGCGCATGCCCAAAGTCAGCTGCTCGATCTTGTCGAGCATGGTGTTGATCTCGCGTGCCAAAGTATTGATTTCGTCGTCGGCGTCGCGGACCGGCAGGCGTTGCGACAAGTCGCCCCGCATGATCTGCGTCGCCACCGCGGAGATCGCGCCCGCCTGCGCCAGAATGCGCTGCCCCATCCAGATTCCGCCGCCGAGCCCAAGCAGCAGGGTCAGCACCACTGCGGCGATCAGACCGCGCATCATGAGACTCTTGACGTCCTGCCGCTCCTGAACATCGTGGCCGACCAGCATCTGGTAGCCGCCCGGCAGCTTGATATACCGCGCGCGCATTTCATGTTCGCGCGTCTCGTCGCCGAACGGCACCGAGACCTTGAACAGAAACCATTTGTCCTTCGGATCGATTTTCGGCCACGCCGGCACATTGCCCGCCACCGGACGCAGCTGGGGGTCCACCATCAGGTACACGGCGCCGCGAACGTCCTGTTCCTGCGAGCGCTGCTCGATCAATTCAATGAAGTCGCTGCGCGACAGCACCTGCATCTGCTCGCGAAGCCCCTGCACCTCCGCCTCGATCAAATTGTCAGTGCTGCCGTCGATGACGCGTGACACGGCGAAATCGACCGCGTAGATCAGTGCGGCGGCGCCGATGGCAAAAACAATCGAATACAGAATTGCGATGCGAAATGGCGAGGTGCCGAGGATTCCCAGAAATCGCTGATCCGGCGCCACCTATTCGTCTTCGCGCAAGCTGTATCCGGCGCCGCGTACGGTGTGCAGCAGAGGTTTGTCGAAATCCTTGTCAATCGCCTGCCGCAAGCGGCTGATATGCACGTCGATCACATTGGTTTGCGGATCGAAGTGATAGTCCCAGACGCCTTCGAGCAGCATGGTGCGCGTCACCACCTGGCCGCTGTGGCGCATCATGAACTCGAGCAATTGAAACTCGCGGGCGGTCAATTCGATTTTCTTGCCGTTGCGAGTGACCCGCCGAGTCATGCGGTCGAGTTCCAAGTCCGCCAATTTCAACTTGGTGTGGGCTTCTGTATTACCGGCGTCGCCGCGCCGGGCCAGCGCGTCGATCCGCGCAAGCAGCTCCGCCATGTGATACGGCTTGGTCAAATAGTCATCGCCGCCGGCGCGCAGTCCGGTGATTCGATCGTCCACGTCGCCCAGTGCGCTCAGGATCAGCACCGGCAGCTTGCGGCCGGTCGCCCGCAGCGATTGGACCATTGCGAGGCCGTCCAGCTTCGGCAGCATTCGATCGACGATGGCAAGGTCGACCGCCGTGGAAGAGGCCAAATGCAACCCGTCCAAGCCGTTGCCGGCGACATCCACCGTATGGCCGGCCTCGCGCAGCGCCTTCGCCAGGTAGTCGCGTGCCACTTCGTCATCTTCGACTATCAAAATGTGCATGGCTTGCTATCTTAAACCAGGATGCGGCAGCCCGGGTTTACTCGTAGTACTGTACTGCTTGCAACAGCATGCTGGGGGGCGGCGTGTCAGGCGAAAGAGGAACCTTTGTGGGAGTTTGGGCTTGGCGCCGGCGCAATCGCGTTTGAAAGCTATCGAGGTTCGGATACCACTCACGCGCTTCCTCTGCCGATCCCCTATGTGATCTATAACGGTAAATTCCTGAAAGCCGATCACGATGGTGTACGCGGCACATTATTCAATCAAAATTGGCTCGAGATCAATTTGAGCTTCAACGTGACGACCCCGGTGCGCAACGACAGCGAACGCAGCGGCATGCCGAATCTGCAATCGACTGTCGAGGTGGGTCCGTCTTTCGACCTGCATTTGTACCGCAGCAAGGATGCCAGGCTGAAACTGGATTTGCGCATGCCCCTGCGTGCCGCGGCAACAGTCGAGCTCACGCCTCGTGTCATTGGCTGGACCTTTACGCCAAGGCTCAATTTGGACATTGAGGACCCGCTCGGGTTCGCGGGTTGGAGGCTCGGGTTGTTGACCGGCCCCCTGTTCGCGAATCGCCAATATCACGAATATTTCTATTCGGTTGCCCCGCAATATGCCACCGCGACCCGGCCGCCGTTTCAAGCCGAGGGTGGTTACGCCGGCACACAAATGCTGGCTGCGCTATCCAAACGGTATCCTAAGTTTTGGATGGGCGCGTACATGCGTTACGACACCCTGGCCGGCGCCGTCTTTGTCGAAAGCCCGCTGGTACAGCGCCAGAGCTTCTGGACGGCGGGATTCGGTTTCGCCTGGATCATAAAGACCTCGTCGCAACGCGTGGAAGTACCCGATTAGAGGCCAACGATGCCGCGATTCCTGAGGATCATTTACGAATACTTTGCGCTCTACAGTTCGTTGACGCTGCTGGGGCTTATTTGCCTGGCTTGGTCGCTGATCGCGTTGCCGGCGTATTTTTTGTTGCCGACCCGCCTGGGCACCGCGATCGGGCGACGCGGCATCATGGGCGGCTTTCGCATCTATGCCTGGTCTCTCTCCCTCACCGGCGCTTATCACCTGGATTTGCGCGCCATTGATGCACTCAAGGGCGGCCCGGCCCTCATTCTGGCTCCAAATCATCCCTCATTGATCGATGCGCTGCTGATTCTGACCCGGCATCCGAATCTGGTGTGCGTGATGAAGTCGCAACTCATGAGGAACGTATTCTTGGGTTCCGGATCGCGCCTCGCGCGCTATGTCAGAAACGACTCATCGCGGCAAATGGTCAAGGAGTCGGTCGCGCATCTGCGCGCCGGCGGCGTGCTGCTGCTGTTTCCGGAGGGCACCCGCACGACCCAGGCGCCGCTTAATCCGCTGGTGGGCAGCGTCGGTCTGATTTCGAAATACGCCAATGTCCCGGTGCAAACCTTGGTGATCGAGACCGATTCGCCCTTCTTGAGCAAGGGATGGCCCTTGTTCAAGCGGCCCGACTTGCCGATCACCTATCGCGTGCGCCTGGGCGAGCGGTTTGATCCGCCGTCAGACGTCTCCGACTTCACGGCGCAACTTGATCGGTACTACCGGCATGCGCTCGAAGGCGCGCTGCAGTCGCGCTGGCTCAAGAGCAAGCCGTGACGCCATCGAGCACTCATCTTGTGCTCATTCCGAGTTACAACCCTGGACCCAAAGTCCTTGAAACGGTGCGCGCGGCCCTGAATCAGTGGGCTCCCGTATGGGTGGTCGTCGACGGCAGCACCGATTCGTCCGCGCAGGATTTGTTGCAACTGGCCGCGGTCGAATCGAACTTGCGCGTCTGGATACTGCCGGAGAATGGCGGCAAGGGCGCGGCGGTGCTCTATGGCATGAGGCGAGCGCACGCCGCGGGCCTCACCCATGTGTTGACCATGGATTCCGATGGTCAGCACCCCGCGGCCCGCATTCCCGCATTCATGCAGGCTTCCCTGGCGGCTCCCGATTCGATGGTGTTGGGACGCCCGGTATTCGACGATAGTGCGCCCTCTTTCCGCGTCAAGGGACGGAAGATCTCGAATTGGTGGGCGAACCTCGAGACGCTGTGGGCGGGAATCGACGACTCTCTGTTCGGTTTTCGCGTATACCCGATCGACCCGCTCATACGCGTGATGCAAAGACAGCCGTGGATGCGGCGTTTCGATTTCGACGTCGAAGCCGCGGTGCGCCTGTGTTGGCGAGGCGTGAGGCCGGTGAATCTTCCCGCGCCCGTTCGTTATTTTCGCCCCGATGAGGGCGGCGTTTCACACTTCAATTACTGGCGCGACAACGCCTTGCTCACTTGGATGCATTGCCGGCTATTCTTTGGATTCATCGCGCGCTTGCCGCTGCTTGCCGTGCGTCGCATGCGCAAACCTTAGGCGATCGGCTTGCGGGCGCAATACTCGGAAAAGATCCCCAGTTCCACGCGGCGGTAATCCTCGACGAAACCCGCACCGCGAATCGCGGCCAGGATCTCGCCCGGCGAGGCACAGGCATCAATCGTGTCCCAGTAGTAGCGCATCAAGGTCGGCGACTCGGAATTATGGCCGAACACCCACGCCAGCGAAGGCACCACTCCCCGCATATAGGTGCGGAGCAAGCCCCTAGCGACCGGCCCTGCCGGGCGCGTGATCTCCAGCAGACATATGCGGCCGCCGGGCTTCAACACTCTCAAGAATTCTCGGAAGGCCGCGGACAGGTCAGAAACATGTCGCAGCGCGTAGCCCATGCACAGGAAATCAGCCGAGTCCGCGGCTGCGGGTATGGCCTCGGCACTTCCGACCACCAGTTCCACTCCCTCAGGCACTTTGGCGCTCTGGAGCATGCCGGTGCTGGGATCGACGCCGATCACCCTACCGGTTGCCCCCACCAAGCGTGCGGCTTGGCGCGCCATGAGACCGGTTCCGGCGCCAATGTCGAGTACCCGCATCCCGGGCAGAATTCCCGCCCGGCGGAGCGCCCGGCGGCGGTAATGCGATCCCGTCCCGAGGGCCATCACCCGTTCGATGCGGTCATAATCACCCGCGGTGCGGTCGAACAGTTGACGCACCCAGGCACGACGCTGTGCTTCCTGCGCGTAATAATCCCGCAACGGCGGATGCGGCACCTGCATAGCGCCGCAGCATACGCGTTTCAGCGGCGGGTTGCCGCACCGGCCGGCGCCTATATAATGACAACCAGAACTCCAATCGAAAGCTCAATCTATGGCCGACAAAGCGTCGCTCTTGCAAAAACCGGCGCCGCTGACCGACGTCGGTCTACAGCGGGAATTGGCTGCGCTGTTCGTGCAGGCACTGAATCTCGACGTTCAGCCCCAGAATATCGACCCGGATGCTCCCCTGTACGGCGAAGGGCTGGGATTGGACTCCATCGACATTCTGGAGGTAGCCCTGCTCGTCTCCAAGCAATACGGCATCCAGTTGCGGGCCGACAGCCAGGAAAACCAGCAAATCTTTCGCTCGCTCCGGCATCTGGCGGACTACATTGCGGTACACAGAACGAAATAACCATGGCCCCGAGACGTAGGCTGCAGCTTGCTGCCGTCGGCGTGTTGCTAGTCGCCTACTCCATCCTTTCGCACTACAGTAATTTGAATCCGCAGGCGCAGAATTTGGGGACGGTACTCGCCCTCGCGCCCATACTCATCATTTCAAACGCGCTGCTTTGGCGCGTGACAGGCGTGACCTCGGCGGCAATCGCGGCGGCCGCCGAGTTATTTCTGCTGCACCACTACTGGGCGCTGCTCGCGCGAAATTTCGCGCCCCTCACTCTAATTCAGCAGTGTGGTTTCTATGCCATTTTAGCATTGAGTTTTGCGCTCTCGTTGCGCAAGGGCCGCGTGCCGCTGTGCACGCAGCTTGCCGACCGGGTGCACGGGCCCCTGACGATGCGCGAATTGCATTACACTCGCCAGGTCACCGCCGCCTGGGCTCTGTTCTTCCTGGGTCAAATAACCGCGTCCCTGCTGCTGTTCGAGTTCGCCCCATTGCGAATCTGGTCGCTGTTCGTGAATTTTTGTTCGCCGCCCCTCATCTTGGCGATGTTCGCCGCGGAGATGGCGGTTCGCCAACGAGTTCTGCCCGCGACCCGTCACGGCGGCCTCATCGCGACCTTGCGCGTCTATTTCGCCGATTCAAACTGATCTGGATGCAAACGATCGCGCTACTGTCACATTCGTCGCCATCGGCGGTGGTCGCGCATCGCGATGGCGTCGCGATCTGCGCGCGGCAATTTCTTGCCGACGCGACGTACCTGGCGCGGAACTACCCAGGCTCCAGGCACGTGCTGAACGTGTGCACCGATCGCTACCATTTCACCGTGGGACTCGCGGCTTGCCTGATGTCCGGTCGCGTCAGCCTGTTGCCTTCGACGCACACGCCCGAGGTGATTGGGCAACTGAAGAAATTCGCGCCGGATGCCTTCTGCTTGACCGACGATCCGCGTTGCGAAATTGCATTGCCGCAGCTTCGGTTTCCCGATCAAGCGAGCGCGGCGGTGCCTGACCCGGACGCTGCGTTGCCATTTCAAGTTCCCGGCATTCCCACAACGCAGCTCGCGGCCATCGTGTTTACTTCCGGCTCGACCGGCGAGCCGTTGCCCTATAAAAAGACCTGGGGTCCCTTGGCAGGCTGCGTGCAAAGCGGCGCGCGGCGCTTGGGGCTGATTGACGGCAGGCACCATACGCTGATCGGGACAGTGCCCGGGCAGCATATGTACGGCTTCGAATCGACGGTGCTGCTGGCGCTGCTGAGCGGAAACGCTTTTAGCGCGGAGCGGCCTTTCTACCCGGCGGACATCGCCGCATCGATCGCCAAGGTGCCGCGGCCCCGAGTACTGGTGACGACGCCCATCCATCTGCGCACGCTGCTTGCCTCCGATGTGAACATTCCTCCGGTGGATATGGTGGTATCGGCGACCGCACCCTTGGGTCAGGACTTGGCCCGTGAAGTAGAAGGTCGCTACCGCACGTCACTGCTGGAAATTTACGGCTCGACGGAAACCGGGCAGATTGCGACGCGATACCCGGCGCACACGGCCGTATGGCGGTTGTGGCCCGATGTTCGATTGAACGTCTCGCGGGATCAGGTTGTTGCGCACGGCGGCCATGTCGAGCAGCCGACGCCGCTGTGCGATGTGATCGAGTTGACGGGCAAGGACGAATTTTTACTGCATGGCCGCACCGCGGACCTGGTCAACATTGCTGGCAAGCGCAGCTCATTTGCCTATTTGAACGCCCAGCTCAATGCCATACCGGGCGTGGCTGACGGCGCGTTCTTTTTGCGCGAAGGATTGAAAGGATCCACCGGCGTCGATCGCTTGGGCGCGGTCGTGGTGGCCCCCGCGTTGAGCGCCGCCGAGCTGATCGAACGATTGCGGCAGCGAATCGATCCGGTGTTCCTGCCCCGGCCCTTGCTGATGGTCGATGAACTGCCGCGCAATGCAACCGGCAA
>DASXNX010000235.1:0-2123 GCA_036494725.1 Steroidobacteraceae bacterium
AAAAGCTTGGCCGCATCTCCCAGGCCAAACCAAAGAATGACCAAAGGAATCACCGCAATCAGCGGCGTGGCGTACAGCGCATTGACGATCCAGTCGGTAGCTGCGTCGAAGGTCTTATAACGGCCGATGAGCAGCCCAATAATGATGCCTATTACCGAGGCGGAGAAGAAGCCGACCAGCAACGTACGCAGGCTGCTCGCCAACGCGCTCAGGAGCTCACCATTTTGCACCATGACATATCCTGCACGGATGATTGCCGTGGGGTAGGACATGAACAGCGGATTGACGCGCCGGCCGAGGAACTCCCACGCGAGCAGCGTGACTACGATCGAAACCAGGCGGACGATCCAAGTCTTGCTGTTCGAGCGGGCCGGCGGCGCGATCTCTTCGACTTCAGCGCTGCCGTCCTGATCCATTTTGTCGGCGCTTTTGCGGCCTTCGGGCACATTCGCTCCAATCATTGCGCGGCCACCGGCGTCGGGGTGCGGATCAAAGACCACATGTCGCGGCGGATCTCTTGAAACAGCGGATCGATACGCATCTCTGCGAGCTCGGGCCGCGGATGCGGGAAGGGTACCTCGATGATCTTCTTGACCCGTCCGGGTTTGGCCGCCAGCACCACGATGCGGTCGCTGAGATAAATCGCTTCATCCAGGTCGTGCGTGACGAATAACGTGGTTTTCGCGGTCTGTTCATGAATGCGCATCAGTTCGATCTGCAAAACCTCACGTGTTTGCGCGTCCAGCGCGCTGAACGGTTCGTCCATCAACATGATGGCGGGATCGATGGCGAGCGCCCGCGCCAAGCCGATCCGTTGTTGCATGCCGCCCGACAACTCATGCGGGAATTGATCCGCGGCATGCGCCAGGCCAATCAATTCAAGCAGCTTCAGGGCGCGCTCGTTGCGCTCTGTCTTGGCGAGTCCCTGCAGTTCAAGCCCGAACTGCACGTTTTCCTTCGCTGAGCGCCAGGGAAGGAGGCTGGCCTGCTGGAATACGAATCCCCGATCCCGCCCTGGACCCGTGACCGCGGCGCCATCCACCATTACGGTCCCGGAGTCGAGGCGCACCAGGCCTTGGATGATTCGCAATAAGGTAGTCTTGCCGCAGCCGCTCTCGCCGATGAGCGAAACGATTTCGCCCTGCTGCACATCGAAGTCCACATTTCGCAGCACTTGCAGCAGGCGGTCGGTACCGCCTGTGCCGGCGCGAAGTCGAAAGGTCTTGCAGACGTTTCGCACGCTCAGCTTGATGGAGCTATTTGCCATGGGCGCCGTCATGTTATCAGCCTAGCCTCGTGATTTCTCCGCGGTTGCCCTGGCAAATACATCGGCGCGATCCTTGAGGCTGGCACAGCCACAACCAGCTTTGTTGCGCCGCTTTGTGAGCGCTTTGTTACGTGATAACATCCGACGCTAGAGCAATTGACGACCGGTGTCAACATTAGAGTACGTCTGTATACATATGTACATATTTGTTGACAAGAATCCGCCGAACTCGATAATGTGACTTCATTCTAACGAAGCGATTGCCACCGGAGCAGGCCGTACGTGGGGCTAGAATGCCCGCCGATCAGCAGCGTCTCGCCGGCGACTGAGGCCAATTGCTGGATGTTTGGCCCCGATTGCACCGGCGCTGCCGGAAAGGAAATGACGAGTGGCTGATCAGCTGAATACCGCGGCGGTGATGGCGAAGTACTTCGCGGCAGCGAAAATACCCTATATCTTCGGCTATCCCGGCGACCCTAACATTGAGCTGATGGAGCAATGCCGCCGCGAGGGGCTTCAGTTCGTGCTTGCCTGCCGCGAAGGCACTGCCGCCTTGATGGCCGATGCCTATGGCCAGCTCACCGGCCTGCCGGGGGTGTGTGTTTCAACGCTCGGGCCGGGCTCGACCAGCATGGTGAACGGTGTCGCCACGGCTTTCTTGGATCGCACCCCGATGATTGCGATATCCGGCCAGATGAGCACCAAGCTCGAACCAATATTCACCCATCAGTACGTGGATCAAGGGCGGCTGTTCTCAAGCATCACCAAATGGGCCACCCCCATCGTGGCGGACGCGGCCGGCACGGTCATGCGTAAGGCCTTTCGAACCGCGGTGGCCGAACGGCCGGGCCCGGTG
>DASXNX010000236.1:0-7520 GCA_036494725.1 Steroidobacteraceae bacterium
CTGGCGCAGGTTGCAAAAGGCGGATCGCCGCATCCACCATGGATGCATTGATTTCGCGATTGACCTGTATGAAATCGATGGGCCCGAATTCCAGCACGACCTTGCCGTCGTCGATCCGGTAATCGAGCGGCGGGTAGTCGGTGCGCAGCGGTCGTACCGTGTCGAGGCCGCCGGGCTGCAGGAAAACCTGCAGGCCGCGCTCGGCACCGAATTTCAGGATTTGCGCGACATCCGCAGGTTGCGGAGACTCGAGCACGCGAAACACCAGCGCCGTGCTGTTGTCGCCGGCGGCCACCTCCACCTGGGGCAATGCCTCGCGAATCGTCAGACCTTCGACCAGCACAGCCAGTTCTTGCGGCAGCCGGGCGAGGGACTCCAGCAACACCTCGCAGCGTTCGATATCCGCAATGTAGGGCTTGTCGCGTTCCCGAAATCCTGCAAGCACTCGGCCTTTCTTGTGCACGAATTTGATGCCCAGCCGCGCCCGCCGCCGGTAGGCCCATTGCGGTCCGCGCAAAGCCGGCAGGATCCGCTGCGGGCGCACGCCGCCGATGCGCTGCAAATTTTCCAGCAGCTGATTTTCCTTCACGGCCAGCTGCGCCACCGCGGACAAATGCTGTAAAGCGCATCCTCCGCATACCCCGAAATGCGCGCAGCGCGGCGCGACCCGATCGGGCGAAGCGCTCAGCACATCGAGCAACTCTGCTTCGTCGACCCGCCGGCGCCGCCTGGCTATGCGGAAACGCACGCGCTCCGCAGGTAAAGCTCCCGCGACGAATATCGCCTTGCCGTCGACCCGCGCCACGCCGCGGCCATCGTGCGACAGGTCCACGATGTCCGCTTCCAACACCGCGCCTGAGCTTGAGTTTAGGGCCACGCGGTCGAAAATTCCTTGAGATGTTCGAGCCCCGAATCGGCCAACAACTTGCGCACCCTCGCAAGTTCGTGTGCATGCTGCGCCGGAGTCAAATGGCCGCGGATCAATTCGAACCGCAGGTATATGAGATAGGTATTCAGCACGTCGGTTTCGCAATAGGCGCGAATGCGCGCCAAGCCGCCTTGCAAATAGGCACCCCATACGTCCGCACCATGCATGCCCACCTTTCCCGGAAAACCCAGCAAGGAGGCGATGTCCTGCAAGCTGGCCCGGCCGCGGCCTTGGAAACCCGACAAAATATCCATCAAATCCATGTGCCGCCAATGAAAACGGCTCAAGTAGTTGCTGTATCTGAAGCTCTGATCGGAATCCCCCGTTTCCCAATAGCGCGCGGCCGGCACGCTGTGCAGGAGGCTGCGATAGTGCAGCACCGGCAAATCGAAGCCGGCGCCGTTCCAGGAAACCAAATCGGGCGTGTACTTGTCCAATCCATCGAAGAAGCGCTCGATCAGATCCTTCTCGGATGAAGACTCATCGCCCAAGCTCCACACCTTGAGCGATTCGCGCGCACGCATGACCACCGAAATGGCGACGATTCGATGCTGCTCGTGCGACAGGAACTCACTCCCGGTCTCCTGGCGGCGCCGGGTGAACATGATTTGCGCCACGTGCTCGTCGGACAAATCGTGCAACCCATACAGGCGCCGGCCGAGCGCCGTGTCGGGCACGGTTTCGATGTCGAATACCAGGGTATTCACGGGGCTGCGCGTCGCATGAGAATGGCGACGGCCACCACCAGTCCGGCTTCATCGGTGAGGGTGACGTGGCCTTCGCCAATCCCCAAGCCATCGCGGACTTTCGCGCCGCGCTCCGAATAGACCACTTCGGGCTTGCCCCAGGAGTTCTGCACGATGCCGACATCGCGTATCCATATGCCATGCGCAAAGCCGGTGCCCATCCCCTTGACGATGGCCTCCTTCGCCGCAAAGCGCATGGCAAGAAACCTCACCGGGCGCGCGGTGCGCTCGAGTTGCGCGCGTTCTTCCGGCAACAACAAATGCCTGACGAAACGCTCGCCGTGTTTCTGAAAGACGCGCTCGACCCGGTCAACCTTGAGGACGTCGATGCCGATGCCGAAGATCATAGCGCGGCGGCAATGGCCCGCGACCGGCGCATGAGTTCCTTCATATCGCGCACCGCCTTGGCCAGGCCATCGATGACGGCGCGCGCCACGATGGAATGTCCGATATTGAGCTCGACAATTTCCGGGATGGCGGCAATCGGCTCGACATTGTGATAGTTCAGGCCGTGGCCCGCATTCACGGTCAAGCCCAGCGATGCCGCCAACTTGGCCGCGGTGCGCAGCCGTTCGAATTCACGCGCGCGTGCGGCGCCCGTCGCATCCGCGTAGGCGCCGGTATGCAGTTCGATCACGGGCGCCCGCGCACGCATCGACGCCTCGATTTGCTGGGGATCCGGATCGATGAACAGCGATACGCGGATTCCGCCCGCCGCCAGCGCCTTCACGGCATCTGCAATCCGCGCGCTCTGGCCGGCCACGTTCAGGCCGCCCTCGGTGGTCACTTCCTGGCGTGACTCCGGGACCATGCAGACGTCCTGCGGACATACCTTGAGCGCGATGCGGATCATCTCGTCCGTGACCGCCATCTCGAGATTCATGCGGGTCTGCAGTGCCTCGCGCATGGCGAACACATCTCTATCCTGAATGTGGCGGCGGTCCTCGCGCAAATGCAGCGTAATGCTGTCGGCACCCGCCTCTTCCGCGAGCAGCGCCGCATACAGGGGATCGGGATAGCGCGCGCGGCGCGCCTGACGCAAGGTGGCCACATGATCGATGTTCACGCCGAGCGCAATGCTCGGGTGCAGATTAGGCTCGCTCACGCAGCGCCTGCATGACTTCGCGGGACTTCAAAGGGCGGCCGTCGAGGCAGGCGTCGATGGCGGCACGCAGCACCCGCTTCGCATCGCGCAGCGAACGCGCATCGCCGAAGCGCTCCGCCTGAAGGTCCGCCAGGGACCGGCCGTAGATCGCGCCGGGCGCCTCGGCCACGCAAGGCTGCGGGCCGCTCTGCAAGGCGAACCGGTAGTACTTATCCTGATCCACCGGCGTTCCATCCCCGGTCTGCAGCAATTCCAACCCATAGCCGAGTTCGTGCAGCAGCCGCTTCTCGAATCGACGCAAAGTGGGCTCCTCGACCTCGCCGCCGCACAGCGCCTGAATGCACGACGCGTAGCAGAAAAAAATCTGCGGGTGAGGATCGCGCCGCTCCGTGAGCTTCAACAGCAATTCGTTCAGGTAGAAGCCGCTCATGAGGCGGTCGGCTTTGAGAGTCGTGATCGCGCCATCGCTCTCCGCGGTGACGAGCTGGCAAGCCTCGGAGCTCCCGGACCAGGACACGAGCAAGCGTTGAAAGGGCCGGAGTACGCCCTTCAGCGTCGATTTGGCTCCATTGGCGCCGCGCGCGAACAGCGTGAGCCTCCCATGCTCGGCAGTGAACACCTCGACGATTCGGCTGGTGTCCCGGTAGGCATATTGGTGCAAGACGTAGGCTGGTGCCAGCCATACGCGCCGCCCGGACGCCCGGCCCGAGCTCTTCATAATGTGTCGTACCCAAATTGCCGCAGGGCCATTTCGTTGTCGGCCCAATTTTCCTTCACCTTGACCCAAAGCTCCAGATGCACGGACCGCTGCCACAAGTCATTCAGTTCGATGCGCGCCAGCCGGCCGATTTCCTTCAGCCGCTCGCCGCCTTGACCGATGACGATCGCCTTCTGCCCGGCGCGTTCCACCCAGATGACGGCGTTGATCATAATTCGCTTGTCTTCGTCCGCGAAGCGCTCGATTTGTACGTTGATACCGTAGGGCAATTCCTCGCGCAGTTTCAAGGTCAGCTTCTCGCGCACCACTTCCGCCGCATGGAACGGTTCATCGCGATCGGTGACCATGTCGGCGGCAAACAGCGGCGGCGACACCGGCAGCCGCGAGCCCACGAGATCGACCAATCGGGCCAGATTATCAGACTGAAGCGCTGAAACCGGAATTATTCCCGAGGCCGGCACCCGCTCGGTTGCTTCCTCCAGAAACGGCAGCAGCCGCTCCTTCGGGAACACCTGATCCACCTTGTTGACGACCAGGAACAGGGGTTGCTTCAAGGTCCGGACCCGTTCCCACACCCACATATCTTCGTCCGTGAAACGCATCGCCTCGATGACGAACAGAATGACATCGGCGTCGCGCGAGGAGGAGATGGCCACGCGATTCATGTACTGATTCATCACGCGCCGGGCCGATTCGTGAAGGCCGGGTGTATCCACCAGCACCAGCTGGGCGGTCGGCCGGTTGACCAGGCCCAAAATTCGATGCCGCGTGGTTTGCGGCTTGGCGGTCACAATGGTCACCTTCCGGCCGACCAGCGCATTGACCAAGGTCGATTTGCCGACATTGGGGCGGCCGACAATGGCCACGTAACCTGCGCGAAAAGGGGTGTCGCTCATACGGCGTTGCGGACTTCGGATGGCAAAAGGTGCATGACTTTCGCGGCGGCCAATTGCTCGGCGCGGCGACGGCTCGCGCCCTCGCCCACCGCGACGACCCCGAACACAGGTATCTCGCAGGTGACCGTGAAAACCTGCGCGTGGTGGTCGCCGGTGGCCGCGGTCAAAGTATAAGTCGGCAGCGCCACGCCTCGAGCTTGCAGCATTTCCTGCAGCCGCGTCTTGGGGTCCTTGAGCGTATCCGCGCTCGGCAAACCGGACAGGCGCGACGTCATGATCCGTCCCACGGCGGCCGCGGCCGCATCGAATCCGGCATCCAGAAAAATGGCCCCCAGCATGGCCTCGAGCGAATCGGCGAGGATGGAGCCTCTGCGAAATCCGCCCGATTTCAACTCTCCCGGCCCCAGGTGCAGATGCTCGCCCATGCTCAATTCAGACGCGATTTGTGCCAGGGTCTCGCCGCTGACCAAGGAGGCACGCAGGCGCGACAAGGCACCCTCGTCGGCTTGCGGCTGCGCATCGTAGAGCATTCGAGCAACTGTGCAATTGAGAATGGCATCGCCCAAGAATTCCAGGCGTTCGTTGTGATCGGTGCCGGCGCTGCGGTGCGTGAGCGCGGTGCGGCACAGGGCTGGTTGTACAAACACATGGCCGAACGCCCGTTCGATCCAATCCGATAAATCGTCCTGCTTGCGCAGCGGAATCACCGCACCTTCACGGTCTTGTCGAAGTGCACGATCAAGGACACATTGCCCAAGTAGGGCACGATGCTGTCATAGGCGACATGCATTTCCACGCCGCCCTCGTCCCGGGTGATCTCGATATCCTTGACAGTGACGTCCTTCGGATCCTCGATGTTGAAGTGCCGGTCGATCAGATTGCGGAGGTTTTGCGGGTCCGGGTTATCGCCCTTGACCTCTGTTGCAACGGCCTCCAGGGTTCGGGCGATAGCCATGTAATTCATGTACACCGGTACCAACCGGACGCCTGCATAGACCACCACCCCCGCCAACGCGAGAATGCAGAGCAATCCGAGAAATGTCATTCCTTGCTGGTTCTGGCGCATAAAGCCTCCCGAAAAGAGCCCCTATTCAATCGCATTCCCGATCCTTCTCCAGAGAGGTCCGTCACGAGTATCAAGATTAAGCCAAATTCGCACCGCTTTTCCGACCAAATTCTGCTCCGGCACGAAGCCCGGGGCGTCCATTTCGTCGAGCCAACGGCTGTCCTTGCTGTTGTTCCTATTATCGCCCATGAAGAAGTAGTGACCGGCCGGAACGACCCATTCGCCGCTCCGGACGCTGCCATTGGCGAACATGATGCGATGGCGTTTGGCGTCCAGTTGCTCGAAGGCGGTGGGCACGCCGGTGTAATTCCACAGGTCCTGCTTGGGTCCCGAATAGACCGGACCGGGGGTCTGCGGCATGAGCTTGTCGTTCACGTACAAGAAATTGTTCTCATCGACGCGTATGCGATCCCCAGGCAGGCCGACCAGACGTTTGATGTAGTTGATTTTTGGATTCGGCGGCAAACGAAACACGATCACGTCGCCGCGCTTCGGCGTGCCGGTGGCGAACACCAAGGTATTCGTGACCGGCAGGCGCAAGCCGTAGGAGTATTTGCTGACGAATATGAAGTCCCCATCGAACAAAGTCGGCATCATCGAGTCGGAGGGTATGCGGAAGGGTTCGAACAGGAAGGAGCGGATCACCAGCACCAAAATGATGACCGGGAAGAACGAGCGCGCGTATTCGACGGCGATGGGCTCGCGCACGCGCTCGGCCGGCGTACCCGCGGAGGCGGCCGCGACTTTGCGGCGGCGTGCGAAGAACAACTGGTCCGCGGCCCAAATGATGCCCGATAAGGCGCCCACGATGACCAGCATGAGGCTGAAATCGACGGCCTCGTACCGAAACAGCCTCCACAACATGGCGAGAGCGAGTCCGACCAGCGCATAACCCGCCAACTTCGGCAGCAGAGGCTCATCGGCGTTGGTCGCGCCGGGGTCGCGTTGCGGCCTCAAGAACCAACCATCAATCAGTATTACCAGCACGCAGGCGGCCCCCGCGCACAAGAGGCCTATAAATAGGCGATCGCCGTCATTCACGAATAGCTCTCCGGTTCATGCATATGTCGCTCAATTGGCCTTCTTGCCCACCTGCAGCACCGCGAGAAAGGCCTCTTGCGGGATTTCAACCGATCCAACTTGTTTCATGCGCTTCTTGCCGGCCTTCTGCTTCTCGAGCAGTTTGCGCTTACGGGTGATATCGCCGCCGTAACATTTCGCCAGCACGTTCTTGCGCATCGCCTTGACGCTGGCGCGCGCGATGATGTGGCTGCCGATCGCAGCCTGCACGGCGATATCGAACATCTGGCGTGGGATCAGCTCCTGCATTTTGTCGACCAGCTCGCGGCCGCGCGCATAGGAGTTGTCCCGATGCACGATGAGCGACAGTGCATCCACGGCGTCGCCGTTGATCAGGACATCGAGTTTGACCAGCGGCGCAGCTTGAAAATGGCTGAATTCATAGTCGAACGAGGCATAGCCGCGGCTCGATGATTTGAGCCGGTCGAAGAAATCGAGCACGATTTCCGCCAGCGGCAATTCGTATTGCAAGGAAACCTGGCTGCCCAGGAACAGCATCTTTTTTTGAACACCGCGCTTCTCGCTGCACAGCGTCAACACCGCGCCGACGTGATCCGGCGGCACCAAGATATTGGCCGTGATGATGGGTTCGCGAAGCTCCTCGATGCGATCGGTCGGCGGCAGCTTGGTGGGATTGTCGACATTGATCACCGAGCCGTCGGTGAGCAGCACTTCGTAAATCACCGTCGGCGCGCTGGTGATCAAATTGAGCCCGTACTCGCGCTCCAGGCGTTCCTGCACGATGTCCATATGCAGCAATCCGAGGAAACCGCAGCGAAAGCCGAATCCCAGCGCCGTCGACACTTCCGGCTCGAAATGCAGCGCCGAATCGTTGAGTTTCAACTTCTTCAGCGCGTCGCGAAATTGCTCATAGTCATCGGAACTCACCGGAAACAGTCCGGCGAAAACGCGCGGCTGCACCTGCTTGAATCCGGCCAGCGGCTCCTTCGCCGGGTTGCTCTCCAGGGTGATGGTGTCGCC
>DASXNX010000237.1:0-4439 GCA_036494725.1 Steroidobacteraceae bacterium
ACGTGAAGGTATCGAAGTTCGCAGTGCTCTGCGGATTGGCGCTCGCCATTTCGTCCAACACATCTTGGGCGGGCGGCGTCAGCGGCTATATCCCGCTCAATCTCGAGCCGGAAATGGAACGGCAGATCGAGCGCGTGCTCATTCTCGCCAATGAACCCATCTTGAAGCGCCCAATTCCGGTGGCATTGGTGCTGCTCGCGTTGCCCGAGGCCTGCGAAAAAGACAAGCCGCTGTGCCTTAGGGTCAAGCGCTACCTGGAGCGCTATTCCCACGACTACGCCGTCACGCACGCGAGCGCTACCGGCGCCTATACCAGCGGTGCCGAGGACCCGGTGCCGAATGGCTACGGGCTGCCGATGCAAAGCAAGTGGGAGCTTTCGCTGCAGGGGTATGCGGAATTCAACGATTATTTCTCAGTGAGCGGCGGCGGGGTTGCCTACGCTGGCCGCGTCAACCCGGTGGGCTCGATGGTGAGTGTTGGGACCAGCTGGGCGCAGCTGGACTTGGGTTATCGAAATCATTGGCTCTCGCCCATGACCGACAGCAGCATGCAAATCAGCACCGAATCCCCGACCATGCCGTCGGCGACGCTCTCCAACTACGAACCCTTGTGGGGAGTCGGATTTCAATACGAACTGTCCTGGGCCGTCATGTCGCGCTCCGATCATATTTTGGGCGGTGGCCAGGGCACGACGACCGTGTCCAGCGGCAATCCCAAACTCTTCAGCGCGCAGTTATCGATCGAGCCCTTCAGCGGATGGTCGGTGGGCGTGAATCGCACGTTGCAGTACGGCGGAGGTGGCTTACCCGACGATTTGAAGTTTCTCTTGAAGGATTTTTTCACGCCCGGCGGCACGTCGCAGACTTTGGGTAATCAAGAGGCCTCCTACGTCAGCCGCATGACTTTTCCCGGCAAGACTCCGTTTGCGGTGTACGTTGAATATGCCGGGGAAAATACCTTGGACGGCGGCAGCGAGCTGTTGGGCGAGGTGTCGACCTCGGTGGGCATCGATTTCCCGAAGATTGGCCGCTATTTCGACCTGACCTATGAGATCAGCGAGTGGCAGAACAGCTGGTACATCAACAGCACTTTTTTGGATGGCCGGGTCAACGGTGGACTGATCCTCGGCCACTGGGGCGGAGATCAGCGAGTTTTCGGCGACGGCGTCGGTGCGCGCAGCCAGATGCTGCGCGTCGGCTGGGAGCCGCCCTTCGAGGGCTACCTGGAGGCCAAGTTCCGCTATCTCGTCAACCAGAACTACGGCGTCTATCCGTACCGCCACTATTCTGAGTTTGATCTGCGCTACACAAGACCCTGGAACGATCTGACCGTGGGCGGCGAAGCGATGGCGGGAAGCGATGTGTTCGGCAAATCCTTTGTGCGCTTGTCGGGCTTCGTGCGCTGGGGCGGAGATGATCACGGGCGCGACTATACCGGCGACGATGACGAGCCGTCGGCAGCCGGCCAGGAACGCATCGGTGAGTTGTTCGTAGACGTCGGAGCGAACGCCAATCAAGTTAAAGCGGATCTGCAAAAGGGATTGCCCATCACGACCTCGAAATGGCAGGGCGGAGGACATATCGGGATCGGTGCGAGGCGTCCGGTGTCGGACACGAATGATTTGGGGGTGCGCCTGGAGTTCGATGATAATGTCGACGGGCACGGTCTCATCGGCGTTCGACCGCTGGACTACCGCCATCGGTTCACCCAATCCTTTGCGCTCGGCGCCTTCGCGGGTGTCGCGCGCTACGATGTAGCCACGCCGGCGTACTCGTTGTATGGCGGCGTCGGCGCTCAATGGCTCAATGTGTTGCCGAAATGGGATTTGGGCGCGGAATACCGCTACGCGCAAAACGTGGCACGCAATCACGTGCTGGCAAGCGATCCAATGGGCGTGCGCCCGGACAGCTTCTACAAAATCGAGAGCGCGATTCTCTACATATCGCGGCACTTCTAACGCCAATTGCCATCCGCATGCACCTCGCGTAGACTTCCGCGCCTCTTCCAGGGGGTGCTTAGCTCAGCTGGTAGAGCATCGCCTTTACACGGCGAGGGTCGGGGGTTCGATCCCCTCAGCACCCACCAAACAGCGGAGTGGTAGTTCAGCTGGTTAGAATACCGGCCTGTCACGCCGGGGGTCGCGGGTTCGAGTCCCGTCCACTCCGCCATTTCCTTCCTAAAGGTCGCGCGAGCCGTAAGGCCGCGCCGCGGTGAAGGAAAGGGTAAGAACTTAAGGTTGGGACCATGCTGCAAAATATTCACGACAAGCTCAAAGGTTGGTTGGCCTATGTGGTGCTGGGCGCCATCGGGCTGGTGTTCATCTTCTGGGGCATCAACTGGACCTTAAGCGCACCTACCTACGTCGCCAAGGTGAACGGCACCGAGATCTCCAGCAATGAGGTGCGCCAGTCCTACCAGCAACAGTTGGCGCAGATCGAACGTCAGAGCAATGCGCCGCTCGATGAAGCCATGCGCAACGAGATCAAGCGCCGCGTGCTGGATGACTATGTGAACAGCGAGGCGCTGGTCACGCGCGCCGATAGGCTGGGATATCGGGTGAGCGACCAGGACCTGCTGGCCGAGATGGCGAAAATCCCGGCTTTTCAGGTTGACGGAAAGTTCGATCAGGCGCACGCGCTCGCGCTCCTGAACGCCCAGGGCCGTTCGGTCTCGGAAATCGAAGGCATGTTTCGCCGCGACGTGAAACTGCGGCAGCTCGACACCGCGCTCAGCGTCTCGAGCTTTGCGACCCCGAGCGAATTGAAGGAGTTTCGCGCGCTCACGCGCCAACAGCGCGAACTGTCTTGGCTGACGCTGACGGCCGCCAAGTACGCGGCCGATGCCGTCCCCGATGAGGCGGCCGTCAAAACCTACTACGAGGCGCACAAATCCGAGTACATGACGCCCGAAACGGTCAATCTGCACTACGTCGAACTGAGCTTGGCCGATCTGTCGTCCAAGGTCACCGTGGACGATGCGCAGCTCAAGGCCTACTACGAGGAACAGAAAGCCAAAGCGCCGGAACGATTCGCGCAAGCCGAGCAGCGCCGCGTAAGCCATATTTTGCTGTCGGTGAACAGTCCCAAAGAGGACGCCGCGGTGCAGGCCAAGGCGGAAGGCATTCTGAAGCGCGCGCAAGCTGGCGAGGACTTCGCGAAGCTGGCCAAGGAGTTCTCCCAGGATGCCGGTTCCGCCAATCAAGGCGGCGACTTGGGTTGGTCTGAGCGCAAGGTATTTGTCGGCCCCTTCGCCGATGCCGCCTTCGGCATGAAGGTCGATGAAATCAAAGGTCCGGTGAAGACGCAGTTCGGCTATCACATCCTGAAGCTGGTTGGAATTCAGCCGCCGGCGGTGAAGACGTTCGAGCAGGCCAAAGCGGATCTGGAGACCGAGTATCGACGCAACGAAGCGGAGCGGCTGTTCAATAACGCTCAGGACCAACTCGCCGATGCGGCGCTGCAAAACGCGACGGATATCGATGTGGTGGCCAAGAAAGCCGGATTGATGGTGCAAGAAATCGCCAATTTCAGCCGCAACGACGGGGGCGGCGCGCTGGGCAAGGCCCCGGCGGTGATCGAAGCGGCATTCAGTTCCGATGTGCTGGACGGGCGCTTGAGTCCCATCGTCGAGGTGGAAAAGGGCCGAGGCGTGGTACTGAAGGCCACGGATCATAAGATGCCGCAGCAAAAGCCGCTCGAGGCCGTGCGCACAGAGGTGGTGGCGGAATGGAAGAAACAGCGGGGCATCGCGCTGGCGCAAGCAGCCGCGGCGGAAGCGGTCAAACGGCTGAATGCCGGCGAATCCTTCGAGGCGGTTGCGAAGAGCTTGGGAGTCACCCTGCAGGCGCCGAAGTTCATTGCGCGATCCGATCAGGACGTGCCCATGGAGGTTCGCACCACGGCATTCGGCGCGCCGAAGCCTGCGCAAAAGCCGGTTTATGAAAATGTCGCGCTGTCCAATGGCGATGCCGTGGTATTCGCCTTTAGTGCGGTGCGCGAAGATCCCTCGGCGGCCGCCATCAAGGATGCGGACGTCAGCCGGCAATACGCCAGTCGCATCGCCTCGGGCGAGGCGCAAAGCTATGCCGCGGGCGCGCGCGCGGCTTCCGATGTGACCTTGAATCCCAAGGCACTCGATTAGTTGGCTGATTTACTGCACCAATTCTCGGATTGGTATCTCGCGTCGCTCGCCCAGGGCAGCTACTGGCTGATTGCCGGTCTCATGGCGCTGGAAAGCACTCTCGTGCCCATTCCCAGCGAGGTCATCATCCCGCCGGCGGCCTATCTGGCTCACACGCAAGGTCAGATGTCGCTGGTCGGCATTGTGATCGCCGGTACCTTAGGTTCCTGGGTGGGCGCGTCGCTGATGTACTGGGCTGCCCGGGGCTTAGGGCGGCCTCTGGTATTGCGCTTGGGGCCCTATGTGGGGCTCTCTGTGG
>DASXNX010000238.1:0-1513 GCA_036494725.1 Steroidobacteraceae bacterium
GACGCGCAGATCGCGCGCGGCATTCACCGAGTCGTCGGGCAGCCAGCTGCTGAACTGGCGATAGGCCTTCTCGCCGGCGAAAATCTCGAACCACTTGATCGCGCGCTTGCCTCCGTAGGCTTTTTCCACCGCGGCGTCAAAGACGCGCTGCGATGCCTTCCAGATATCGCGACCGGTTCCATCGCCTTCGATAAATGGAATGATGGGATTGTCAGGGATGGTGAATTGGCCGCCGGCGTACTCGATGGACTGGCCGTCTTTCGGCAATTCCAGCCCGTTATAGGTGGTTTGCATGGGGTTTTGCTGTTGTCCTTCCCGAGTGAATGTTCAAAGGGAAGGCTAGCATCCGCCGTTTGGGGGTGGCAATCGCGATGGAATCAATTCGTTGGCCGGGGTTTGAGGGTTGGCTCCGGTGGTTCGTGGCGCGACTGGTTCGGCAACTCATCGCCATCAAAGCGCGGAATCCCGAAGTGCCCGCGGAGATGGAGCAGGTCCACCGGGCTCAGGTTCCCGGCTACCGTCACCAGGGTCACTGATTTGGGCGTTTCGGCCAGCACCACCGCACCACGCACGTTGATGCCGTCCATCACGACCCATACGTCGGTCGTTCCGTCATGGACAGGACCACCATTGCCCACCGTGGTCACCACGTGCTTCCAGCCTCGGAGGTGATAGGCATCGCGAATGGAGTTGACAGCGCCCTCATCGGGAACGCCCGCCTGTCCGAAGCGCAGCAGGTGAACACTCACTCCATCGACCCGGTTGATGGCCTGCCGGGTCGGCTCATCGGTATCGGGCATGAGGGTGGCGGCAGCGTTGAGCATGGTCCGGTCCAGGGTGAAGCTGTTTTTCACCGCCGCCAGCGCGCTGAGTTGGCCCAGCGCGGGAGGCGTCCAATCCAGCACCACCGGCCCGCGGGCGTCAACGGCGGGCGAAGGCGGTTCGTACGGAGCGGGCTGCTGCGCCGCTGCGATGGCGCTCGCCGTTACGACGAGAAAGACAGGAATCCCGAGCCGGAAAACACGCTTCATCTCCATATAAACGTCCCTCGCCTGAAAAAGTTACGCGCAGCGGCACAGAATCTGAAAAAAGTCATTGAGTCTCCCCCCGGCTGTGCCCGCGGAAGAGCCAGCGCGGCTGGTCCTGCTTTAAGAGCGGCGCCGCGCTGCATCAGGGGCCAATTGCGCAAATCAGCAGCGGCCCTCTTTTCCTTCAGCGAAACTCCGGATTCCAGCTTAGACCCAAATCGGCGGTGCGGCCGGACACGCTGGAAATAAACCCCGCGGGAATTCAAGGAACCGATGTTTCGATTCCCCGGAATGAGATAGACTCAGTCGGGAATCGTCCAGACAATTATGGACCGTCTGAACCCCGCGGAGGGCACATAGAAATTGGGAAAAGCTATGGTCCCGAAGAAGTTGTTCTTGACCAAGGGTGTCGGCAAACACAAGGAGCGTTTGACCTCGTTTGAGCTGGCCCTTCGGGATGCGGGCATCGCCTCACAGAACCTGGT
>DASXNX010000239.1:0-24283 GCA_036494725.1 Steroidobacteraceae bacterium
ATCGGCTTGGCTGATGCCGGCATCATTGTCGCCAAGCCCGGCACGATGGTCGGTCTCGGCAGCCTCACCACGCCCACGGCGGCCTTGTCGCTGCTGGGTCTCGTGGTGATTGCCTCCCTGCAGGCATGGCGAGTCAAAGGCGCGATGCTGCTGGGCATTCTCGTCACGGCCGCCATTGGTTGGCTATTCGGCATGGCGCACTTCGCCCCCGGGGCGTATAGCCTCAGTGATCTGTCGGCTGCGGCGCTTAAGCTCGATGTGCCTGCGGCGCTGAACCTCAAGGGCGGTATCGGCCTGTCGCTACTCGAGATCATCCTCGTGTTTCTCCTGGTCGATTTATTCGACAACGTCGGCACGTTGGTGGCCGTCACGAAGCGGGCGGGACTGCAGGCGCCGGATGGCTCCATACCGAGATTGAACCGCATTCTCACCGTGGACTCGCTCGCGATGATGGTGGGCGCCGCGTCCGGCACGAGCCCGGTGTCGAGCTATATCGAAAGTGCGGCCGGTGTTTCGGTAGGAGGACGCACCGGGCTGACCAGTGTGATCGTCGGAATTCTGTTTCTGTGTACCTTATTTTTTGCACCGTTGGTCCAGGCCATCCCGACTGCGGCAACGGCGCCGGCACTGATTCTGGTCGGCGGCATGATGATGGGCGCGCTTGCGGAAGTGGACTGGGTCGAACCGCTCGAGGCCATTCCGGCGTTCCTTACCGTGATCATGATTCCCTTGAGTTATTCGATCGCAAACGGTCTCGCGTTCGGTATAACCAGTCACGCTGTCCTCAAGTTGGTGCGCGGCAAGGCGAGCTTGCGCGATTGGCTGGTGTACCTGCTGTCCGCCTTGTTCATCGCGCGCTTTATCTATTTGGCCTGAGACGATGCGCCGCGATTGCCTGCTTGCCCTGACCTTTGCCGGCCTGCTCGCGAGCTCGGCGCCGGCCGCGCAGAGCAAACCGATCCTGATCAAGGTGGTGATTCTGACCACCTTCGAGTCGGGAGCTTCGGCCGGCACGGGCACGAGGGCAGGCGAGTTCGGCTTGTGGGCCGATCGTCTGCCGCTTCGACGAAGACTCAGCGTTCCGGGTATCGAGGGCCGCGTGCTGCTCTCCGATGACGGCGTTCTGGGCGTGGTCACCGGCATGCGAGCCCGGCCGCGCGAGAGCGTCACCGCGTTGATCCTTGACCGCGAACTCGATGTTTCCCATGCCTATTGGATCGTAGCCGGCATCGCCGGCGTCGACCCCCGTGCCGGCTCCATCGGCAGCGCCGCATGGGCGCTCTATGTGGTGGACGCCGATCCTGTTTTCGAGATGGACGATCGCGAGATCCCGGAGGATTGGAGTGAAGGACTTTGGTCTCTGGGCACCGACAGACCTGGCGTGAAGGGGTCCGCGCCCGGATCCAGCGACATGGTGTGGAAGCTCAATCCTGGATTGGTCAACTGGGCCTACGCATTGACTCGCGATATCCCACTGGCCGACACGGCGGACCTCAAGGCTGCGCGCGCCGGCTACTCACGCGAGCCCGCCGCGCTGAAGCCGCCAACGGTCTTTCTCGGCGATGAGGTCAGTACCACGCGGTTCTGGCATGGCGAGCGGCGCACGCAATGGGCACGCGACTGGATGAAGCTCTGGACCGATGGCGCCGGTACCTTTGCCATGACAGCCTGCGAAGACCAGGGCATCCTCGATGTTCTTGGCCTGTTCGCACGCGCGGGCCGCATCGACAATCGTCGCGTCCTGGTGCTGCGCACGGCTAGCAACTATTCACGCGAGGCCGACGGGGCTGATCCGTCCGTTCATTTCGCGCACGGCGGTGCGGGTGCGGCGTTCGAAGCCGCCTATCGGGTGGGCTCGCCCGTGGTGAAGGCACTCGTTGCCGGTTGGGCCGAATACGCCACGACGCCGCCCGAAGGGAAGAACCCCTGAGGGCCTTCCAGGATCGCAGATGTTAAAACTTGGCCGTGAGCCGCAAATCAAAACTGCGCGGCGGCAGCCGCTGAATGAAATCGTTGCCGTAAAAGGGTATGTCGTTCACGAAGTTAACCCGATCGGTCAGGTTATAGATTGAGAACTTGACCGTGTAGTTCTGCTGGAATGTATAGAAGACTGCGGCATTCAAGGTGTACTGCCAGGGAATCTCCGGAGATTTGTAGTAGCCATTCGCGCCCACCACCGAGTTCGGCACGATACCGCCCGGACCCAACAGCGGCTGCGAAAGGGTAAATAACGCTGCGGCTGCCACCGCATTGGTCGCGGCCACATCGAGGTAGCCCGATTGGGTCGTCGCGACTGGTCCTGTGACCTGGATGTTAGCCTGAGCGCCCCAGCCGGATTCCCACTTGTAATTCGCGAGAACATTAAAGAGATGCTCCGGCACGCCGGGGTCCACGAAGGTCTGACCCGACTGGAACACAGCAGCCGTACCGGCGCCGTCAACATAGGTTCCGGCATACGCCGGAAAATTGTAGAAGCCAGCCGGCGTGTCGAGGATGGTGTGTAAATAAGAGTAGCTTGCCGTTGCGAAAAAATGCGGATCGGGCTGGTAGTTGAGCTCGATCTCGGCACCTCTGATGTGGGCCTGTGACTTGCCCAAACCGCCCGCGCCGGTGGCCACGGAGCGCGATTGCTTGAAGATCGCGGTGGAGATGAACAGGCTCTTATCGAGCAGATCGAATTTCAGGCCCGCCTCCTCCAGGGTCGTGTCCTGCCGCAACTGGGCGGTCGGATCTTCCCCCCAAACGCCCACCGCTCCGTCATTGGCGGTGGGATCGACGTATTGCGCGTTGTTGTAAGTGATATACGCCGAGACATGCGTCGTGGGACTGTACACCAAGCTGATGTTCCCGTTGTGCAGGCCATACCAGCTGGTGGATGCGCTCTCGGGCAGACCTTGGTAATCCGGGCCGCCGAGCGGGTCGGAGTAGTTCAACTGAACGGCATCCGCGCGCAGGCCGTACAGCAGGCTCCACTGCGGGGAAAACTGGATCCGGTGCTCGAGGAAAATAGCGGCATCTGAAAGATTCGAATTCACAGTGCCGTTCAAAAATTCACCGCGCCCCGGAGCCCCCCACTGAGAATGGTTGAAGGCTGCGTTATAGAGGAAGGTGCCGAATGGGGCCGGCCCAGGCTGCAGCTCAGCGGGGAACACCCAAGTGCTGGAATTTTGCGACAGATCGAAGATACCCACCGGCTCGTTGTTGAAGTTCTGTATGTCCTTCACGTGCGCATATCGGTATGTGAAGCCCGCGTCGACATCGTTGTTCAGACTGCCGATGGAAAATTTCACCTTGAAATCGGTTTTGTTCTCGATCGAGTAGGCGCCCATCGCCGTATCGGCGTAGTAATCCATCGTTTGGTTGTAGCGGTTGAGGTAATCGTAAAACGTGTTGTTGACGATGGTGAAATTATCCGAGACTTTGTAGGTATGGATCATTTGCCCTTTGGCGTGCAATGAGTGTGCGCCCGTGCCCGGTGGCTCGTCGATGATGGTCCGTGGGTTGAGTACGGTGGTGCCGGGACCCAAAGTGAACAGCGTGGCGAAGCCTCCTACGTCCGCTGCCGCCGGGGCGCCGGTGAGATACGTGTCGTTGTCGATGAGGCTTTGATTGACGCGGTTGATGCCGTCGTTCTCGCGGTAGCGCGTGTCCTCGAAGCTGCCGGTGAGCAGCATCGAGTACTTATCCGAGAACTGGGTGAGCAGTGCCAAGAAGAGTGAATTCTGATGAAAATACATTTCGTTGTAATAGCTGCCGCTCAGGTCGGTGGTGAAGCTCACGCGCCCCGCCATGTTGGAGGTCAGCGGGCCGTCGAGATCAAAGGACGCGCGCCGTTTCTGCTGCGTGTCGAATTCGATGTCGACGATGGCCGAGGACTTCGTGAACGTGGGCATCTTGGTGGTGAAGTCGATTGACCCGCCCACGCCCGCTCCGGGGCCTGCTTGGACGGCCGCCGGACCCTTGACGATATCGACGGAATCCACACTGTTGAAGCTGATCGGAGCGCCGTAGCCGTTAAGTGTGAAGCTGTCGCGCATCCCGTTAAAAAATATGTCGGCGTATTGGCCGCGAATGCGCGGCACGTTCGGCTGGCCGAATGAGGCGTCCGAATAGCTGCTCGAGGTCAGAAAGGAAAACCCGCCCGGATTCTGGATGTTGAGGGCATCGAGCTGGGCCTTGGACAGCACGGTGTTGTTGCGCGGCGTGTCCATCACGCCCAAATCCAATCCGAATGCTGACCCTGAGGTCACCGTCGTGGGAAGGATCAGATCTCCGCGTCGGATGCCGTTCACTACAATTTCATCGAGATTATCGGATGCAGCCGCCTGCGAAACCGGGGCCGGTGCCGCGGCGGCTTGCTGCGCATGGGCCGAGTGAGCAGCGGCGAGGATCGAGCACGAGCTTAGACCCAAACCACGAATCCATGAGCGTCGCTTCATTGTTCCATCCCTCATTGTTTTGGCAGCAGGAGCCATTTCCTGCGCGCTATTCGAAAACACTCTGCAAGAATCGTGCGCGCCGGCGGCAGGCGCGTGGCAAAGTTTTTGTCGCAGGCGATCTCTGTGTGAAGAACATTTCGAAAGGAGTCTAAGTGGCTAATAAGATGCAAGAAGTTCAGCTCGCCGATCGGATCGATCAAAAGGGCAGCTCGGAATCTCAAGGTTGCTTGAGCGCTACAGCATGCACCAATTGTGTACACAGGGCGCTCCATCTTTGTACACAGAATGATAGTCGCAATTTCCCATAGCGACGCTCACCTGGAATACTATTTACGCATGCGCAACTCTGTGCTGCCAGTTACCCGAATTGCGACCCTGAGCCTTCTACTCTGCGCTATGTCGCTATCGACGTTGTTGGCGCGCGACAGTCCGGCGGCTCAGTCCGCACGTATTTCCGTGAAGGTGGTGGTGGTGACCATGTTCCAGATCGGCAAGCTCGGCGGCGACAAACCGGGCGAGGCACGATTTTGGGTCGATCGGCAGAAGTTGAATCGCGTTTTCCCGTTTCCGCTGGGCGAGTACGAGCTGCGCATGAACGATGCCGGATTGCTTCTGATCTGTACGGGGGGCGGCGTGACCAACTCCAGCAGCTCCATCATGGCTCTGGGGTTGGATTCGCGTTTCGACTTGAGCAAGGCGTACTGGCTGATCGCCGGAATCGCGGGAGGCGATCCCCTCGACGTGTCGCTCGGTACCGCGGCGTGGGCCAAGCATGTGGTCGACGGCGACCTGCTCTACGAAATCGACGCGCGCGAGATTCCCAGCGACTGGCCATATGGCATGTTGCCCTTGGGGGCCAAGAAGCCCAATGAGATCGCCGGCGGCTGGACGGTGGATACGATTCATTACCCCCTCAACTCGTCGCTGGTGGACTGGGCGTATGCGCTCACCCAGGATCATCCCGTGGCGGACAGCCCCGGCATCGCGCGATTCCGCCAGCAGTTCGCGGGCTATCCCGCGGCACTCCGTCCGCCGTTTGTAACCATCGGCGATTCTCTGTCTTCCAGTAAGTATTGGCATGGCGAGCGGATGAATCAGTGGGCCAATGATTGGGTGAAGTTGCAAGCCGGCAAAAATGCCAATTTCATGATGGCCAACATGGAGGATAGCGGCACGTTGACCGCTTTGCGCCGCCTCTCGCGCGTGGGCGCCGTGGACTTGAATCGCGTGCTGGTGCTGCGCACGGCGAGCAACTATTCGATGCCGCCGCCGGGAAAGAGCGCCGCGTGGAGCACGACAGCCGAGTATCCCGAGGCGGGCGTCCCGGCGCTGGAAGCGGCCTATCAGGTTGGCAATCGCGTTGTTCAGGCGCTGATCGCAGGCTGGACCCGCTACCGCGATTCGATCCCTGGTTCTTAAGTGGCGTGCTTAGTGTTTCGCGGAGATGGCGCCGTGCGGCGTGGGGGCGGACATTAGCTCGATGAACATTTTGGTGAATCGCGCCAAGTCGAGGTCCACTTGAGCATGCACCAGGTTCATATCAACAGCCGGCTTCAGCGCCTCGCTCCAGGTCAAGGTTTCGCCGTAGCTAGGCCCATGACTCACGTCGACATCCATGTACAGATCGTATCGTTGCGTGATGATGCTGGGATCGAGCCAGGCGCACGCCGCAATCTCGTCCCAGAGGTAGTACCGCTCCTGTGAATACTTTGCGATGTATTGGGCCGCCGGATTCTGAGACTTCGCAATCGCGGCCAGCATCTGTTCGGTAAACATCGCCTTGATCGATACATCGACGGTGGTAACGTCGATGCGGGGCCAGCGAGCTCGCAGCGTCATCCGCGCCGCCTCCGGGTCGAACCAGAAATTGAATTCGTGGCGCGGGCTGCTCGAGAATTCCGGGTCCGCCGTGTGCGGATTGAGGCTGCTGCCCATGATCACCAATCCGTGGGACAATTCGGCGAATTTGGGATCCAGTGCGACGGCGAGGGCAATGTTGGTCAGCGGCCCTGCCGCGTAGACGGTGACTTGATGCGGGTGGGCATGGATTTGCCGGATCAGAAAATGCGCAGCGTCTTCGCCGATGGGTTTGGTATGCGGCTCGCCCTCGGTTAGCGGGGGTGTTTCAAAAGGGCCGAGTGGCTTTGGCGGCGCCGGCGGCTCGACCAGCCCGGCCGGCGGCGGTGGCAGCGTGTTCAATAATTGGCCCCAGGCGCCTAGCCAAGCGACCTTTCCGACCAGCGGGGTCATGAGCCGCGTCTCGTCCTGCGTGCGGACCAGCGGAAACACAGCGCCGAGCGCGACCGGCACATCGGTGCGGCCAATCAGCTCCAGCATCCGCAGCGCGTGCCGCGCTTCGTCATCCCGCCACGCGTTGCCGGTCACGACTGTGATCCCGAGAACGTCAACCTGAGGAGATTGGAGCAGGGCCATCATCGACATGATGTTCGATCCCCCGGGGCCTGAGGTGTCCTGATCGATGACGATCAGTCGCTTTTGGGCAAGCGCGGGGGTGGACACCGCTGCGGCGGTGAGAGTCAGCAGTAGCAGCTTGGCGAGCGCGCATCGCATGGTCGATCTCCTCGCTCAGGGCATGTCGAAGAAGTTCGGCCCGACCGGTTTGTGCTCGAGGATCTCTTCGCGGGTCAGGCCCACGAGTTCGTGAGGAAATACCAGCCACTTGTCGGTGTCGAGAACGTAATAATCCGGCGCGAGCTCGCTGCGATTACGGGTGGATTTGTAATACACCGTGGCAATTCGAAACTTTTCCGGCCAATTTCGCCGGCAGCGCTGCTTGAGTTCCTTGACGACCGCCTCGATGCTGCGGCCCGAGTCGAATACGTCGTCCACCAGCAACAGCTCGTCGTCCGCCGAAATGTGCGAAACCAGATAATCGACTGCGTGCACGCGTACCGTCTTGCTTTGAGTATCAATGCCCGTGTAGGACGAGGTGCGAATCGCGATGTGATCGGCGATGATGGAGTGGTATTCCAGCACCTCCTGTATCGCGATTCCGATGGGCGCGCCGCCGCGCCACATGGCGACCAGAAAAGTTGGTCGAAATCCGCTGCTCACGACGAGCCGGGCGAGTTCCATGGAGTCCCGAAGCAACGAGTCGGCTGAAATAAAAAGCTTATCCACGGTCGCGAATCTTACAGTATCGGAGCTGGGCACTAATATCCGGCCGCCTGGCCGTCGCGCCGCGGGTCGCTGGCGGCGACGTATCCCTCCACGGCCGGATCTCCCAAGCTCCAGATGAATTGACCGGCGCCGAAGTCCTGATAGCTGTCTCCAATGACTTCGATTTGGTGTCCAAGGCTAAGCAGGTCGCGTGCGGTTGCGCTCGGCATCGATGCCTCGACGTTGATCGAAAGGCCCTGATTGAAGCGCCAGCGCGGCGCATCGCAAGCTGCTTGCGGCTGCTGCCGGTACACCAGCATGCGCACCAGCGTCTGCACATGTCCCTGCGGCTGCATATTGGCGCCCATCACGCCGAAGCTCATCTGCGGCAAGCCGTCCCGAGTGAGGAACCCGGGAATGATGGTGTGAAACGGCCTCTTCCCCGGCGCGACACAATTGGGACTCGCCGCATCGAGCGAGAAGGCGTGTCCACGATTCTGCAACGACAGTCCCCACTCCGGCACCACGACACCTGAGCCAAAGCCCATGTAATTGCTTTGAATGAAGCTCACCATCATGCCGCGCTCGTCCGCCGCGGTCAGGTAGATGGTGCTGCCCTTATCGGCATGACCCTCGCCGAACACTTGCGCGCGCTGAGGGTCGATGAGTGCGGCACGCTTCCTAAGGTACTTGGGATCGAGCATCTCCTCCACCGAGCGTCGCATCGCGATCGGATCAGCCACATGGGCATAGGTGTCGGCGAATCCCAGCTTCATCGCTTCGATCTGTAAATGCTGGCTCGCGGCGCTATCAACTGAATGATCGGCAACGACGAGCTGTTGCAGGATGCCGAGTGCGATCAGGGCCGCGATGCCCTGACCATTCGGCGGAATCTGGTGCAGCTTATAGCCGTACACGTCCATACCGATGGGCGGGACCCATTCGGGCGAGAACGCTTCGAAGTCCGAGACGGACATCGCGCCGCCGTTTCTTGCCGCATGTGCCGCCGCGGCAGACGCGATCTCGCCGACGTAGAAAGCGGCCCCGTGCGTCTCCGCGATACGTCGCAGCGCACGCGCCGCGCTCGGGAATGCGAAGCGCTCGCCGACATTCGGTGCGCGGCCGCTGGGCATGAATACTTCGGCAAAGCCGGGGAAGCCCTTGAGATCGGGGATCGCTGCCGCCCATTTTTCTTGTACCACCACCGGAACCGCATATCCGCGTTCGGCAATTTCAATGGCGGGGGCGAGCAGATCGCCAAACGGCAGTTTGCCGAAACGGCGGGAAAGCTGAACCCAGGAAGCAACGGCGCCGGGCACCGTCACCGAGTCCCAACCGCGCATCGGCGGCTGCCGCGCGGCGCCGTATTTATTCTGAAAATAGCCCGGGGTCCAGGCCGCCGGGGCGGTTCCTGAAGCATTGAGGCCGTGCAATTGTTTGCCATCCCACAATATACAAAAGGCGTCGGAGCCCAAGCCGTTGCTGCAAGGTTCCAAGATGGTCATGGCGGCGGCCGCGCCGACGGCCGCGTCGACCGCGTTGCCGCCCTGTCGCAGCAGCGACAGGCCGACTTGCGCAGCCAGGGGATGGGAGGTGGACACAACGTTGCGCGCGAAGATCGGTAGTCGAACGGAAGGATAACCGGTGCGCCATTCAAATTTCATGATGTGCGACGTTCCTTGCGCTAGTGACCCTCGGGCGGCCACCAGTCGCGCTCTGTCATTGATCCTCTATGTTCGTGCATCCACCGTCGATAAGGCAATTGCTACGATTCGGAACCTCGCTCGACCGCCGGCGACGGCTTTTGTCCGTGACTACGGCATACATTCGCGACATGCTCTCGGATGATCTGCGCCATTCGCAACGCGCCGGGGCCGGCGTAGTCACGGTCGGCAAAAACCAAGTAGAGCTCGCCCCAGCGTTCGCCGCCTTCGCGTAGCGGAAGGGGCTTAAGTTCACCGCGTTCAAGTTCGCCCCGCACCGTTTCCTCCGGAAACCACGCGAACCCAAGACCCATGCAGGCGGCATGGATGGAGGTCGCCTTCTGGCTTACCGTCCAGCTCTGTTCAGCTCCAAGCCAGCTGCCGCTGCGACGCTGACTGCCGGTATCACGAATGATCAGGTGTCGATGCATACGCAAATCCTGAAGGGTCAATTCGCGCCCGAGCTGGTGCAGCGGGTGTTGCGGGTGTGCCATCGCCACGAATCGCAGTCGCATCAGTGAATCGCCGATGAATCCCGCGGGCACCTGCGAGCAAATGGCGAGATCAACCTTGCGCTGGAGCAGGGCCTCGTCGGTGCCACTGAGTACGCTCTCGTACAATTCGATGCGCGTCTGTGGCCGCTCTGCGCCGAATTGCTTGAAGCATTGCAGCAGTGCCCAAGTGGGAAAAATAATTTCCACGGCGAGGCGCAGTTCCGGCTCCCAGCCTGCCGCGAGGCTGCCTGCCGCGCCTTCCAGTGCGCCGGCTTCTTCCAACAACGCCTTGGCGCGGCGATAAAGCACCTCTCCGGCGGCGGTGAGATGCGCTTTTCGGCCGACCACTTCGAATGCCTTCACCCCGAGCAGGGATTCAATCTTCTGCACGGCATAGGTCACGGACGACTGGCTCTTAAGCAACAAGGCAGCAGCTTGGGCATAGCCGCCCGAGTCCACGACGCTGAGCAATGCGCGCCATTGTTCAAGGGATATTCGAGGATGATCCATAGTTCATCTAATGGATAGATAGGTAGACCCCAATTATTCTACTTTATTATCAGATGAATCAATACTTTAATACGATCTGTGGGATTATCCAGTTCACGAGGAGATATCGGATGACGACCCTGCTGCAGATCAATGCCAGCATCAATAGCGAGAAAGGTCAGTCGAGCCAACTGGCGAATCAGTTTGTGGACGCCTTCCAAAAACAACACCTGGACGCGAAAATTATCGTGCGCAATATCGCTGCCGCCGAACCGGTGCCGCATCTCAATGCCGACCGCTTCGGTGCGTTTATCACTCCGCCCGAGGCGCGCAATGCCGAGCAGACGAGCGTTGTTGCCTACTCCGACGCCTTGATTGGCGAGCTGAAGCAAGCCCAAGTCATCGTCATTGGCTTGCCAATGTACAATTTCGGCGTGCCCTCACAGCTCAAGGCCTACTTCGATCACGTCGCCCGAGCCGGGGCGACCTTCAAGTACACCGACAAGGGTCCAGTGGGATTGCTGACCGACAAGAAAGTTTATGTGTTTGCCGCGCGTGGCGGAATCTACGCGGGTACACCCATGGATACCCAGACGAGCTACGTACGCGATTTCCTGCGCTTCATCGGCCTCGCCGACGTGGAATTCGTCTACGCCGAAGGCTTGGCGATCAGCCCGCAGCACAAAGAGGACGGTATTGCCAAGGCCACCGCGGCAATCGAACGTTTGGCCGCGTAGCCTATTTTCCTTTGGAGACTATTCATGAGTACTCGTACGCTGACCCAGATCATCGAATCAATGCCGACTTCGGACGGCGCCGGCGTCAAGCTGCGCCGAAGTCTCGGCAGTCAGCCGGGTCTGCGCGTGGATCCCTTCTTGATGCTCGATGAGTTCTACTCGGACAATCCGAACGACTATCTGGCTGGCTTCCCGTCGCACCCCCATCGCGGCTTCGAAACGGTCACTTACATGCTCGACGGCCGCATGCGCCATGAGGACCATCTCGGCAACCGCGGAGACCTGGGTCCGGGCGATGTGCAATGGATGACGGCGGCACGCGGCATCATTCACTCTGAAATGCCGCAGCAGAGCGAAGGGCGCATGCGCGGTTTCCAGCTGTGGATCAATTTGCCCTCGAAGGAGAAAATGAATCCGGCTCATTACCGGGATATCCCCGCGGTGCGGATCCCGGTGGTAAAGCTCAGTCATGGCGGCGAAGTGAAAGTCATTGCCGGCACGCTGACGGTGAATTCATCGATTACGCACGGACCGATCAACGGCGGCGCGGCAGCGCTTAGCACCGACCCACTGTATTGGGATGTCAAATTGGCGGCGAAAGCGGAGTTCATTGCACCCATCACAGCGGGCCACAATGCATTCCTTTACGCCTATGAAGGCAGCGCCAAGATCGGAGCCGCCGGCGCGGCCAAGGCGCTGCCCCATCGTACGGCTGGGATCTTGTCCGATGGCGACAGCATACGGGTCGAGGCCGGAGACGATGGCGTTCGGTTCCTGCTCCTGGCCGGCAAACCGCTCCGCGAACCGGTGGTGCAGTACGGTCCGTTTGTGATGAACACCCGCCAGGAAATCGAGCAAGCACTCGCCGATTATCGGGACGGTCGCCTTGGTGCGGCGGCGTGAGACGGTAATTCTCCCGCGCATCAAAATAGACGACTGAGGACCGTGACGCCCGCGAAGAGCGACCAGCTCGGTGTGGCCGCCGTCAGTCCACGCGCCACTCCAAAATCCCACGAAATTTTGTGCCCCGGCGTGAAACTCGCTGCGACCAGACCTTGTGCGGTTCTCTCGACTCCAGACTGGTGTGTGCCGGAGAACTCGCCCACAACGCCCCATCGCTCGCCAAATCCTCGCGAGAGGGCAGCTGCCCAGAGTCCCTGCAACCGATCCTCGGTCGGCCCGATTTCTCCCAACCGCGAAACCGTATAATTTAAATCTAGGTGGTAGACGGACGCAAAGTCAGCGCTGTAGATCCCGTTCAGACTGTAGTCGGTTTTGCCGCTCCCGCTGTTCAATCCAGGATGCGCCGTCGCAGCCCCGATACCCAGCTCGAGCCCGAACGCGGAGCGCTCATTGACCGGAAGCCGCGTTTTCAGGACCAAAGCAACGTCCCCAAAACCCGTGGTGCGCTGTCCGCGAGGATCAGTATCGTGCACCAGCGCTTCGCCTTGCAGGCGAATTCCCCAATCCGGAGAAAAAGCATACTTGAAAGTGTAGGGAAGAGAATCCCGTTGCGGTGGCTCGCCACCGTCGCTGCTCAAGACACCCGCTTCGATTTCCAACCATCCGGGCGCCGACAGGGCAGCGGGCGTCGATACGCTCGGGCGATAAGGTGTCACAACCGGTACTTCTGGAGCGACCGTATCGGCGCGCGCGGGCCTGGTCATGACGCCGAGTGCGAAGACGGCCGCCACAAAGAGTCCGCTGAAGGGAAGAGTACTCACCTCGCCGCTGTGTCGTTCATCGACCATCATTCACGTGGATTCTGCTCGTGGCCCTCAAGGTCTATAGCGAAACTCGTCCAAATCGGGTATTGCTTTACCGAAAAAGGGGGCCCTAGAGTATGAACCTCTCATTGCATACGGTGTGCAGCGCCGGTCTTGCGTTGTCGTTGGTAATCGCTTCGAACATCGGTGTCGCCGCGGTGCAGTCCCCTGCGCAGGCCAAGGCGCCGGCTCCGGCGCGCAAGGATCAGGCAAGCGCACCGTCCCAGGCCTTGAACTCTGTCCCATGGACAGGAGACTTCGACGGCATGGTCGACCGTCGACTGATCCGCGTGTTGACGCCGTACAGCAAGACCCTCTTCTTCATCGACAAAGGCGTGCCGCGTGGAATTATCAACGACGCGGCCACCATGCTCGAGAAGACGCTGAACGCGAAACTCAAGACCAGCAACGCGACCAAGGTGCACGTCGTTGTCATTCCGACCTCACGGGATGCGCTTTACGATGCGCTGGTGCAGGGACGCGGCGACATCATCGCCGCGGGCGTGACCGTGACGCCGGAACGCGAGAAGCTCGTGGATTTCACCGTCCCGACCAAGACAAAAGTCAAAGAGATCGTGGTGACCGGGCCAGGCGCACTGGCTCTCGCGAGCGTCGATGACTTGGCGGGCAAGGAAATCGCGGTCCGCGAGGGGAGCATCGAGTTTGACAGCCTGCAGAAGCTGAATGCAACATTCAAAGGCCAGGGCAAGGCGCCTGTTCGCATCAGGACGGTGCCGGCGACTCTCGAGGATGAGGATATCCTGGAGATGACCAACGCCGGACTGCTGAAAGTGGTTGTCGTGAGTGACCTGAATGCGGATTTCTGGATGCAGATTCTGCCGAGCATTACGCCGCATCCAGATGTTGCCGTGCGAGAAGAGGGCGCATTGGCCTGGGCGGTACGAAAGAATAGCCCGAAGCTCATTGCTGTCCTCAACCCGATCATCAAGGCCAACGGCGAGGGGACGCTGTTCGGAAACTCAGTGTTGCGCACCTACCTGAAGGACACCAAGACGGTAAAGAGGGCCACCTCGCCGGCGGAGATCAAGAAATTCAACGATCTCGTCGGGATATTCCGCAAGTACGGCGACAAGTACAGCCTCGACTACCTGCTCATGATGGCGCAGGGGTTCCAGGAATCGCGCCTCGATCAGAGCGTGAAGAGCAAGGTCGGTGCCATCGGCGTCATGCAGGTGATGCCCGCGACTGGCAAGGAGCTGAAGGTCGGCGACATTGGCCAGACCGATCCCAACATCGAAGCCGGGGTCAAATACATGCGCTTCATGATGGATCAGTACTACAAGGACGAGCCGATGGACAATCTGAACAAGGGCCTGTTCACCTTCGCCTCGTACAATGCGGGGCCCGCGCGCATCCGGCAGATGCGGAGTGTGGCGGCGGACCGAGGCCTTAACCGAAACGTCTGGTTCAACAACGTTGAGCGGGTGGTGGGGGAGAAAATCGGACGCGAGACAGTTACCTACGTGAGCAGTATTTACAAGTACTACGTGGCGTACGCCCTGACGATGCAAGAGCTTGACGAGAAGGCCAAAGCCAGCGCCGGTGCGCACTAGGACAGCTGCCTACGAACGCAGCTGCCCGCGCCCGCTCGGCCAAGATTCAGTGCATCGCGCGCTCACGAAAGCAACCTAGAGGCAGTGTGGCTTGCCCAGAACGCGGCGGCGCGCAGACTGTCAAAAAGGGTCGCGACTTGAAAGCAAACCATGAAGAAGGCCGCGTAGAAAACACTGGGCGCCGATTGCTCCCAGCGTAGCACGGGAGCCGCGATCACCATTCGAGCTCGCGCGCTGTTGAAGGTATGAGCCACTGCACTTCCCAGAAATACGCCAGCGATGATGTCGGTCGGATAGTGAACGCCCAGATATACTCGCGGAAAGGCAATTGCCAACAAAAAATAGAGGAAGACTCCCGCGCCGGTGACACGGGAGACGAAGCCAATGCCGATCGCGAGAGCCGAAAAAATCACGGCGTGGTCACTTGGCATTGAGCTCCAATTCATCAAGACATCGGATAACTGCGGGAATGGAAGGTTCAAATCGAATCGAGGCCGTTCCCGAAAGGGCAACAACACCGCCAGGCCTCGCGCAATAACGAGAGATAAGGCGCCTGCCATAATTGTGCAGGTGAGGTGTTCGCGCGTGCGGCGAACGACGGAGGCATCGCCCCTTCGAAACCAGAACCACCAGATGATCGAGACGAAAGTGGCCCCCTTGAACAAGGGGCTGCCAACAACATAGAGATTCCATGCGTCGAAGGTATGGGACCGACCGACCAACGAAGTAGTCGCCCTGAGAATCGCGTCGTCGAAACGATTGCTCATTCGACTCTCCCTGCGATGCCGGTGTCTTAACCTGATCGACCGTAAATGCGTTATAGCAGACTTCGTCGGACGCTTCGAACGCGTCGCGAGCTGGAGACGATGCCTTATTGTTTAGCGCGAATAGTCGCGCCTATGGGGCTCGCCCCGCCGCCGTCCATCTCCGCAATTGCTGTTGTGCTATTCATCGCGCTCCTGCAATGCGGGTTTTTTTCACGCTTGGAGGTGAGAATCTGTCGCCGAATAGGCAATTGATTCGGGACGGGTGTTTGCGACTCATGCTCAGCTTTTCGACACACATGCAACGAAAAGCAATCGGAATGCCTGCAGGGCTCTCACAATGCGGAGTTTAAACCTTGAGTCTCTTTTTTCGCTGCACGCCATCGCATTGAATCCAACGATCGCAAAGTGCCCCATGCTGCCAATTGGGCGTGGCCGCTTTTGGGGAGCCCGTTCTTGGCCTATAGTTCCTCTGCATAAAATAACTAGCCATTGGGGTGCCGTAATGAGTCGTAGTTTGCTGTGGTTGATCGCCCTGACCGTTATGGCGTTCGCGGTCGGCCACTCAGGCGCATTAGCTGCCGAAGTGTCACAAGAGGCTACCACCGCGCTCGCTCAGCCCGCGCCCGTGAGCTCCGGCATCATCGTGCCAGTTCCCGTGCCGACGGCCTCGCCACAAGCGATACGCCTCTACCGCAGTGGCAATGTGCTCTGGATCGTGTCGACTGTTTGGGGTTTCGTGGTGCCGGCGTTGATCTTCTTTACTGGTTTCTCATCTCGCCTTCGCGATTTGGCACAACGTATACATCCGCGCTGGTATCTGTCGCTGGTGATCTACCTGGTGTTCTTTGCATTCGTATTGTTTTTCGCGAATCTCCCGCTGGATTATTATTCTGGATTCCTGCGGCCGCATGACTATGGGCTTTCGTCGCAGACCTTGGCAAAGTGGTTGAGGGACGAGTTCCTGACCCTGGCAATAGGCATCATTGGCGGATCTTTGGTGTTGTGGATTCCGTTTCTGTTACTCAAACACGCGCGAAAGCGCTGGTGGCTCTACACTTGGTTCGCCAGCATCCCGATCTTGGTCCTTATTACCTTTGTTGAGCCAATTTGGGTTGACCCGCTTTTCAATCATTTTGGCCCAATGCAAGACAAGGCGCTGGAAACGCGGATATTGAGCCTAGCCAGCCGCGCCGGGATCGAGGGAGCGAATGTCTATGAAGTTAACAAGAGTGTCGACACCAATGAACTGAATGCATATGTCACCGGCATCGGCGGCACGAAGCGAATCGTGTTATGGGATACAACGCTCAAGGAATTCAACCCCGATGAAGTAGCGCTGGTTATGAGTCACGAGATGGGCCACTACGCGCTCGGGCATGCATGGAAAGGTATCGTGGTCGAAAGCTTTGTGCTCCTGATTGGCCTCTGGGTCGTCCATATCTGCGTCGACTGGATGATTCGGCGTTTCGGCGCGCGCACCGGAGTCCACGAGATAGGCGATTTTGCATCGCTCCCTTTGTTCATGCTCACGTTCAGCGCAGTAGTCTTCCTACTAATGCCGCCTCTACTCGTCGTTTCCCGCGATTACGAACACGAAGCCGACCGCTTTGGCTTGGAGATGACGCATGAGAATCACAGCTGCGCGTTAGTTTTCGTCAAATTTGTGCAGCACGACTTGGCGTATCCGAATCCATCGCCGCTCGTAGAATTCTTTCGCTGGTCGCACCCATCGCTCGGTGATCGCATCAATTTTTGCAACACCTATCACCCCTGGCTGCAGGGCCAAGAAGGACGCTACTCGGGTTATTTCCAACCGATGGCCGGCGATCAGCGACCTGTCCGGTGACCATAGACGGAGTCGGTGCACAAACTATCAACTCTTTCGAAAGCACATTCGGGCGGCGAATGACTCCGAACAAAGACTCTGACACGATCGCGTTTCTGTCAGCAAAGGACTGGGAACGCTGGCTGGCCAAAGGTCACGCGAAATCAGGTGGCGTCTGGCTGCAATTCTTTAAGAAAGGCTCGGGCATTGCGTCGGTGAGCCACGAAGAAGCGCTGGCCGTTGCATTGTGCTACGGGTGGATCGATGGTCAGCTAAAGAAGCACGACGGCGATTCGTGGCTGCAAAAATTTACGCCGCGGCGCTCCAACAGCATTTGGTCTAAACGCAATTGCGAACTCGTCGAACAACTTACGAAGTCCGACAAAATGCGGCCCGCAGGACTCAAGGAGATCGCGGCGGCCAAAGCGGATGGTCGCTGGGGTCGTGCTTATGATTCGCCGAGCAAAACGACCATACCGGCGGACTTCTTAACACGACTCTCCAGGAACAGGAAGGCGAACGCGCACTTCAAAACATTAAGCAAAGCGAATGTTTACGCGATTACATGGCGTCTGCAAACCGCCAAAAAGCCGGAGACACGCGCAAAGCGCATGACGGCGATCATCGAAATGCTTTCGAAGGGACAATCCTTTCACTAGTGACGGCTGCCTGGCGCGACGCTTGGCGCTAAGCCCGCAGATGTCGAAGCACCGCATCGCTTTTCCCCGGAACGCTAATCTGCCTGGCGCGCCACTCTAGTGGCACGCAGTGCATCCTGAATCCTGCAGAATCCGTATGGGGAAACCATAAAGACAATCTGCACGAGCAAAATAACCGTATAAATCACGATGGTCTGATTCGGAATAGTAGCGCCGTGCGTGCGGAACATGGGGAATAACCGTAACGCGGGGTGAAAGCTTTGATCTAGGCTGATGACCGCCTCTCACCGGCAGCCATCGTGTTACTTGGGTTTCGGTTTGCGAGGCGCCAAGAGGTTCCCTTTTCCTTTGGCCGCTTTCTTCTTTGCCTTCCGGCGCATGCTGATGAGTTCGTCGATAAGGTCGTCGACAGGTTTGCGCTTCTTCGCTTTGCGACGCATCCAAACTAATGCATCGAGAAGGTTGTCGATGGACTTTCCTTTTATTGTCTTCTTTTTGCTAATGCTTCGATCTTCCTTGGCGGTATCGTGCGCAAGCTGAAGCCGAAAGGAGCCTCGGAGGCCAATCTCCTCACTGATTTGCTCGATTCGCAGGGCGGAGTCTACGAGGAACCGAGATAGCTTGCACAACCGAAGTGGTGGTCAAAATGTGAGCAGGTCGAGTAAGCGGCTGAATCGCATTGATGAGTTGGATACAAACTGCGGTTGTGCACAGGGTTATCCCCCGAGGTAGGGGATAATGTGTGTTCAGGCCTCAATGGGAAGTTGCCGCCTAGAGGAGCGATCAGCTGCCAAAGCGAACGTGCGAAAGAGTTCGAAAAGGCTTTTGAATACCGGGTTTAGCGGCTGGCTGATGCAGACACGAATCAAACTTCTCATAGTTCCAGGAGCCTCGGAATAAGTGCGTTGAGCCGCCGCGAAACGGGACCCCAGACTGACCCCGCTTGGAAATTATGATTAAAATCAATGGTCTGGGTACGTCCCGAACATGTTGCGCGTATCGTTGGTTTGACTGGACTGACGAGGTTTATGTGTCTGCTGGTTGATGAAATCACAAAATCACACAGGTTGGTTTCCGCGAACTAACCGTGCGCATGCGCCATGCCGCCGGCGTCGCCAAGTTACCGCTGTACCACACTGATCCGTTCGATCGTCTTTTGATTGCTCAGGCAATTGCCGAGCCTTTGAAATTGCTCACCGTTGATAAGCCTCTTGCGCGCTACAGTGAAATGGCGCTGGTCGTGTGAGTGCAGGGCGCTATGCGCTGGCGGTGTAGAGTGCCCGCCTAAAAGGAGAATAACCAACCATGCTAGATGCCAACCTCAAAGCGGTGAGTCGACCGCTCGACCCTATGAGCACGCCGACCCATGACGCGATCGCATTTGGCGCCACGAGTTTCGTGGGACAGATACTCTGCCGCTATCTGTGGGAAGAGTTTGGCTTGCAAGGCGAAATGAAGTGGGCCGCGGCCGGGCGCTCGCGCGAGAAATTGGAGAAGCTACGAAGTTCGCTCGGGACCGCCGCCGCGGCGCTGCCGCTCGTCGTCGCCGACGCCGCTGACGAGGCCTCGTTGCGGAGTCTCTGCGCCTCGACACGCCTAGTCGTGTCGACGGTGGGTCCATATGCTCTTTATGGCGAGCCGCTGATTAAGGCCTGCGTCGAAACCGGGACCGATTATTGCGATCTCACTGGCGAGGTGCAGTGGATACGCCGAATGGTGCAGCGTTACGAGGCGGCCGCACGACACTCTGGCTCGCGCATCGTGCATTGCTGCGGCTTCGACTCCATCCCTTCTGATATGGGCGTGCACTTCCTACAGCGCCAGTCCATACAGCGGCTCGGGGCCCACTGCACGCGGGTCAAGATGCGCGTCAAGGCGATCCGCGGCGGGTTCTCCGGGGGCACCGTCGCCAGCCTGATGAATGTCGTCAAGGAGGCCGCCGCGGACCCAGCGCTGCGAAAAGAACTCTCCGACCCCTATTCGCTGTGCCCGCCCGAGAGTGCGCGAAACGTGCGACAACCGGAAGTCAGATCGGCGGAATTCGATAGCGACTTCGACGCCTGGGTTGCACCGTTCCTGATGGGTGGCATCAACACGCGCATCGTCCATCGCACCAACGCGCTGTCGAAACAATCTTATGGCGCCGAATTTGCCTATGACGAAGCAACGCTCACAGGCCGTGGACCCAAGGGTTGGTTCGGGGCCACCGCCACGGCCGCGGGGAGCGCCGGCTTCATGCTCGCAGCTGCCATCCCGCCGACTCGTGCGGCGCTCGAGCGCTTTGTGCTGCCCAAGCCCGGCGAAGGGCCGAGCACTGAGGCGCAGCGTCAGGGGTTCTTCGACCTTCGCTTCCTCGGTAAGACGGCGGACGGCCGCCAAGTAGGCGCCAAGGTCACGGGCGACCGCGACCCAGGGTACGGCTCGACCGCCAAAATGCTTGGGCAGGCCGCAGCGTGCCTCGCGCTCGACGTCGATAAAACCGCTGTTTGCGGCGGATTCTGGACGCCGGCTACGATTTTCGGCGACCGTCTCATTGAGCGGCTGACGGCCCGCTCCGGCTTGACCTTTGAACTTGTTTCGGATTTGTCAGCATAAGCGGATCTCGCGTGCCTCGAACCTGTGCGCTAATGCCACTCAATACGCTTCGGACGGGTACCGGGATCGGCGAAACCCAAGAACATGCTCAAGTATTTGCGTCGCGCGCCGAAAGTCGCGCCGGACGCTGACGACGCCCTATAAAACATCGGTGAGCGCACGGGAGTTTCCCAAGGGCTCTGGTCGACGATAATTTATAGCCCCATATTAGGCTATTGGGCGCTAAATATTCGATAATGATCTCTTTTGGAGCTATTAATGATATTGTTTTTATAGCCCTAAATGAGTCCTTTAGGTATAATTCGCACCTCTACTGGACTATTTTGGGGCTTTAAATGGAGACCAACCGAACGAGCGCAGAGCTGGAACAGTTGCTGGGGTCCGGCTTGCGCGAGCTGCGGTTACTGAAGAATCTCGATCAGGCTTCGTTGGCCGCGCGCTCCGGCGTATCTCTAAATGCGCTGAAGCACCTGGAATCTGGCAAAGGCTCGCGGGTCAACTCTCTTATAAAGGTGCTGCGCGGCCTGGATCGATCTGACTGGCTAGAAGCGCTGGCGCCCACGGTTTCAATTAGCCCGATTCAGATGCTAAAGAGAGGAAGCCGCGAACCCAAGCGCGCCCGTCGGAGGGCCCGCACAGGTGTATAAGCCCGTTACGATCGTCGAGGTTCGGGCGTGGAACCAACTCGTAGGCGCGGTCGCCTTAGATCCCAGGTTAAGCTACTACGCCTTCGAGTATGCCCCGGCGTTCCTCAAGACCGGAATTGAACTCGCGCCACTAACCATGCCGCTCGCCGAAGCTCATCACCCGTTCATTTTTCCGGAACTGCCCGATCTCACCTACCGGCGCCTGCCGGCGATGCTAGCGGACTCCTTGCCGGACGACTTCGGGAACAGTTTGGTAAATGCTTGGATGGCCAATCAAGGTGTGGCCGCGAGCGACATCACGGCCTTGGATCGACTCGCATACATGGGCAAGCGAAGCATGGGCGCCCTCGAATTTCGCCCAGCGCGTGGCCCCACGAGCAGGCGCTCGACCGCGCTCGCGTTGTCCGAGTTGGTCGAGAGCGCGAGGCGCGCCGTGCACGGCGAGTTGGAAGATGACCCACACGCCGGCGCGGCGCTGAAGCAGCTTATCTCGGTTGGCACATCGGCCGGGGGTGCCCGCGCCAAGGCGACGATCGCATGGAATCCGGATACAAACGAGATCCGCGCCGGGCAATTTGATGTTGACCCTGGCTTCGAGCACTGGTTGCTCAAGTTTGATGGCGTGGGGAAAGACAACGAACTCGGCGAACCTCAAGGCTACGGGCGAATTGAATACGCCTATCACCTAATGGCTACCGAGGCCGGCGTCAGAATGGCACCTTGCCGGCTACTCGAGGAGGGTGGACGGGCGCACTTCATGACCAAGCGATTCGATCGCAACGGCAACACAAAACTGCACACGCAATCGCTATGCGGCATAGCGCAGCTCGACTATAGGGCTAAGGGTGTCCACGACTACAGTCAATGGTTGAACGTGATGCGGCAGCTGAATATGAGTCCCGATGCGTTCGAACAGGCGTATCGCCGCATTGCCTTTAATGTGATGGCCAAAAACTGCGATGACCACACGAAGAACATCTCGTTTATTCTCCATGAGCAAAGGACTTGGGAACTCGCTCCTGCTTATGATTTGATCTTCGCATATAACCCAAAGGGCGAATGGACTTACCAACACCTGATGTCTGTCAACGGAAAGTTTGATCACATGCGACGCGATGACTTGTTGATCCTTGCCGATCGCTTCCAGATAGGTGCGGCCGCTAGGTTGCTCGCAGAAGTGCGGGACGCCGTCGTGCGGTGGCCGGAATTCGGTCGGCTGGCCCAGCTACCGAAGGGGCAGATCGACCGGCTAAGGGATCACCATGTGTTGTTGTAATGTGCTCGTCAGTGACTCGTGAGTCTCTGTGCGAGACAGGGTGCAATTTTTGCGGTTGCCGTCGCATCCGCGGCACCTAAGGCAACAGTGACCTGCTAGGGAAGCTCTGCACAGGCGGTCGTGCGAGCGTGAACTGAGATGAACATGGGAATTCGGATCATAGGAAACTGTCGAACGCGCGGTTTTTTGGGCCTTTCTCGCCCTGAGATGAGAGACCTGACTACTAGTCAAGAATTGGCTCCAAAAGCGCTCCGAACTTGAAATTAATTAGCTCGCGGGCACGAGCAGGGTGGCCAGTCTCACAGCGCCCAAATGACATTTAGATCAGATAGGACCTCTCCGCATGAAATCATCGATGCTTGTTGGCCACGCCAGTCTTCGGCGAGTAGTCTGTAGAAGCCGACTTTAGGGCTCCCTGGTTTTCGATTTATAGGTTACTCCCGGTAGCGGGCTTGAGAAGCGCCATGACGGAATTGGACCCAGTTTCTGCAGGTTCGTCTCGTTCATCCTTGGCGGGCTTTGCCGATTACCTGGCTGCCCAGCAGTCCGTGATCACAGAACAATGGCTCCTCGTAGTGCGGCGTGATCCGCAAATCGAAACCGCTGATCGGCTGCCGCAGCAGCAGCTGATTGACCATCTCCCCCGGTTGCTGAAGGAATTGTGTGATTTCTTGCGCACACGGAACGCCGCCAATCTATTCGGCGGAGCAAAGCGCGATGCGCAGGCTCATGGCGAGCTTCGTTGGCAAGACGGGTATAGGATTGATGAATTACTGCGGGAACTCGAAGCTCTTCGTCACCTCATCGCCTCAGCGGTGTTCCGTTACCGAGATCACGAAGCCGACTTCAAAGGGCCCCTCGAGGTCAGCGCAAGCGCTCTCGTGCATCAATTCTTCGCTGAAATCTCCGTGGCATCGGTCAGACAATTCATGCGTGAACAAGATAATGTAACGCGCTCAACCGTTCAACAGCTGAGCAGCGCTCACCAAGAATTGGTCCGCTCCACTGCGAAGCTCGAACAGACCCTGTCCGAGCGGGCCGGGGCGATCACGATGATGGCGCATCAAATCCGCAATTTCTTGCAAACAATTTCTGGCGCCTCGCCACGAACAGCAGAAGATTCAATACCCGATCTCCGAGGATTCCTCAATCAGTTATTGGCATACACCGACCTATCTGGAAAGTCTGCCGAGGTTCTCCACGGTACTTTTGAACCCGCGGACTTATTCGCAGACCTGGTCGCCGTTTACAAGCCGCTTACCGAACAGAAGGCCTTACAGTGGTTTGCTGTCGCTGACACCGCACCCGCGAGCGTGCGAGGAGATCGTGCAAGCACCCAGCGCATCGCCGACATTCTTTTAAGTAACGCCATCGAGAACACTACCCGAGGTCGCATCACCCTAAAGTTTGGCGCACACGATACTGAACACTGGACTATTGTTGTTGAAGACACCGGTCCCGGCTTAAGTAGCGAGGCCTCCGAACGGCTATTCAGCGCAACCTCAACAAGGGATCGACTTCCGGCGCCCGGCATCGGGCTAGCCATCGCCAAGGACTTAATTTCAAGGCTGGGCGGCACCTGGCATGCAATGAGCCAGGCCGAAACCGGCACGCGCATCGAAGTGAGGCTGCCCAATGACACCCTCACGCAGTCGCTGTAGGATTTTACTGACGTCTAACGTCTAGCGATCCCCACATTTATTCGCGGTTTCCGTTCCGGCAGCAATTTCTAAACCAATTCTCTAAGCTGTGGGCAGTTCTACGCAAGAGCGTGTCCATGGGAGAGGTATGAAGCCGGTTTTGCAATCGGATGTGCCGCATAGCGGCTCATCCCTCGATTCTCAACCTGAACTTCTGGCAATGCTGGGGCATGAGCTTAGGAACCCCTTGGCTCCCATTCGCAACAGCGCGCAGCTACTGCGAACGCTGTGCACGGATGAGCGCCAACTACAAGCGGTAGAGATCATCTCGCGCAATGTCGTTCATCTCACGCGCATGCTCGATGACTTACTCGATGCGGCCCGCTCAAGGCGCGGTGCCTTTGTTCTCAAAAAGCAAACTGTCGACATTGCCGTCATCGTTCGCGAAATGCTCGAACATGTGCAGCCTGCCATCGATTCGCGCCGGCAGAGCTTGCTGATCTCCCTCCCTGCGACGCCAGTGCAAATGTATTGCGATCCGGTACGGCTTGG
>DASXNX010000240.1:0-13469 GCA_036494725.1 Steroidobacteraceae bacterium
GCCGTCGTGCGCGAGCGGCTGCAAATAGCGCGCGATTTGCACGACACTCTGGCGCATTCAATGATGGCGATGCTCAGCGAAGTGCGCCTGTTGCGCAGGCTTCAGGTACACGACCCGCAATCGCTCGCGGACGAATTGGCGCGTGCCGAGGAAGTCGCGCATGCCGGTCTCAACGAAGCGCGCTCGGCGATTACGCAGATGCGCAGTAATTCGGTGCGCGATACCGGCTTGGGACCGGCACTGGCCAAGGCGATCGAGCGCTTTAAGGATCATACGGACCTGGACGTCGAGTTTTCGACCGATGCCAAAGGCGCCCGCTTCGCGGACGAGCGTGCGGCGGTCCTGTTGCGCATGACGGAGGAGATGCTGCGCAACATCGAGCGCCATGCCCGTGCATCGAAGGTGCGCATCGCGCTGCACGTTACCGACGGCGAGCACTTGGAGCTCAAGATGCAAGACGATGGCGTGGGTTTCGATCCCGCGGCCGCGCACCCCGGCCATTTTGGACTCATCGGCCTGCGCGAACAGGCGCAACTCATCGGCGCGGAATTGGAAATCAACAGCGCGCCTGGGCACGGCTCAACGCTGAGATTGCTGTTGCGTATATCGCCGGAAGCGCTGTAGGAACGGGGTTAGCGCGCTGAGTTGCTGCGCGGACTGAGGGAATTCACGACATCGACAACGTTGGCGACTTGCCGAACGAGGGCCTCGGCGCTCTGGCGCTCGAAGTCCGAATTGACCATCCCGTTCAAGTAAACGACGCCGTTGATGGTCTGCACATGAAGCTCAGCCGGCGCGCCTAGTTCGGGGTGCTGACTGAACACCGCACGGACATCTCGCGATATCGTGGCATCGGTGGCGCAATTTTCCGGCGAACACTTGAGCGAGGTACAGCCGGCCAGACACGCGACCAGTATGAGCGCGAAACTCAGCTTGGAAAATGCGCTTGGCATGGTTTAGCCCCCCAACAGGAGTTCCAACGTTCGCCGATAGAGGGAGTGTAAGCGATCGATGTCGACCACCCGCACACACTCGTTCACCTTGTGGATGGTCTCGTTGATGACACCGAGTTCAATCACCTGAGCGCCCATGGGCGCGATGAAGCGGCCGTCGGAAGTGCCGCCGCCCGTGGTCAGCTTGGGGCTGATCTGCAGCTGTTCCTGTACGGCGCGGCTGGCTGCCTGCGACAAAATCCCGGGAACGGTGAGAAAGGGCAATCCGGAAACAAACCACTCGAGGGTGTACTTGACGCGATGGCGCTGCAGGATCTCCTCGACAATGAGTTTCAGCCCGTCGATGGTCTGCTCGGTCGAGAAACGCAGATTGAATCGGGCACGCAATTCGCCCGGGATGACATTCGGCGCGCCCGTGCCGGCGGAGATGTTCGAGATCTGGAATGTCGTGGGCTGAAAATGCTGGTTGCCGCGGTCCCACACTCGTGCGGCGAGTTCGGCGAGCGCCGGCGCTATCGTATGCACCGGATTGTCGGCCAGCTGCGGGTAGGCGATATGGCCCTGAATGCCGTGGACCGTGAGCCGGCCGCTCAAGCTGCCGCGCCGTCCGATCTTGATGGTATCGCCCAGGGTGCTCTCGCTCGAGGGCTCGCCCACCAGACACCAATCGATGCTCTCTTTGCGTTCGCGCAACACCTCGACCACGCGGCGGGTGCCGTCCACCGAGGGGCCTTCTTCGTCGCTGGTGATGAGAAAGGCAATGGTGCCCCGGTGCTGCGGATGCTGTCCGACGAATTCCTCGCTGGCGGTGACCATCGCGGCCAGGCCGCTTTTCATATCGGCGGCGCCGCGCCCGTACAACAGGCCGTCGCGGATGACCGGCTTGAACGGATCGCTGCGCCATTCATCCAAGGGTCCCGAGGGCACGACGTCGGTGTGGCCGGCGAAGCAGAACACCGGACCGCCGCTGCCGCGCTTGGCCCAGAAGTTATCGACCGGACCGAATCGCAGGCTCTCCGTGGTGAATCCCGCGGCCTTCAGCCGCTCGATCATGAGCGACTGGCATCCATCGTCGACCGGGCTCACCGACTGGCGGGAGATCAATTCCTGCGTCAACTGCAAAGTGCTGGACATCAGAAACGCAAGATGGGGGGCTGGCGGCGCAGGTTCACCCACACGCCATACGTGCCCAGCAGCACCGCGCAGATCAGCACCCAGGCAGGCATCGGAAGCCCCAAGAATTCCCAGGTGATTCGGGCGCACTCCCCCGATCCGGTCAGCACTTTGACCAGCACCTGGCTCAAGGAGAACACCTTCAGCATGAAATCGAGCGACGCGCCGCAGGCCGGAACGCTGTCCGGAGGCAGACTCATGATATAGAGATGCCGCGTGGCGACGCCGATCGTGGCGAGGGCGGCCAAGGCCAACAACAGCGCGTACACCCTTCTGCCCAAGACGGCCGGATCATGCAGCGCCGCGATCAGGAATGCCACGCCCAGCGCAAAGACGCCGATTCTTTGGAAAATGCACAGCGGACAGGGCTCCAAGTGCATGACGAACTGGGCGTAGTAGGCGTAGGCCAGCAAGCAAGCGCAGGCCAGAAATCCTAGGAGATTCCCCCGGCGTGCCGTCATCCGCGGCGCGCGAGTGCTTGCGCCGCGTCGATCTGTTTGGCGACGTCCTCGAGCGAGGAATGGCGGATGTCCTTGCCGTGCACCATGTAGATCACATACTCGCAGATGTTCTTCGCGTGATCGCCGATCCGCTCCAGGGCGCGCACGATCCACATGATCTCGAGCGCACGACGAATGGTGCGCGGGTCTTCCATCATGAAAGTGATGCACTGGCGCTGGATGGACTCGTACTCCTCGTCCACCATCTTGTCCTCTTGCGCGGTCTTCAGGGCCGCCTGTGAGTCCATGCGGGCGAAGGCGTCCAAGGCGTCGTGCACCATCTGTGCGACCTGCCTGCCCAGGTGCTTGACCTCGCGGTACTTGTCCGCGGGGCGTTCCATGGTGGCGAGGCGCGATGCGATATAGCCGATCTTCTCGCCTTCGTCGCCGATCCGCTCCAGGTCGGTGATGGTCTTGATGATGGCGACGATGACCCGCAAATCGCCGGCCGCCGGAGCGCGAATGGCCAGGATCCGGCTGCACTCCTCGTCGATGGACAATTCCATGCCGTTGACCTTGTAGTCGTCGGTGGCGACCGATTCGCCGAGACGGCTGTCGCCCTCGACCAAGGCGGTGATGGCCTTGTGCAGCTGCTGTTCGACGAAGCCGCCCATCTGCAACACCTGGTTGCGCACCTTTTCCAAGTCCTCGTTGAAGCGGCGAGAAATATGGTGGGTGAGGTCGGCGGTTTCCATGGTAGTGCCTTGCGAGACAATAAAAAAAAGACTCGCGTTCGTTTACATCCGATTGCGCCGCGCGTCAACCGTGCACGCTAAATTTGTGACCTTCATGCACTCGCCGCCGCGCGCAGCGCCAGCTGCCAAACGCGCTGCTGCGGAAAATGACAGGTAAATGTACTGCCCTTGCCCTCGACGCTCTGCACGTCAAGCCAGCCGCCATGGCGCTGCAACGCATGCTTCACGATCGCCAGCCCCAATCCCGAGCCGCCCTGCCCGCGTGCACGCCCCGCATCCACCCGGTAGAAGCGTTCGGTGAGCCTGGGAATGTGCTCCGCCGGAATGCCGATACCTGAGTCGATAACCGAGAAATAGGCTCCGTCCTCGTCGGTCCACCAGCGCATGCGTACCGTACCCTCCTGCATGGTGTATTTCAGGGCGTTTACCAGCAGATTGGTGAAGGCGGATTCGATCTCGTGCGCGCTGCCGTACAGGCCGTCGGCGGACTCCAAATCCAACAGCACTTGGCGCGGCCGATCGGGGCTGATCAATGCATCGCGATGCAGGCGCTCCAGCATGCGCGGCACGTCGATGGGGTCGCGCGCCGCCTCCCCGTCCGTCGACTCCAGGCGCGACAACTCCAGCAGGTCGGCGATGATGGCATTCATTCGTTGCGCCTGGGCGCGCATGTCCCTGATGGGGCCGGCCCACGCCGGATCGACCGAAGGATCATCGGCCAGGGTGTCCAGGTATCCGGTAATCACGGTCAAGGGCGTGCGCAGCTCGTGCGAAGCATTCGCCACGAAGTCCTTGCGCATCGCCTCGAGGCGCATTTGCCGCGTGACATCGCGCACCAGGAGCAGCGATTGCCCTCCTCCATAAGGCACCACCTGCAGCGCCAGGAAGACATCGAGCTGTACCGGCGGCCGTATGATCAGCGGCAGCCCAAAATCATCGCTATGCAAATAGTGAGCGAATTCCGGGGAGCGAATCAGGTTGTCGATGCGCAAGCCGACGTCCACCGGCCGCCGCAATCCCAAAAGGCGCGCCGCCTGCCGATTGAACCAGACGATCTCGCGCTGCGCGCTCAAGATGATCACACCATCGGGCAGCGCCGCGGTGGAGCGGCGCAATTCGCGGTACAGCTGCACCAGGCGCTGCTTGTGATACTGCTTGCGCCGATGCAGGCGGATCACCTGCGCAATGATGTCGCCCCAGATGCCGCTGACGTTGGGAGGATCGATTTGCGAGCGCAACCGCAGCCAGCGGTCCACGCGGTACAAATTCAGGAGCTGCCAGGCCAGGTACAGACAGGCGGCGCCCAGGATCCAGAGCCAAATGGGCCCGATCAGCAGACCCGCCATCAGGCCCAACAATAAAATGCCCGCGAGCCGCGCGAGCGCAAAGGTCCACATCGCTGCCATGGCCTACTCTGACAGGCTCCTTCGCTTTACGCCTCTCGCGTGGAGAATCGATAACCTGCGCCGCGCACCGTTTGCACCAACCTTTCCAATGAGAATGGCTCGAGCGCCTTGCGCAATCGGCGGATGTGCACATCCACCGTGCGCTCTTCCACGTAAGTATTACCCCCCCAGACGCGGTCCAGCAACTGACCGCGGGTAAATACCCGTTCCGGATGCGTCATGAAGAAATGCAGCAGGCGGTATTCGGTGGGACCCAAGGCGATTTCCCGCTCCCCGGCGCTGACCCGGTGGCTCGAGTCATCGAGTTTCAGGCCGTCGACCTCCACGATGTCGTCGGCGCCCGCGGGCGCCGCGCGGCGCAGTACCGCCTGAATCCGGGCCAACAGTTCGCGCGGCGAAAAAGGCTTGGTGATGTAGTCGTCGGCCCCGCCTTCCAGACCGTTGACCTTGTCTTGCTCCTCGGCCCGCGCGGTGAGCATGATGACCGGTATTTCTTCCGTATCCTTGGCACGCTTCAAGGACCGCGTCAGTTCCAGGCCGCTCATGTCGGGCAGCATCCAGTCGATGAGCATCAAGTCCGGCCTCAAGTCGACGATGCGCGCCCGCGCTTCCCGGCAATCCTCAGCCTCGCGGACCTCATAGCCGGCGCGTCGCAATCCAAAAGCGATCATGTCGCGTATGGCTTTTTCGTCTTCGACTATGAGTATTCGCCTGGCTGACATTCGATAATCCCTTGATTCCAAAGCCGACTATTACAGGCTCAGATTGTGACAATTCAATGACTTAAATTACTGAGCCGCGCGTTCCGCTTCGGTCAGCGCGACTTTGTCCCGCAAATATACGGGCTGAAGATCAACCGGGTCGATACCGCCGCCGGCGCTGAGCCGCAGTGTGCCCAAGCGGGCGATTTCGCGCGCGTTCGGCAAGGCCATGCGCCTGTCTGCGTCGATGTCGAGACCGGCGATATCGGCAAGCGCCGGGTGCGCCGAAAAGCCCCGGCCGATGCCGAGGTATCTTTCGGATCGGTCGGCGCCGATCTGCTCGAGCACGCGCTCGGGCGCAGCCACGGCCGGCCCCAGTACTTCGGCGACCCCGCGCACAGCGTCCGCTGCGAAACTCCCCCAGTACACCTCGCCCATGCGCGCGTCGAGACAAGCCAGCGCGTGGGTTTCCCCGCTCGGCAACACCTGCATGGCAAGAGCCTGCAGCGTCGTCACGGGAATCACTTTCAAACCGGCGCCGAACGCGAGACCTTGGGCCACGGCGACGCTGATTCTGACCCCGCTGAAGGCGCCGGGGCCGACGCTGGCGGCAATGCCGTCGAGCATCGCCAGAGAAAGTTGACCTTGCGCCAACACTTGCTCGACCATCGCGAGCAATTGCCCGGCATGCCCCTTTCCCGATTCGAGCGAGCGCACCAGCACATCGCCGCCGCACATCAGCGCGACCGAGCACGCCTCGGTGGCGGCGTCCAGTGCGAGCACGCGCACTTAGTTGCCCTGCGATGCCGCCGGCATCGCCTTGGATTTCGCGTGCAATCGATCCTTGAGAAACTGCGCAGCCACGGAGCTATCGGTGACGATGGGACTTTGCGGCAACGATTCCAGAAATACTCGACCGTAGGACTTGGTCGAGATGCGCGGATCGCCGATCACGATCACGCCGAAATCATCGAAATCGCGAATCAAGCGGCCGACCCCTTGCTTCAAGGCCAGCACCGCTTGCGGCAATTGATATTCATAGAACGGATTGCCCTCGCGCCGGCGAATGCCTTCGAGACGTGCCTTGAGCAAGGGGTCATCGGGCGCGGCGAAGGGCAGCTTGTCGATGGCGACGATGGAGAGCGCGTCCCCCTTCACGTCAACCCCCTCCCAAAAACTGCCGGTGGCCAGAAGCACCGCGTTACCCAGCTCGCGAAAACGATTGAGCAGGGCTTCCCGCGGCGCCTCGCCCTGCACCAGCACCGGAAATGGCGGCTGCGCAAAGCGCGCATTCAATGCCCGCACGCCCTCCGCCAGAGCGCGGTAGCTCGTGTAGAGCAAAAAGGCGCGGCCGCCGCTGGCCTCGAGCAGCGGCGCACAGGCATCGATGAATCTTTGCGCGAACGATGGATCCTGGGGCTCGGGCATCCCGGGCGGCAGAAACAGCCGCGCCTGATCGCGGTAATCGAAGGGACTATCGATGCGCAGCGTCCGTGCATCAGGCAAACCGATTCTCGCGGCAAAATGGGAAAAGTCCTCGCCGATGGCCAACGTCGCCGACGTGAATACCCAGGCGCAGGGCCGCGATTCGACGTACTCGCGCAATCGCTCGGCGATCTCAAACGGCGTGAATTGCAGCAGCAAACCGCCGGCGGCCGCTTCGACCCAGCGCAATCCCGCATCGTCGGATTGCTCGGACAACTCCGCCAGTCTGTTGGCCAGGTGCGCCGCTCGGCGCGCGCAATTGGCGGTGCCGGCGCCGCCGCCCAAGCCCTCGAGTTGCGATGCCAGCTCGCTCAGGGCGGTCTCGATTGGCGGCAGGGCATCCACAAAGGCATCCGACAGCTCGGACCACTCATAGCGGCCCACCCCACGCGGCAGGCCTACGCGAAGGCCCTCGAGCTGGGACTCCAGTGCCAGCACCGCCTCGATCAGGGCGGGCGCACGAATGGCCGCGGCCGTCATTTCCGCACCGATGTCGCGCAGAAGCACGAGTGCCTGGCGCACCGACCAGACCTGTCCGAAGAATTGCGCCGCGATGTCCGGCACTTGATGCGCTTCGTCCAGAATCACCGCCTCGGCGCCGGGCAACAGATCGCCGAAGCCCTCTTCTTTGAGAGCCAGGTCCGCCAGCAGCAGGTGATGATTCACGACGACGATATCGGCGGCCTGCGCGTTGCGGCGCGCCTCGAACACATGGCAACGTGAGAACTGCGGACATTCCTGGCCGAGACAATTCTCGCGCGTGGAAGTGATGTTGGGCCACACCGGAGATTGCTCCGGCATGTCCGTGAGCTCCGCGAGATCGCCGCTCTTGGTGGTGGCGGCCCAGCGCGAGACTCGGGCGAGAATCCTGGCGACACCCCGCTCCGGCGCGAGCAAGGATCCCTGCTGAGTCGCGAGTTCCAATCGATGCCGGCACAGATAGTTGGCGCGGCCCTTGAGCAGCGCGATTTTGACCGGCAATCCCAAGGCCTTGGCCAGGAGCGGCACGTCGCGGCGAAACAATTGGTCCTGCAAGGTGCGCGTGCCCGTGGAGATGATGACGCTGCGTCCCGACAGCAAGGCCGGGATGAGGTAGGCAAACGTCTTGCCCGTTCCGGTGCCGGCTTCGACGATCAGGGGCTCGAGCCTCGCGAGCGCCGCACCCACCGCCTTCGCCATCGCCGCTTGTTCGGGGCGATAGGCGTATCCGGGCAGCGCCCGTGCCAGCGGACCGCCTCCGTGAAAGACCTGCTTATAGTCGATGCTGTTCATGCAGTCGTAAGGGTAGCTGACGGCGATCGGTTCGCGGCTATTTCGCGACTGCGCGAAAGCGCACAAATGCCACGGAGTTGGCTTTCAAGCTGCTCTTGAACTGCCACCGGATGTGGGTGTAATCGGCGCTCTCCGCCGCGCGCAGCTCGCCGTTTGGACCGGCAACCTTCAAATTCTCCGGCACATCGAAACTCTGTCCGCCGTCGACCGAGTAACTCACTTGAGTCCCGGGGCCCGCCGCGGAATCGGTCACATAGCGCATATGCGTCGGCACCGGGGTGTCGACCGTCGGCGCCGGCAGCGTCGTCGCGGCGGTATTGCGCACTTCGAGGGTGTAGATCAGTCGATCACCCGGCACCACCCGGTCGGCGGGCATTAATTTTGTTGTCTCCCGTCCCTGTTCGGTGGTCTTCAATTCCACTTCCGCGATCAACTTGATCGCGAGGGGATTTGCACTCGGCTGGGCGTGCGCATGCAGCAAAAACAGTGTGAGCGCTACCAGTGCGGCGACGCTTTTGCCGGACGGGGGTAGTCCCATTCTTACAATTTGAGTCGCCATTCGGCCATTGTAAACTTTTTTATAATCATATAGTTATGAGCTTCGGATGATGCCGCTCGGCCACGATTCTGGCTTTCCTCAGGCGCCGCAAAACTATTTTCATCGGCGCGCACTTGGGGGACTGGCGTAGAAAGTTGGCGCGGCGACACCCATCTGTCATCCTTATTAAAGTATCGAGCACGCTTCTTTAGGACCGCCATGGCCACCGTTCTACAGCAGATCACCCCGCTTTCCGCCTTGAGTCGCGAAGCCGCGGCCTGGGTCGACGATGTCGCGAAGCTCACGCAGCCGCGCAAGATCCATTGGTGCGATGGCAGCGATGCCGAATTCAACGCACTCGAGCGCGAATTGACCGCCGGCGGAGAGTTGCTGCCGCTCAATCAACAGAGCTTTCCTGGATGCGTGTTGTCGCGTTCGGATCCTTCCGATGTTGCGCGGGTCGAGCACCTGACTTTCGTCTGTACCAAGAACAAGGAGGATGCCGGCCCCAATAATCACTGGATCGCTCCCGCCGAAGCTCACGCGCAAATGGATGGCCTGTTTGCCGGATGCATGAAAGGCCGAACCCTGTATGTCGTGCCCTACTGCATGGGCCCCATCGATTCGCCGTTCTCGCGCTGCGGAGTCGAGATCACCGACAGCGCCTATGTGGTGCTGAATATGCAGTTGATGACGCGCATGGGGCGTCCGGCGCTCGAGCGCATCGCGCGCGAAGGGACCTTCGTCAAGGGATTGCATTCCACCGGCGACTTGAATCCCAAGCGGCGCTTCATCATGCATTTCCCGGAGGAACTGTCCATCAAGAGTTTCGGCTCTGGATACGGGGGCAATGCGCTGCTCGGCAAGAAGTGCCATGCGCTGCGCATTGCCAGCTGGCAGGCCAGAACCGAGGGCTGGCTGGCGGAGCATATGCTGATCGTCGGGATCGAGAACCCGCAAGGCGAAATTCATTACCTGGCTTGTGCGTTCCCGTCCGCCTGCGGCAAGACCAATCTGGCCATGTTGATCCCGCCCAAGAGCTATCCGGGCTGGAAGGTCTGGACGGTGGGCGATGACATTGCGTGGCTGCATCCGGGCAAGGACGGGCGGTTATATGCGATCAACCCGGAATCGGGTTATTTCGGCGTGGTTCCCGGGACCAACGCCAAGACCAATCGCAATGCTTTCGAGATGATTCGCAAGGACACGATTTTCACCAACGTCGGATTGACGGCGGACAACCAGCCGTGGTGGGAGGGACTGGACGAGGGGAAACCGGTGATCGACTGGCAGGGTCGCCCCTACGCGGCCGCGAATGGCCCCGCGGCCCAGCCGAACTCGCGCTTCACCGTCTCCGCCAAGCAAAACCCCAGCTACTCAAAGCTGGCTGATGCACCCGGCGGCGTTCCGATTTCAGCCATTGTGTTCGGCGGCCGCCGCCGCGCACTTGCACCGCTGGTCTTCCAAGCCCGAGATTGGTTGCACGGCGTGCTAGTGGGAGCCGGCGTTGCTTCGGAGACAACCGCCGCGGCCACCGATGCCATCGGTGTGGTTCGCCGAGATCCGATGGCCATGAAGCCCTTCGCCGGCTACAACTTCGGCGACTATTGGGCGCATTGGATCGATGTCGGGGCCAGACTCAAATCACCCCCGAAAGTCTTTCACGTCAATTGGTTCCGCCAGGACAGCGCGGGAAAGTTTCTGTGGCCGGGATTCGGTGAAAACTTGAGGGTGTTGCGCTGGATCATCGATCGCTGCAAAGGCGATGCCGCGGCCCAGGATACGCCCATCGGTCATTTGCCGAATGCGGCTGACCTGGATCTTCAGGGACTGGAGATTGCGCCGGCGGCGATCGAGGAATTATTGGCAGTCAATCCCAAACTCTGGCAGGAAGAGTTCGACGGGATATCCAAGTATCTGGCCGAATTCGGCGAGCGCGTGCCGCAAGCGCTCAAGATGGAGCTTAAACGCGGGTTGGACCGCGTTCATTCCTCGCAGGTGTAGCGAATCACCTGGGAGGAATTGCTGTCCGGCGCCTTGCCGAGACCGATCAGCCCTTCCCCCCGAATCTGCATGGAATCGCGGCGCACGAAGGCCTCTTCGCCGTCCTTGCCCACCACGAAGGTACCGTTAGTGCTTTGGTCGACCAGCATGAACTTGTTGCGATTGATCTCCACCCGGGCGTGCAGCCTGGAGATCAGATTGCCCTTCACCACCAGATCGTTCTCTTCCGCGCGCCCGATGGTGATGTTGGCGCGTTCGTCGTTCACCAGCACTTCTTGACCCTGGTAGCGCAAGCGCAGTGCTTGCGATTTGCCCGCTTTTTCGCGGTCGCGCGCAGTCTGGGCGATGGAAGGCACCATGCTGGTGATGTCCTCGGTCTGCCACAGCACCTCGAACAGGGCCACCTCGCTCGAGCGCCCTTTTAATGTCGCGATGTCGATCTGGCGCACGTTGGCATGCCAATCTCCCGACAATTGTTCGACCATGGTGGCGGTGGTCATGATCTGACCCGCCTTTGCCTGGCTGGTCATGCGATTCGCCGTATGCACGGCGGAGCCGAAAATATCGCGGTTTTCGAGCACCACCGGACCGAAATTGCAGCCGATGCGGATGGCGACCGTTTGTTCATCGACTTTGAGCTGCGGGTGCATGGCGATTTGCTTCTGCATCTGCGCCGCTGCGTTCAACGCATCATCGGCCGTGGGGAAGGTCGACATCACCTCATCGCCCATGGTTTTGATCACGGTACCGTGGTTTTGCTCCGTGGCGGCGCGCATCACCTCGATACAGATGCCCACCATATCGCGCGCGCGCAAATCCCCCAACAATTCGTAGAGCTTGGTGCTGCCGACGACATCGGCAAATAGGATGGCGACTTCGATTTCTTTGCCCATTGCCAACGCCATTATACTTATTGTAAGCGGAGGCCGCTCTAGACGTTTACGCGGCAATGCCCTGCTTGACGATGGGAAGGGCCGAAAACAGGGTTTCCGGTACCGCTTGAGGCTGCGCCGCCACTTCCGAAAGAAACCGACGCCACGCCCGCGCACCCTCGCGGCCGGCCATCACCCCGTGCATGTGGCGGGTAATGGAGTGCAATCGGATGCCGCGTTGCCGGCAGGTTTTAGCGTAAGGAACCATGCGCTCGACGATCTGCCAAGGCTCGGGAAGGGTCCATTCGGCATCGAGCAAACTACGCTCCAACTCCGCAAGCAGCACCGGGCGATGATAGGCAGCGCGCCCGAGCATCACGCCGTCGAGCCCTTTGTCCAAGTGCGCGACAGCGGCGGCAGCATCGGTCAAGCCGCCGTTCAATATCACCGCCAATTCCGGCCGTTCCGCCTTCAGGCGATGAACATACTCGTGCTTGAGCGGCGGAATCTCTCGGTTCTCCTTCGGGGATAAACCGCCGAGCATCGCGGCCCGGGCATGCACGATGAGGGCGTCGATACCGGCGGCGGCAACGTGCTCGACGAAGTTGGCGAAGAATTCATAGTCGTCGCGCTCATCGATGCCGATGCGGCACTTCACGGTCACGGGCAAGTGAGTCGCCGCGCGCATGCTGCGTACGCACTCGGCTACGAGCGCGGGCTTGAGCATGAGGCAGGCGCCGAAGGAGCCATTCTTCACCCGATCGCTGGGGCAGCCCACGTTTAAATTGATCTCGGCATAGCCGGCCGAGGTACCGATGCGTGTGGCCTTGGCGAGTTCCTCCGGATTGCAGCCGCCGAGCTGCAAGGCGACCGGATGCTCGCCCGCGTCGTGATCCAGCAATTGGCGCACGTCGCCGCGCACGATGGCCGTGGCCACGATCATCTCCGTGTACAAGAGCGCGTGTGGCGCGTACTGGCGATGCAAGTAGCGGCAGTGGCGGTCGGTCCAATCCATCATGGGCGCGACGCACAGCCGACGGTCGAGGTTTCCGGAGGTCATATGGACCGGGAGTATAGCCGGACTCGGAGCAGCGGGCCGGACCTAGATCCTGGTTGCCCCCACCAGTGCGCCACCTATCACAATCAGCAGCGGCGGAGCGCGCCATACCATCAGCAGCACGAAGCCGGCGAGCGCGATCCCAAAATCCGCCGGCGTCCGAATCGAATTCGTCCACAGCGGCTCGTACAGCGCCGCCCCCAGCAGACCAACGACGGCTGCCTTGATCCCGCGCATGACCGCCTGCGCGCCGTCGCGCGCGCGAAGCGAGTCCCAAAACGGCAGTACGCCGATCAGAATGAGCATTCCGGGAAGAAAAATTGCGATGAGACCGAGCACGGCTCCGGCCACCCCGTGCGGCGAGACATTGGCCACCGCGCCGAGATAGGCAGCAAAGCTGAAGAGAGGCCCTGGCACCGCCTGAGCGGCACCGTAGCCAGAGAGAAAGGCGTCGTCGGTAACCCAGCCGGGCGCGACAAACGCTTCGCGGAGCAAGGGAAGCACCACGTGCCCGCCGCCGAACACCAGTGCGCCGGAACGATAATAGGCGTCAAACAGCGCAGCTCCGGGTGAGACGCCGAGCCCGCTCAGTACGGGCAAACCCGCGAGTAACAGAAAGAAGGCAGACAATGCGGCGAGTCCCACCCTACGCGAGACCGATATCGAGAAGCGACCTACGGCGGCCGGCGCGGAACCCGAGCAAAAACGATGCCCGAGAACGCCGCCCAAGACGATCGCTGCAATTTGAGCGATCGAGGACGAACTGAACAACGCCAGGAGCGCCGCGGCGACCGCAATGCTCGCTCGTTCACG
>DASXNX010000241.1:0-10716 GCA_036494725.1 Steroidobacteraceae bacterium
CCGGCGCAAGATTGAAGACCTTCTGCCCGCTCTGCCAGATCGCGAGATGCGTCGGCGCCGCTTCGCCCGCGGTGCCGGTGAGCCCGCTTTGCAGGAGATACAGCGTGGGCGCCGGTTCGTGGCTCAACAGCCTGACCGGAACATTCGGCGTGTCCTTGCGCAAGGGATAGGCTAGCAGGTCGGCTCGTTCGAGCTCTCCTCCCTTGAGATTGATTTCGATATCGAACACATCGGTGGTGACGCGGACCGACCCCGCCGCCTCTCCCGAGGTGCTTGCGGCATGGGCCTCGATCGCACTCGCCGGCGCGCTCGGAGCCGGCGAAGGTGTGGTGGCCGGCGCGGCCGATGACGCGGCGGCAGCCGTCGCGGCGTTCGGCACGGTTTGCCCCAGCGTATTGGCGGGCGCCGCGGAAGTGCTCGCCGCCGAGCCAACTGCGGCGATGGGCGCCGCGGGCTGGTAGTCGTGCATCCAGGCTTCGTAGTTCAAAAGCAGGATGGCGCCGAGCGCACCCCAGAGCATGAGCCGGATACTAGGCATGGGTCGGTCTCTTTTCCGGCACGGGGTCGTAGCCGCCTTCCGTAAATGGATGACAACGCAGCAGCCGCATGAGCCCAAGCCACGTGCCGCGCAACACTCCGAAGCGCTCGATGGCGGTATGCGCATAGCACGAGCAGCTGGGATAGAAGCGGCAGCGCGGGCCCAATAGCGGGCTTACGCCCAACTGATAGGCGCGAATCATCATGAGAAAAACTGGGCGGACGCTTACCATCGCTGCGTGATCGCCTTCCAATGCTGATCGAGGCTCGCGCGCAATTCCAGGGATTTCGCCAACCGCGCAGCATCCTTGGCGAAGATGGTGACATCGACCGGCGGCAATGAATGTTGGTTCAAACGAAAGGACTCGCGTGCGAGGCGCTTGATGCGATTGCGTGCTACGGCCGTGCCGAAGGTGCGGGTCGCAATGCTTAAGCCTAAGCGCGGGTAAGTTTCATGATTGGCCAGAACCGAGAGAGTAAAATAAGCGTCGGCGAATCTTCTACCGCGCCGCTTCACATCGCGGAATTCGGCCGGCTGGTGCAATCGCTTGCGCGGCTCGAACGTCAGTTTACGGATCGAGTTGCCCTTGGTAGAGCGCTACGGACAGAGCCGCTTGCGGCCCTTGGCGCGCCGGCGCGCAAGCAAATTGCGGCCGCTCTTCGTGGCCATGCGCGCGCGGAAACCATGGGTACGGGCGCGATGCAGATTACCGGGATTGAAAGTACGTTTCATAGCGCGACTCGGGAGCAAAAACTACGGGCCAAATCAAGGGTCTGGCCGATTTACGAAAGGCGGCAAGGGTACTGAGCAAGCAGGGATGTGTCAATAGACGCCCCTTCAAGTTGGAGCTAGACTTCCTGCCCTTTCGCTCATTCGCCCCTAAAGTTTAAACCCCAAGGAGAGCGCTCTTGCCGGAGTCGCTGTGGAACCGCTGTCTGCGAGTGCTCGAGGGCGAGCTCCCGGAACAGCAGTTCAACACCTGGGTACGCCCCCTGCAGGCGATAGAACGCGACGGTTCCCTGACGCTGCTCGCGCCCAATCGTTATGTTATCGAATGGCTGGGCCAGAACCTGCTGTCGAGGATCAAGGAGCTCATCCTTGCCTTCGCGGATGGGCTCGCACCCGAGGTGGCGCTGGATGTCGGCACGCGGGCCGGCGCCGTCCTCCAGACCCCACCCACCGCCGGCCCCGACGCGGGCGCTGCGGCGGCTGCGCGGTCGCGCAAGCTGGCCCCGGTGGTGCTGGGCAGCCGCATCAACGCGGAATTCACCTTCGACGGTTTCGTGGAAGGCAAGAGCAATCAGCTCGCGAAGGCCGCGGCCATTCAAGTCGCGGGGAATCCCGGTAAGGCCTATAACCCGCTGTTCATCTACGGCGGTGTGGGGTTGGGAAAAACGCATTTGATGCACGCGGTGGCGAACAAGCTCAAGGAACGCAATTCCGAGGCGCGTCTGGCCTACGTTCATAGCGAGCGCTTCGTCGGCGACATGGTGAAGGCGCTGCAGCACAACACCATCAATGATTTCAAATCAGCCTATCGATCCCTCGACTGCTTGATGATCGACGATATCCAGTTTTTTGCGGGAAAAGACCGCTCGCAGGAGGAATTCTTCCATACCTTCAATGCGCTCCTGGAGAGTCAGCAACAGGTGATACTCACCTGCGATCGATATCCCAAGGAAGTCGACGGACTGGAGGAGCGCTTGAAGTCGCGCTTCGGCTGGGGCTTGACGGTCGCCATAGAACCTCCGGAGCTCGAGACCTGCGTGGCCATCTTGATGAGCAAGGCGGCGATGACGCACGTCGATCTTCCCGAGGAAGTCGCGTTCTTCATTGCCAAGCGCATTCGTTCCAACGTGCGCGAATTGGAAGGCGCACTGCGCAGGGTGGTTGCGACGTCGAATTTCACCGGCCGCCCCATCACGCTCGAATTCGCCAAGGAAGCCTTGCGTGATTTATTGGCGTTGCAGGAAAAGTTGGTCACGATTGAAAATATCCAGAAGACCGTCGCCGAGTACTACAAAATTCGTATCGCGGATTTGTTGTCGAAGCGGCGTAGCCGCTCGATCGCCAGGCCGCGGCAAGTGGCGATGGCGCTGGCGAAGGAATTGACCAACCACAGTCTGCCGGAGATCGGCGATGCGTTTGGGGGACGGGACCATACGACGGTGCTGCACGCATGCAAGCGCGTGAAGCAGTTGCGGGAGAGCGATCGGCGGATCGGAGAGGACTATCTAAACCTGTTGAGAACCCTGACCGGTTAGGGTAGGACAAGCTGTGGATGGCGCTGTGGATAAAGATATCCACAGTTGCATGACAGGATACCTTCCGGCTCTCGACAGATTGAAGGCACTGGTTTGTTGGAATGCAAGAGATTGATTAATAATGTAATTATTGGGTTATCCACAGAAATGTGTGTCCCTCATAATCATAGTAATAATCTCTATTTAAGAATCTAAATCTAAGATTGGTAAGACGGTGAGCCCATGAAATTCACGGCAGAGCGCGAGAAATTATTGAACCCCCTTCAAGCGGTGATCGGGGTGGTGGAGCGGCGCCAGACCATGCCGGTACTGGCCAATGTGTTGCTGGGCGTTCGCTCAGGACAACTTTCGATAACCGCCACGGATCTGGAAGTGGAGTTGGTGGCAGCAACGGAAGTGAGCGTTCAGGACAGCGGCGACATCACGGTTCCGGGCCGCAAATTTTTGGACATCTTGCGCGCCTTGCCGGAGAAGCTCCCGGTATCTTTGAGCGTTGAAGGCGAGAAGGTCGTGATCAAGGCGGGGCGCAGCCGATTTAGCCTATCGACGCTGCCGGCCGCGGATTTTCCCATCATTGACGACATTAACTCGCAACAGACGGTGCGATTGCCGCGCAAGGAATTGTTGCGGCTGTTGGAGAAAACGCATTTCTCCATGGCGCAGCAGGATGTTCGCTATTACTTGAACGGCATGCTGCTGGAAATCGACGGTCAGGTATTGCGCGCGGTCGCCACCGACGGTCATCGCCTGGCGCTGTGCGAAACAGAACTCGCCGCGAAAGCCAAGAACTCGCAACAAGTGATCGTGCCGCGCAAGGGCGTGCTGGAACTACAACGTGTGCTCACCGCCGACGGCGATGCCGATGTAGCGATCGGGACAAATCACGTTCGGGCCCAGATCGGCGATATTCGGTTCACATCGAAACTAATTGACGGGCGGTTTCCGGAATATTCCCGTGTTATTCCGCCGGCGCCGGCTTCAGCGATACGGGCCGATCGCGATGTGTTGCGCCAGGCGTTGCAAAGGACGGCAATTCTTTCGAATGAAAAATACCGGGGTATTCGCGTCACGGTGAAAAAGCGGGTGTTGACGGTGCAGGCGCATAACCCGGAACAGGAGGAAGCCGAGGAAGAGATTGAGGTTTCCTACGAGGGCAATGACCTGGAAGTGGGATTCAACGTGAATTATCTGCTGGATGCGCTGGCGGCCATCGACGGCCAGGAAGTCGAGCTCGGGCTGACGGACAGCAATAGTAGCTGCCTGATCCGCTCACCGGGCACCACCAACGCGCGCTATGTCGTGATGCCGATGAGGCTATAAGTTTGAGCCTGGGCCGGCTGCAAGTAACGGATTTCCGCTGCTTGCAGTCGGCGGTTCTGGATCTCGACCCGCGCTTCACGCTGATCAGCGGCCCCAACGCTTCCGGTAAAACCAGTCTTCTCGAGGCCATTTATGTGCTCGGTCGTGGACGCTCCTTTCGCACTCGGCGATTGGAGCACCTCGTTCGTCTGACGGCCGAGCGATTCATCGTCTTCGGTGAAGTGCATACGGCCAATCGGAGGGTCCCTTTGGGGGTGGAGGGGAGCCCCGCCGGTATCCGGGCCCGGATCGGCGGCGATAAGCCAGACTCGCTGGCTCAGATGGCCTTGTTGCTGCCGGTGCAAATCATCGATCCGGAAGTCCATCATCTCATCGAGGAGGGACCGAACCGCCGGCGCCGGTTCCTAGACTGGGGAGTGTTTCACGTGGAACACGAGTTCGTTGGTCACTGGCAACGCTACCAACAGGTGCTCAAACAGCGAAACGCAGCCTTAAAGGCACGTCAGCCGAGGGCGGTGGTGTCGGCGTGGGACGCGGATCTGGTCCGATCCGGGGATTCACTATCCGCTGCCCGAGCACGATATGTGGCCGCTTTGAGCCCGCATGCGCAGGCCGTGGGACGCAGCCTCTTGGGCATGGAGCTGGCGTTGGGCTATCGAAGCGGCTGGGCCAAAGATCAGACGCTGGCGGAGGCGCTTGCGCAGAGCTTCGGGCAGGACAATGAAAGGGGGGCAACGCAGGTCGGCCCTCATCGTGCCGAGCTCGCCATTCGTTTGGACGGCATGGCGGTAAAGGATCGCATCTCGCGCGGGCAGCAAAAATTGTTGGCAGCCGCCTTGCTCATCTCGCAGCTCAATCTATTCCCGGAGGAGTCACCAGTTCGGCCCAGCCTATTGCTGGACGATCCGGCCGCGGAACTCGATGGCGAACACCTGGCTGCGCTGATCGAGGAGGTGGCTACGCGTTCAGTTCAGCTCGTGGTGACCACGCTGCATGGGGAATTTCCTGCCTTTGGCCAGCCGGGACGCCGGTTTAAAGTGGCCGCCGGCGTTATAGAACCCGACTAATTGTTCCACGTGGAACGAGCCCGCGGCGGGGCATCCTGAGGATGGAGAATCGGCGCCCATTTCTCCGTTATAACTATTTGATTTTAATACGTTTTTTGCGCATCAAGGATTAGTTTTTGACGCCAGAAACTGTTAACATGGCGGGTCACAGATCAGGATAGCGCATGACCCAGGATAACGTTTACGATTCCAGCAAAATCAAAGTCTTAAAAGGCCTGGATGCCGTCCGCAAACGCCCCGGCATGTACATCGGGGACACCGATGATGGCAGCGGCTTGCACCACATGGTTTTCGAGGTTGTGGATAACGCCATCGACGAGGCGCTGGCCGGTCACTGCGATCGCGTCGTCGTGACCATCCATGCAGACGAGTCGGTCACCGTTTCGGATAACGGCCGTGGAATTCCTGTGGATATCCATGCCGAGGAAGGGCGCTCGGCAGCCGAAGTGATCATGACCGTGCTGCACTCCGGCGGAAAATTCGACGACAGCTCCTACAAGGTTTCCGGAGGACTGCACGGTGTCGGCATTTCGGTGGTGAACGCGCTGTCCGATTTTCTGGAATTGAATATTCGCCGCGACGGCAAGCTGCATCGCCAGGAGTATCGGCTCGGCGAACCGGTCGCGCCGCTCGCGGCTGTCGCCGACACGACGGATCATGGCACCACGTTACGCTTCAAGCCCAGCGCGCAGATATTCACGAACATCTCCTTCATCTACGACACGCTGGCCAAACGCTTGCGCGAATTGTCGTTCTTGAATTCCGGCGTGCGCATCGAGCTGGTCGACGAACGCGATGAAAAGTCCGAAGTGTTCCAGCACGAGGGCGGACTCAAGGCCTTCGTCACGCATTTGAACCGCAGCAAGGCGGCGGTACACGAGACCGTGCTCTGGTTCCAGACACGCGACGGCAATACCCAGGTCGAAGTCGCCATGCAGTGGAACGATTCGTACCAAGAAAGCATGTTCTGCTATACGAATAACATTCCGCAGAAGGACGGCGGCACGCACCTCGCCGGCTATCGCGCCGCATTGACGCGCACGTTGAATAATTACATTGAAAAAGAACTGGCCGCGAAGAAAGAAAAGATTCAGACCACGGGTGACGACGCGCGCGAGGGACTCACCGCGATTCTCTCGGTGAAATTGCCGGATCCGAAATTTTCATCGCAGACCAAGGACAAGCTGGTGTCGTCCGAGGTGAAGGGCGTGGTGGAATCGGCCGTCGCCGGACGCCTCGAGGAGTTCCTGCTGGAACACCCTGTCGAGGCGCGTGCCATCGTCAACAAGATTCTCGAGGCGGCCTATGCGCGCGAGGCGGCGCGCAAGGCGCGCGAGATGACCCGGCGCAAGGGTGCGCTCGACATCGCGGGATTGCCGGGAAAGCTGGCCGATTGCCAGGAAAAGGATCCCGCCCTCTCGGAATTATTCTTGGTGGAAGGCGACTCCGCCGGCGGCTCCGCGAAGCAGGGCCGCGACCGTCGCACGCAGGCCATCTTGCCGCTCAAGGGGAAAATCCTCAATGTGGAGAAGGCGCGCTTCGACAAAATGCTCGCCTCCGCGGAAGTCGGTACGCTCATCACCGCATTGGGCTGCGGCATCGGACGCGACGATTTCAACGTCGACAAGCTGCGCTACCATCGCGTGATTTTGATGAGCGATGCGGATGTTGACGGACAACACATTCGCACGTTGCTGCTCACGTTCTTTTATCGTCAGATGCCCATTCTCATCGAGCGCGGCCACATCTATATCGCGCAACCGCCGCTGTACAAGGTAACGCGGGGCAAGCAAGAGCAGTACGTCAAGGACGATGTTGAACTCAACGCCTTGTTGCTCAACTCCGCGGTCGAAGGCGCTGCGCTGCATGTCAACGCGGACGCACCGCCGCTGTCCGGGCTGGGTCTCGAGTCCCTGGCGACCAAGTATGTGGAAGTGCAGAGCATCGTGACGCGCTGGGCGCGCCGCTACGATGAGCGCTTCATGGAACAATTGCTGTATGTCCCCGTGTTGACGATGGAAGCGTTCGATCGCATCGATACGTTGCGCGACTGGTGCCGCAAACTGGAACAGCAGCTGAATGCGCTGGATGATGTTTCCCGCCGCTATCGGGTGACGGTGGAAACGCTGCCGGCCGGCGGCCATCGCATCAATTTGCAAAAGCTCGAACATGGTTTGAGTGCCGAAAAACATATCCTGAGGGAATTCTTCGATTCCGCGGAGTACCTGCGCATCGCCGAGCTCGCGCAAACTCTCTCTGACTTGCTCGGAGCCGGAGCCTACGTGCAGCGCGGCAGCAACAAACTGGAAGTGGCGAGCTTCAAGGCCGCCATGATCTGGTTATTTGAACAAGCGAAAAAAGGACAGAGCATTCAGCGCTACAAGGGCCTGGGCGAGATGAACGCCGACCAGCTCTGGGACACCACCATCAATCCGGAGACCCGGCGCCTCATGCAGGTGCGCATCGAGGATGCGGTGGCCGCCGACGATATCTTCACCACTCTCATGGGCGATGCCGTGGAACCGCGGCGCGAGTTCATCGAAAAGAACGCGCTGCAAGTGGCGAATCTGGACATCTAGCGCCGGCCCCCAGGCCATGACAGAAGTTGACCGACTGCAGCGTGCGGCCAGCGTTGAGTTCTCGCTCGCGGATCCTCACGGAGCAGAGGCGCAGACCTGTCTCGAGCAGTACTACGGTGAGCTCGCCTCGCGATTCAAGGAAGGCTTTGACCGCGACGCCGGCGGTGCCGCTGCCGTAGAGGACTTCAATCAGCCAAATGGATGCTTTCTGATCGCGCGGCTCTTGGGCAAAGCCGTCGGCTGCGGCGCCATCCGCACCTTGGGACCCGGCATGGGGGAAATCAAGCGCATGTGGGTCTCGCCGGAGGCACGGGGCCTGGGTCTTGGCCGAAAACTGCTTGAGGAACTGGAGCAATCCGCGCGCAAACTCAAATTGCATACCGTCCGCCTGGATACCAACGAGACTCTGGGCGAGGCCATCGGGCTGTATCTCGCATCGGGGTATCGCGCGATCAGCCGATTCAACGATAACCCCTATGCGCATCACTGGTTCGAGAAGACATTGACCTGATTCTCATTCCACGATCGAACTTTTGGCTATCACATGCGGTCACTGTACAGCGGTACCGGTCTTCTGCTAGCGTCTGTCGACATCGAATGAACTACGCGCTTAAACTTCTCGGCCTTTTGCTGCTGCTGATCACGGCACAGCAAGGCGCCGTGGTCCATGAGTTAAGCCACTTATCGGGCGCAAGCGGCATCGAAATCAACGCCGACTCCGGCGCTGCGAATTCGACCTGCGCCTTGTGTCCGGCCTACGCGCAAGCCAGCAGCCCCGCTTTCGGTCATTCGTTTACAGTTCCCCCTCTGGTTCGAGCCGCGTTCGTAGTCGGCGCCAAACCCCTCATCGTAGTCATCGAAGCTGCCGTACCCACGGCCAGCGCTCGCGGTCCCCCCGTCCAAAACTGAACCCTCGATCCGTAAGTTAAGCCGCTCGGGCAACCGCGCGGCTTTGGGCGAATTCAGTTTTGGCGGAGATATCCATGTCTAGATTGTGGTCTTTTAGCGCAGCGCTTTGCGTTGCGACGACGCTTGGTGTGTGCTCGATCCCCGCTGCCCACGCGGACTCCACGGATGATGATGGAACCGGCATGGCGTCCATTGTCGTCACCTCCCGGCACTTGGACGAAGGGCGTGCAACCATCCAGACCGAGACCGGCGCATCCACCTATACGTTCAATTCAACCGCAATCGAATCCATTCCCGGCGGCGATAACGTTCTGCTCAACCAGGTTATCCTGCGAGCGCCCGATGTGGCGCAGGATTCCTTTGGCCAATTTCACATTCGCGGCGAGCACAACGGGCTTCAATATCGATTGAACGGCATCATCCTGCCGGAGGGAATCAGCGTTTTCGGGCAGTCCCTGGACCCTCGATTCGTCAACTCCTTGAGTCTCGTCACCGGCGCGCTGCCGGCTGAGTATGGCCTGCGTACCGCGGGAATCATCGACATCACGACGAAGAGCGGCATCGAAGCCCCCGGCGGGTCCGTGACCTTGTACGGTGGCAGTCACGGTACCGTTCAGCCCAGCATCACCTACGGCGGAGGCTCGGGATCATTCAGCTACCTGCTCACGGGCGACTTTCTGCGCAGCGATCTTGGCATCGAATCGCCGGACGGCAGCTCGAATCCGGTCCACGATCACACCACGCAGTATCACGGCTTTGGATATTTCGAAGACATCCTGAACGATGAAAATCGAATCGCCCTCATGCTCGGGAGCTCGGTGGGCAAGTTCGAGATTCCGAATCAGGTAGGTCTGCAACCGTCGCTGGGCCTCACGGTCAATGGTATCTCTGAATTTCCCAGCGAGAATCTGGACGAAAACCAGCGCGAAGTGACTCACTTCGCCGCCCTGAGCTGGCAGTATTCGACGGGCCCGCTGAACGTTCAATCGTCGTTGATCGCGCGTTATTCAAGCCTCACCTTCATGCCGGACTTTCCTGGCGATCTCTTGTTCACGGGCATTGCGCAGGACGCTTTCAAGCAGAACATCGCTTATGCGGGGCAATCCGATGCCTCCTACAAGCTCAACGACAGCCATACCGTCCGAGGAGGCTTGTTCTTGCAGAGCGATCACTCCGTCAGCAACACCGCATCGCAGGTGCTGCTGACCGATGATGCGGGTGTGCCTTTGAGCGACATACCGACCACGATCGTCGACAACAGCGGAAAAACCGAATGGATTTACAGCGCCTATCTTCAGGACGAGTGGAAGGTGTTGCCGGTTCTCACCATCAACTACGGATTGCGCTTCGATAAATTCACGGCCTTCACCAGCGATCAACAGTTGAGTCCGCGGTTCAACTTGGTGTGGCAGGCACTCGATGACACCACGGTGCACACCGGCTATTCGCGCTACCTCTCGCCGCCGCCTTTTGAACTGGTCGGCGGCAAGGACATTGCCCTGTTCGAGAATACGACCAGTCCGCCGTCGACGCCGCTGGCGGATGCGCCGCGGGCCGAGCACGCCAATTACTACGATCTGGGTGTGCAGCAGAAGATCACCCGCACATTGACCGTGGGAATCGATACCTATTACAAACAGTCGGTCGATTTGATCGACGAAGGGCAATTCGGCGCGCCGATTATTCTGACGCCGTTCAACTACCGCTACGGCAAGCAATATGGCGCCGAACTCACCGCCAACTACACCGACCACGACTTTTCGGCCTACTTCAACTTCTCCGCCCAAAGCGCCAAGGGCAAGCAGATCAACTCGGCGCAATTCAATTTTGCTCCGGAGGATCTGGCCTACATTGCCAACAACTACATCCATCTGGATCACGAGCAGCAAATGACTTCGTCCGGCGGCGTGTCCTATCTGTGGCACGACACCCGCTTCAGCGCGGATTATCTATTTGGTTCCGGGCTGCGTGCCAGTCTCCCTCTGCCGCCCGGCGAGATGACTGCCTACGGCGGTACCAGCATCCCTAACGGCGACCAT
>DASXNX010000242.1:0-3498 GCA_036494725.1 Steroidobacteraceae bacterium
CACGCACGTCTCCTGCGAACAACAGGCCCTCGAGTGAGCTGAAAGGTAGAATCGGATAATCATGGACGAGCTGGCAACCGAACGCGTGAATCAGTATCGGCCTATCGTCGGTCGAGCGCGCGAACTCGACGCATTTCGCTCTGCGTTTGACCGCATGCTTTCGGGTAAACGTCAGATGGTATTGATTTCGGGCGAGCCGGGAATCGGCAAGACGCGATGTGCGGAGGCGCTCGCGGACGTGGCGGAAGATCAAGGCGCGCTCGTGCTGTGGGGACGTTGCCGCGAGGAGGCCGGAGCGCCGCCGTACTGGCCATGGGTGCAGATCCTTCGCGGCTACGTCGACGCCTCCTCGCTCGACGAAGTGCGCCTCAACATGGGTACCGCGGCGAAGGATATCGGCGCCCTCGTGCCCGAAGTGTTCGATTCGGCGCACCCCATCGAACAGGCGACCGGCGCAATGACCGATTCGAGCCCCGCGCGCTTTCGCACCTTTGACGCCATACGGCATTTCTTCCACCAAGCCACGCAGCAGGTGCCCATTACCCTGGTGCTGGACGACCTGCACTGGGCCGACGCGCCTTCCCTGTCGCTCCTCGAGTTTCTGAGCCAGGAGCTGCTCGGTAGTCGACTGCTCATAGTCGGCACGCATCGCGACGCAGACGCCTCGAGAAAGACTCCGTTGCTGAGCACGCTCGGTGCCCTGGGCCGCGACTCCGATTCTCGGCGCGTGCATCTTTCAGGGCTTTCCCAGAGCGCTATCGGCGAGGTCGCCGAGCGATTGTGCGACGTCAGCTTGTCCGAGTCTGCGATCAAGATCATTTATCAACAAACGGATGGGAACCCGTTGTTCGCCATCGAGTTGATCAAGGTCTTGATCGATGAAAGCGCCGGCGCCGCAATCTCGACCGTGCCCGCCAGAATCCCCGCCGGCGTACGCGAGACGATCGGCCGGCGCTTGAGCCGGCTCTCCGACCGGTGCAACGAACTGCTGTGTGTCGCGGCGGTTCATGGCCGGCATTTCGGATCCCGTGAAATTGCCGCCGCCATGAACGAGGACGTGCAAAGCGTGCTGACCATCGTCGAACCGGCGGTGCAGGCGGGCATCGTTCAATCGAGCGCCGACGCCTCGGGCAGCTACCAATTCACTCACGCATTGATCCGCGAGACCATCTACGAGGACTTGCCCGCGGTCGAGCGTCTGCGCTTGCACGCGCGTGCCGGCGATGCTCTCACCGCGGTGCATTCGGGTCACCTCGAGCCCGCACTCACCCGGATTGCGCATCACTATCATCAGGCAGGTGCGCTGGGATACACCGACAAGGCCGTGGTTTTCGCGCTGCGGGCCGCCGAGAGCGCCGTGCGCATGTACGCCTACGAAGATGCGCTTTTGCATTACGACCGCGCGATCGAAACATTGGAGAGCGCCGGCTTGATGCAGGATGAACGCCTCGCGCGCGCCTATATTCTCAAGGGCTCGGCGCTCCGGCTGCTGGGGCAGGCCGACCGCGCCATCGACGTGCTGCTCGAAGCCGTGAACCGGACTCGCGTCATGGGCAGCGCCGAATTGCTCGTTGATGTTCTGGTCCGGCTTGCGATGGCCTCGCAGCATGTTGCGCAGAAGCACATCATTCCGCTCCTCGAACGCGCACTGGCGCTGTTGCCCGAGGTGGATTCCGTCGCCCGCGCAAAGGCATTGGCAACACTGGCGTTCGCCCAGAGAACCTTGATGGACAAGTCGCGGCTTCCGCTGTTGGTGGACGAAGCGCTTGGAATGGCCGGCCGCATTTGCGAGGCGACGGCGCGTTGCGCCTGTTATCAACTCACGGTGATGGCGCTGCGCGGCAATCCCGAGACCTTGCATCGCCGCCTGCTGCTCGGCGAGGAATATATAGCGGCAGCCCGGTCCACCGCGAGCGCGGACCTGATGGCTGAAGCCTATTATTGGCAGGCCTTGAACTACTTCGAGGCCGGCCAACTCGAGGCGCTGGAGACTCTCCTGGAACAGTATGAGAGCCTCAGTACCGCGCGTTTCGGATTGCATCAGTACTGGGCGCGCACCCATCGCGTTACCTTGGCGCTGCTGCGCGGAGAATGGACCGATTTGGAAGCTCGGATCGAAGAGCTGTTGGAGATCGGCACCAAGACCCGCCGCGGCGATGCGGACGGTGTCTATGGCGCCCAGATGTTTGCGCTGAACCGCGACCTTGGCCGCTTGCACGCTCTGGCGCCGCAGGTAAAGCAAATTGCCGCGAGCGGGACTGCGCGCATGTGGAAGCCCGGTCTGATGCTCATTTGCGCCGAGATCGGGTTGCTGTCCGAGGCGCGCAGCATCTTTGAACGACTTGTCGTGCGGGATTGCTGCGCCATCGGCAGGGATGACATGTACGTCGCCTGCCTGGTGTTTTGTGCGCAAACTTGCTGTGCATTGGCGGACGCCGGCCGTGCCGAGTCGCTTTACCAGCTGTTGCTTCCCTATGTACGGCAGACGGCCAACCATCCCACGGCGGTGTGCTTCGGCGCCACTGAACTGTACTTGGCGATGCTGGCGTGCACCGCGAACTGGCCGGATCTCGCCCGCAAGCACTTCGACTCCGCTTTGAAGCGCAACCGCACCATGCGCGCGTGGCCTTCTCTTGCCCGGACGTTGTGCCGCTACGGCGCCTTTCTGATGACACGGCAGGTGGACGCAGATCGGCGGCTGGGCCTGCAACTGCTGCGCGAGGCTGACCAGCTCGCGCGGCGGCTCGAGATGACGCGCCTGGTTGCCGATATCGACGCCTTGCTGCACGCCAGGGATGGCAGCGTCACCTATCCCGACGACCTCACGGCCCGCGAAGTCGAGGTGCTGCGCCTGCTTGCCATCGGGAGGACGAACAAGGATGTCTCGCTGGTGCTCGCGATCAGTCTCAATACCGTGGCAACCCATGTGCGGAACATTCTGAACAAGACCCAATGCGCCAATCGTACCGAAGCAGCGACCTACGCCATTCGGCACGGACTGCAAAGCACCCAATCGGTCTCCGCTGTCAGCTAACGCAAGGAGAGGAACATGGCACTATTCATGATCGAGAGAAATTTCGCCGCCGCCTTGAACGTCTCTGCCGAAGATCTCAGGGCCGTCGTCGATATCAACACCCTGGTTGGAGTCAAATGGCTGCATTCGTTTCTGTCCGCGGACAAACGCAAAACCTATTGTCTGTACGAGGCCGAAAGCGGTGATGCCGTCCGGGAGGCCGCCCGCCGCTCGGGTCTTCCCGCGGACATCGTTATCGAACTCGCGGGTGAATTGCGCCCGGAAGCCGCGCTCGCATCTTGACGCGGGGCCGGCACGCCGCCGGGGCCGGCACGCCGCTGGGGCAGCCGGGCCGCCGAGCGGCTCAGCGGTGGGCAAACGTCGCCGAATCCGGCGATAAATCCGCGTCGGTGATGGGGGCGCTGACCATGAAGTAACCTCAAAGATGAGGCTGTGAATGGTCGCGTTGCTTGGTCCTGCATACT
>DASXNX010000243.1:0-5917 GCA_036494725.1 Steroidobacteraceae bacterium
AGCATCGCGATCCCGAGTGCCGACTTGACCGCCAAGGCGATCCGATTCATATAGATATCCCCTGTCCGATTCATATCAATGCCCCCTGACCTATTGCGTTTGAGATTTGCTGCATCCGCCGTGTGGTTTCTCTTTACCTGCCACACCAGTTAAGGCCCAATATAATACCAATTTGCAATATCTGCTAGTGCCGCGTAATAAACACAATTCAAAACACTTCTTGTCTATGATTATCAAATAGTTATCGTATTTTATGCACTGTTGTTGTTCTCTTACTGGTATTTCTTTGGTATTATTTTAGCGAGACAAAAATACCATGACGCCTTCCGCCACCCCATCGCTCGCCAAGACACTCGGTCCACTGGACGGCCAGGGGAATTTGCCGCTGTACCAGGAACTGCAGCGGGCTCTGCGCAAGGCCATCGACAGCCGCCTACTGGGCCCCGACGATGCACTGCCTTCGGAGCGCGATTTGGCTGCGGATTTCGCGGTGTCGCGCATCACGGTGCGCAAAGCGCTCGACGGACTGGTTGCCGATGGACTCCTGGTCAGACGTCAAGGTGCCGGCAACTTCGTTTCCGCACGCGTCGATAAGAATTTTGCGATGCTCACCTCGTTCTCCGAGGACATGCGCGCGCGCGGACGTACGCCGCACAGCGTGTGGTTGAAAAGGGCCGCGGGAACCGTCACACCCGAAGAGGCGCTGGCGTTGCGTCTAAGTCCGGGTACTCCGGTATTTCGTTTTAATCGCATTCGCTATGCGGACGATTCACCCATGGCTCTGGAATACGCGACCATCGTGGCTAGCGCTCTCCCTTCTCTCGAGTCGGTCGGCGCCTCCCTCTATGAAGCGCTGGAGCATGCCGGCCACCGCCCGGTGCGCGCTCTGCAGCGCCTGCGCGCGGTTCTTCTGACACCGGATCAGGCAGAACTTTTGAAAGCCAAGGCCGGCGACGCCGGGCTTCTCGTGGAGCGTTTGGGATCCTTGCCCGACGGCCGCGCAATCGAGTTTTCTCAATCCTTCTACCGCGGCGACACCTACGACTTCGTCGCCGAGCTCTCCACGTGAACGCGGCCAGTTCGCGTGCAGCGGAGCGAACGCGCATGTTCGAGGAAGCGGCCGCTGCCTCGAGCGCGGTGCGTGTGCAGCTCGAGCGCGACGCGGGCGCCATGGCCGCTATCGGTGCCGATTTGCGCCGGCTCAAACCTCGCGCGGTAATCACCTGCGCGCGCGGGAGTTCCGATCACGCGGCCACCTACGCCAAGTACCTGATCGAAACGCGCGCGCAAGTGCTGACGGCGTCGGCGGCGCCCTCGGTAAGCTCCGTATACGGCGTTACACAAGATGTGCGCGGCTGCCTGTTCATTGCCATATCCCAATCCGGGCGAAGTCCCGATTTGCTGGCTTCGGTACAATCCGCGAAGGCGTCGGGCGCCACGATCCTGGCGATGTGCAACAGCGCCGATTCGCCGCTGGTCGCGGCTGCCGACCTGGTGGTCCACCTGCGCGCGGGCCCGGAGACCAGCGTTGCCGCAACCAAATCGTACATTGCATCGCTTGCGGCGATCGCACGCTTGGTGGCGTCGTGGACGCAAAGCGCTGCACTCGAGTCTACGCTCGAGCGGCTGCCGGATCTGCTGGATCAAAGCTGGAAGCTCGATTGGAGCGCAGCGCTGACGCAGCTCGAATCCGTCGCCAACCTGTATGTCGTCGGCCGAGGATTGGGACTGGCCGCCGCCCAGGAAACGGCTCTGAAATGCAAAGAGACCTGTGGCATGCACGCCGAGGCCTTCAGCAGCGCCGAGTTGCGACACGGTCCGTACGCGCTGCTACGGGAGGGGTTTCCGGCGCTGTTGTTTGCGCAACGAGACGCCACCCTGCCGGGGATCGAAGCACTCGGGGCGGAGCTTTCGCGCCGCGGCGTTCCGGTCTTGATCGCCGGCGGCAAGGCGTCGGGCGCGACCGCACTCCCGACACTGGACGCAACTGCGGAACTCGCCCCGATATTGCTGGTGCAAAGTGCGTACCGGATGATTGCGTCGCTGTCGGTGCGGCGCGGCCTTGATCCGGATCACCCTCCCCACTTGCGCAAGATCACGGAGACGGTGTAGTGCGCATTGCGCTCAGCAACGGCCGGATCCTCTCCGGCGACAGCATCGTGAGCGGACAGACGCTTCTACTCGAGTCAGGACGCATCGAAGCCCTCGTGCCGGCAGCCGATCCTCGCTGCCGCGCGGCGCAGCGCATCGATCTCGAGGGGCAGCTTTTGCTGCCCGGCTTCATCGATGTGCAAGTCAACGGCGGCGGCGGCGTGTTGTTCAACGACGATCCGAGCCTGGAGTCGATCCGGGCCATCGGCGCGGCACACCGGCAATTCGGCACCACGGGCTTCCTACCCACGCTCATCAGCGATGACCTCGACACCATCGGCCGAGCCATCGCCGCGGTGCAGTCTTCCCTTGATATACACCTGCCCGGGGTGCTGGGCATTCACATCGAAGGACCGTTCCTCAATTGGGCGCGGCGTGGCGTGCATGATCCGAAGCATCTGCGCCTGCTCGACAGCGGCGTGGTTTCCTTGCTGTGCCGCCTTCGCGGCGGACGTACGGTGCTCACGCTGGCACCGGAAATGACCACGACGGATATGATCGCGCGCCTTGCTGCGGGCGGAATTCTGATATCCGCGGGTCACAGCGACGCCAATTTTTCGCAGACTTCCGCGGCGATCGCGCATGGTGTGCGCGGCTTTACGCATTTGTTCAACGCCATGGCACCATTGGCGCCGCGCGAGCCGGGCATCGTGGGAGCCGCTCTATACGATGCCAATACATGGTGCGGCATCATCGTTGACGGACATCATGTCGATCCGGTGATGCTCAAGCTGGCATTGCGCTGCAAACGTCATGATCGATTCATGCTGGTCACCGACGCCATGCCTGCCGTGGGATCGCCCGAGCCCAGCTTCGTGCTGCAGGGACGCACCATCACTGTCGAGGATGGCGTCTGCCGCGACGAAAACGGCACGCTCGCCGGAACGGCGCTCGATATGGCCAGCGCGGTGCGCAATGCCGTGTCGCTGCTCGGCCTGCGCATCGAGGAAGCGGCCCGGATGGCCAGCGAATATCCCGCGGAATTCTTGGGTTTGGAATCCGAATTGGGCCGTATCGCGCCCGGCTTTCGCGCCAATCTCGTGCTGCTGGACGATGAACTGCAGGTGCGCCGCACCTGGATCGACGGTCTGACGTCGGAAATCGGCGACAAAAACAAATAAGCGCGGTTAATTCTAAAATCGTGATCCGCCTGGATCCGAAAAGAAATCGTCATCAGGCTCAAATTGAACTAGGAGGCCTTATGCACACTTCTCTGGTAAAAGCGTTTGCCTTGATTGGAGTTGCGCTGCTCGCCGTGAGTCCTACCTGGGCGGACACGCCCGGCAAGCATCCCGCTTATCTTCATGCCTTAAGCGATCTGCGCGATGCACGCGCCCATTTGACTCAAACGACCAGCAACGAGACGGTCGACCAAGCTCAAGCCCATGCGATCGATCACATCGACAAGGCAATCAACGAAATCAAGCAAGCCTCGATCATGGATGGCAAGAACATCCAGGACCACATGACGGTCGATGCGCATTTGGACCACCCCGGCCGTTTGCACAACGCGCTGGACCTGCTGAACAAGGCCAAGAGCGACGTGTCCAGCGAGGAAGACCAGCCCGATACCAAAGGCCTGCGGATGCGGGTGATGCAGCATATCGAAGACGCGCGGCTGTCGGTGGAGCACGCCATCGAAATCGTCCTCGGCCATAAGTAATTTCGCAAAGTTCGAATCCAAACGTCCGCCCTTTCGGGCGGACCTCTTCCGGCGTCAAGTTGGGGCGTGCACGTACGCGATGGCTTCATGCATCGTTGCAAATATCCGCTCGGCTCCCACCACCGGAGTGATGCGGTGGCGATCCAGGTCCGATCTTAGGTAACTCGTCACCCGCGCGAAGACCACGACCACATGTTTGCCGGCCATCTCGGCCAGCAGATCACGCACCGACTGCGCGGCCGAGCAGTCGATATCGGTGATCGCGCTGGCATCGATGATGACCCAGTGCACCGGAGTCGGGGCGAATTTGACCAGCGCGCGCAGCTCGTCGCTGAAGCGGTTTTGATTGGCATAGAAAAGATCCGCGGCGAAGCGATAGACGATGAGGCCCGGCTCGGTTTCCTTGCCGGGCGTCGCGGGGACCGGCGCCCAACGGCCCGTCGCATCCGCCGCCATCAGCATCATGCTATGCGGATGATAGCTATGACGCACATGCCTCAGGAGCGACACGGCTATGGCCAACAGAACGCCCTGCTCGACGCCGAGCACGACCACCGCCGCCGCGGTGGCGATGGCCAGATAGTATTCGCCCGGACTCTCGCGGCGGATGTCCCGCAACTCGCGGGCCTTGATCATGCCGACACCGATCGAAAACACCACCGCGGCCAGTACGCAGCGCGGCAGAAATTGCAGCGGCTCGAGGAGAAAGAGCAATACCAAGACAACCACCGCCGCCAAGGTCAATTGCGCAAATTGGCTGCGCGACCCGGCTCGATCCGCCGTCGCCGTTTGCGTCGGGCTGCCGTTGACGACAAAAGTTCCGGTCAACGCCGCCGCGATGTTGGCAGCCGACAGTCCGAGAATATCCGCGTCCGTATCGACGCCCTCGTGATAGCGCATTGCGAATGCCCTGGAGGTGGCGGCGCTTTGCGCAATGATCATCACAAAGCAAGAGCCCGCCACCGGCATCAGCATCAGCATCTCGCGCCAGGTCACCGGCGGAAAACGCAATGACGGAAAGCCGCCCGCTACCGGCCCGATAATCGCGATTCCTCTGCCCGCGAAGTGAAACGCGCTGCTCGCTGCGATCGTGCCCACGACCGCGATCAACGACAGCGGCAGGCGCGGCGCAAAGCGATTTCCCAGCAAAATACCGCCGGCCACGAGAGTGGAGAGCATCAAGGTCGGCCCGTGCGGGTGCGGCAGACTCAACAACACTTCCCACAAGCGCACCAGCGAGTAATGCGACGTTACGGCGACGCCGAACATGTCGCCCAACATCGCGATGCCGACCTGAATTCCGACCCCGGTCAGGAATCCCGTGAGCACGGTACGCGAGAGAAAGTCGGCCAAAAATCCCAGCTTGAAAATCCGTGCCAGCAAAAGATACCCGCCGGTCAGCAACGCCACCATGCCGAGCAACGCCATGTAGTGATCGCTGCCGGGTGCGGCGTCGCGCGCCAGCGAGCCGGCCAAGATGGCGGCCGTGGCCGAGTCGGCGGCCACGACCAAGTGCCGGGAGGCTCCGAATATCGCGAATGCGACCAGCGGCAGCAACAGGGTATAAAACCCGGTGACCAGCGGCGCACCGGCGATCTGCGCATAACCCAAAACCTGCGGCAAATTGATTGACGCCAGGTTAACGCCCGCGAGACCGTCTCGCGCTGCGCTTCCCGCGTTAAAGGGTTTGAGCCCCCCGAACAAATTCAGCGACGACAGCCATTTTTTTGACGACATTTTTTAAAGGTTCCCCCACTCGAATGTTATGCTTTTCAGCATGAATGCGCCGCTGACACCGTTTCATATCGCCGTGCAGGTACGCGATCTCACCGAAGCGCGCCGCTTTTATGGAGAGATCTTAGGATGCGGCGAAGGCCGCAGCGATACCCACTGGGTGGACTTCAATCTCTACGGACATCAGTTCGTCTGTCACGTGAATCCGAATTTGGGCAGCACCGGAAAACTGGCCAGTCACTTCAATCCCGTCGATGGGCAAGGCGTGCCGGTGCCTCATTTCGGCGTGGTGCTGAGGCCCCCGCAATGGTCGGACCTGGCGCAGCGTCTACGGCGCCTCGGAGTGCAATTCGTCATCGAGCCATACAC
>DASXNX010000244.1:0-3376 GCA_036494725.1 Steroidobacteraceae bacterium
GAGGATTTCTGGGCGGGTACGCGCGACCACGACGTCAGCCAGAATATCGCGGCGATGTTGAAATACATCGGCGGCCAACCGCCGTTTGCGATCCTGGACTTTGGCTGCGGACCCGGGCGCGACCTCAAGGTGTTTGCCGACCTTGGGCACGTTGCGGTCGGACTGGAGGGTGCCGCGCCCTTCGCGGCTATGGCGCGCGCCCACAGTGGCTGCGAGGTCTGGTACCAGGACTTCCTCCATCTGGAACTGCCGGAGAACCGTTTCGACGGCATCTTTGCCAATGCCTCGCTGTTTCACGTCCCGAGCCAAGAACTGCCGCGGGTGCTGCGCGAGCTGCGCGCGAGCCTCAAACCCGGCGGCGTGCTGTTTTGTTCAAACCCGCGCGGCCACAACGAGGAAGGCTGGAGCGGCGGGCGCTATGGCGTGTATCACGATCCTGAGACTTGGCGCCGCCATGTGTCGAGCGCGGGATTTGCCGAACTTGAACACTATTATCGCCCCGCCGGCCTGCCGCGCGAACAGCAGCCGTGGCTGGCCAGCGTCTGGCGACGGGAGCCGACCGATCCCGCGTGATCGCCATCAATCCGTGTCAAAGTCAATGGGAACGTCAGAGCGCGCTAGTGCGCCACTGCTTCTACTGTGGCGACGGCGGTGGCAACTTCGATTTCGCCGGAGAGGCCTTTTCGTTGGCCATGCACTTGGACAGGAATGCCTTGCGTGCCGCCCCTTCGAGCTTCTGATCGTCGGCGCCGAACTTGCAGGTTTCCATCTTTTGCTGGGAGGTGATCGCCGACGCCGGCGTGCCGGCAAAGACGACCACAAGCACGCCGATCAAAGAAGCGGGTCGCAGCAAGGTAGAGCTCCCATCGTTGCAGTCGAATTCAAAAGCGCTGCATTGATGCCTTATCTGACGTCCTGCTGCAACGTCGGCCGCGGGCGCGGTCAGGCCCGGATGGAATTGAGGAACTTATCCACCTCCACCTTGAGGACATTGCTCTCCTTCGACAGGGATCGCGTGGATGCCAGCATATTGATCGACGCGGTGCCGGTTTCGGCAACACCACGATTGACGTCGGTGATGTTGGTGGCGACGTCGGCCGTGCCGCGGGCGGCTTCCTGGACATTGCGGGCGATCTTTTCGGTAACGTCGCCCTGGGCTTCGGCCGTCGCGGCAATGGCTGCGGCAATTTCAGAAATGCGCCCGATGGTCGCGCCGATTTCCTTGATGGCAGCGAAGGAGTCCTGGGTCGCCGTTTGCATGCCGGAAATCTGATCACCGATTTCTCCGGTCGCCTTCGCAGTCTGCGTCGCCAAAGCCTTCACCTCCTGGGCGACGACCGCAAAGCCCTTGCCGGCCTCTCCGGCGCGCGCGGCTTCGATCGTCGCGTTGAGCGCAAGCAAGTTCGTCTGCTCAGCGATCGCGCTGATGAGTTTCACCACGTCACCGATACGGCCTGCGGCTTGAGACAATTCGGAAACGCGCGCGTCGGTTCTTTGCGCCTGCGTGACGGCCTCGGCGGCGATCTTGCTCGATTCCTCCACCTGTCGGCTGATTTCGCGGACGGAGGCTGTCATCTGCTCGGTGGCTGCCGCGACCGTCTGAACATTGGCGGAGGCCTGTTCGGAGGCTGCTGCCACGGTGGCGGAGCGACCTTGCGTCGTCTCGGCGGTTTTGCTCAGCGTCGTCGCCGCGGCTTCAAGCTCGGTCGAGGCCGACGACACGGTGTCGACAATCCTGCCCACAGCCATTTCGAATTGGCTTGCAAGCTTGTTCATCGCAGACTTGCGCTCCTCGGCGCCGCGCGCCTCGGTCTTTTTCTGTTCCGCCTCCAACAGCTCGACGCGGACGAGATTATTGCGGAAGCTTTCGGCCGCCCGTGCCATCACGCCGATCTGGTCGCTGCGATCCGTGCTTGGCACGGTGATGTCGTGCTGGCGATTGCACAGGGCCTCCATGGTGCGCGCGAGCCCGCCCAGAAGATCGCGCAGCACCCCCATCACCATGCGGCTCATCACCAGCACAATGCCGAGCACCATCAGCGTGAAGCACAAATAGATGACGCACGCGCGCCATGCCTCGCGCACCAATTGATCGGACTCCGCGCTGATCCCGTCGGCGGTCTCGGAGACGATCCGGTTCATGACCGTCGTCAGCTCGCGGTTGAGATCAAGCCAGCTCTTGATCTGGGATTCGGACGCTGGCGTGCCGGAATTCTTCACGGCCAATTCGCGCAGCTCTTGCAGCGCGCGCCCATTGGCGGCGTCGAATGATTGGTACAGGCTCACCACCTCGGACGGCGCAAAGTCCCGAAACAGCTTGCCGAAGGTTGCGTTGGCGCCGATCGCTTTCGCCAACACCAGGAAGATCTCGTTGGGCACCTGGCCGCTCTGCAACACCGCCCCTGCGGTTCCGCGCTGTATCAAGTTACTTTCGTTGAATTGCAGCGTCGCGTAGAGCGCGAAAATTCGGCGCGACAAAACCGCGTCGCTCGCACTCGCCGCCGCCGTCCCAATAAGCTCAATCCCGCGCCCCGCGACCGGGGCCAACACAGCCGTGGATGCGGCCGGCGTCGCCACCTGCTTGGCATCGATCCGCTCGCGCAAAGCGCGGACATCGCGCATTTTTTCCTCGAGGACGCGCAGATGCTCCTCGATCTTCGGGTCCGCCACCATATTGGCGGCCGCCGCCTCGCGCAGCTTGCCATAGAGTTCGTCGGTGATGCGGCGCTGGGCATCGAGCGCGGTCTTGTTGTCGGCGCCGGCGACCCGCTCGCGGCTCAAAGCACCTTCGCCCGGTATTGCAATGCCGGAAAACCGCCCAGCTGCCACAGCCAGGCGCAAGAGCGAGGAGGCACGGGTCAAATCGCTGTAGCGCGACCAACTTTGGTAAGTCAGCGTACCGGCAAACAAAACGACCGCCGCGAGAGGTATACCGATAAGGACAATGAGAAGTCTGGAAAAGGCCATCCGCCGCACGCGTCATCTCCCGGGAAATAGCTTGTTGCGGCCGTGATTATTCACGCCGCCGGTTAACCCGGCACTAACCCAGAAAATTGGCGGACGAACGCTGCTCTCCTATCCCCCCCTTGGCGGGAGGATGATCCCACGCGTCGAAGCACGACAAAACCGATACGCGCCCTACCGCGTCGCCGGCCCCAGCGCGGTATCAGACAACCAAGTCGAGATGCCGGGAAATAGACACAACAGGACCACCGCGAATATCATCAACACCACGAACGGCATCACGCCCCAGATCACGTCGCGCAAGGAGATATCAGGCGCGATATTCTTGATGACAAAGAGATTGAGCCCGACCGGGGGATGAATGAGCCCCAATTCCATGACGATGGTCATGATCACGCCGAACCAGATCAGG
>DASXNX010000245.1:0-69791 GCA_036494725.1 Steroidobacteraceae bacterium
AGGGCGATTTAGATTTGCCAGCCGGCGCGATAGTCGCGAGTCAAGTACTGGTTCGCATCGGCGAGATTGGTGACCTGTCCGCGATCACCGTCGTAGAGAATCTTCTTGCCCTGTCCGGTGCGTAACGCGACCAGACCCAGCAGCATGGTCTCGGTGAGCCTGCCTGAGTATTCAAATGGGGAGCTGGCCGTGGCTTCGCCTCGCATCGCCTTGATCCAGTTGAGTTCGTGACTCCAGGTGATGCGCGGGATGCTCTGGGGCACGGCGGCCGCCGCCTCCATCAACGCTTGCGGAAACAGGCGAGGATTGGATCCATAGGTATCGTGCAATAGGATCCCCCTCTCGCCGATGAATATGACGCCGCCCTCGCTTTTGAGCGTCACTTCATCGGGCAGCGCGTCGGGGCGGGGCGGATAGATCCCGCCATCGAACCAAGAGAGCTTGACCGGCGGCTGCGTGCCGCGAGCACCAAACTGATAGTGCACGGTGGTTGCCACCGGATACGACACGGAAGTGCGTCGCACTCGGCCGGCGGCGTCCGTGGCGTTGGGATCGGTGGGCATGGTGCCCCATTGCGTCGAGGTCGCTTCGATGCTCAAGGGAGCCTCGAGTCCCAGCGCCCAGAAGGGATGATCGATGAGATGGGCGCCCATGTCGCCGATCGCGCCGCAGCCAAAGGCCAACCAGCCGCGCCAGTTGAAAGGATGATAGATCGGATGATACGGAACATCTTCCGCAATCGGCCCAAGATACCCCTTCCAGTCAAGTCCCGCGGGCGGTGCACCACCGCTGCCCATGGCGGCGGCGAGCACGTCCTGTACATGGCGAAATGTCCAAACGTTTCCGAATCCGCCGGGCACCTCGGCCGGCGCCAATCCGCTCGGGCGTGGTAGGCCTTGCGGCCAGTAGACGACCGGACGGTTGGTCCAAACGTGCACCTCATGCACGGGCCCTAAGATTCCTGCGCCAATCCATTCGTTGATGAGGCGGGCGCCTTCGCTTGAATGACCTTGATTTCCCATCTGGGTGACGAGCTTAGGATGGGCGATGGCTTGCGCGCGCAGCAAGCGTGCCTCATACACGGTCGCTGTGAGCGGCTTTTGTACATAGACATGCTTGCCGGCATCCATGGCAGCTTTGGCAACCGCCGCGTGTAGGTGATCGGGGGTTGCGACCAGCACGCCGTCGATGCTCTTTTCTTTGGCCAGCATCTCGCGAAAATCCGTATACCGCCTTGCCTTGATGAATTGTTGCTGGAGTTTCAGACCGTCCGGCCGCGGCTGTTGTTGAGCATCGGCAATTTTGCTCATCATGCAGCGCTCGCTGTATGCGAAATCGACATCGCATATCGCGCCGATATGATCGGTTTGAGCAAGAGTGAGCGCATTTTGAGACCCCATGCCGCCGAAACCCACGATCGCGATATTTGCCGTATCGCTGGGTGCACGTTGCCCGCGACCGAGCACGCGGCGGGGAAGGATCATGGGCAGACTCGCGGCCGCCACTGCGCCAAGAGTCGCGTTGCCGGCGCCGGCCACGAACTCACGACGGGTCAAGTCTTTCTTTTCGGACATCATTGGCTCCTGAACATGCGGCCATCCTACCCATGCCGTGGCCCGCCTGCTACGTTCGGGAGGTAAGATGTGGCCAGGGAGGCCTCAGTGACACAGAAAAATGCAACGGTGGCGGTGATTGGGGCAGGAGATTTCATTGGCAGCGCCATTGCCAAGAAATTTTCCGCGGAAGGGTTTACGGTCTTCGCAGGACGCCGCGACGCCGAGAAACTAGCCCCCCTCCTGGCGCACGCGGCTGCCGCCGGCAACACAATTATCGGCCGATCGCTCGATGCACGAAAAGAAGAGGAGGTCGCGCGCTTCTTGCAGGAGGCCGACAGCCATGCCCCTCTTGAGATATGCATTTTCAATGTCGGCGCCAATGTGAATTTCCCGCTGCTCGAGACGACGGAAAGGGTATTCCGCAAAGTGTGGGAGATGGCTTGCTGCGCGGGATTCCTGGCGGGCCGCGAGAGCGCGCGGCTCATGTTGCCGCGCGGCCGTGGATCTTTGTTTTTCACCGGCGCCACAGCGAGTCTGCGTGGCGGCAGCGGCTTTGCCGCCTTCGCCAGCGCAAAATCCGGCCTGCGCGCCGCCGCACAGAGCATGGCTCGAGAACTCTGGCCGAAGAATATTCACGTCGCTCACTTGATTATCGACGCCGGCGTGGACACCGCTTGGGTGCGGCAGAGAATCGCGCAGAGGGAGGGAGAGGAAGCACTGAGTAATCTTGATCCAGACCGACTCATGCGGCCGGATGCCGTGGCCGAAGCCTATTGGCATCTATACCAGCAACCCCGCGACGCTTGGTCATTCGAGCATGAGATTCGTCCATTCGGCGAGAAGTGGTGAGAGTATGGCAAATGCGGAATTTCATTTTGATTTCGGCAGCCCCAACGCCTATTTGTCGCACATGGTTCTACCGGCGATCGAGCAGCGTACCGGCGTCAGATTTGAATATGTGCCCGTGCTGTTGGGTGGCATCTTTAAGGCAACGAATAATCGATCGCCCATGGAAAGCCTCGCCGGCATCAAGAACAAGCCGGAATACGAGCGGCTTGAAATGCAGCGCTTTCTAAGACGGCACAAAATTACCGCCTTCAATTTCAATCCGTTCTTTCCGGTTAATACATTGGTTTTGATGCGCGGCTCGATCGCGGCGCAGCGCCTCGGTGTGTTCAAGCGGTATGTCGATGAGATGTTTCGCCACATGTGGGCGGACCCGAAAAAAATGGATGACCCGGAGGTGCTGCGTGCCGCGCTCGACGAGTCGGAATTGGACTCCGCCCGCCTGATCGCGCTGGCGCAAGAGCCGGAGATCAAGAATCAGCTGCTGGAGAACACACAGCGGTCGGTGGCGGCAGGGAGTTTTGGCGCGCCTACTTTTTATGTAGGAAGGGAGATTTTCTTCGGCAAGGACCGCTTAAGGGACGTTGAGCATGCCATTATGGAGTCACCCGTGGGTTGATAACAGCGCCTTATCAGCCGATAGACCGCATCTATTAGTGCATTGAATCCCCAGGAGTTTTGCATACTCCGAAACCTCGCTTATGCGCACATGTCGGTGTAGATAGAGGGGGCAATCGAGTATGCTAGGTGATATATCTGACCGCTGACCAGGTTTGACATGCAAGAGCACACAGCGACGGTGGGCACAATCGGCCGATTCATGTCGCGCGCGCAAAAGGACGCGGTGCTGCGCGCCTGTTCGGAGTTAAAGACCGCTGCCGGTCCGTTGATGCCGATATTGCACGCCGTGCAAAACGAGTTGGGTTTCGTACCCCACGATGCGGTGCCGCTCATTGCGCGCGAATTGAATTTATCCATTGCCGAAGTGCACGGCGTCTTAACTTTTTATCATTACTTTCGCACCGAACCGGGCGGCCGCCACGTTGTGCACTTGTGCCGCGCGGAGGCCTGTCAATCGGTCGGCGCCGCGGCGGTCGAGGCGCATGCGAAACGCACCCTGGGTATCGATTTTCATGGAACAACGAAGGACGGCGCGATCCAGCTCGAGCCGGTTTACTGCCTGGGAAATTGTGCGCTCGGTCCCTCCATCATGATTGACCACCGTCTGCACGGCCGCGTGTCGGCGCAGCGTTTCGATGAATTGATGGCTGGCGCCCGGGCCAGCGCCGTGAGCGAGACATGAGCGCCACGCGAGTGTACGTGCCCTGCGATGCCGCGGCCCGCGGCATGGGAGCCGATGAGACTGCCGCTGCAATCGTCGCGCAAGCCAAGCGTCGCGGCCTGGACATCGAGCTTAAGCGCAATGGATCGCGCGGGTTGCTGTGGCTCGAGCCTCTGGTCGAGGTCGCTACCGCTGCAGGCCGGGTCGCGTACGGTCCCGTGCAGCCAAAAGACGTCGAGAGTTTGTTCGCCGCGGAATTCTTAAGCGGCAAGCCGCACACCCTGGGTCATGGAATCACGGAGCAGATTCCCTACCTTAAAAACCAAGAGCGGCTCACTTTCGCGCGGGTCGGGGTGACCGATCCTCGCAGCATCCAGGATTACATCGAACATGACGGTTATCGAGGGCTGAAGGCCGCCCTCAATTTGGAGCCGGCGGCGATTGTCGCCGCCGTCACTGCATCGGGGCTGCGCGGCCGCGGCGGGGCCGCGTTTCCGGCGGGCATCAAATGGAAAACCGTTCTCGCCACCCCCTCCGATCAGAAGTACATCGTGTGCAATGCCGATGAAGGCGACTCCGGCACATTCTCTGACCGCATGGTGATGGAAGGGGATCCCTTCGTTCTAATCGAGGGAATGACGATTGCCGGCTTGGCCACCGGAGCAACTTCCGGATTCATATACCTTCGCTGGGAATATCCAGACGCGCATCGCGCGCTTAAGGCTGCCATTGCCGCCGCCTACGAGCAGGGTTATCTCGGCGGCAACGTTCACGGCAGCGGCAAGCGCTTTGATCTCGAGGTGCGCTTGGGCGCAGGCGCCTATATTTGCGGTGAAGAGACGTCCTTGCTCGAATCATTGGAAGGCAAGCGGGGACAGATTCGCTTCAAGCCGCCGCTGCCCGCGATCCAAGGCCTTTTCGGCAAGCCCAGCGTGATCAACAACGTGATCACGCTGGCATCGGTGCCGATCATTCTGGACAAGGGCGCGGAGTACTACCAGCATTTCGGAATGGGACGATCTCGCGGCACGTTGCCGATTCAATTGACCGGGAATATCAGGCGCGGCGGCTTGGTCGAAAAAGCCTTCGGCATGACCTTGCGCGAGTTGTTGTACGACTACGGCGGCGGAAGCTTGAGCGGGCGCCCGATTCGCGCCGTCCAAGTGGGCGGCCCTTTGGGCGCCTACCTGCCGGAGTCGCAGTTCGACACCAAGCTCGACTACGAAGCCTTCGCCGAGATCAAAGGGATGCTCGGCCATGGGGGCATCGTGGTATTCGATGACAGCGTGGACATGGCCGCTCAGGCGCGCTACGCCATGGAATTTTGCGCCATCGAGTCCTGCGGCAAATGCACGCCCTGCCGCATCGGTTCGACGCGCGGGGTCGAGGTCATCGACCGTCTGATCGCGGGCGAGAATCGCGGCATGCAAGAAGCCATCTTGCGCGACCTGTGCGAAACCATGACTTATGGATCCTTGTGTGCGCTGGGGGGCTTGACGCCGTACCCCGTGCTGTCTGCCATCAATCACTTTCCGGAAGATTTTGCCAAACCGGCGCGCGCCCGCGTTCCGGCTTAAGAGGACTAAAGCCATGCAATCCATTGCCGAAAAAGATCTGGGTACGCCGCAGCGGATCAGCCAGAAAGTGGTCACACTCACCATCGACGGCAACGAGGTGACGGTTCCGGAAGGCACGTCGGTGATGCGCGCCGCCGCGCTATGCGACACCAAGATTCCCAAGCTGTGCGCCACCGATCAACTCGAGGCGTTCGGATCCTGCCGGCTCTGCCTGGTGCAGATCGAGGGCATGAAGGGGCTGCCTGCTTCGTGCACCACACCCGTGGCGCAGGGCATGAAAGTGACGACTCAGAATAAGCAAATCGCCGATGTGCGCCGCGGCGTGATGGAGCTCTATATCTCCGATCATCCGCTCGACTGCTTGACTTGCCCGGCCAACGGTCACTGCGAACTGCAGGATATGGCGGGCGTGGTGGGCTTACGCGAGGTGCGTTACGGCTATGAAGGCGCCAATCATCTCAAGGCGGAGAAGGACACCAGCAATCCTTACTTTACCTTCGATGCCAGCAAGTGCATCGTCTGTTCGCGCTGCGTGCGCGCCTGCGACGAACAGCAGGGAACTCTGGCCCTGACCATTCAGGGGCGGGGCTTCGATTCCACGGTGGCGGCAAGCCAGAATGTGCCGTTCATGGATTCCGAGTGCGTTTCCTGCGGCGCCTGCGTTCAAGCCTGTCCCACGGCGACCCTGTCCGAGAATACCTTGATCGAGAAAGGCCAGGCCGAGCACAGCATCGTGACGACTTGCGCCTATTGCGGCGTGGGCTGCTCGTTCCGCGCCGAAATGAAGGGCGAGGAAGTCGTGCGCATGGTCCCGAACAAGGACGGCGGTGCGAATCACGGTCATTCGTGCGTCAAGGGACGCTTTGCCATCGGCTATGCCACGCATCCCGATCGGATCGTCAAGCCCATGATCAGAGCGAAAATCAGCGATCCGTGGCGCGAAGTCCCGTGGGACGAGGCGATTTCCTACGCAGCGTCCGAGCTGAAACGCATTCAAGCGAAGTACGGCCGCGATTCGATCGGCGGCATCACCTCGTCGCGCTGCACGAATGAGGAAACCTACGTGGTGCAGAAACTGGTGCGCGCGGGATTCGGCAACAACAACGTCGACACCTGCGCCCGTGTCTGCCATTCGCCCACGGGCTACGGATTGAAAAACACGATCGGCGAATCGGCCGGCACGCAGAACTTCGATTCGGTGATGAAGGCCGATGTGATCATGGTGATCGGCGCCAATCCCACCGACGGGCATCCGGTATTCGCTTCGCAAATGAAGCGGCGCTTGCGCCAGGGCGCGAAGCTCATCGTTGCGGATCCGCGCACCATCGATATTGTCCGCACCCCGCATATCGAAGCGCAACACCACTTGAAGCTGCGTCCCGGCACCAATGTGGCGCTGATCAATTCCCTCGCCCACGTTGTGGTAACCGAGGGATTGGTGAAGGAAGACTATGTGCGCGAGCGCTGCGAAATACCGTCATTCGAAAAGTGGCGCAACTTTGTCGCGCTGGAAAAGAACTCCCCCGAGAACATGGAATCGATCACCGGGGTGCCCGCGGCGAGCGTGCGTGCGGCCGCAAGACTGTATGCGAACGCGGGCAATGGCGCCATTTACTACGGCTTGGGCGTCACCGAACACAGTCAGGGTTCCACCATGGTGATGGGCATCGCGAACCTGGCCATGGCCACCGGCAACGTGGGGCGCGAAGGCGTCGGGATCAACCCGCTTCGCGGCCAGAACAATGTCCAGGGTTCATGCGACATGGGTTCTTTCCCGCACGAATTTCCCGGCTACCGTCATGTTTCGGACAACAAGGTGCGCGGATCCTTCGAGAAAGCCTGGGGCGTGGGGCTGTTGAGCGAGCCGGGGCTGCGAATTCCGAACATGTTCGAGGCTGCGTTGGACGGAGAATTCAAGGGGCTCTATATCGAAGGCGAGGACATCGCGCAGTCGGATCCCAACACGCAGCATGTCACGGCAGCCTTGACCTCCATGGAATGCATCATCGTTCAAGACCTCTTCTTGAACGAATCGGCGAAGTTCGCCCATGTTTTCCTTCCCGGCAGTTCCTTCCTGGAAAAAGACGGGACGTTCACCAACGCCGAGCGGCGTATTTCGCGGGTACGCAAGGCGATGGAACCGAAGTCCGGATACGCCGACTGGGAGATCACGCAGTTGCTTTCCAACGCGTTGGGTTATCCCATGAACTACACCCACCCGTCGCAAATCATGGATGAGATAGCGAGCCTGACGCCCACCTTCACGGGCGTGAGCTTTGAGCGCATCGATGCGCTCGGCAGCATCCAATGGCCCTGCAACGATGCGCATCCGCAAGGCACGCCGACCATGCACGTCGGCGAGTTTGTGCGCGGCAAGGGCAAGTTTCTGGTCACCGAGTACGTGCCGACCCATGAAAAGGTCAATGCGCGTTACCCTCTGATCCTGACGACCGGGCGAATATTGAGCCAGTACAACGTCGGCGCGCAGACGCGCCGCACGGAGAATAGCCGCTGGCACGATGAGGATCGCGTCGAGATCCACCCGCATGATGCTGAAGAGCGCGGCATTGCCGAGGGTGATTGGGTCGGTATCGCGAGCCGCGCCGGGGACACCGTGCTGCGCGCGCGCGTGACCGACCGGGTTCAGCCGGGGGTGATATACACCACCTTCCATTTTCCGGAATCGGGAGCGAATGTGATCACCACCGACAATTCGGACTGGGCGACCAATTGCCCCGAGTACAAGGTCACGGCGGTCCAAGCCACACGCGTCGGCCAGCCTTCCGAGTGGCAGAAACGCTTCCGCGAGTTCACGGAGACTCAAGAATCTTTGCTGAAGAACGCTGATGTGTTCGTTTCCAAATAGGTCGCCGCGATGAAGGGCGGCGAACACGGCGCGCAGCATGACGCAGCGGAGCACTTGGTGAAGATGGCGAACGACATCGGCAATTTCTTTCGTGCCGAGCCGGTCCGGGAGGACGCGATCTCGGGGATAGCCAATCACATCGACAAGTTCTGGACCAAGCGCATGCGCGAGAAAATGGCGGCACACGGCGAAGTTGGCCTGGACGAGTTGCCGTGCGAGGCGCTGCGGCGCCTGGCCAAACACTCGGTCAAAATAAAAAAGGAACCGGCGGGCGGCGATTGATGTGCTAGATCAGGCGCTCAGGGCCCGAGTACACATTGCAGTGCTTTTCCTTGATAAATCCGGCCAGCGTCAGCCCTGAGGCGAGCGCGAGATTGACGGCCAGGCTGGAGGGCGCGCCGATCGCCGCGAGTATCGACACGCCGGTGCGCAGCGCCTTTTGAACCAGCTCGAAGCTCGCCCGTCCGCTCAATAGAATGATGTGCTCGGTGAGCGGCAGGCGCCCGGCGAGCAAATTCTCGCCGACCAGCTTGTCAAAGGCGTTATGCCGGCCAACGTCCTCGGCCACGCTGAGCATATTTCCGGCGAAATTGAACAGCGCGCATGCATGGATGCCGCCGGTGCCGCCGAATTTCGACTGAGCGGCACGCATCCGTTCCGGCAAGCTCAGCAACAGATCCAACCCGATCGCACGGCTGGGAGCAATACGCGTGGCCGCCGCCCGGGCGATGGCGGCATCCAGTCCGGTCGTGCCGCAGACGCCGCAACTCGAGCCGGCGGAAAAACGACGCGTCGCTGTTTGCATTTCCAATTGCACGTTTGGGCGTAGGCGCACGTTGACCACGTTCGGGCGGCGCGTGCTGGATTCGACGCTGTCGATATCGCTCGGTTGGTTGACGATGCCCTCGCCATATAACAGGCCCACCGCGAGGTTCTCGTCTTCTCCAGGCGTTCGCATGGTCGTGCCGAAAGAGATCGGCTCGAGCCCCAACGCCGGATGGTGCAGCATGTATTCCAGCGGGGCTTCCACCGCGACGCGGTCATCCTTCTCGATCGCCGAATCGATGCCGGCGCGCACAATGCGCACCGGCATCGTGCCGCTCAATGCCGGCGCGTCTTGATTCGGTGCTATTACTTCTGCGCTAGTCACGCTCACATGATAGCGCCGTTCGCCGCGGAGGGCTGCGAAGCCGTTTATAAACAATATGTTAGAATCGTCGCTCGACCGCACACGGGTATCCATGATCAAACTCCTGTCACGCCTGCCCTGGGCAGCGCTGTATGCGTTTGCCGGTTTTTTGTACTTGCTTGCCTACTACGTTGCGCGCCATCGCCAGCATGTGATTCATGAGCAGCTCGAGAAGGTGTTCCCCACCTTGAGCGCCGCCGAGCGCACGGTTATTCACAAGCGGTTCTTGAGGAATTTCTGCGATGTCCTGGTCGAGGTGCTGAAGTCGGTGTCCATGAGCCAGGCGGACATGCGAAGCCGCATGCGCCTGACGAATGTCGAGCCGGCCCGGCGCTATCTGGACGCGGGGAAGTCGATCATGCTCGTGACCTCGCATCTGGGTAATTGGGAATGGTTGCTGCACGGGGTGACGCTGCAGTTGGGCTACCCCGTCGACGCAGCCTACAAGCCGCTGCACGATCACTGGGCCGAGCGGCTGATGCTCTGGGTACGCACTCGCTTCGGAGCGCGTCTCATACCCGCCAAGGAGCTGTTGGCGGATGTGATCCGCAGGCGCGCCATCGTGCGGGCAGTGGCCATGAATTCGGACCAGGCGCCGGTATCGACGGATCAGCGCTACTGGACGCAGTTTCTGGGACAGGATACGGCCTTCTACATCGGGGCGGAGCAAATCGCGCGGGCAACGCGGCTGCCCATCCTTTACGTGCGGGTGCGGCGGGTGCGGCGCAGCTACTACGAAGTGGAGTTTGCCCCGTTGTGGGATGGCCTGGAAATTCTCGAGCCCAACCAGATTACCGAGCGGTATGCGCGCGCCTGCGAGCTCGACGTCTTCAAGAGTCCTGCGGACTGGCTGTGGTCCTACAGGCGCTGGCGGCTGAAGAAGCCCTTATACGGCGGCGCCTGAGCGGAATATGATACGGCCACCGTCGTTGCGATCTTAGCGAGGAGCAGCTCATGAAACTGGATGACAGCCGCCGCAGCGACAATGTCGAGGATGACCGCGGATCGGGAATCGGCCGGCGAGGCGCCGGCATCGGGATCGGGACCATCGTCATCGTGGTCATCGGCTACTTCATGGGAGTCAATCCCGCGACTCTCTTGAGCTTGCTGAACGGCGGGGACGGCCAGGTGGTGACGGCGCCGACCCCGGTGACCGGCAGTACCGACGCCAACGACCCTCAGGTGGATTTTGTCCGCGCCATTCTCGGCGAAACCGAGGATGTCTGGGGCCAGTACTTCAACGGTATGGGTAAAACCTACACGCGTCCCAAGCTGGTGCTGTTCAGCGGGCAGGTGGCATCCGCATGCGGCCTGGCGAGTTCCGCGGCCGGGCCTTTCTATTGTCCGGGAGATCAAAAAGTCTATATCGATTTGTCTTTCTTTCGGCAACTTGCCACCGAATTCGGCGCACCGGGAGATTTCGCGCGAGCCTACGTCATTGCGCATGAGGTTGGCCATCACGTGCAGAATCTGCTGGGGATAACCGGCAGCGCCGAACAGGCTGAACGGCGTGCGGGAAAGGTGGGGGCCAATGAAGTTTCGGTGCTGGTCGAGCTGCAGGCGGACTGCTTCGCCGGCGTGTGGGCGACGCAGGCGAACCAAGCGCGAAAGATTCTCGAGCCGGGCGATGTACAGCAGGGACTGGCTGCCGCCTCGTCCGTCGGGGACGACACGCTGCAGAAACGGATGCAGGGCACGGTGGTGCCCGATAGCTTCACTCACGGAACCTCCGCGCAGCGCGTGCGTTGGTTTCGGCGCGGATACGACTCCGGCAAGGTCGATAACTGCGATACCTTCAGCGCGGGGGCTTCGCTTTGATTTTCGCTTCCAGATGAGCCGCCAGCTGCCCAATCGTGGGGTAGTCGAACAGCTCGGTCAAATCGACCAGACCCGGAAAATCGCGGTCGATGCTCTCGTGGATCTCGATCAATTTGAGCGAGCTCGCGCCGATCTCGAATAAATTGTCGCCCACGTCGATTCTCTTTCCCGGCAGCGCGGCTTCGCATATCGACTGCAAACGGGTTTCCAGGCCTTCGCCGGCTTCACGTCCCGAGCCGCCGCGCGCTTCGCGCAGCGCGTCGAGCTCCTTGAGTTCGGCGTCGAACTCGCCCCCCACATACGCCTGTTCCAGCAAGTGCCGCTGTACCTTCCCGCTGGTTGTTTTGGGAATGCGCTTGGTCGGGATGACCTGCGCAACCTCGAGACCGGTGTGTTCATTGATCAGCCGGCCGACGGCATTGGCGGTGGCCAGAAATTCCGCCATATCGCCGCGATGGAGCACGAATATGACCAGTTCCTCCCCCGTCGAGCCCGGCTTCGAGACGCCGGCCGCGACCACCTTGTTTAGATCCAATCCGGGCGCGCGCGTGGCGATGTTTTCCAAATCATAAGGGTAGTAATTCTGTCCGTTGACGAAGATGATTTCCTTGGCGCGGCCCACGATATAGAGGCCCGCCTCATGGACCACGCCCAGATCTCCCGTATCCACCCAGCCATCGGCATCGATCGCGGCAGCGGTGGCGGCCTCATCGGCGAAATACCCGCGCGTGACGCTCGTGCCGCGGATCAAAATATGTCCGACGGTGCCGTCAGCCAAGCCGGTGCGGGCGTCGTTGGCGATGAGGAATTCGGTATTCGGCACGACATGCCCCACGCACATGACCTCGAGCGCGTCGCGGGCTTCCGGCGGATTCAATTCTATTTGCATGCCGACTCCGAGTCGGTGCCGATTCACGCGGATCCAGCGATAATCGGAGCCCAAGGGCGGCAGCGTTACCGCCAAACAGGCCTCGGCCAGGCCATAAACGGGATACATGGCGTGGTGCTTCAAGCCGGTGTACGCCAGCTTGTTCATGAATTCATTGCACAAAGCAACCGATATGGGTTCGGCGCCGTTGAATAGCAATCGGATCGACGACAGATCGACGTTTTCCAGACGCCGATCTCCCAGGACTTTCAGAAAGTGCCGATAACCAAAGTTCGGCGAGCAGGTCACTGTGACGCGTTTTTTTGCCGCGAGCTGTAACCATAGCAACGGACGCCGTACGAACACGTCGGTGGGCATGAGGTTGATGTGCGAGCGATTCGCGAACAGCATGATATAAAAACCGATCAATCCCATGTCGTGCGTCAACGGCATCCAGCTCAAAGAAACATCTTCGGGAGTGAACTGATCGACCGAGGTTGCGCCCTGCGTGTTGGCAAGCAAATTGCCATGCGAGAGCATCACGCCCTTGGGTTCGCTAGTCGACCCGGACGAGAATTGGATGAACGCCAGGTCCTGCGGCGAGGGACGCACCAACTTGCCCGGCTTTGAGATGTCCGTGATCGACTCGACCAAAAAGGCGCGCGATTTCAATTGAGCGAACAAGTTTGCTTCGCCCACTTGCGCGGCCAATCCCTCCAATCGCTCCAGACTCTTGGCGTCGGTATACAAGAGAGGATTGCCCAGCTTGCGCGCAACGCGCAGCAGCTTGTGGCGGTGCTCGTCGCTGATTCCGACCGCAAGGGGCACGGGAACAATGCCGCCGCAAATGGCGGCCCAGAAACCATCGAGAAATTGTTCGTTATTGTTCAGAAATATGATCATCTTGTCGCCGCGCTGCGCGCCGGCGGCCTGCAGGTGGCGCAGAATCCCGAGGGCGCGGGCGTAGACTTCTTTGAAGGCAACGCGCCGCTCGTTGCTCTCGCCTTCGACGTAGGTGACGCTGCGGTCCACGCTCCGATTGCCCTCGAGAATGTCGACCAAGGTCGTGTAGGACATCACTCTGCTGGCGTCATTCATCGCATTTCTACCGTCATCATGAGGTTGGATCGAGGGCGCAGATTGATCTGTGCTTCGATTTCGATGGGCTCATTGCTCGCGCGGCTCAAGTGGAAGCGGCGCGCCATGGTACGCATATGGACCAGCATTTCAAACATGGCCATGTTCTCGCCGATGCAATGGCGCGGACCCACGGCGAAGGGGATGTAGGCGAACTTATGGCGCTCGTTGGCATCGGCATCGGCAAATCGCTCGGGCCTGAAGGCCTCGGCATCGCTCCAGAATGCCGGATGCCGATGCAGCATGTAGGGACTGATGAATACATCGGTGCGCGGTGCGATCTCATAGCCGCCGAGTTCATCCGTCTCGAGCGCGCGCCGCGTGAGCAGCCAGCCCGGCGGGTAGAGGCGCAAGGACTCCTGCAGAACCTGGTGCGAGTAAGACATCGCTTCCGCGGCGCCGAGTCCCAGGGTGTTCTCGCCGCTTCGGTCGGCTTCCGCCTGTAGTTGCTCGACGGCCTGCGGGTGGCTGCTGAGCAGGTACCAAGTCCAGGTCAGCGCCGCTGCAGTCGTTTCATGGCCCGCCACGATCAAGGTAAGAACCTCATCGATTAATTCCTTGTCCGACATGGGTTCGTTGGATTCGCGGTCGCGGGTCAGCATGAGCATTTCAAGGAAGTCGAAATGCTCTTCCGATTCGCGACGGCGCCTTTGAATCAGGTCGCCGACGAGCCGCGCCAACGATCGGAATTGGAAGGCAAATTTCAGGTCGCGGTTGGATTGCTTGGCGACGACCTCGAATGGATTGACTCCCATTTGCTGTTCCAAACGCTGCAAATCGGTGCCGAAAATGGACTTGAGCACGATCTCGAGTGTCAATTCGCTGGTGTCGTTCGACAGATTGACCGCTTCGCCGCGCTCGGCCGACGCCGCCCACCGCTGGGCATATTTTTCATTGATCTCGCCGATCAACGCGCCGAATTGATCGATGACGCGCCGATGAAAAGAGGGCTGCATCATGCGCCGTTGCCGGCGCCAGAATCCTCCTTCGCTCGTCATGATGCCGTTTCCGAGCAGGATCTTGACACGATCGATGCCGTCGCCCTTGGTGTAGTTGCGGTGATTCGACAGCAGCACCCGCTTGACGTCGTCAGGGTGATTGACGACGTAGCAGTACACGCCGCGGCTCGGCGCGAACACGCGGTAAACGTCGCCGAATCGGGCAAAGTAGTCCTGCAAGCGAACAAGCGACTCTTCGCTGCCGCCAAGGTCGAAGCCTTCGGTCGGCCCCGGCGGAATGGCTGTGGTTTGCATGGCGGCATTGTAACTTAGGCGTTGCGCTGCACGGAGCGCTTCCCGAGAATACGACCTGTGCAAAAGAAACCGGAAGATCAGGGCCTTCGCAACACCATCTATCAGCAGCAGACCCGCTCCGGGCGCCGTCTGTCCGTCGGGCGGCTCTGGTTGTACAGGGTCGCGGCACCGATCGCACTCCGTCTTATGCGCATGGTGGTGGGTTGGTGCAAAGTGGATCGCATCATCGGCGCCGAGCACATCGCTTCGGCGCTCAATGCGGCTCCCTCTTTCATACCGGTGTACTGGCACCAGCACCAATTGTTCTGTGCCAAGTATTTATTCGAGCTGCGAGATGCGGGCGTAAAACCGGGATTGTTGATCAGTCCCTCGGTCGACGGCGAGTTCGGCGCCCTCATCGTGCGCCGCTTGGGTGGCGAGGTCATTCGCGGATCATCCACGCACACCGGCGCGAGGGCATTGCGCGATTTTTATCAGGCATTGGTTCATGAGGGCATATCGCCGGTGATTACGCCCGACGGTCCGCGCGGACCGCCTTGGAAGGTGAAACCCGGTGCGCTTTTGCTCGCGCAGCTTTCGCAAAGGCCCGTCATTCCCTTGAGCTACTGCGCTTCGCGAGCTTGGAAGGCAGGCTGGGATCGATTCATCATCCCTAAAATCGGCGCGCGCGTTGTCATCGCCGTGGGTGAGCCGGTTTATGTCGCAAAGGGCGTGGATGCGGCGGGGCTTCAGAGACTACAAGCTGATATGGAACAGAGGCTTACGCAGCTGTTTGAATCCGCCAAGGCGGCCCTTTCGGCCTCCCGATAAATCCCTTGCGCCCGGCGTCGACCAAGCATTTCGCTGAAGCCCTATTAATACAATCGCTTAGCTTGTATTCCTGATAACTTATGCGAGAATCCGAAGGTATGTGGGGGGTGCAAACTGTGTGACGCATTCGAGTTTCGCTTCGCATTGAGTGGCAAACTATTGATCTACAACCGTTACTCCATTTCTGGGACCAGTGAAGGCGCATGGCGATAGCTCCAACCGATCCCATTCACGCAGACCTAACCGCCTCGGACATATTGTCCCCGCAAACGTGGCCGCGACGCGGCGTCAAGCCACCGGTCGGACTCGACGTGATTTGCACCAAAATCGCGGTCGACTTCCAAACCATGACGGCGAGTACTGCACTCGACACCATCATCGTAAATTTGGAACTGCTGCGCGAGGCCACTCGCGTCGATACCGCGTTCCATATCTGCCTGGATCACGAGCTCGGCTCGATCGGCGAAGTGCAAGTCGCGCGCGGCATGTTGGCCACGGGTAATCCGGAGCAACTCCGGGGGCAATCATTGGACTCGCTGCCCTGGCTGCAATCGCGCCTGGCGCCATTGCGGGTCTCCGAGCTTCGCGATACCTCATCGGTGCGCGCCGACCAGACCGACGATGCGTCGCTGTGGAGCCATCTTGGAATCGGTTCGGTGCTCATCATCGGCTATTTCATCAAGGGCCGGCCTGCGGGCTTGCTCGGCATCGGCAATGCCCGTCCGCGCGACAATTGGGATGTCCAACTGCATCTCTTGATGAAGCTGGTGGGCTCCAGCCTTGCCACGGGACTCGAGCGCATCGAGATCCAGCGTCATTTGGAGGATCTGGAAGAACGCAACGACCTGGCCATCTACAGTGCGAATGATGGTCTGTGGGATTTCGACACGCTCAATAACCGCGTATACCTCTCGCCGCGCTGGAAGGCGATGCTGGGGTACGACGAAAACGATGTGGGAGAAGCCCCGGATTGGCGAACCCTGGTACATTCGGATGACATGTCGCGCGTGCAGGCCGCCATCCGCGATCACGTCGCCGGCAAAACGCCGATTTTCGAAAGCTTGCATCGCATGCGCCATGCAACCGGCGAGTGGCGCTGGGTCATCAGCCGGGCGAAAGCGAAAGTCGATGACAAAGGCCGGCTGCTGCGCTTGGTTGGCGTCGAACTGGATATCACCGAGCGCAAACTTTATGAGGAAGCGCTGTTTCGCGAAAAAGAGAGCGCTCAGATCACGCTGCAGAGCATCGGCGACGGGGTTATTACCACCGATGCAAAGGGTGTGATCGACTACGTGAATCCCGTGGCCGAAGCGCTCACGGGGTGGCGGCTCGAGGACAGTCAGGGCCGCGCCATTGAGGAGATCTTCCGGGCGTTTCACGAGGAAACCTGCGAGCCGCTGGAGAATCCGCTGGCGGTGGCCATCCGCCGCACCCGCTCCATCAAGTCAGTACGTCCGATGCTGCTGATCCGGCGCGATGGCAACGAGATATACGTTGAAAGCACCGCATCGCCGATTCGCGACGGCAGCGGCGCGGTTTCCGGCGGCGTCCTCGTGTTCCACGACGTCAGCGAGGCGCGCGAGCTCAATCGCCGCTTGAGCTATCACGCGAGCCACGACGTACTGACCGGTCTTGTGAATCGGCGCGAATTCGAGAATCGCATGGAACGGGCGCTCAAAAGCGCGAAGGCGCGCGAAACTTCCTACGCCCTGTGTGTGCTGGACCTGGATCAGTTCAAGATCGTCAATGATACCTGCGGCCACAGCGCCGGCGACGCGCTGCTCGGACAAGTCGGCGCGCTGTTGAAATCCAAAGTCCGCTGGCGCGATACGTTGGCGCGCCTGGGCGGCGATGAGTTCGGCATACTGCTCGAAAGCTGCTCGCTTGACGAAGCCATGCGCACCGCGGAGGCGCTGCGCGAGGCGGTGCGAAATTTCAAGTTCACCTGGGAAGAGCGCACATTCCGGCTGGGCGCCAGCATCGGCGTCGTGCCGATCTCGGCGGACAATGCCGATGTCGCCTCGGTGTTGAGCGCTGCCGACAGCGCCTGTCAGGCAGCCAAGGAAGCCGGCCGCAACCGCGTACACAGCTTCGAGGAAAATGACATCGACCTGATGCGCCGGCGTCGCGAGATGCAATGGGCGGCCCGCATCAACAACGCACTTGAAGAGGGGCGCTTCGAGTTGTTCCGGCAGACCATAATGCCACTGCAGAAAACCGAAGAAGGCGCGCACTACGAATTGCTGCTGCGCATGCGCGATGAATCCGGGAAAATCGTGGGACCCGACAACTTCATGACCGCCGCCGAACGCTACGGCATCACGCCGAGCATCGATCGCTGGGTGATCGAGAACGCCTTCCGCTGGCTGGTGTCCGAAGCCGACGAACGCGAAAAACTGACCATGTGCTCCATCAACCTGTCCGGCCAGAGTTTGGGCGATGACAAGTTCCTACCCTATGTCATCGACCAGTTCCACAAGAGCGGGTTGGATGCCACCAAGATCTGCTTCGAGATCACCGAGACCGCCGCCATCGCCAGTTTCTCGCAGGCGAATCGCTTCATTCAGGCGCTGAAGGAACTGGGCTGCAAATTCGCGCTGGATGACTTCGGTACCGGCTTGTCATCCTTCGGCTACTTGAAGCACTTCCCGGTCGACTATCTCAAAATCGACGGCAGTTTCGTCAAAGAGATACTGCATGATCCCATTGATCGCGAAATGGTGCGGTCGATCAACGAGATCGGTCATTTGACCGGCAAGCAAACCATCGCCGAGTTTGCCGAGAATCAAGAAATCATCAATATGCTGCAGAGCCTGGGCGTGGACTATGCGCAAGGCTATGGCGTGTCTCAGCCGCAGCGGGTCTTAAAGGCCGCCAACAGCGCCTGATTCAAGTCCGCCAGTCGAATCTCATCGATAGATCGACTGCGCGAACGTGTTTGGTGATGGCGCCGACGGAAATGAAATCCACGCCGGTTTCCGCGATTCCGCGGATTGTGTCCGCGGCAATTCCGCCGGAGGCCTCGATTTTCAGCGGCCGTTGCGCACCGGCGTTTTGCGCCACCGCCTCCCGCATCATCGGCATCGAGAAATTATCCAGCATCGCGATATCAGCGCCGGCATCGATCGCGTGCTGCAATTGCGCCAAATCCTCCACCTCGACCTCGATGGACACATTGCCCGCGCGGCGTTTGGCTTCTGTCACCGCTGACGCGATCGAGCCCGCTGCCGCGATATGATTTTCCTTGATCAATATCCCGTCGAACAGTCCCATGCGATGGTTGTGTCCGCCGCCGATCCGTACCGCATATTTCTGTGCCGATCGCAATCCGGGAATGGTCTTGCGGGTATCGAGCAGCCGGCAACGCGTCCCCTCGAGAAGCACGGCGTAGGCATGAGCGGCCGTCGCTGTAGCGCTCAACAGTTGCAAGAAATTGAGAGCGGAGCGCTCGGCGGTGAGCAGCGCCCGAGCCGGGCCCTCCACCGAGAACAATGTCTGATTGGCGATGACCTTATCGCCTTCCGCGACCTGCCAATCGCAGTGCACCCGCGGACTGACCTCGCGAAATACGGCCTCAGCGTAAGGGATGCCGCAGACAATGGCCGGCTCGCGGGTAATGACCGTGGCGCGGCCCATTTTGTCTTCGGGAATCAGAGCCGCCGTCAAATCGCCCGCGCCGATATCCTCGGCTAGCGCCGCAGCGACCTGTTGCGGCAGATCCAAGGGGATCCGTACCGAACCCCTGGCAGGGCCAGCGGTACCGGCCTTTGGGCTCAGAAGGGTAGTCCGTGCATCGGTCCGACCATGCACATCAACATTGGGATCGATAGCAAGAAGTTGGTGCGTGAAGCGTACAAAGCGACCTTGCGCGCCTTGGCCTTCTCTTCATCCGTCGCCGGCACGATCCCGAGGATTTTCTTTTGATTGGGCCAAATCAGTCCCCAAACATTGAAAAGCATGATGGTGCCGAACCAGGCGCCGATACCGATGATGAGGTTGGGGCGCGAATACTGGGCATCCGCCAACGAGAGGGTAAATGCGCTCACGAACCGACCGGGGGTCTGCGACAACAGGAAGGCGCCCAACAGCCATGTTCCCAGAGCACTCCAGCGAAACCACAATAGCGCCCGCGGCGCGATGTACTTGTTCACGCCGGCGCCGCCCGGACCGCCCTTATCGGCGGCCGCGACGGCCATGCCGGGGGTCTGAACCGCATTGAAGTAATACAGCAAGCCGATCCAAAATACGCCGAATATGATGTGAAGCCAGCGCGTTAGCGCGGCGAGCGTAATCGAGTTGAACGTCAAACCATGGCCTATCAGGGCGGCGATCAGAACTGAAAGCACGAATCCAATGATTAGAGGCCATTTGACGGAATTTAACGGGTTCATGCGCTTCCCCTTGCTTATCGTGCGTTGCGGCAGGCTGGAAGAATAGGGGAATGACCCCAATAACTCAACGATGCCCGAACCTCTAGCCCCTCCCCAATCCCCCTGCGTCAAAAACTGCACCTTGGATGCAGATGGGTACTGCCAGGGTTGTTATCGTACAATCGATGAAATCGCGCGCTGGTCGGGCATGACGCACGCCGAGCAGCGGGCGCTGCTGGAGAGCCTGAAGGCACGGCGCCGCCTGAGCGGGCCGATCCCTCGAATTGATTGAATACTTTGGAGATTGTTGATTATGGACGCAATCGAACGAATTAAGAGTCAGTTGGCGGCCGCCCCGGTCGTCCTTTACATGAAGGGGAGCCCGGATTTCCCCCAGTGCGGATTTTCCGCACAAACGGTCGGAGCCTTGCGCGCTTGCAAAGCACAGTTCGCGCACGTGAATATTTTCGAAGATCCGGAAGTCCGCGAAGCATTGAAGGTTTATTCGAAATGGCCGACTTTCCCGCAGTTGTACGTCAACGGGGAACTGGTCGGGGGCTGCGACATCACCTTGGAAATGTACCGGAGCGGCGAGCTCAAGCAGCTGCTTGCCGAGGCCGGAGCGGTCCCGGCCTAAGGTTCGGACGGGTCAGGCTCGATCTCCAGCGGACCCATCGACGCGAGCCGCCTGCGGCTGGACTCGAATACGCCCTGGAATTGATTGCATACCGTGCAAAACAGATCCGCGGTGCGTTCGGCGTCGTATGCGGCGGAATGCGCTGAGGACGTGTCCCATTCCAGGCCGGCGGCCAACGTCGCACGCATCAATACCGTTTGACCGAACGCGACCCCGCCCAAGGTCGCCGTGTCGAAACTCGAGAACGGGTGGAATGGATTGCGCTTGATCTGAGTTCGGCTGACTGCCGCGTTAAGGAAATTCAGGTCAAAGAAAGCGTTGTGACCCACCAGCACGGCACGGGTGCAATCGGCGGCGCGGACGGCCGTTCTTACGTCGCGAAAAATTCGCTGCAACGCTTCATCTTCCGGTATCGCCGGACGCAACGGATGATGCGGGTCGATCCCGTTCACCGCCATCGACGCCGGCTCCATATTCGACCCGGGAAACGGGACCACGTGATAGCGATGAGTTTCGCCGCGCGCCAAGGTACCGTCGCTGCGCATCTCGACGAGTACCGCGGCAATTTCCAGCAGTGCATCGGTTTGCGAGTTGAAGCCGCCGGTCTCGACGTCGATCACCACCGGCAAAAAACCACGGAAGCGCGTCGCAAATGTAATCGGAGCAAGCTGAGACATCGAGATCCTGTTAGCGCAAGCGCCAAGCGACGGATTCGCCGGCGCGATAGGGGATGAGTTCGCCGTCGCCGAGATCGTACGCTCGCGGGGGCACCCAAGCCTCCTTGACGAGAGTAATGAAGTCCTGGTGGCGCGACAGCCCGTAAAAATCGGCGCCGAAATGGCTGGCAAACCCTTGCAACCGATCCAGCCGCCCGACCGACTCGAAAGCCTCGGCGTACAGCTCGATCCCCGCATGCGCCGTGAACATGCCGGCGCAGCCGCAGGCAGTCTCCTTGGCGTTCCTCGCATGGGGTGCGCTGTCCGAACCCAAAAAGAATCGCGGATTGCCGCTGGTGGCGGCATCGAGCAACGCCCGCCGATCGCGCTCGCGCTTCAAAATAGGCAGGCAGTAGTAGTGCGGCCGTATGCCTCCGAGGAAGATCGCATTTCGATTGTGCAAGAGGTGCTGCGGCGTGATGGTTGCGGCGACTCCGGGCCGGGCGCTGGTAACGAACTCGACGGCGCGCTCGGTCGTGATGTGCTCGAATACCACGCGCAGCGCGGGAAAGTGCTCGAGCAAAGGTGCCAGCACGGTATCGATGAAATGCGTCTCCCGATCGAACACATCCACTTCGCTATGCGGTGATTCGCCGTGTACCAGCAAGCGCATGCCCGCCTTTTCCATGTGCGCGAGCAGCGGATAGACATTGTTGATGTCGGTGACGCCGGCTTCCGAGTGGGTGGTCGCGCCTGCAGGGTAGAGTTTTACGCCATGCACGAAACCGGCCGCTTGCGCGCGGTCGACATCGGCGGCGCTCGTCGTATTGGTAAGATACAGCGTCATCAACGGCTCGAAGCGGCTCCCTGCCGGAAGCGCCGAAAGAATGCGCTGCCGGTAGTCCCGGGCCATCTCGACCGTGGTAATCGCCGGCTTCAAATTCGGCATGACAATGGCGCGTCCGAAGCGCTGCGCAGTGAACCCGACCACGGCCTGCAACGCGGCGCCATCTCGCAAGTGCACGTGCCAGTCGTCTGGACGCTGAATGCGCAAGGAACTCATGCGCGCTCACCCGATGCCTGCGGCCAGCCGCGGCGCAACAGATCCAAGGTGTAGCGCACGCCGAATCCGGTGATTTCGCTGGCGATGTGCGCCAGTCCGCCGTGGCGCGTACCGGCTGCAAGGTCGAGGTGCAGCCAGGCAATGTCTTTGGGCACGAATCGATTGAGAAAGCGGGCCGCCAGAATATGGTCGCCCTTGGAATCTGCGGTACATTGCAGCACGTCCGCGACGCTGCTTTCCAGGTCACTATCAAAATCGTTGTCCATGGGAAAGCACCAGACACGTTCGCCGCTGCTAGCACCCGCGGACTCGATCACCGCGCGCGAGTCCGGTCGATTCGTGAACGCGCCGCTGTAGCGTTCGGTGAGCGCGCCTACGCAGGCCCCCGTGAGGGTCGCGAAATCGATGATCGCGCGCGGCTTTTTGGCCGAAGCGAGACACAGCGCGTCGGCCAGCGCCATGCGGCCTTCAGCGTCGGTGTGGATGACCTGAATGGTTGTGCCATTCGCCGCGCGCACGACATCCTGCGGCTTGTAGGCCAAGGGGCCGATACTGTTTTCGCTGATTGCCAGCCAACAGTCGACCGCGAGGGGCGAGCGCAGGGCGTGAAGCGCGTAGAGGCTGCCCAATGCTACGGCGCTGCCGGCCATGTCGGTATGCATGTCCAGCATGCTTTTGTGCGGCTTTAAATTGATACCGCCGGTATCGAAACAAATACCCTTGCCGACCAGGCCGACGGCGGGTGCTGCGGCGCCGCGCGGACGATAGGATAGCAGCGCTATACCCGCGTCGCGGGCGCCGTTGCCGCGGGCGACGGCGAGAAACGCGCCGCATCCCAATCGGCCGAGTTCTTTCTCCCCATAGAACCGATAACGGACCTTCAGGTGCCCCGCGAATTGCCGCAGCAGGCGGCGATAGGTAGACGCGTTGAGGGTGCTGGGCGGCAACGCGGTCAACCAGCGCGCGAGATTGTTTCCGGCGGCTGTCGCCAGCGCCACATCAAGCCCCGGCACCTTTGCGCGCTGCGCGATATCGATGCGCTTGAGAAGCGTGCGAACTCTCGGCTTGCTTTTGAAACTAGCGAAGCGAAAGGCCCCTGCCTGCAGGGCCGCGATGGCCGCTAGAAAGGCCGATTCAGCCGCGCCTGACTCGCAACCCTGCTGCCAGATGAGCAATGATTTTGGGTCGCCTTCCAACGCGCTGCGCGTTAATTTTCCGGCGGACTGCAGGCGCTCAAAGGTGGATGCTTTGCCCGGCAGACTGGCGACCACGAGCAGCGTTTGTGCAAAAGGCCCAACGCGCAAATGAAAAGTGTCGCCGGTCTTGCGCACTTTGCGTTGAAAGAGCGCGCGCAGTGCCGCCCGATGCGGTAGTGCCCGCCAATCTGCTTCAGTTGGCGCGAGCGGCAGGAACAGCAGCGCGCTCGCGTAGCGCGCCAGGCTGGATTCGGCAACACGCGTGCGTATCTGGCGCACCGGGACGAGAAGACGGTCTAGGGGCAAGCGAGTCGATGGCATAAAACCGGAAAGTGCGCGCTAAATCCCTTGCTTGACCGTGAAAAACCAAACCCCGAAGATACCCCGAGTAACAACGTAGTGGCAGTCGGCGCAGGGGCGCTGTAACGTGCCTGCCATCTTATCAGGACACGTGGGTGTGTGCATTTCTATGACGCAACAATCTCCATTCGAAGACGTTGATCCCGCCGAAACACAGGAGTGGCTGGAATCCATCGATTCGGTGATGCGCGCACAAGGTCCGGAACGCGCGCATTTCTTGCTGGAGAAATTGGTAGATTTCACGCGCCGCTCCGGCGCTTATCTGCCGTTCAAGCCCAACACTGCCTACCTCAATACGATCTCCAAGGCCCAGGAACCGGAGTACCCCGGCGACCGCTCATTGGAGAGGCGCAACGAAGCCTATATGCGTTGGAACGCACTGGCCATGGTGGTGCAGGCGAACCGGGAGAACTCCGAATACGGCGGCCACATCGCAACTTATGCATCGGCTGCGACACTGTACGAAGTGGGCTTCAATCATTTCTGGCGCGCGCGCAGCGAATCGCATCCCGGCGACATGATTTTTGTGCAAGGGCATTCCAGTCCCGGCATTTACGCCCGCGCCTATCTCGAGGGCCGCTTGGACGAGAGCCAGTTGCAGCGATTCCGCAAGGAGGTGCGCGGCGGCGGTCTGTCGTCCTATCCGCACCCCTGGTTGATGCCGGATTTCTGGCAGTTCCCCACCGTGTCGATGGGCTTGGGTCCCATGACGGCGATTTTTCAAGCGCGCTTCGTGCGCTATCTGGAACATCGCGGGATCGTGCCGCCGTCCGACAGGAAGGTGTGGGCGTTCCTGGGCGATGGAGAAATGGATGAGCCCGAGTCGATGGGCGCGCTTACGATGCCGGTGCGCGAGAAGCTGGATAATTTGATCTTCGTCATCAATTGCAACTTGCAGCGCCTCGACGGCCCGGTGCGCGGCAACGGCAAGATCATTCAGGAACTCGAGGCCGCGTTTCTCGGCGCCGGCTGGAATGTCATCAAGGTGCTCTGGGGATCGCGCTGGGATCCGTTGCTGGCGCGCGATCAGAAGGGCTTCCTCAAGCGCGTGATGGAAGAATGCGTTGATGGCGAATATCAGAATTTCAAATCCAAGGGAGGCGCCTACACCCGCGAACATTTCTTCGGCAAGTATCCCGAACTCAAGGAGATGGTCGCGAACATGTCGGATGATGAGATCTGGCACTTGAATCGCGGCGGTCATGATCCGGAGAAGGTTTACGCAGCCTATGCTTCGGCGGTCGCGAATGTGGGCGCTCCCACCGTGATTTTGGCCAAGACCGTCAAGGGTTTCGGCATGGGCAAGGCCGGAGAGGGCCTGAACTCCACCCATCAGCAGAAAAAGCTCAGCGACGATGCACTGAAAGAAGTGCGTGATCGATTCAACATCCCGATCACCGATGAGGAGATCACCGGACTTTCGTTCAGAAAACCGGCCGAGGACAGCGAGGAGATGCGCTACTTGCATGATCGCCGCGGCGCCCTCGGCGGTTATTTGCCTGCGCGCACATCCGCTGCCCCGCCTTTGGTGGTGCCGCCGTTGGAGGCATTCAATACACTGCTGGAGGGTACGGGCGATCGCGAAATCTCGACCACGATGGCGCTGGTTCGAATGCTTACGTCCCTGGTAAAGGACAAGAACATAGGCAAGCACATCGTGCCCATCGTTCCCGATGAGGCTCGTACCTTCGGCATGGAGGGGATGTTCCGGCAAATCGGCATTTATTCCTCGGTGGGCCAGCTGTATACGCCGCAGGACGCGGATCAACTGATGTTTTACCGCGAGGATAAGCAGGGGCAGATCCTCGAGGAAGGCATCAATGAGGCCGGCAGCTTGTGCTCTTGGATCGCCGCAGCCACGGCGTACTCGAACCATGGCGTGAGCATGGTGCCGTTCTACATCTACTACTCGATGTTCGGATTTCAGCGTGTCGGGGACTTTATTTGGGCGGCGGGAGACAGTCAGGCGCGCGGTTTTCTGGTCGGAGGCACCGCGGGCCGCACCACGCTGGCGGGCGAGGGATTACAGCATCAGGATGGACATAGCCAGCTGGTGGCGACTACTGTTCCGAATTGCGTCGCTTACGATCCGGCATACGCCTACGAACTGGCCGTGATCGTGCAGGACGGACTGCGCCGCATGTATCAGGATCAGGAAAATGTTTTCTACTACATCACCTGCATGAACGAAAACTACGCCCATCCGGCGATGCCGGCGGGGGTGGCGCAGGGAATCTTGAGCGGCATGTACCTGCTGCAAATCGGCGGTCGCGGCAAGGTGCGCGTGACCTTGCTCGGCTCGGGCACCATCTTGCGGGAAGTCTTGGCGGCAGCGGAGCTGCTGGAAAAGAACTACGGCGTACCCGCAGACGTATACTCGGTGACGAGTTTCAGCGAGCTGCGCAAGAATGCACTCGCCATCGAGCGTTGGAACATGCTGCATCCGGGCGAACCGCGCAAGCAAAACTACATTCAAGAGGTGCTGGCCGAGCGCGAAGGCCCGTTCGTGGCCGCCACTGACTATATGAAAACGGTCGCAGATCAAATTCGTCAATGGGTGCCTGAGCCCTATACCGTACTGGGAACCGATGGCTTCGGTCGCAGCGATTCTCGCGCCGAGTTGCGCCGATTCTTCGAAGTGGATCGCCACTACGTCGTGGTGGCCGCCCTCAAGGCGCTTTCCGACGAAGGCAAGATCGACAAGCAAACCGTGAGCATGGCAATGCAGGCTTTCGGCATCGATCCGGAAAAAGCCAACCCGTTGTCGGTGTAGGAATCAATGGCTACTCCAATCGAAATATTGGTTCCCGACATCGGCGGTTTCGCCAACGTGGACGTGATCGATGTACTGGTCAAAGACGGTCAGACCATCGAGAAAGAAACGCCGCTCGTGACCCTCGAAACAGAGAAGGCGGCCATGGATGTGCCGGCGCCGGCTGCGGGCAAAGTCGTGAGCGTCAAGCTCAAGAGCGGCGACAAGGTATCGGAAGGTTCCTTGATCTTGCTGCTCGAGCCGGCAGCCGCGGCAGCAGCCGAAACACCCCCTGAGAAGGCCCCGGCCGCGAAGCCGGCGGCCGGCGCGAAGCCCGCACCAGCCGAGCTCCAAGCGAAGGCGCCTCCGGCCCCGGAGGCGCCCGCAGCCGCCGGCGATACGGCGTCGCGCGCTGCCAGTCCCGCAGTCTCGATCGATGAACAGGCCTTTTCCAAAGCGCACGCCAGTCCGTCGGTGCGCAAGTTTGCGCGCGAATTGGGCGCGGATTTGGGCAAGATCAAAGGAACGGGCGTCAAGAGCCGCGTCACGCAGGATGACGTGAAAGCGTATGTCAAAAGTCTGCTGATCACCGCGTCCGCTGCCCCCGCGGCAGGATCGACATTGCCGCGGGTGGCAGTAGTGGATTTCGCCAAGTTTGGACCCGTCGAGGTCAAGCCCCTGTCGCGCATCCAGAAGATCTCGGGCTCCAGGCTGCAGGCGAGCTGGCTCAACGCGCCGCATGTCACGCAGCACGAGGATGCGGATATCACCGACCTCGAGGCAGCACGCGGTGCTCTGAAGAACAAGGCCGCTCAGGAGGGCGTGCGATTGACGCCGCTGGTCTTCGTTATCAGGGCATGCATATTGGCGCTGCGGGAGTTTCCGCGCTTCAACGCCTCTCTCGATGCCGCCGGAGAGAATCTGGTCTTCAAGAATTACTTCAATATCGGTTTCGCCGCCGATACGCCGAACGGCTTGGTCGTGCCGGTCATTCCCAACGCGGATCGCTTGAACATTTACGAGACCGCGCGGACCTTGGCGGCCATGTCGGAAAAGGCGCGCGCGGGCACGCTCAAAGCTGCGGAGATGCAAGGCGGGTCATTTACGATCTCCAGTTTGGGAGGCATCGGCGGAACGTACTTCACACCCATCATCAATGCGCCGGAGGTGGCCATTCTCGGGGTGTCGAGATCCAGCCAAAAGCCGGTCTACGAGCGCGGTGGATTTGTCCCGCGGCTGATGCTGCCGCTGTCCTTGTCCTATGATCATCGGGTGATCGACGGTGCCGAGGCCGCCCGCTTTGTCGTCTTCCTCGCCAAAATGCTGGGTGACGTGAAGGCGGTGCTGTGAGCGCGAGGGAGGTAACAGTACCCGACCTCGGCGACGCGAAAGGCGTCGCGGTGCTCGAGGTGCTGGTGAAGAAGGGCGCCCGCGTCGCCGTCGACGACCCCCTGATCACGCTCGAATCCGAAAAGGCGTCCATGGACGTGCCCTCGCCGGTAAGCGGGATCATCGATTCCATCGCGATCAAAAAGGGCGACGAGGTAAGTTCGGGCACCCTTATCGCCTTGATCAACACCGACGATACCGACACGGAGGTGCTGCCTGCGCCGGCAGCGAAGCCTGCGCCGGCAGCGAAGCCTGTGGCTGAAGCGAAGCCCGCGGCCGGAGCAAAAGGGGGATCGGCGGAAAAGCCCGCAACTGCAATAACGTCCGCGCCTGCCAAGGCCACGCGCAGTGCCGCCGAACCTACGCCTGCACCGCAGGGCTCGGTCGATCTGGTCGTGCTGGGCGCGGGTGTCGGCGGCTATACGGCGGCGTTTCGCGCGGCGGATTTAGGGTTGCAGGTGACTCTGATCGAGCGTTGGCCGGTATTGGGCGGCGTCTGCTTAAACGTTGGGTGCATCCCATCCAAGGCGCTGCTGCACGCTGCCAAAGTCATCGAAGATGCGGCCGACATGGCTGCGAATGGAATCGTATTCGCCCCGCCGCAAATCGACCGCGATCGCTTGCGAATATGGAAAGGCCGGGTCGTCACGAGATTGACCAACGGCGTCTCGCTGCTTGCGAAGCAGCGCAAGGTGGAGGTGATACAGGGCGAGGCGAAGTTCGTCGGTCCCCACACCTTGGACATCAAGAGCGCTGACGGCTCGCGCCGTCTGGATTTCAAGCAATGCGTCATTGCAGTGGGATCCGAATCTGCGCGCTTGCCGGGCCTGCCCGACGATCCGCGTGTAATTGATTCGAGCGGTGCGTTGGAATTGCCGGTCGACGCTGAGCGGCTCTTGGTGGTCGGCGGCGGCATCATCGGCCTGGAAATGGCCTGCGTTTATGATGCGCTCGGGGTGCAAGTGACGGTGGTCGAGTTGAGCGAAGGTCTCATGCCCGGCACCGACCGCGATCTTGTGCGGCCATTGCAAAAAAGGATCGAAAAGCGCTATCAGAAGATCTTGCTGAATACAAAAGTCGCCAAGCTCGAGGCCCTTCCCGCGGGATTACGGGCGACGTTTGCGGGACCCGAGTCACCCGAGCCGCAGCTGTTCGATCGAGTGCTCATTTCCGTCGGCCGCACCGCCAACGGCAACGCGGTCAATGCCGCGGTGGCCGGTGTCAACGTTGACAGCCGCGGCATCATCAAAGTCGACAAGCAAATGCGCACCAATGTGCCGCATATCTTTGCGATCGGCGATGTGGTGGGTGCACCGATGTTGGCGCATAAAGCCTCGCACGAGGCCAAGGTCGCCGCCGAAGTTGCAGCCGGGCACAAGTCTTCGTTCGATGCGCGCTGTATTCCATCCGTGGCCTATACCGATCCCGAAATCGCCTGGGTGGGAGTTACCGAGATCGAGGCGCAGGCGCGCGGATTGCAGTACGGCAAGGGAATGTTTCCCTGGGCGGCAAGCGGGCGGGCGCTGGCGCTCAATCGCGACGAGGGATTCACGAAGATACTGTTCGACAAGGATACCAATCGCGTCATCGGCGCAGGCATTGTGGGCACGAACGCCGGCGAGCTGGTTGCGGAGGCGGCGCTCGCGATCGAGATGGGCGCCGACGCGACCGATGTTGGCATGACCATTCACGCGCACCCGACTTTGTCCGAAACAATTATGCTGGCCGCCGAGGTGTTCGAGGGCACGGCGACCGACTTGTACAAGCCCAAACGCTAGAGTTGCCAATGAGCCGTCATACCATTGCTTCGATTCTTCTTATCCTGGCTGCGGGAAGCGCCGGCGTTGCGGCGCATGCCGAAGACGGCTGCATTGATTTCAAATGGGACGTCGCGGGCGTGCGCGCGCTGTTCGCCGGTACTGCTCAATCGCTGCCGGCAGGAGCGGAGTCGAAGTCGGCGCCCATGCTTCAGCCGAATCACCTCTACGCACTAACGCTGCTGCCGCAGGATCGCGTGAATTTTGCGACCAAACCCGGCGCCAGAAACGTGCTCTCGGGCGCTTACGCGGGTCTTGCCACTTTTCAAATAACCCAGCCCGGCAACTATCGCATATCCATCGACGCGCCGTTCTGGATCGATGTGGTCTCCGATGGCGCGCTGCTGCCACCCAAGGACTTTCAAGGTCAACACGACTGCAGCGCGCCGCATAAAATCGTCGAGTTCGAACTGCGCGGGACGCGTCCTTATGTTTTGCAGTTGAGCAACGCAATTTCCGATCAGGTCCGGCTGACGGTTACCCCGGTGGCCTCAAGGCAATTCTGAGTCCGACATCCCTGCGTTATGGGGTGTCGATGCAGCTTTTCAGATAAGCGGTCTTCTCGGCACCGACCAGCTTTCGCGCTTTGGCATCTGCCCGGCAAGCTGTGCGTTTCGCGTGCTTTGCCGCGGCATCATCCGCCGCCGCGGCTGCAGCAGGCGTCGTGCCCTGTGAGCTCGCTGGGGTAGCGGAGGCCGCCGTAGGGGGCGCCGGGGTCTGTGAGGGGGTCGCTTGGATGGCAACAACGCTCAAGGCCAGGCACAGAGCGCTCGCCGCAAACGCAAAACGCATGAATTCATCCTCGAAAAACGCAGGCGAGTGGCCAGATACCTAGCAGGATAGCGGTGAGCGTCACCCGCACCGATGACGCGCGCATGAAGCTTTCTTAACCTGGGTGCTTCAAGCGCTTTCGTGCAAGCTCGAGGTATTGCCTCTCGTCCGGCGCAACGCCGCCGCGTTGCGCCTGCCATAGCGCCTCGCCGAGGGCCTCCATCAGGGCATGCTCCGCGTCATGCAGGCTGCCGAGCCGCGCCTGCAATTGGCGCTGCAAATCGCGAATTCCGGGGGGCCGATCGATGGACAGCTGCTCGCGGACAGCAAGGTGCAGACCCATATGTAAAAAGGGATTTTCCGCCCCGCCGACACTGGGTTCGAACGCGACGGCTGCCTGTGCGTCGCCCAGAATGCCCTGGTATTCAGGATGAAGGCCAACCACATCGGTGATCAGCGCTTCAAGCGGCGAAAGGGGTAAATTCTGCAAATGCTTGGCCCAGGCCTGTGCCAGGGTAAGCCTGAGCTGCTCGCGAGAGTATGAGTTGTACACGCTCATGCCTTGGTCTTATGACGATACTCGCAAAGATCCGCAATAACACAGGTCGGGCACGCCGGTTTGCGGGCCTTGCAGACATAGCGCCCGTGCAGAATCAGCCAGTGGTGTGCGTCCTTCATGAATTCCGCGGGCACGAATTTCAAAAGCTTTTCCTCCACCTCCCGCACGTTCTTACCAGGCGCCAGGCCGGTGCGGTTTGCCACTCGAAAAATGTGGGTGTCCACGGCAATCGTCGCGTGGCCGAAGGCGGTATTCAATATGACATTTGCGGTTTTGCGTCCGACTCCGGGCAAGCGCTCGAGGTCATCCCGCGTTTGCGGCACAGAGCCCGCATGAGTCGCCAGGAGCAATTCGCTGGTGGCGATGATGTTTCTGGCCTTGCCGTTGTATAGGCCGATTGACTTGATGTACTTCGAAAGTCCGCGGACCCCCAGCGCGAGAATCGAGGCGGGTGTATCGGCGATCTTGAATAACTGCGCCGTGGCCTTGTTTACCGATTTGTCGGTTGCTTGCGCGGAAAGCATGACGGCGACCAGAAGCTCGAAAGGGGATGCATATACCAGTTCGGTTCGAGGCACTGGATTCGCCAGGCGCAGCCGCGCGAATATCGCCCGTCGCTTTTGAGGATTCACCTCGTCGACTCTGGGCGTTTTGGGGCCAATGCCTTCTTGGCGTCAAGTTGCCGCTGCCGTTCAGAGGCCTGATTCAAGAGACGCGAGCTGTGTGACTCGAACCGTTTGCGGTTCAGCGCCGCCGGTGGAATCGGGTGCTCCGCGGGGCGCATCTCAATGCAATCCACGGGGCACGGAGGCAAGCACAGCTCGCAGCCGGTGCACGCGTCCTCGAGCACCGTGTGCATATATTTCTGAGCGCCGACAATGGCATCGACCGGACAGGGCAACAGGCATCGAGCGCAGCCGATGCAACGTGATTCGTCGATCCAAGCCACGCGCGGCGCTGCCTCGACCCCGTTGTTCGGATTCAATGCCAGCGCCGGACGATCCAGCAAATGCGCCAAGGCGCGGATGGTGGCTTCGCCGCCGGGCGGACATTGGTTGATGTGCGCCTCGCCGCCGGCGATGGCGGCTGCGTAGGGGCTGCATCCCGCATAGCCGCAGCGCGTGCATTGAGTTTGCGGCAGCAATGCGTCGATGCGCGACGCAAGGTCGGGCGCCGAGGTGCCGCGCATGGCTATCTGACGCGCATGCCGGGGCTCGCCCCCGAATCTGGAGACAGCACAAATATCTCTTTGCCCCCAGGTCCCGCGGCCAACATCATGCCCTCCGATGTACCAAAGCGCATTTTGCGAGGCTCGAGGTTCGCGACCACGATGATGAGCCGGCCGACCAGGGCCGCATGATCGTAGGCGGCACGAATTCCCGCGAAAATCTCGCGCGGCCCCAACTCGCCGACGTCTATGCGCAGCTTCAACAGTTTGTCGGCGCCGGCAACGAGATCGGCCTCCAGGACCTTCGCGACCCGCAGATCGACGCGCAGGAAATCGTCGATCGAAATCAAGTTGCCTTCGACCGAAGCAGCCGCCGCCAGCGTCGCAACATCCGACGCGCCGGCGCCTGCCGCAGCTGACGGGGCCGGGGGCTCGGCGTTGGATTCAATGAGCCGCGCGACTGCGTTGGGATCGAGCCGCACGGCCAGCGGTTCATACGGCTTGATGGCCGTGCCAAGCAGCGGTGTTGCGGCGCTTGCCCAAGTCCAACTCGGCTCCTGCAAGAATATGCGCGCCCGCGATGCCATGTCCGGCAAGATCGGCTGCAAGTAGATCATCAACACTCTGAACATGTTCAGGGCCTGCGTGCAAACTGCTTGGACTTCGGCGGCTTTGGCGGGATCCTTGGCGAGCATCCAGGGCTTGTGCAAATCCACGTATTGATTGGCGCGGTCGGCCAGCGACATGATCTCGCGAACAGCGCCGGCGCTGTCGCGAGTTTCGTAAGATTGAGCGATCGCCTCGCCGGCAGCCACGAACGTCGCATACAAAGCGGGATCGGCCAAGCTGGCGCTAAGTTTACCCGCGGCCGACTTGACGATAAAGCCGGTGCAGCGGCTGGCGATGTTCACCAGCTTGCCGACGATTTCCGAATTCAGCCGCGTGCTGAACTCGTTCAAATTCATGTCGATATCGTCGATGCCGGGACCCAGCTTGGCGGCGAAATAGTAGCGCAGGTATTCGGCCGGAAGATTCTCAAGATAGCGCCGGGCGGTGATGAACGTGCCGCGCGACTTGGACATTTTTTGACCATTGATGGTCAGAAAGCCATGCGCGTGCACCGAGGTTGGCCGGCGCATCGCCGATGCCTGCAACACCGCGGGCCAAAAGAGGGTGTGGAAATAAAGAATGTCCTTGCCGATGAAGTGATGTAATTCCGCCGTCGAGTCGGATGCGAGGAAATCGTCGAACTGAAGACCGGTGCGCGCGCATAGTTGCGTGAAGCTCGCAAGATATCCGATCGGCGCGTCGAACCAGACGTAGAAGTACTTGAGGGGCGCGCCGGGAATCTCGAATCCGAAGTAGGGTGCGTCGCGCGAGATATCCCAATCGCGCAAGCCCTGCGAAAACCATTCGCCCAGCTTGCGGGCCACGCTCTCTTGGACGGCGCCGCTCGCGACCCAGGCATGCAAGCGCTTTTCGAAGGCGCTCAAGCGAAAGAAATAATGCTCGGATTCGCGCCATACCGGCGTGGCGCCGCTGACCACCGAGATCGGGTTTTTAAGATCGGCCGGCGTATACGTGGAGCCGCAATTTTCGCAGGAATCGCCATGCTGATCGGGGGTGGCACAGACCGGGCATATGCCCTTCACATAGCGGTCCGGAAGAAACATCTTTGCCGTTTCATCGTATGCCTGACGCACGCTGCGCGTGTCGATATAACCCGCTTTCTGGTGCATCAAGTACATGCGGTTGCACAGCGCTTGGTTCTCCGGCGAGTTCGTCGAACCAAAGTTGTCGATGCCGATGAGCATGTCGCGCAAATCGCGCTGATGCTCGGCGTTGACCTGCCCGATCAGCTCTTCCGGCGTGATGCCTTCGGCTTGCGCTTTGAGCATGATCGGCGTGCCGTGCGTGTCATCCGCGCACACGTAGTAGCACTCGTGGCCGCGCAGCTTCTGAAACCGCACCCAGATGTCGGTCTGTACGGCCTCGAGGATGTACCCCAGGTGCAGGGGGCCGTTGGCATAGGGCAGGGCGCTGGAAACCAGGATGCGGCGTCGTTGAGTCATGCCAAATTATGCCACGCCGAGTGCGGCGGGTCGCGGCGCCGGCGATCGTGCGCCGCCGTTTACGCCTACGAAGCTTCGCGAAACTGTTCGAATTTCGCCTTGTTGATGGACTTCTTGAAGGCTTCCTTGCCGCTGATTTGCTTGGAATCGAGCAAGCTCTGAATGGCCATGTCCATGAGGCGCATGCCTGTGGCGGCACCGCTTTGCATGGCATTTTCCAACTGATCCATCTTGCCTTGGCGAATCAGATTGGCCACCGCCGGCGTATTGACCAGAATCTCGAGCGCGGCCACACGGCCGGTTTTGTCGGCTTTCGGGATGAGCTGCTGCGATACCACCCCGCGAAGGCTGGTCGATAGCATGGTGCGCACGTGCGGTTGCTTGTCCGCGGGGAATGCGTTCACCAATCGATCGACCGTGGCGGCGGCGCCGTTGGTGTGCAACGTTGCCATGACCAGAATGCCCATCTCGGCCGCGGTGACCGCGATGCTCATCGTTTCCAAATCCCGCAATTCGCCGACCAGAATCACATCCGGGTCTTCGCGCAATGCCGACAGCAGCGCCGAGGAGAAGGTCGCGGCATGCACGCCGATCTCGCGCTGACTGATCAGGCAGTTCTTGCGCAGGTGCACGAACTCGATCGGGTCTTCAATGGTCAGGATATGGCCTTTTTCGCGCGAATTAATGTCATCGATCATGGCGGCCAAGGTGGTGGACTTGCCGGATCCCGTTTTGCCCGTGACTAGAATCAAGCCACTGTTGATCTTGCAAAGGTCCATTACCGCCTGCGGTAGTTTGAGCTCCTCGGCACTCTTGGCTTTCGAGGGGATGGCACGGAATACGGCGCCCATGCCGTTCAGCTGCCGCATGACATTGACACGAAAGCGCGCGACGTTCGGGATGGCATAGGCGAAATCTGTGCCGTCTTTTTCCTCGAAGCGCTCGAGCGCGAGTTTCGGCATGATCTCGTACAGGATCGTCTTGACCCCATCGACGCTCAACACTTCCTCGCTCAAGGGCTTGAGTTCCCCGTATTGGCGCACGCGGGCCGGATCACCGGCCAAGAAGTGCAAATCCGAGCCGTTGAGCTCCAGAACCTTGGTCAAGTATTGGTCTATGGCCGGCACGATGGTTTCAAGTAGTGGTGGCGGTGGGTTCCACGGCAGGGGCGCCGGCCATGTCGGTGACGAAGCGCTGGAATTGGCGCTTGTCGGATGCGTAGCTGTAGGCCTGCTCGGGATCGACCTCCTTGGCGGTGATGGCGGCAAGCAATGCCTGATCGAGCAGCTGCATCCCATATTCCTTGCCCATTTGCAGCTGGCTGGGAATCTGATGCGTTTGATCAGTCATGATCAGTTTGCCGATTGCCTTGGTCACCACCATGATTTCGCACACTGCCCGCCGCGCGCGTTGATCGGGAGTCTTGAGCAAAATCTGTGTAATGACCGCAATGAGGCTATTGGAGAGAAAGGTTTTGGTCTGCTCGCGTTCATCGTTGGGCAGGGCGTCGATGATGCGATCGAGAGTCTTGGCGGCGCTGGTGGTGTGCAGCGTACCGAGCACCAGGTGCCCCGTTTCAGCGGCCGTCATTGCCATGGCAATGGTTTCAGCGTCGCGCAGCTCGCCTACCAGAATCACGTCCGGATCCTCGCGCATGGCGGCGCGCACGCCTTCGGCAAAGCTCGGCAGATGCGTGCCCAATTCTCTTTGAATGACCTGGCTGGTCTTGCTGCGGTGAACGAACTCGATCGGGTCTTCCAAGCTGATGATATTGAGCGACCGCGTCGAATTCAGATAATCGATCATCGAAGCCAAGGTGGTGGTTTTTCCGGTGCCGGTGGAACCGGTCACCAGAATCATGCCCTGATGGTAGTCGCACAATTTGCGCACGATCGGCGGTAATTTGAGCTGCTCCATGCTCGGTATGGCGGTCGGAATGGCACGGAAAGCTGCTCCGATGCCCGTCTCCTTGCGAAAGACATTGACGCGAAATCGCCCGCCCTCACTCGATACGTAGGAGAAATCCAGGTCGTGGCCTTCCCGCAGTATTTTCAACTGCGATTGGGTCAGTACCTCCGTGATATAGGACTCGAGCTCGGCGTCCCCCAAATTGCGGAACTTGATGGGCATCAAGTCTCCCTGCATGCGCAGCATGGGCGGCACGCCAACGGCGAGATGCAGGTCCGAACACCCTTGCGCTATGCCCAGCTTAAGGAACGCATCGATTCTTGCCATAATGCATAAGGCTACCTGTAAGCGATTGGTTTTTCGAGTGTTTAGGGCCGGATTAGCCCATAAACGTGAGGTCCGTCTCGTGTGAGCCCATCCGCCCCCTCACCCAGCCAGCTCGCAGGGACCGGGCGGAATGCTCAGGCTCCTAGAGGAATTTCTCGAGCGCCAGCCGCAACTCATCCATGGTTTGCGCGCGCTTGGCCTTATCCAGGGACATGCACTTCATGACCAGGTTGTTGAGGTCCGCGGGCAATTCTTTATTTATTTCAATCGGCTGGCGCGCCTTGCCCTGGACGTGCTGGTACATGACGGACATGTGGTCGCCGCGCGAGTAGGGGGGCACGCCGGCGAATAGTTCGTACAAGATCACGCCCAAACTGTAGATATCCGCGCGCTCATCGACCTTTTTCCCCAAGATCTGTTCGGGGGCCATATATTTGGGCGAGCCGATGACATAGCCGGTCTTGGTCAATTGGGTGTCGCCCTGACTCTGAGCTGCCGCCACGCCGAAGTCGACGATTTTGAGCAGCGAATCATTGTCGATCAGCACGTTGGCCGGCTTGAGATCGCGGTGCACGATGCCGGCTTGATGCGCCACTGCCATGCCGGTCGCGATATCGATGCCGAATTTCACCGCGCGCTTGAGCGTCACGGGCTTTTCGTTGACGATCTCGGCGCCGAGAGTATGGGACGGAAAGTATTCCATCGAAATCGCGTAGTTGCCGCGAATGTATAGGAAGTCATAAATACGGATGACGTTCTTGTGCGTGATTTTGCGGCTGTAGCGCAGCTCATGCACGAAGCGCTTCATCATTTCTTCGTCCGACGACACATTCGGATTCAAGAATTTGAGAATCAAGCGCTCTTCGACGACCGTGTCCTCCATGAGCAGCACGGTGCCGAATGCACCCTTGCCGATCTTCTCGATGAACTTGTAGCGTCCCTCGATGACATCGCCGGGCTTCAAAGTGGCAATGTCGAGCTTGGCTGATGCGGCGGTGGCCTCGTTCTCCCTGACGACTTTCGCGATTTCCGCATTGTCGATGAGCAGGGTTTTGGCCGGCTCCTGCATCTTCTCGGCGCGCTTGTTCGCAGCGATTTGTTGCGTGGAGAAGCGATTGTCCAATTCCTGCATGGCGCGTGCGACCGCCTGGCTCAGAGTGCCCTCTCCGGCGGTCGATACCGCCTGCAGGCGCACGCGTATGGTATCGGCGCGCCTCTCGTCGGCAAGCTTGGCCAACGCCGAGATCGCTTCCACTTTGATTTCATTTTCCGGGCGCGACAGCAACGGCATCAGGCTTTCGAGGCTCTTCTGGTCGCCGATCTTGCCGATGGCGCGAATAACAGTGGGTAGCGACTTCGCTTCACCTTGCAACATGTCGATAAAGCGCGGCAGGGCCTTGCTGCTGCCGATCTCCGCCAGGGCATCGACGGCTCGCTCGCTGACCCACCAATCCGGGTCGCGGGTCGCTTCGATCAGCTGCGCGACCGCGCGCTCATCCTTGGTTTGATTCAGGATCTCGATGGCGGCACGCCGGATATCCTGATTCTCGTCCTTGATAAGGGCGAGAACCGCATCCACCACCTTCGGACCGCCGATTTTGCCGAGCGCGTCGGCGGCCCGGGTACGCACCCACCAATCGCTGTCCGCGATGACTTCCAATAGAAACTTCACGGATTTGGCATTGCCAACGACATTGAGCACTTCCACGGCGGCGCGGCGCGCATATTCGTTTTCGTCCTTGAGCACGTCCACCAAGTACTTGATGGTTTCGGGGTGGTTCGCCTTCACCACCACGTCTACCGCCTTGTTCTGTACCTCTATCTCCCCATCGCGCAGCATGCCGACCAGCAATGGCATGTCGAAGGGGCCGTCCATCTTGGCCAATGCCGAAAGTGCGGCGGAGCGGATGAACTTGTTGCTGTCTTTGAGCTGCTTCTGGACGGCCTCTTTCACCTTGGGCTGATTGAAGCGCGCCAAGACGTTGATGATGTGCAGCCGCGCGACCGAGTCCTTGCCCTCGATCCTGGCGATCAAATCGTCGACCGATGATTCGTCGGCAATTTCGCCGATGATCTTGAAAAGTCCGGTTCTTTCCGCGGGCTCTTGGGCATAAGCGGTGTTGAGCAGTTCGCGCACCGAGTAGCGTGCCTTTTGCGCCGAGATCACATCGATCAGGGTGTGCTTGGGCATCCCTTCCTTGTTCAAGGCTTCCAGCAGGGCGTTTGCCGGGTAGTTGCGGCTGGACGATAGCGCCCACGCGATACCCGACATGGCGCGTCCGTTGGCCTCGGCCATTGTTTTCAGCAATACCGGCAGCGTCTTGGTATCGATGAGCTTCGAGAGCACCTCGACGTATGCGGTCGTTTCTTTTTTCTCCGAGGTCGACAAGGCGTCGATGATGGGCGCAATCGCGTCCGAGCCTAGCGATGCGAGCTTTTCCAATGCCTTTTGCGCCAGCGGGCTACCTGGATTGCCGCTGGATTTGACTTCGGCTATGAGCCGATCGGCACGGTAATTCGCAAATAAACTCATTCGGCGCCTAAGTTACGCAATCCCGGGAGCCATCCATTCTCACCTTATGTCAGGCGCCTTCCGTGGTCTTGATTCTCAATTCCGAAGTATGCCATACGTCACGGTTTTAGCCGCCTGCGGTACAATCGCCGGCTCTTATGAATCGCCCCCCCGCCACGGAAAGCATCCTCCGCGATAAATTGGATGCGTACGCCGACCCCTATCTGGCCCAAACTCTGGGCGAGGCTAAAGCCGTGGCATCGGTCGCCGCCGGGGCTGATCGGGTCGATGTCGAACTCGTCCTCGGATTCCCTTGCGCCGACTACGTCGGGGAACTGCAGGCCGCCCTCGAAAACCACCTCAAACCGCTCCTGGGCGATGCTCGATTGGCTCTGAAGCTCAGGGCGCAGATCACCGCGCACGCCGTGCAACGCACCCTTAAGCCATTGGCAAATGTGAAGAATGTGGTGGCCGTGGCCTCGGGCAAGGGGGGGGTGGGCAAATCGACCACGGCCGCCAATCTGGCGCTGGCTTGGGCGCAACAGGGTGCCGCGGTAGGCCTTCTCGATGCCGACATTTACGGCCCCAGCCAGCCCCTGATGATGGGCTTGAGCGGCGCCAAGCCCACCACCACGGACGGCAAGCACTTGGCTCCCTTGCGCGCCCATGGCGTCGAGGTGATGTCGATAGGCTTTATGATCGATCAGGAACAACCCATGGCCTGGCGAGGGCCCATGGTGACCCAGGCCCTGACTCAGCTTCTGGGTGATACCAACTGGGGTGACCTGGACTATCTGGTCGTCGATATGCCGCCCGGTACCGGGGATATACAACTCACCTTGGCGCAGCGCGTGCCGGTCAGTGGCGCCGTCATCGTGACCACGCCGCAGGACATCGCACTGTTGGATGCGCGCAAAGGACTCAAGATGTTCGAGAAAGTGGAAGTGCGTGTGCTCGGGATCGTGGAAAACATGAGCATCCATGTGTGTTCTCAATGCGGACACGCGGAGCATGTCTTCGGTAGCGGCGGCGGCGCGCGCATGGCGGCGCAATACGGCGTACAGCTGCTGGGTGAGTTGCCGCTTGATATCCGCATTCGCGAGGATGCCGACGGCGGCGCGCCGACCGTGGTGTCGGAGCCGGGAAGCGAACGCGCGCGTGCCTATCTTTTGATGGCGCGGCGCACCGCCGCGCGATTGGCTACCTTGAACAAAGACTACAGCCGCGCATTTCCGAAAATCACGATCGAAGCAACCTAATGAGCATCAAAAGCGATCGATGGATCCGGCGCATGGCCGCCGAGCACGCCATGATCGAGCCCTTCTCGGCGCAGCAGGTGCGCATGGCCGACGGCCACAAGATCGTCTCGTACGGCACGTCGAGCTACGGCTATGACGTGCGCTGCGCAGAAGACTTCAAGATTTTTACCAATATCAATTCCACCATCGTCGATCCAAAGGCCTTCGACGAGAAATCATTCGTCGACTTCAAAGGACCGGTGTGCATCATTCCCCCGAATTCTTTTGCTCTCGCGAGCACGGTGGAATATTTCAGGATTCCGCGCAGCGTACTCACCGTTTGTCTCGGAAAATCGACGTACGCACGCTGTTTCCGCGGCGACACGCGTGTCGCTCTCGTGGATGGCACGTCGCCCACGCTCGAGGAGATGGCGAGAAGGCACGATAGCGGCGAATTTTTCTGGGGCTACAGCATCGGGCACAACGGCCGAGTGATCGTGACCCTGATTGATGCGCCTCGATTCATCGGCCGAGATTCGCTGCTCGAAATCGAGCTGGACAACGGCGAGTGCGTTCACGCTACCCCGGACCATAATTTTATGAGGCGCGACAGGCGTATGGTGGCGGCGCTTGCTTTAAGGCCGGGCGACGCGTTGATGCCGCTTTATCGCGAAGTGCAAGCTGGATATGCGCGGCCGTACCAGCCGCTTATCGGCGCTCGGCAATATAGAAATCACACGGTCACTGCCGTGCGCCAAATCGCCGGCGATCACGACGTTTACTGCCTGACCGTTCCTGAGGCCGGCAACTTTGCATTGGAAGCGGGAGTTTTCGTCCAGAATTGCGGCATCATCGTGAACGTAACGCCTTTAGAACCCGAGTGGGAAGGCCACGTGACGCTGGAATTCTCCAACACCACGCCGCTGCCCGCGAAAATCTACGCCAACGAGGGCGTGGCGCAGATGCTGTTCTTCGAATCCGATGAAATTTGCGAAACGTCTTACCGCGATCGCGGCGGCAAGTACCAGGGCCAGCGCGGCGTCACGCTGCCGAAGACCTAGGGGCCCTTATCGAAGCTCTTGAGTCGGATTGCGAATTCGATGTTGCCGTCGCGGCTGCGCTCCGCCTGCACCGGTGCGAATCCCAAGGACGGTGCGAACCACATCCGTAGCATGCGATTGTTGCCGGGCCTCTGACTGACCACGATAATGGTGTCGAGCTCTCCGATCGCGGTCTTGATTTTGGCGGTGCCCTCCTGGGTGTAGTTGAATTCCTTCAGCTGATCCTTGTCGATGATCTGAAAGGTTTTCGGCAGGCTGCCGCGCTGCAGATCCAGCATGACCTCGACTTGAATGGACATGACATCCTGAGTGCCGTCGACCAGCTTGATATCGAGCGGCTTGCCCTCCGAGCTTCCCATGACGTGTTTGTTTTGCCAGTCGAAGTTCAGATCCAGCGTATTGGATCCCTGCCGGCCGCTGTACTTATCCGGCCGCGCATGTCCGTCGCTGATGGTGAGCCAGCTCGTCTGCACCAAATCGTCGCGGTAAGCCAGCTTGAGGATTCCGCGTGCCGTGATGGTCCAGTTGTAGACGTATTGGCCGGGGCCTGCGCCCTGCTTTAACTGGATCTCGCTGCTGGCGACACTGATGCCTTTCCAATCCGCCACATAGTGAGCGGCGAAGGGCGCAATGCCTGAATCGGCCGCGGCGTGCGCGGCGGGGGGTACCAGGGCGGCAAGCAGCAGGGCCGTCATACCTAGGTTTTTCATAAGGGCCTCTCCACCTCTGGGTCTGCGACTTGCACCGGTTCGCTCAAGGGTATGCCGTCCAACCAGGCGCTGCCCGATGCGCATCGCAGGCGGCCCTCGCAGAACCAATTGACGGCCATGGGATAGATGCGATGTTCCTGCTCCAGAACGCGCTCGCTCAACTCAGATTCCGACTCACCCGGCTTGACGCGCACACGAGCCTGAATGATGCGCGGGCCACCGTCCAGTTGCTCCGTGACGAAGTGCACCGTCGCACCATGCTCCGCGTCGTGGGCTTCGATAGCGCGCCGATGCGTGTGCAATCCTGGGTATTTTGGCAGCAGCGAGGGGTGAATGTTCAAAATCCTGCCGGTAAATCTCTCGACGAATGGCGCCGAGAGGATGCGCATGAATCCCGCCAGGACGATCAAGGCGGGGGATCGGTCCTCGATCGCGCCAGCCAAGGCTAGATCATAGTCCTCGCGCGGCATACCACGCGCGGCCGGCACTGCGCGCGCCGCCACGCCGAATTCGCGCGCCGTTACCAGGCCCCCGGCATCGGCGATGTCGGAAATCACTTCGGCCACGACGTAGGCGGCGCCGCGGCTGCACTCGATGAGCGCGCGCATGTTGCTGCCGCGCCCGGAAATGAGAATGACGATAGGCCTGCTTGGCGGGCTGCTCAAGCGATCACGACGCCCCGTGTCCCGGCGCGCACCTCGCCGATCACCAGCGCCTCCTGACCGGCCTCGCGGAGAATCTCGATGGCGCGTTGTGCATCGCCGGAGGCGAGTTGAATGGTCATGCCGATGCCGCAATTGAACACGCGGTACATTTCGTTGTCGGAAACCTTGCCCTCGCGCTGCAGCCAGTCGAAAACCGGATTGCGGCGCCAAGAATTTTTTTCCAGAGCGACTTCCAGGCCTTCCGGTACCACCCGCGGAATGTTGTCGAGGAGCCCGCCTCCGGTAATGTGCGACAACCCATGAAGCTGAACCTCGCGCATCAAACGCAGCAGCGGCTTGACGTAGATCCGCGTCGGCGCCATGAGCCGGTCGATGAGACTGGTTCCCTGCAGATCGCCGTGAATGTCGGCCGAGGAAAGCTGCAGAATTTTCCGAATCAGCGAAAATCCGTTGGAGTGCGGCCCGGAGGATGGGAGTCCGAGCACCGCGTCGCCGGCGCGAGTTTTGGATCCATCGATGATGGCATCCTTCTCCACCACCCCGACGCAAAAACCCGCAAGATCATAGTCCGCCCCGTGATACATGTTGGGCATCTCGGCGGTCTCGCCCCCGACGAGCGCGCAGCCCGCCTGCACGCAGCCTTCGACGATGCCCGCGACCACGCGTTCGGCGGTGTCGACGTCAAGTTTGCCGGTGGCAAAGTAGTCCAAAAAATACAAGGGCTCGGCGCCTTGCACCACGACATCGTTGACCGACATCGCGACCAGATCGATTCCCACGCCATCGTGCCGGCCCGTGTCGATCGCGAGGCGCAGCTTGGTGCCGACCCCATCGGTTCCCGACACCAATACGGGCTTGCGGTAACGGTCCAACGGCACCTCCACCAAGGCGCCGAAACCGCCGATGCCCGCGAGCACCTCGGGACGCATTGAGCGCTTGACCCGCGGCTTGATGCGCTCCACGAGTTCTTCGCCCGCGTCAATATCGACGCCGGCGTCTCGGTAGGTTACGGGCGCACGCTCAGTCATTTCATTTCCTTTTTGGCGGGACCAGCCAACGCGGCGGGCCATTCAGCTGTGGTATTTTACAACACCATGACGTCATACTTTGGCCGCAATTCCCCATACTACCGGCGTCCGGGCAGGATTTTGAGCCTGTGCCTCGCGCTGCTTTGCTTCGTCGGGGTTGGGTGGGCGATGACCCGTGCCGAAATGTATCAAGCCACCGCGCCGGTCACCGACCGTTCCGAAGCGGCGCAGACTTTGGCCGTACAAAATGCCATGAAGTCCGTGCTGATCCGGGTCACGGGCAGGCGCAACGCGGACGAAGATCCCGCGCTGGCACCCCTGGTCGCCAATGCACGCCGCTACGTGCAGCAGTACCGCGCCGCGGCGGACAATCAACTGTGGGTGGCTTTCGACGGTCCCGTCATTGAGCGTTGGCTCACGCAGAATGGCCAGCCGCTGTGGGGACGCGAGCGCCCGGCCACCTTGGTGCTGCTGGCAATCCCGAACGCCGGTCAATCCGGCACCCTGGTCTACGCCGACGACGCTTCCGAGTTGAAGGCCGCCATCGATGCGGCCGCGCTCGCGCGCGGCATACCGCTGGTCTGGCCGAGCGCCACGGAGGCGGCGAGATACCATCTGGATTTCGCCTCGGTGAATTCAGGATCTCCCGCGACGCTTGCGGAGGCAGGGCGGCATTGGGGGGCCGACGGCGTGTTGATCGGGCGCGCCAGCGGCGCCGGCGTGAATGCCAACATCAGGTGGTTTCATCTGTTTCGAGATCGCAGCAGCGAATTCTCCGGCACCTTGGAAGGGGTCAATCGCGCCGCTGATCTTTATGCCAGTTTGTTTGCCGCCAGCGGCAGTCTCGTGCCGGTGGAGATCGAGGTGGTCGGCGTTGCCGACGTTCGCGACTATGCGAGCGTTGAGGCATACCTGGAGTCGCAAACCTTCATTACGCATGTAAGCGTGGAGTCGCTGTCCGGAGATACCGTCAGGTTTCGCCTGGCGACGCGCGGCGGATCAGAATCCCTGCAGCGGGCATTGTCGTTGAATGGGCGGTTGCAGCCGGTTGCCGCGGGCGAGAACGGGATTCAGCGCTTTCAACTGCATCGTTGAGCGGATTTGATCCGTGCGCCATATCCCGAACATCATCAGCGTGATCCGTATTCTGCTGGTCGTGCCGATTGCGATTGCGCTCGCTCACCAACGACTGGCGCTCAGTATCTTGTTGTTCGCAATCGCCGCCGTATCGGACGCTGCCGACGGATATCTCGCCAAGCGATTTGGCTGGCAAAGCGAATTGGGCGGCATACTTGATCCGCTGGCGGACAAGCTGCTTCTGATCACCGGGTTCATCTCCCTGGGATTTCTCGGTCTGGTGCCCTTTTGGCTGGTGGTCGCGGCGGTCGCACGCGATATCATTATCGTCTCGGGCGCCGCGGCATACCGCATCATCATTGGACCTTTGACGGCGCATCCATCGCTTGTGAGCAAGATCAACACGGTGTGCCAGGCTGCCTACATCCTGGCCGTGGTCAGCCGCGCGAAATTCGCATTGCCGCCTGAATGGGTTGCGACCTGGCTCGGCGCGCTGGTGTTCGCGACCGTGGTGGTGAGCGGCGCCGACTACGTCATGGTCTATGGCAAGCGGGCGGCTGCGGCAGCATGAAACAGCTCGCGCTTGCGATGCGTCTGCGCGCCGGCGCGGTGTTTGAGAGCTTCGCGCCTGGACAGAACCAAGAAGTCATCACGGCGTTGCGCAAGCCGGGCACAGCGCCGATATGGTTATGGGGCAATCGCGGTTCGGGCAAGACGCATCTGCTGCAGGCGGTATGCTCCGCGGCGGGGGATACGGCCGCTTATTTTCCATTGGGCCCGGCGCCTGCGATGCCGCCGGAGGCGCTCGCCGGGTTCGAACATAGCCGCGTACTCTGTATTGACGACGTCGACGCGGCGGCGGGGCACCCAGGGTGGGAGGAGGCGCTATTCCGGCTGTTCAACGAAGCCGCGGAATTGCGGACCCGCCTGATCTTTGCCGCCGGCGTTGCGCCGCGCCAAGCGGCCTGGCGCCTGGAGGACTGGCGCTCTCGAGCTGCAGCCTGCGTTGTCTACCAACTGCGCGAACTCGACGATCTCGGCCGCACCGAGGCGTTGCGGTTACGCGCGGCACAGCGCGGTCTCGAGCTACCCTACGAAACTGCTGAATATCTGCTCAAGCGCATGCCGCGAGATCTGCCTTCGTTGTTTGATATCCTCGACGAACTCGACGAGGCGTCGCTGGTCGCGCAGCGTCGGCTCACCGTACCCTTCATTCGCGCGGAGCTCGAGAAGCACGCAAGAACAAAATCATAGTGCAGAACCAGGCGAACACCAGCAGCATGGTCAGCGCGGCTACCCAGCGGGCCCGAGGATTTGCCAGCAGTTCGGTGACCGCGAAGGCGACATAGGGGATGGCAAATAATGTTGCCCAGGCGTAGGTGTAGCGGCGGCCGCGCAGCAGACCATTGAGGGGCGCGAGTAGCGGCAAAATGGCGAAAATACAGATCGGCCAGGGATAGCCCACCAGGGTCCAGGCGAACAGGCTTGCTGCGATTGCCAGCCACAGCCAGACAGTTGCCGCACGCGCAGCCGACTGAACGCTCACAAGCGAATGGCGAGGCGTGCGGCGAGATTCGCGACCCGTTCGCCCAAGGCGCGTGCCAGCGCGCCTTCGTGATCGGAGAGCTGACCGTGCTCGCTCCGGCCCGCGACGTGACTGGCGCCATAGGGTGTGCCGCCGCCGCGCGTTTCCCCGAGCCCGCTCTCCGTAAATGGCAGACCCACCAGGTACATGCCGTGGTGGAGCAAGGGCAGCATCATGGACAACAATGTGGACTCCTGGCCGCCATGCGGTGTTTGCGTTGAAGTAAAGACGGCCGCGGGCTTGCCCGCCAGGGCTCCGGAGAACCATAGCGCGCTCGTTCCATCCAGAAAGAATTTAACCGGCGCGGCCATGTTGCCGAACCGCGTGGGGCTGCCGAGAATAAGCGCGCAGCACTGCAGGAGATCGTCGTTCGTGGCGTAAGGCGCTCCGGCGTCCGGCACGGGCGGATCGATTCGCTGCGTGGTCGCCGCGACGGGTGGCACCGTGCGTAGCCGCGACTGCATTCCGGCTACGGAGTCAACGCCTCGGCAAATTTGCCTGGCCAGAGCCGCGGTGCTTCCTTGGCGCGAATAATACAAGACCAGTACTTCATTCATCGAATGTCTTCCGTGGAATCGCGCAGGATCGGCGGGGGTGCAGCGCCGGCGCAACGTATTGTGCAAGGCATAATCGGTGATTGTATAACGCCGCTGGTTTGACGGCTCCGGCAGCTATTGCTAGTGTCGCTGAACCCTATGTCGCGGTTCATAATTTCTCTGGGATTGGTCGTCTGCCTGATTGGCTGCAGCAGCGGACCTCCCGTTCAGGAGATGAGCGACGCTCGCCAAGCCATTGCCGCAGCGGCGGCGGCGGGCGCCACCAAGAGCAGTTCGCCCGAATACGCCGCCGCACAGGCAGCCATTGCGCGAGCTGAAACCCATCTTCAAGCACAAGAGTACACGCGGGCTCGTCTGGCCGCGATGCAGGCCAAGAGCCACGCCGCAACGGCCTTGGCTGAGGCTCAGCAGTCCGGGACGCCGGCGGCCGCCCAGCCTCACTGACGATCTTTTGCCGTGGGCGAAGCCATCCGCCTTTATCGGGTATTCGGCAAAGTCCAAGGCGTATTCTTTCGGCGCAGTGCGCAGTTGGAAGCGAAGCGCTTGGGTTTGCGAGGCTATGCGCGCAATTTGCCGGACGGATCCGTCGAGGTGCTCGCGCAGGGAGCGGTGCCGGCGCTCGACGATTTGCGGGTGTGGCTGCATCGCGGGCCTCGAGGGGCGGGTGTCGAAACCGTACAGGAAATAGAGGCTGGCGAGCGCGCCGCGGCTTCCCTGCCGGCCGAGTTCGAAATTCGTCAGTAGCGCCAGACGCGCTCCCAGCGCTGCATCACCAAGGCGGGATAGGCCTTTCTGCCCGTGCTGCCATTGTAGCGGGCGAGCGCGGCCGTCCAGTTGTGATGCTCGATCCGCAGGTAGTAGCGGAGAATTTCGCAACCCATGCGGATGTTGGGTGCGACTTTGACCAATTGGTTCTGTACGCCCAACTGGCGCGGCCAAAATGGCATCACCTGCATCAGGCCGACCGCGCCGGCGGGCGATACCGCCCAGCGATCGAACCGGCTCTCCACTTCCATCAATGCCAAAACGAGGTCGGGGGGGATTTGCAGCGCTGGGTCGCGCTTGGCTTCGCAATACACGTGATCCAGGATCTCCACGCGCTCCGCGTGAGTCGGCACGAACTGCGCGAGACGCGGTTCCATGGCCTTGTACCAGACCTCGGAATCGTATTTATCAGTATAGCAATCAGCGCTGCCGATGATCTTTTGCAGCAGATCTTTCAATTCCGGGTCGCGCTGTTCATCCGCGCGTGCGCTTCCCGTCAGAGCGAACACCAGAGTCAGTACGCCCAACAGCACCGGCCGCATGGGGCAACCTCAGCTATTTAACTTATGCCGAATATAGCCTACCGGATCCGCGGCGGAAATTTCCGTCGACTCGGTGGCCCGGCGATGACGGTATTCGAGGTTTCCGGCGGACAAGCTGCGCTCGCCGATCACGATGCGATGTGGAATGCCCAGTAACTCGGAATCCGCAAACTTGACGCCGGGGCGCGCGTCGCGATCGTCGAGCAGGGCATCGATGCCCGCGGCGTTGAAGTCGCGGTACAGCGCATCCGCGGTCTCTTGAACACGCGCTGACTTTTGATAGTTGAGGGGTACCAATGCCACCTGAAAGGGCGCAAGTGCGTCCGGCCAGACAATGCCGTTGGCATCGTGGTTTTGCTCGATGGCGGCCGCCACAACGCGTGTTATGCCGATGCCGTAGCAGCCCATGAACATCGTCAGCGCCTTGCCTGCATCGTCCAGCACACTCGCGTTCATTGCCGTGCTGTACAGTTGCCCAAGCTGAAAGATATGACCCACCTCGATGCCGCGCGCAATTTGCAGGGTGCCGCGTCCCGAAGGGCTTGGGTCGCCCGCCTGTGCGTTGCGTATGTCCACGGAATCCGGCTCGGCAAGATCACGGCCCCAATTGACTCCGCGATAGTGCGCATCCTTCTCATTGGCGCCGCACACAAAATCCGTCAGGTGTGCCGCGGCATGATCGACGTAGACAGGACCCTTGAACCCAATCGGGCCGATGAATCCCGGCTCGGTGCCGGTGGCGGAGCGAATGCGTTCAGGACCTGCCATACGCAACGGATTCGCGACGCCGGCCAACTTTTGGGCTTTGACCGCATTCAGTTCGTGGTCTCCGCGAATGACCAGTGCGACCACATCGCCTTTGGATCCTTCGACCAGCAGGGTCTTTACGCATTGTGCGGGACTTACACCCAGCTGGGCGCTCAATTCGGCAATGGTGCGCGCGTCCGGCGTGGCCACCTTGCCGAGCGCTTGACTCGGCACCGCGCGAGGCGTGTTGGCCGGCACCGTCGCCGCCGTCTCCAGATTGGCGGCATAGTCATCGCCGTCCGAGAAGGCAATCGCATCCTCGCCCGAATCGGCGAGGACGTGAAATTCTTGCGAAGTATCGCCGCCGATGCTGCCGCCATCCGCCTGCACCGCACGGAACCTAAGGCCCATCCTGGTGAAGATGCGGGAGTAGGCATCGAACATGAGCCGATAGCCCTCCGCCAGGCTGGCCTGGTCGGTATGGAAGGAATAGGCGTCCTTCATCACAAATTCGCGTGCCCGCATGACCCCGAAGCGCGGGCGAATCTCATCGCGAAACTTGAATTGAATCTGATAGAAATTCACCGGCAGCTGTTTGTAGCTGCGTAGCTCGCGGCGTGCGATATCCGTGATCACTTCCTCATGCGTCGGCCCGTAGGCAAATTCGCGGTCATGCCGATCCTTGAAACGCAGCAATTCGGGGCCGTACTTGCTCCAACGGCCCGACTCCTTCCACAATTCGGCCGGCTGGACGGTCGGCATGCACATCTCGAGAGCGCCGGCGCGGTTCATCTCCTCGCGCACGATTTGCTCCACCTTCTTCAAGGTGCGAAGCCCCATCGGCAGCCAAACATACAAGCCCGCGGCCAGACGGCGGATCAGGCCGGCGCGCAGCATCAACTGATGGCTGACGACCTCCGCATCGCCGGGTACCTCCTTGAGCGTCGAAATAGGGTATTGGGATAAGCGCATAGCCGCATATCTTACATGAGCCCCCCTGCTATCATGGGGGGCAATGAGCGACGACGCATTGCAAGTACGGCCGCGCGGGGTTTACTGGCTACCGAACCTGCTGACCACCGGAGCATTGTTCGCCGGCTTCTATGCCATTGTGGCGGCCATAGACCTGAGGTTCGATCACGCCGGCATCGCGGTGTTCGTCGCGATGTTCTTCGACATGCTGGACGGGCGAGTGGCGCGCTGGACCAACACCGCCAGCGCCTTCGGCAAGGAGTACGACAGTCTCTCCGACATGGTGTCCTTCGGCGTCGCTCCCGCCATTGTCACGTATCAGTGGGGTGTTGCCCGAATCGGTGAATACGGTCCGCTGTGGCGCCGTGTCGGCTGGCTCGTGTGCTTTTTCTACGGTGCCGCGGCCGCCTTGCGCCTGGCGCGCTTCAACTCGCGCTCGGCGACCCAGGACAAGCATTATTTCGAAGGACTGCCGAGCCCGTCGGCGGCCGCGATCGTCGCGGCGTTGGTGTGGCTCGCGAGCGATCAAACCAACATCGGACTGCCTGGATTGATATTGGCGTTCCTGGTCACCGCATTCGCGGGTGCGCTCATGATCAGTCGATTCGCATTCAACAGTTTCAAGTACGTCAACCCGAGCGGCAAGGTGCGCTTTACGTACATAGTGCTGGTGCCGCTTGCCTTCATATTGATTTTCTCTCACCTGCCGACGAGTTTGCTGGTGGTATTCGGGTTGTACGCCTTGTCGGCTCCGACGCTGTGGCTGTTTCGCAAAATCCGGCGGCGAAACCGTCCTTTGCCCCATCCCCATGAATAGCGGACTGCGCGGCGAATATCTGGCGGCGCTGGGATTGACTGCCTGGACTATGCGCGCAAAAGCGCCGACGGACGCCGCCGCAGCGGCCTACGCCGCCGATGAGGCACCTGAATCGCGGCCTGCTCGCGAGCCCCGCGAGGCGGGAGTGGATTGGCCGGAGCTGCGCGCGCGCGTGGCCGCCTGCACTCGCTGCTCGCTGAGCGCGACACGCACGCAAACCGTGTTCGGTGTCGGTAACCAGCAGGCGCAGTGGCTGATCGTCGGCGAAGCGCCGGGAGCCGAGGAGGACCGCACCGGGGAGCCCTTTGTGGGACGAGCCGGGCAATTGTTGAACTCCATGCTGCGCGCGGTCGGATTGGCGCGCGAGCAGGTATATATCGCCAACGTGCTCAAATGCCGGCCGCCTGGTAATCGCGATCCCCAGCTTAGCGAAACCGTCGAGTGCCTGCCTTATTTAGAGCGGCAAATAGCGCTGTTGAACCCGAAGATCATGTTGGCGGTGGGCAGAATTGCCGCCCAGAACCTGCTGCGGACCGAAAAAACGCTGGGCAGCCTGCGTCAACAGGTGCACCGCTTCGGCATATCGCAAGTTCCACTGATCGTGACCTACCATCCGGCTTACCTGCTGCGCACGCCGGCCGACAAACGCAAGAGTTGGGAGGATTTGAAACTCGCGCACGAGGTGTGCGCCCGTGTCTAGCGTCAAGATCGAAAGCGAATTCGCGAAAATCGACATTCGGTCCATGCACGAACTGGACGTTCCCGTGGTGGCGGCGGTGGAAAGATCCGCGTATCAATTCCCATGGAGCGAGGGCATTTTCCGCGACTGCTTACGCGTCGGCTATGTTTGCCGAGTGGTCGACGTTGACGGCGATTTGGCGGGCTATGGAATCATGTCGGTGGGTGCCGGAGAAGCGCACATCTTGAATGTGTGCATCAGGGACGAATATCGCTCGCGGGGCTTCGCGCGCAAAATCCTTTCATACCTGCTAGAGCGCGCACGCGCCGCCGGCATGCACGAAGCATTTCTCGAGGTCAGACCCTCCAATGTGGCCGCGGCTCGTCTTTATCATTCTCTGGGATTCGAGCAGGTGGGGGTACGCCGCGGATATTATCAAGCAACCGTAGGCCGCGAAGATGCGGCGGTGCTTCGCCGCACTCTCGCGACCGGGAATAAAAACACCTGACGCACAGTCTGGCGGCGGCAAGCGTTTATGCGGAACCCGTAAACGAGGCCGGTGTAACGCCGGCGTCCTTGCTGCAGGCCCCGCCCCAATGCGGCGACATTCGCGGCCGTGTGGCCATGTTCCGGTTGGAGAATGGCGCAACCTACGTGCCGGCGGAAAAAAGCCACCCTCTGCTTCAGCGCGCGATCACTGCGGCTAGCTGGGAAGCCGACCATATGAATTCGGGCAATTGATCGGTTTGAAATTCGGGATAGGCATGGCGCCGCAATCCGCGTCATGCCGTCTCGTTGAAAAACGTTTCATAATCAATATGTTATGACAGTTAGTTAATCTAAAAAAACATCGCCGGGTTTCCTCTACAATGCGCACGCCTTCGCGAGGCGCGATTTAGAGGAATTCTTAGGATCATGCCGAATGGCTTGCCGAACGGCTCTCTGGCCGATGAAATTAGCAGAAGAAGAACCTTTGCCATCATCTCGCATCCCGATGCGGGCAAGACCACACTGACCGAGAAACTGCTGCTATTCGGCGGCGCCATCCAAATGGCGGGCACTGTGAAGGGCCGCAAGGCGACGCGTCACGCGACCTCCGATTGGATGCGCTTGGAGCAACAGCGCGGCATCTCCGTGACCTCCTCGGTGATGCAGTTCCCGTTCGACGACTGCGTCGTGAATCTCCTGGATACGCCGGGACACGAGGACTTTTCCGAGGACACCTACCGCACCTTGACGGCGGTGGATTCTGCGCTGATGGTCATCGACTGCGCCAAGGGCGTCGAGGAGCGCACCATCAAGCTCATGGAAGTGTGCCGCCTGCGCGATACGCCCATCATGACCTTTGTCAATAAATTGGATCGCGACGGCCGGGCGCCGATCGAATTGCTGGACGAAATCGAGAGCGTATTGAAGATTCAATGCGCGCCGATGACTTGGCCGATCGGAATGGGGCGCGACTTGCTCGGCGTCTACCATCTGATTGAAGACAAGATCTATGTGTACGTGCCGGTCGAGAAGGGACGCGTAGGGAAGCATGAAACCATCGCAGGCATCGGCAGCGAGGAGGCGCGCGAGTTTCTGGGCGACAGGTACCCACGGTTCGTGGAAGAGGTGGAATTGGTGCGCGGCGCAAGTCCGCAGTTCGATATTCAGCGCTACCTTGCGGCCAAGCAAACCCCCGTGTTCTTCGGCTCTGCCGTGAACAATTTCGGTGTCAGGGAACTGCTGTCCTCGTTCGTTGCTCACTCGCCCGCGCCGTTGCCGCGGCCGACGTTGCAGCGGCCGGTGAACGCGGACGAGCCCAAGCTCACCGGGTTCGTGTTCAAGATACAGGCCAACATGGATCCGGGGCACCGCGATCGGATCGCTTTTATGCGCCTGTGCTCGGGCCGCTATATGCGCGGCATGCGCCTGCATCATGTACGGCTCGACAAGGATATTCGGGTGGCCGATGCATTGACCTTTCTCGCGGCGGACCGCAGCCAGGCCGAGGAAGCGTATGCCGGCGATATCATCGGCTTGCACAATCACGGCACGATCAACATCGGCGACACCTTCAGCGAAGGCGAGAATCTGACCTTTACCGGCGTGCCGAACTTCGCGCCCGAGATATTTCGCCGTGCAGTACTCAAGGACCCGCTACGGATGAAGGCTTTGCAAAAGGGCCTGTCGCAGTTGTGCGAGGAAGGTGCCACGCAGTTGTTCAAACCGCTGCGCAACAATGATTTGATTCTCGGCGCAATCGGTCAGTTGCAGTTCGAAGTTGTGGCATTTCGGCTGCAGGATGAATACAGCGTGCAGTGCGTGTTCGAGCCGATCAATGTCGCGGTGGCGCGTTGGGTGAGTATTCGCGATGAAAAAAGACTGGCGGAGTTTCGGGCCAAGGCCTACGACAACCTAGCCATCGATCACGCCGGGGAACTGGTGTACTTGGCGCCGACGCGCGTGAATCTTGGATTGACCGAAGAGCGCTGGCCCGAAATCTCATTCCTGCGAACCCGCGAGAACCTCGCCGCCTGAACGCTCATCCGCCGCGGGGTCGTGGTCGAAACATACGCACGGCCGCCTCGAACTGCCCGAGCGTGACCGCGCTGGAGGGCGCCGCGTAGCGCAAAGCCGAGTAGTGCCGGCATAGGGTGGTCACGGACTGCGCCAGATCCGGCCGCTGCTGCGCGACTCGTTGCGCGTAGGCTTCCGCGCCCTCGTATTGCATACGCGGCAATCCTGCGGCGGCAAGCTTGGCGCAGAGCTTTACGTAGGCGCGCGCCGCCAAGTCCCGGGATTGCGGTGTAAGCTCGCGGCGCACTTGCCAGGTCAGCCAGAACAACACCAAGGTCATGGCGACTGCCAGCAATATCACGAGCTTTTGGCCGTCCGGCTCGGGGATCCGCAGGATCTGCAGCAAGTCCCTCTGCGAGTCCTGATCGAAATCCAGGATGCGCTCGCGCCAAAGCTCGCGCAGCGCATCGAGCCTCAGTTGCGCGCCGGCGAACCAGTGCAAGCCTCGCGGCCCACGGCTGGCCAGGGCTTCATCGGCGCTCGCCAGATCGCTCAGGCCCTGTTCCACCCGCGAAGGCGCGATGGCTGAGGTGGGATCGATGCGAACCCAGCCGCGGCCCTCGATCCAGACCTCGTTCCAGGCGTGGGCATCGCTTTGCCGCAATATCCAATAGTCTCCGTAGGGATTGAGCATGCCTCCCTGGTAGCCGGTGACGACGCGCGACGGTATGCCGGCGGCGCGCATGAGAATCGCAAAGGCCGACGCGTAATGTTCGCAGAAGCCGCGTTTGGTGCCGAAAAGGAACTCATCCACGGACTCGCCCGCGAGTCTCGGTGGAGTCAGCGTGTAGTAAAAAGGCTGCTGCGTGAACATGTCGAGCACGGACTGCACGTACTCCATATCGTCCGGGTGTGCCGCGCGCATTTCCGCGGCGAGTTGTAGCGTCCGGGGGTTGCGGTTTTTCGGAATACGGGTATCGCGCCTGCGCTCATCAATCGTGAGCGGCTCGCCTGCTCGCACGCGGGTATACGACGTGCCGATGACATCGATCGGCCGCGACAGACGATCGAGTTGCAGCAAGGTGTAGTCGCTGGTAAGACCGGCTCGCACAACACTCCATTGCGAAGGCCAATCAAGCATGAACAGCCAACGATGTTGATGCGGCTCCATCATGACGGTGTACTGGTACGCCGGCCCCTGCGGCAGCAATGGGGGTGCTCCCGCCAGGTCGGAATAAACGCCGCGCGTCCATGAACGTCCATCGAAGTAGTGCAGCACGGGCCCGCGCCAGTAGCGTTCCCGCACGGGCGGGGCCTCGCCGGCAAAGCGCACACGGAACGCCACCTCGTCCGAAAGTGCCAGTTGATTGATGTCGCCCGGGCTCATCGTGTCGCTTAATCCGGATTCGGCGGTGCGGGAGTCATTCGGAACCTGCCAAAGCGGCGCCGCGAAGCGTGGAAACAAAAGCCAAAAAACCAGGGTCAGCGGCAGCGCCTGAACCAGGATGCGCCCCCCATAGCGCAGACTGGTGCGCCAGTCCGGGGAGGGCACGGCCGACGTGAGCCGCAGCAGGGTCGCGGTGGTCAACCAGCAGACGCCGATCAGGTAGGCGAGTAGCCAGAAGGAGCGTGCTTCCAGCAGGGCGGACAGGCTCAAAAAGTAAATGATCAGGGTGATGATGTAGATATCGCGCTTGGTCCGGGTCTCCAGCAGTTTCAGTCCCGCCATGACCGCCAGCAGCGCCGTGCCGGCCGTCAGTCCGTTGAATGTACGAAAGCGCAGGAACAACAGCGCAATGGCCAATCCTGCCAGCACCAAGAGCACGCCGCGCGGCAGCATCCCGCGGCCACTGCGTGCCAGTCCCAGGCGGATCAGGCAGCAAATGACCACGATCGCCGGTATCCACAAGGGCAGCGAGGTAAGCTGCGCGCCGAGCGACAGCACGAGGCACACGGAGATTCCCAGCAGCTGTTGCGCCGATACCCGGTCGGTGTTCATTCAGGTCTCGGATTGCCCATGCGCGGCCAGGGCTCGCAGGCAGGCAAATCGATGCGCGGCGCCGCCGGAAGGCGCGATCTCCTTGCTGGGAATACGCAGGCCGTACGGACGTTGCGCGACGTCGCATTCCAGCACCCAAAGGCAGAGCTGCGAGAGGCGTGCCTCCTCGTCCAGCCCCGGAAGCGAAGACCACTCCAGCCACTCCGGTTGTGCCGCTAAACTCGAATAGCTTCGCACCGCCGCTTCGCCGCCGCGCGCCAGTACTTTCCAGGCCATATGCTTGAGCGGAATGCCGGGTTCGTAGGCCCGCAGGCCGGAGAAATCCTCATCGCCTCGCGCATCGGAATGGGAGGCATGACCCTGCGCCCCTGCCGAGGGCAAGGTTCGGGAGCCGGCCGGCGCCGGCGCAACGTAGATAACGAGCGATCCTTGCAGATAGGTCCAAGAGTAAAACCAACCGAACGGGTAGTAAGTGCGCAGCTCGAACTGATTGATGCGCGTCACTCCGCGTCTCGCCACCGGCACCACGACCTCGATGGGCTCGCTCTCCATGGCCGGAACGCTGCCCAAGCCGATGGCGGAGCTGCAGCGCACTTCGATGTCGCGACGCTCTAGATTCGAATCATTGCGCAACACAAACTCGAATACCGCCTCGCGTCCGGCGAATGCATCGACTTCCGGAGTCACGTCCACGCTCATGCGCATTAGATTGCGGTTGCAGTGATGCATGGTGACGAGCGCCATGCTGCCCATGAGAAAAGCAAATGCCAATCCGAGATTGCTGTTGTAGTTGAGGCCCGCGATCAGCATGGCTGCCAGAATCACCGCGAGCATGATGCCGAATCGCGATGGCAGGATGTAGATTCGGCGCCGATTGATGCTGGCGGGAAGAACGTCACGGCCGTGCAGGCGCGTGGCGCGGGCACGCAATCGATTAATCGCCGCCTGTCGCAAGGTACCCAAGGATGAGGATCCTTTGATGCTTAGGGAACCGGCACGGCCTCGAGCAGCCGCGTGACCGCAACCGCGTCGCTGCTGCGCTGACGAACCCGATGTTCGACCACCGATGGGAAGATTGCCTGCACGTGCTCGGGAATGACGGCGCTTCGGCCCTCGAGGAGCGCCCAGGCGCGCGCAGCACGGAGCATTCCGATGGCCGCGCGGGGCGACAGACCGGCGTTCAGTCCCGGTGCACGGCGGGTATGCGCGACCAAGGCCTGAACGTAGTCGAGCAGCGCCGGAGCAACGTGTATATCGAGCACGCCTTCCTGCAACTTGCGCAAGATGTCCGGCGTTGCCACGGTCTGCAGGGTGTTCACCAGATCGCGACGATCCACTCCGCTCAACAGTTCGCGCTCCGCGGCGGCGGCCGGATAGCCCAGGTGCACGCGCATCAGGAATCGGTCCAGCTGCGACTCGGGAAGAGGAAAGGTGCCAACCTGGTCTTGCGGGTTTTGCGTGGCGACTACGAAGAAGGGTTCGGGTAACGCCATCGACTGCCCATCGAGCGTGACCTGATGCTCTTCCATGGCTTCGAGCAATGCGCTTTGCGCTTTCGGCGATGCGCGATTGATCTCATCGGCAAGCACCAACTGAGCGAAGATCGGTCCGCGTTGAAATCTAAATTTGCCCGTTTCGCGGTCGTAGATCGACACGCCCAGCACATCGGCCGGCAGCAGATCGCTGGTGAACTGAATACGCTGGAAGGACAGGCCCAGGGTCTTGGCGATTGCGTGTGCCAGCGTGGTCTTGCCCACGCCGGGAATGTCCTCTATCAGAAGGTGCCCTTTTGCCAGAAGGCACGCCAGGCATAGCCGGATCTGCGCATCCTTGCCCAGGACGATCCGATTGATCTGCGCAAGAATCGCCTGGACCTGCGAGTGCAGCGTGTTCATTGGTTTTTGAGCTTGGTCACCCGCGTAGTCTGGGCCGACAACTGAGCGATTTCCGTGCGCAATTCCTCAAGCCGCTGCTGGTCCTTGGCGACGATTTCGGGCGGTGCATTGCTGGCGAATTGGCCATTTGCAAGCTTGGCCGCCAATTTTTGCGACTCGATCTCCGCTTTGCGCCGGCGCCGGGCCAGGCGATCGAGTTCGGCTTCGGGGTCGATCAAGCCCGCCATCGGCACCAATATTTCGAGATGACCGAGCAGCGCGACGGCCGATATCGGCGCAGTCTCCGACGCCCCCAGCGGACGAGGTGGTTCGATTCCGCCCAGGCGCGTCAAATAGTGCAAATTACGGCCAAGGAACTCCAAGTCCTTGGCACGTGCATTTTGCAGCACGACCGGAAGTTTGCGGCTGTGGGGAATATCCATCTCGCCGTGAATTTGACGGACGCCCAGAATGAAGTCCATGACCCAGCGCATTTCCGACTCCGCCTGCGCATCATTTGAGACGCTGCTCGAATCGGGGAACGCCGCGAGCATGATGGTATCGCCCGGAGCCTTGGCGCTTATGCGCACGCGCTGCCATATTTCTTCGGTGATAAAGGGAGCCAACGGATGCAGCGCTCGCAGCAGCTGCTCGAGGATGTCGATCAGTGTGAAGCGCGTGCCGCGCTTCTCGGCGGCCGTCGCGGCGTCCGATTGCAGGACGGCCTTCGACAGCTCGAGGTACCAGTCACAGAAATCGTGCCAGGTGAATTCGTACAGCGCGTTGGCGACAATGTCGAGCCGATACTCGGCGAAGCCTGATTCGACTCGCTTCAGCATCACCCCGAAGCGCGATCGTATCCAGCGGTCGGCCAGGCTGAAACCGGCGCCTCCGGCATCATGGTCTTGGCCCTCGACGTTCATCAGCACATAGCGCGCGGCGTTCCATAGCTTGTTGCAGAAGTTGCGGTACTCCTGAACCCTGGCCATGTCGAACCGCAGTTCGCGGCTTGGCGTGGCGAGGCGGGCGAAGGACAAGCGCAGCGCGTCGGTGCCGAACGCCGCGATGCCGTCCGGAAATTGCTTTCGCGTTGTCTTTTCGATGGCCGGCTTCATCTGCGGTTGCATGAGCCCGCTCGTGCGCTTGGCGAGGAGCGAATCCAGGGAGATGCCGTCGACGATATCCAGCGGGTCGATGACGTTGCCCTTCGACTTGGACATCTTTTGGCCGTCTTGATCGAGTATGAGTCCGTGAATGTAGGCGACGCGAAACGGAACCTCGCCGGTAAATTTCAGGCCCAGCATGATCATGCGGGCCACCCAGAAAAAGATGATGTCGAATCCGGTGACCAAGACGTTCGTGGGGTAATAAGTTTGCAGCGCATGGGTCTTTTCGGGCCAGCCTTGCGTGGAGAAGGGCCAAAGGGCCGAGCTAAACCAGGTATCGAGCACATCGTTGTCCTGGCGCAGGGGAGTGGACGCGTCGATGCCGTGCGCGGCACGCGCCTCCGCTTCGTTGCGGGCCACGTACCAGCGGCCGTCGGCGTCATACCAAGCCGGAATGCGGTGACCCCACCAAAGCTGCCTGCTGATGCACCAGTCCCTGATCTTGTGCATCCATTCGTAGTACACCCCCGTCCAAGTCTCGGGCACGAAGCGCACTTGACCCTCTTCGACGGCGCGAATGGCCGGCGCCGCCAACGGCTTGATGTCGACGAACCACTGATCCGTCAGCAAGGGCTCGAGAATGGCATTGCTGCGATCGCCGCGCGGCACCGTGAGTTGGTGCGGTTCCACTCGATCGACCAGCCCGAGCGCGTCAAGATCGGCCACGATCTTCTTTCTCGCGACCACTCGATCGAGGCCACGGTACGGCTCGGGCACATTGTCGTTGAGGGTCGCATCCAGGCTCATGATGGTGATCAGGGGCAAGCCATGCCGCTGGCCGACTTCGTAGTCGTTGAAATCATGGGCCGGAGTAATCTTCACGCAGCCGCTGCCGAACGTCGGGTCCACATAGGAATCGGCGATGACCGGCAGTTCGCGCGATGTCAGGGGCAGGCGCACCTTGCGGCCAATCAGGTGTCGATATCGCTCATCGTCCGGGTGCACAGCGACGGCGGCGTCGCCCAGCATCGTCTCGGGTCGCGTGGTCGCGACCACCAGGTACCCATCCCCTTTGCTCAAGGGATAGCGCAAGTGCCAGAGGCTGCCCGATTCGGTTTCCGCGACGACTTCCAGATCCGACAGGGCGGTCATGAGGACGGGATCCCAGTTGACCAGGCGTTTGCCGCGATAGATGAGGCCTTCCTCATAAAGCCGCACGAATACCTCGGTAACCGCCTGCGACAGGCCGGCATCCATCGTGAAGCGGTCGCGCTGCCAATCGACCGAAGCGCCCAGGCGACGCATTTGTTTCGCAATGATGCCGCCGGAAGTTTCCTTCCATTTCCAGACGCGCTCGACGAATGCCTCGCGCCCGAGATCCGTCCGGCTCGAACCCTCGGCATTCAACTGGCGCTCGACCACCATTTGCGTGGCGATTCCCGCGTGGTCGGTGCCCGGCTGCCACAGGGTATCGAAGCCGCGCATGCGATGAAAACGAATCAGCGCATCCATGATGGTATCTTGCAGCGCGTGCCCCATGTGCAGCGTGCCGGTCACGTTGGGCGGCGGAATGGCGATGCAGTAGGCGGGACCGTGTCCGCTGGGTGCAAAGTAGCCGGCCGTTTCCCAGCGTGCGTAAATACGCGCTTCGATGTCAGCCGGTGAGTAGGCCTTATCCATGCTCGAGCGCCCTAAGCTTCCGCGGTCTCATCGATCTGATGGGTTTCCAAGACCATTTTAAGGTCGCGGTACGCCTTGAAGCGTTCGCGTCCCAGCCGCCGGCGCTCCTCGTCCGCATCAACGATTTCCGCGATCCGCGCATACCGCTGCATTTCGGCAGGAAGGCGGGGTGCCAGATTAACCAGAAGGTCCGCCGCGCACGCCGCGGTGGTTTCGAGTACCAGGCGGACCGGAGTCTTCGGGTCCAAGGAGCTCTCGTCCACCGATATCTTGTGCGGTACAAAGGACCGATCGTTGAAGGTCCAAAGCATCTCGTCCAGCATCTCCGCATCGGCCAAGGATTCGTTGAGAATGACGATCGACAGATTCCGCAGGTACGCTTTTTCGGTGAGGCGGCACGCAAAAGCGCAGCGCTGTTTGTGCGAGGCGCTTTTGAGAATGTAGAAGTCGACTCGCTCCGTCATTTTGCCTTGGCGCGATGGATTAGAAAGTCGAGCAGCAGAGGTACCGGTCGCCCCGTGCTGCCTTTTTGGGCGCCGCCGAGCCAAGCGGTTCCGGCCACATCAAGATGCGCCCAGTGGAGGTCCTTCGCGAATTTCGCAAGAAAGGATGCCGCGGTGCATGCGCCTCCCTCGCGTCCCCCGACATTGGCTATATCGGCGAAGTTGCTCTTGAGCAAGTCGGAATATTCGTCGCCGATCGGCATGCGCCAAGCGCGATCGTCCGCGCGCAGGCCGGCTGACTCCAGCTCCGCGGCCAGGGCCGGGGTGTTGCTCATCAGACCGCTGGTATGGGTACCCAGAGCGATGATGCAGGCACCTGTCAATGTCGCGACATCGATGACAGCGGCCGGTTTGAAGCGGCGGCTGTAGGTAATGGCGTCGCATAGGACCAGTCGGCCTTCCGCGTCAGTGTTGAGAATTTCAACCGTTTGACCGGACATGGTCGTAACGATGTCGGCGGGCTTTACCGCGCTGCCGCTGGGCATGTTCTCGCTGGCAGCGACAATGGCCACCACGTTGATCGGCAATTTGAGTTCGGCGACCGCGCGCAGCGTCCCGAGCACGGCCGCACCGCCGCTCATGTCGAATTTCATTTCGTCCATCGCCGGTGGTTCTTTGAGCGAAATTCCGCCCGAATCGAAGGTGATGCCTTTACCCAGCAGACAGATGGGCGCCGCAGTCGGTTTCGTGCCGCGATATTCGCAGACAATCAAACGCGGTGGCTCCTCGGAGCCCTGGCTCACCGCTAAAAAGGCACCCATCTTCAGCGCCTTGATCGCACTTTTATCGAACACTTTGGCCGATATGCTGCGAAATTCCTTGGCCAATTTTTGGGCGCGCTCGCCCATGTAGGTGGGAGTACACACATTGGGGGGCAAATTGGCTAAATCGCGCGACAGCTTGAGTCCGCCGCAGAGAGCCACGCCAATCCTCAAGCCTTCGGCCGCTGCCTTCTCGCCCCGCGCCTCGGCTGTCGCGACCCGGATCACCGCCAGAGGCCGTGCCTTGGGCTTGGCAGCGGTCTTTAGATCCGGGATCCGGTATGCGTGCGAACCGAGCACCTCGGCGACAAAGCGCGCCCGGTAGGTCATGTCCAGTTCTGCCACGGGCTCCAACGCGAGGTAAGTCACGGCATCGCTCGCGCCTGTCTTGGCGAGCGCCTGCGCGCTCGATTGCAACGCCTTGCGGTATTGTTTACGCCCGAATCCGGTACGAGCGCCGAGGCCAACGAGCAGCAAGCGGCTGGCGGCGGATCCTTTCGGCAAGGGCAGCATCAGGGTATCCCCAAGCTTGGCGGCAAAATCGCCGCTCGCATGCAGGTTCGCGATGATGCCGTCCAGCTGCTTGTCGATATGGCGGGCGGCCACGCCAAGGTCGCCGCCTTCATAGACGCCCACCACCGCGCAGCCGGCCGGGTGCCGTGCTTTGGCATCAACAATGGCCATGAATTCCATATCGCGGGACTCCGTTTTTATCTTTTGAGTTGCTCTAATCCAGGTTTATACAAATAGTTTACTAGATTATCGCGAAGGCTCTAAGCTCGACGCTATGAAATGGACGGTGCAACGATATGTTCTGCGCGAAGTGGTGCAGACCTGGCTCGCGGTGACCGGCGTGTTGGTGGCGATCCTGGTATCGAATCAGCTGTCCAGAGTGCTCGGCCAGGCTGCCGAAAACCAATATGGCCGGGGCGTCGTGTTCGATTTGATCGTACTCGGCGCGATCATGAATTTATCGGTCATCGTGCCCGTCGGATTGTTGCTCGCCGTGGTTCTGACGTTGGGCCGCATGTATCACGACAGCGAGATGGCTGCCTTGCAGGCATGCGGCTTTTCGCCCGCGCGCTTGCTGGTACCGCTATTCTGCTTCGCGGCGCTGATCGCAATCGGATTGGGCTGGCTGTCCTTCGTTCAGGTTCCGCGGGCGGATGGGCAAGTTCAGGCGCTGCGCCAATCGGCAATCAAGGAAGCCCAATTCGGTAAACTCGATGCCGGCAGATTCCGTTCGTTCAGCGGCGGCGACGCGGTCTTCTACGCGGAGCGCGTCGACTCGGACGGCGTGCTGCATAATGTCTTTGTGCAGCGCGAGTCCGCCGGGCGGATTGAAGTGGCGTTGGCGGATACCGCGACCTATTCCAAACCGACCAGCGGCGGCATGCACTTGGTCACGTTATTCAACGGCGAGCGCTACGAAGGCGTGCCCGGAGAGGATGACTTTCGCGTCATCGAATTTCGGGAGCACGGCATTCCCATTGCGACGCCGGAGGATACGCGCCCTTCGCGGGACCCGGACACCAAGCCGACCCGCTTGCTGATCGGTTCCGCTGACCCCTCCGACATCGCCCAGTTGCAATTCAGGACCTCCACGCCGCTCATGGCACTGGTGCTCACCCTGGTCGCCGTGCCATTGAGCAAGTTGCGTCCGCGGCAAGGGCGCTATGCCCGGGTGGGTTTCGCAATAGTCGTGTACTTCGTCTATTCGAATCTGCTGAATGCCTCGAAGGTTTGGCTGGAAAAAAGCGATTTACCGCCGGCCATCGGCGTGTGGTGGGTTCATGCGGCGGCATTGGCCTTGGGCCTCTTCCTCGTGATGCGCGAGTCGAGGTCGGCATGAACACCCTCGATCGCTACCTATATCGAACGGTGCTGCTCTACACCTTCATGGCCATGGCCGTGCTATTGGTGTTGGGGGCGCTGTTCTTATTCATCACCCAGCAAAGCGATATCGGTTCGGGCAGCTACGGTGCCGGCGATGCGTTCTTGTTCACGCTGCTGAACGTGCCGCAGCAGGCATTCGAACTGCTGCCCATTGGCGCGCTGATTGGGACGTTGATGGGCCTCGGAAATCTCGCCGCGGGAAGCGAATTGGTTGTGACCAGAGCGTCCGGGGTTTCCGTGTGGCGCATCGCATGGCCTGTTGCTGTGGCCGGCATGACCCTGTCCTTGCTGATGTTCGCCATTGGCGAATACGCAGCTCCTCCGATGGCGCAATTCGCGAAGCGCGAGAAAACCACCAGTAAATTGGCAAGTGTCAGCTTCGCGGGCTCGAGCAGCGCATGGCTCAAGGACGGTAACCGCATCATAAGGGTGCAAACCGGCGAGGTGGACAGGGCATTCGGCGGTGTATCCGTGTTCGAACTCGACGGGCCGACGCGATTGCGATCCATTCAGAGGGCGGCGCGGATTTCAGTCGCCGACCCGGGCCGCTGGAGCTTGTACAATGTGGCGACTTCGCGTTTCGAGAAGAACCGCATCGCGAGCGACACGCTGCCTCAAGTCAGCATGGCCTCCACCGTAAATCCCGATTTTCTCGCGCTCGCCGCCACCGACCCCCAATTGCTGACGCTCCACGGGCTTGCCTCGTACATTGATCATCTGCGACGCAACAATCTCGGGACGACAGTTTACGAAATTGGGTATTGGTCGAGGATCGCGCGGCTGTTTGCAGTCGTGGTCGTGACGCTGTTGGCGCTGCCCTTTGTGTTCGGACCCTTGCGCACCACCGGCGCCGGAACGCGGACGGTCGTCGGCGTCATGCTGGGTGTGATTTTCTTCTTGATCACGCGCACCATCGAAAACGGAGGGCAGCTCTTCAATCTCAATCCTGCCCTCGTCGGTTGGCTGCCGACCGCCGTTGTCGGCGTCTGTACGTTGATTGCAATATCAAGAACGCGTTAGCCGTACCACGCGCGTCTTTGACAGCCGGTCGTGCACCGCTAAATGCTCTGAGTCCAGGTACAGCCATAGCACTCCAAGCGCTGCCGGGGCCCAAGCGAGTATCCCGAATCCGGTCCGCAAGACCGCCGCCTTGAGAGACAGTGGGTTGCCCGAATCCGTTACGGTGCGAATGCGCCAGGCACGCATTCCCAAGGTCTGGCCGCTGCGCAACCAATTGACCAGGTAGTAGCCCACCAGCAGCCCGATCAGCCCGGCGCGATACAGATAAGCCCAAGCGCCCACCGCATCCGGTACCAAGGCGGCGCCATGCGCCAACAGCAGCGCGGCAAAGGTATAGATGATCAGTATCGCAGCCAGCAGTACGGCGTCGTAAACCAATGCCGCGAGCCGATGCCCGAAGCCGGCACTGGCCCCGCCGATCACGGGTGTTTGGGTGCTGGCTTTGACGGCGCCGCGAGTTTCTTTTCGGGCGGTGGCGGAAGCGGGACCAGCAATTGCTCCAACGGCCTGAAAATAGCATCGTAGCGATAGCCGGCTATTTCAAAGGCACGGCCGCCGGCCTTTGCAGTCAGAGCCGTATCCTTCGGTGCAGTTACCTGGATCCAGTGCTTTTCGCCGACGACAGTGCCGGTGACGGTAATGAGGCTGCCGTCGAGCAGCGTCACCGTCGCCACCGACGGTTTGTTGAAATCGATGTCGCCGGCTTGTGCGACATCGTCGGGACTCAAATTACCGAATGCGGTGGGCGAGGGCGCCAGAATTTGACTCTCGGCGGCGATGCGCGTTGGCGGAACCGGCTCCAGCGCAAATTTTGCGGCGACCGCGCCGGCCTTGGCTGACGGGGCATCAGGGGCTGTCAGACGCACGGCGTAGCCGGGCCCCGAGGTGGGCTTCACTTCGATGCTTTGAATCTTGTCGGTGGGTAAATCAAGCAAGCGTGTGTCGATCCAGTAGCGCGGTTCAGCTTCGAATGAAATCCCTGGCTCGACGATGTAGCTGATTTTCTCGCCGGTACGTCTGACGAAGCTTCCCTCGCCGACCGGTTTACCGACGATCACGCCATGCATCCCATCCTGCGCGACCAAGTCGATCTGCGCGCCGGTGGCGCCGGCAAGCGATGGATCTTCGACGCCGATGATGGGGTAACTTGCCGGATTGGCCGTTTTTTCCTCGCGGATCTTGGCGTCGCTCAAAGCCAGCAGCAGTTTGCGCAGTTTGGCAACGTCCGCCGGATAGTTGTTCCGCTGCGCCACGGTCCACTGCTCCCCCTGCTTGCGAATGGTGACCAGCGGGGTCTTGCCGCCCTTGACGACGTTGAGTTCAGTGACCGTGTTTAATTCCTGTGCCAGCGAGGGGAAAAGTCTCGCGCCCGGCGTAACACTGTCGAGATTGCGCCGCGTGTTCAAGTACAGGGCTGCGCAGATTGCGAGGAACGCCGCAGCCAGCAATAGGACGAATCGCTGTCTGCTCATACCAAACCCGTTCCGCCGCCCGCGCTCGAAGGCGCGGCCGGCCGGCGCCGACGGCGCATCGTCAAAATGACAACGCCGGCGATCGCCACCAGCAGCGGCGCGATGGCGATATTGATGATCTTCAACCGGGTATACAGACGGTTGATATCCACATCCAGGCCGCGTTGTGTTTCCCGCAATTCCTTGCGGACACGGGTTTTTTCGGCCGTAAAGCGCTTGAGCTCCGCTTCCTGCTCAGGCGATAGCATGATGGAAGTTTGATCGTTGCGTTTGCTTTGCAATTCGGTCAACTTGCTTTCGGTTTGCTGCAACTCCGCCTGCAGTTCCAGGACCTTGGCACGCAGACGATCGTCGGCTTGGCGCTTGAGCGCCTCGACGCGTTCAAACGGACGCGAGAAGGAGGCGCGGCCACGGACGCTGATCAAGGCGCTGCTGCCGCTTAAGTTGTCGAGAATATTCGCTATCAGATCGCCGTTGTTGGCAAACGCTTGCGAGATTCGTTGCCCGAACAGTTCGCGCGTCTGCACCCACAGATAGTCCATCAAAAAATCCGTATCCGCGATCACCACGATGTTTGCGGGCATGGCCGATTTGGCGAGATGCGCAATCGGTGGTCCGGCAACGGGCTTCTGATCTGCGGGCGGTCCGGCGGGATACGCCGAATCGATCGGGCCTGTAATGCGGGCCGCGATTGTATAGCGCACGCCGGTGGATTTGAAGCCGTCGCGCAGAGTCGCAGGATCGACCAAGGCATTGAAGCGCTGCGCCGGGATCGGCTCGGCGCTCGTGGAACTCAGCAATAAGGGTTCAAAGAGGGTCTTAGCCCCCGGGCGCGGCGCCAGCGAACCGACGGTGGCCATATTGATGGATTCGAGCGAGGCGGTGACGACGTCCTTCGGATCCATATTCTCGTGCCGCAGGCCGAGGATTCCGATATGACGCGTGGGCGGCGATGCCGCGTTGGAACGAACCTCGAGGCCAAGACTCAAGTCGCCCACGACCTTGGTGGGGTCGTAGTCGACACCCCAACTCGCAAGCAACGGCTGCAAGTCCGATGAGTGATTGGCCATTGCCGCGGCGAGCGGGTTCGAAGGATCCTGGCCGCTGATATCGGCGCCCGCGGTCGGGTCAACCAACAGCAACACCCTTCCGCCGCGCATGACGAATTGATCAATGGCGTACAAAGTCTTGGGGGCCAATTTTTTTGGATGAACCAGCATCAGCACGTCCACATCCTTGTCGATATGGTCGAAATCCAGGCCCAAGGTGCGCAACGAGAACAGTTGCTGCAATTGCGTGTAGATGGGCCAGGGCTCGCCCATTTGTCCGGTCGCAGGATTGAATTGTCCGGTAATCCCGATCGAGCTCATCAAACCGATCACCGGTTTCTTCGGTGTGCCCAATTCTTGGATGAGCTTCGCCACGTCGTATTCCAAGAACTCTTCGCGGTCAGGTTGAAAGCTTGGAATGGCCGAGCGCCCGTCGGTCGAATTGGTTCCGGCCAGCCCGAAATATAGCGGCTCGCCAAGACCCGCGTCGCGCAGCGATTGCAGGCCGAATTCCGCGGCTCGGTCCTCTTCGTCAGAGAATGGCTGAGGATCGATCACCTGCAGATGAATCTTGCCGCCGGCGCGCGCCGCGATCTCCTCCAGAAATTCCCGCACGCGCGCTGCATACGGCATGATCAGCGGTGACTGTTTTGCAGCAGTTTCGCGCGAGAAATAGAGATACAGATTGACCGGTTCCTTCAGGTCCTTCAGGACTTGTTGCGTGCCGGAGCTCAAGGTGTAGAGTTTGTTTTGAGTGAGGTCCAGGCGCACGCCGCGCAGACCCGCATTCGAGAGCATCACGACTCCCAGGAACAACACCGCGAGCGCCGCCAGCCCGCCCACGCCGAAACCCACTCTTCGCCAACGATTGTTCACCTATTCCGCCTTCTTCATATCGAGCACCAAGGCCGTTGCGGCCAACCAGAAACCGATGAGAGCCGCAAAGTACGTCAGGTCGCGCAGGTCGATCACTCCTTTGGAGATCGCGTCGAAGTGGGTGAAAAAGCTCAAGGAGGCGATGGCATCGACAATGGCCTGCGGCAACACGCCGCGCACAAAATCGAGCACCAGCGGAAAACCTGCAAGTAGAAACACAAATCCGATCAGCGCCGCGGTAATGAAAGCGACCACTTGATTGCGTGTCGCCGCCGAAAGACACATGCCGATGGACAGGAAGCCGCCCGCCATCAAGAAGCTGCCGGCGTATGCCGCCAGGATTGCCCCGTTATCGGGAGAGCCAAGATAGTTGACCGTGATCCACACCGGAAAGGTCAGCGCCAGCGCGATGCCGGCGAAGCACCAAGCGGCCAGAAACTTGCCGAGCACCGCCTGCCACAGGGTAATCGGCAACGTCATGAGCAATTCGATGCTGCCGCTGTTGCGCTCCTCCGCCCACAGGCGCATCGAGATGGCGGGTATCAGCACCAGGTACAGCCAAGGGTGCCAACGAAAGAATGATTGCAGGTCTGCTTGATTGCGCTCCAGAAACCCTCCGACCTGGAAGGTAAACACGGCGGCCAGAACCAAGAATATGATGATGAACACATAGGCAAGAGGCGTCGTGAAATAGCTGCGCAATTCACGCCGGAATACCACCGTGATTTTACTCATGCGCCGAGCTCCGCGGAGGCTGTGTCAAGGACCGGAACACTTCATCGAGCCGCCCAGGTTCCAGGTGCAGCTCCGGCACATCCCATGAGTTCTTGTCGATTAGGGATCCGACCGCCGCCAGGGCGTTCGCGCCGGGCTTGGGAAGTGCGGTGAGCCTGAGTTCGCGTTCTTCCGTCTCGACGGCGGCGACCTCCGGCAGCTGGCTGATCGCGAGACCCGCTGCCGCCATCTCCTCGGCCTTTTCGAATCTCAGACTGACCGCGTGGTGATAACGGGAACGCGACTCGAGTGCACCCGGAGTCTCGTCGGCGACGATGCGCCCATCGGCGATGATGATGGCACGCGTACAGACCTCATGAACTTCTTCCAAGATGTGGGTGGAGACGATCACCAATTTGTCCTTGCTCAGTTCGTTAATGAGTCGTCGCACTTCGTGCTTTTGATTGGGATCCAGTCCATCAGTGGGTTCGTCCAGGATCAGCACCTGCGGGTCGTGAATCAGCGCCTGCGCCAATCCGACGCGCCGGCGGAATCCCTTGGACAGCGTCTCGACCACCTGGTCAATGACCGGCGCCAGACCCAGCCTGTCCACGACCACGCTGCGCCGTTGGCGCCGATGTTCGCCGCGCAAGTCCCGCACATCCGCGACAAAGTCCAAGAATTCGCCAACCGTCATCTCACCGTAATTGGGTGCGCCTTCGGGCAGGTAACCCATGCAGGATTTTGCCGCCACGGGTGCGCTTTCTATGTCGTTCCCGCAAACCGAGACCTGGCCCGCGGAGGGGGCGATGAAACCCGCGATCATGCGCATGGTGGTGGATTTGCCGGCGCCGTTGGCGCCCAGAAAGCCGAGGACCTCGCCCGGCGCCACCGAGAAAGTCAAGTCGTCCACGGCAAGGATGTCGCCATAGCGCTTGGATAGGTTTTTCGTCGTGATCATGGCCGCCTTTGAGCGCGTTTTGGTGAAGCAGGTTCCCTAAATTTGGTGGTCCGCTTCGAGGGCAGCCGCGCTAGCCGCCACCGGCCTTCTTTTCGACGGCCGTCTTATTGTCCTTCAATATGCGCCTCACTTATTTTTTTTGAGGGTGTTGTTGGTTTAGAGTTTTGATGTTTGTG